>NC_014829.1:1337620-2006430 GCF_000177235.2 Evansella cellulosilytica DSM 2522 | reverse complement strand
GCTTCGAACATACGCCTTACTTGCCTGTTTCTTCCTTCGTGGATAGAAATCTCTATGATAGATGTCCCCTTTTTTTTATCAGATCTCGAAACCTTCACTTTAGCAGGAGCAGTTCTTCCATCTTCTAAATGTATACCTTTTTCTAGTTTCTTGATATCTTCCCTTAAAGGGACACCTTCTACCTTTGCAATATATGTTTTGTAGATTTCATGCTTCGGATGCATTAGCAAATTAGCAAAATCTCCATCATTCGTTAAAAGAATTAATCCTGATGTGTCGTAATCTAATCGACCTATTGGAAATATACGTTTATCTGTCGGTATAAAGTCTGTAACTACTTTCCTCCCCTTTTCATCATCGACACTCGAAATGACGCCTGTCGGTTTATATAATAAAAAGTAGATAGGTTCCTCTTTTTCAAGTGGTACGCCTTCTACAATCACTTCATCGTGCTGAAGATCGACTTTTGTACCTAACTCCGTCACTTTATTTCCATTAACTATCACTTTGCCTTCTAAAATTAGCTGTTCTGCTTTTCTTCTGGAAGTAACTCCAGCTTGTGCAATGACCTTTTGTAATCTTTCCAATACTTTCACCCCACGAGGTATATTTTTAAAGATAAACTCATATTAGTTTCGACGAAATTAATTCATTTTCAAACGTTAATTTTATCTTTTTTTGTCTCCATATACAATGATAATGCATTTATACAAATGAACAAAAAAGAAAGGATGACTCAAAAGGTCGAATTACCTTTTGAGTCATCCTCTATAAACCATAGAAATGCAGTGAAAAAAACTAATGGTGATTTTTACTAAAGTTGCAAGCTGAAGCTCCTCCATATGGGTGAGAGAGACTAGTCGGCGTCCTATCCTGAATCGAAAATTATCAACAAAGTTTAACAATTATTTAAATCTGAATCTGTGAAACTATTAAAGAAATATTATTGAAACAATGACGATCGATGCTATAATTCCAATTACATCAGCAAATAGACCGACTTTCAGAGCATCTCCCATTTTTTTTATTCCTACTGCTCCGAAGTACACTGTCAATACATAGAATGTAGTATCAGTACTCCCTTGCATTGTTGAAGCTAGCCGACCAATAAACGAATCTGGTCCGTGTGTTGCAATAAGATCACTTGTCATCCCTAAAGCCCCAGTACCTGATAACGGCCTTATCATGGCTAATGGAACGATATCGGCTGGTATACCAACAGCTTCAAGTAGTGGCCTAAATTGTGCAATGAAGAACTCCATAGCACCAGATTCCCTAAATACTGTGATTGCAACCAGCATTCCTACTAAATAAGGAATAATTGAAAAGGACATTTTCACACCCTCTTTTGCTCCTTCAACGAAAGTTTCATAGGTTGGTACTCTTTTTACAGTTCCAGATATTAATACTAATGCTATGATTAGTGGGATAATCCACATCGAAATTGTTGTTATCCATTCCATATTGCATCACGCCCTTTTTCTCATTCTCCTATAATAGAAAAATCTATCAACTAGTATAGCTCCAATAGTTGATATTGCTGTTGCAAGTATGGTTGTCCCAACAATTTCAGTAGGAGATACTGATCCGTATTGAATACGAATTGAAATGACTGTTGTTGGTATGAGAGTAATACTTGCTGTATTAATTGCTAATAGTGTTATCATTGACCTACTAGCTTCTTCTTTGCCACCATTCAAGCTTTTTAGTTCTTCCATCGCTTTTATCCCCATAGGTGTTGCCGCATTTCCTAACCCAAACATATTGGCACTCATATTTGATAAGATGTATCCCATCGCAGGATGATCTTTCGGTATATCAGGGAAAAGACGTGTAGCAATTGGACGCATAAGCTTACTAAGTCCGGATAAAAGTCCGGACTTTTCTGCTATTTTCATGAGCCCCAGCCAAAAAGTTAAAACACTTATTAGCCCAATACATATCGTTACAGCTTCCTTTGCACCTTGAAATATCGCTTCATTTACTTGATCCATCGTTCCATTTATCGCTGCGAAAACGAGGCCGATAATAAATAAGGATACCCAAATATAATTAACCACTCGCCTTCACTCCTAATGCAGCAAAAAGTTGGTCAAACCATTTCTTAAAAAATGACTTTTCTTCCTTAACAATCTCCTCAATATAACTTAAAGGAACGACACCTATAACATCGTTATTCATCATTATTTCAAGCTTTCCTATTGGGTATGGATGTCCCTTTTCTGCCCATTTTTCTTCAGGAGTTAATAGAGTAATCTT
Organism: Evansella cellulosilytica DSM 2522; assembly: GCF_000177235.2. NCBI lineage: Bacteria > Bacillati > Bacillota > Bacilli > Caryophanales > Bacillaceae > Evansella > Evansella cellulosilytica. The sequence goes on along the minus strand of NC_014829.1, from coordinate 2,004,171 downwards.
TTTCTCGATTTCTTCATTTTCTGCAACAGGATATTCAAATGAATACTCTGCATTAACTTTATTTCTGTAGTACTCATCATTAATGTTTGTTAATAGACCGTCTGAAACAATCGTTGTTAAGTTAAATGTTGAGAATGCCCATTCAAACATACTTATATGATCATTCCAATCATCTGGGGCGTTGATTGTTACTGCTATTAGCTCAACATCTTCTTTTTCTGCAGTAGACACTAACGTCCTTTTTGCCCTTTTTGTATAACCAGTTTTACCGCCTGTTGAATTTCTGTATAACTGTGTTAACAATCTATTCTTATTATTAAAAACTCTGTAATGATCATCTTTATTTTTTGATCTGTATGATTTTGTACCTGCAATTTCTTTATATTCTTCATTGTCCATAGCGTATCTAGTTAACAGAGCCATATCATACGCTGTCGAATAATGCTCTTCATGATCATCTAAACCATGTGGATTACTAAATACTGTTCTAGTCATTCCTAATTCCTGTGCTTTTTCATTCATCATATAGACGAAGCCCTCAAGACTTCCACCAACATGTTCCGCTATCGCAACTGCAGAGTCATTACCTGAACGCAGCATGAGGCCATATACTAAATCCCTTAGTTGGATTTCCTCTTCAGCAACTAAATAGATCGAAGAGCCTTCTGTTCCTTCAGCATTTGATGAAACTGTTACCCACTCATCAAGTTCACCAGATTCTATAGCTAAAATAGCTGTCATTATTTTCGTAATACTAGCTATTCTCATCTGTGTATGTGCTTCTTTCTCATATAACACTCGTCCACTTTCTTGCTCCATTAAAATTGCTCCCCTTGCGGAAACATTTCCGGGATATGTAGCTGCTGATGCTGTTATATCAGTAAACAATGTGCTTATTAATATGAAAGCTATTATTTTTTTAAACATAAAAACTCCTCCGAAAGTCAGTTTGTACAAGTTTATGCTAAACAAAAAAAGTTATGTCCATAGATTTCCACTAATAAATTCCGATTTCTTAAACAGTTTTATCCATTTCGAATGACAAAAGGAGCCTCCAAGGGATGGCTCCCATACAAAATATTTCTTATTTTTTTCAATAAGCATAGGATACCTACCCTTTTGGTTTGAAAACTAACGCTGCTAAGAAACTAAATATTATCGCAGCTGATATACCAGCACTTGTCACTTCAAATATACCTGTTATAATACCAATTATTCCATGCTGTTCAGCTTCTGCCATTGCACCATGAACTAATGAATTGCCAAAACTTGTTATAGGGACAGTCGCTCCTGCACCTGCCAAGTTTATTAATGGTTCATATAATCCAACTCCATCTAGTATTGCACCGGCTACAACAAGTGTACTCATCGTGTGTGCAGGTGTTAATTTAAAAATATCCATTAAGACTTGTCCAATGACACATATTATGCCCCCTACAATAAATGCATAAACAAAAATCATTTAGCTTTGCACCTCCACTACATATCCTCTTTTATCTTTGCTAAGTCTTTTTTCAATTGCTCCTCTGACTTTTTCCCGTCATATATTTCTTCATATAGGTTTGTCAATTGCATAAATATTTTACGATCAGTAGAAACATAAACCTCTCCATCTGAATTTAAATCATTTGCTCTTTTATATGCTTCTTTTCTAATTTTTTCAAGAAAAAGGCGATCAAATCCCGTTACATTTACAGCTACATATACATCATCTTTTAAGGAAACTGCTTGTACTTCTTCCACTTCATTCATTCGTTTCAATATCATTTCAGTTTGTTTTGCTTTTTCTTGAGATACAGATGGCTTCGCTTCCAAGGAACGGATATGTTGCGTCTCATCATTTGTAGCACAAGCAACTACAAACAAGAGCACAATTAAAATAGGGAACAACTTACTTGCTTTTAACATTTTATCGTTCGCTCCTTTCATAAATGTTAGTATTAAAAGACGGACAGAAATTATGTACTAGTGAATCGGAAAGATAAATTCCTTTTTATTAGTAGTATTATTTTTATTTATCAACCATAATTATATCCAACAAAAAAATGGGAAATTATAACATAGGAAGGAGGATGATACACTATGCTACTAGTCCTCATTGTATTGAGCATTCTACTCGCCTTTATCAATATCGGGTTTATTGTTTTTACACTAGTGAAGTTCAAACGACTAGAAAACAAACTCAATATATTACATTCGGATAGGATACATAACAAAAATAATGAGAGTGACGATTGGAATGATGAAATAAAACGAACTGTGCAACTACAATGTATGCAAGTAAGAAGTGCAGTTCAAAAACAAATCGATGATATACATAAGAAGGAAATCGAATTCGCCCCTAAATCACTTTCGATACCTTTAGAAAAGTTATCACACGTTTACTCAGAAGATCAGTTAAAGGTTATTCATACTTTTTGGGAAATTTACGAATCCTACCTAAAGACGCATTGGTTAACAAATAATGGGAACATTAAAAACGTGTTTAGTGGAAAAAAAGAAGACACAGAATCTAACGTTTTTAAGCTACATTCCGCCTCACAAAGGCTTCATGTAGAACTTACAACATTATTTGAAGAAATAATCAATTATTAGTAACAATTTAATAAGGTAGGTAAAGTCGTGAACACAAATTTCACTTTTTTAACAATTGAATTAGTTGTAGGATTTTTCGCATTATTATTTTTAACGAAGTTTTTAGGAAAGACTCAAATGCATCAGTTAACACCATTCGACTTTATATCTGCGATATTTTTAAGTGAGTTAGTAGGAAATGCGATATATGATAAGGACATCGGCATAAATTATGTTTTATATGCTGTATGTATTTGGGGAGCGCTCATTACACTTATAGAATTTACTACTCAAAAATGGAAAAAAACTCGATCCTTTCTGGAGGGAAAACCATCAATAATAATTCGTAACGGTGTCATTGACCGTGACCAGCTAAAGAAAAACAGGTTAGATTTAAATCAATTACAGCACTTATTAAGAGATAAAAACGTATTCTCCTTAAGAGATATCGAATATGCTATTTTAGAGGCAAATGGAAGCATCAATGTATTGAAGAAAGGCCAATTACATACAGCTACAAAAGAAGACATAGGTAAAGCAAACAAAGTAAGCCTACCTTTGTTTGTAATTAGTGATGGAGAATGGATTGAAGATAATATCTTTGAAACTACATTTACAAAAAATCAATTTGTTGAAGTGTTTAGAAGGCACGGTATCGCAGTAAAACATGTGTTATATGGGGAATGGCTTGAAGGGGAATCACTCTATTTACAGCTGAATCATGCACCATATATTAAACAAATTGAAATGAATAACTTTTAACGTTTTTATAGAAGAGTTTTAAAGGCTAGAAGTGCTATACTCGCCGTTAATTCCTCAAAGGTAAACTCACTACTTTCTAAAAAGGGCACTGAAAAAGTGGTTTTGCACTTTTTCAGTGCCCTCGATATATTTACCTTTTTCAGCGCCCATAATTTTATGCAATCACTAAATCAAAACTAAGTTCATACCATTAAACTTTAAGATTTTAACGCTCTATATGTTGAATTAGACAATCGATACGTTGTTTCTCACCTCATTAAACCTTTGTTGCACATAAGGCCAATTTATCACTTTCCACCAATTACTAATATAGTCTTCTCTCTTATTTTCATATTGTAAATAATATGCGTGCTCCCATACATCTAAAGGTAACAAAGGAATAACGTCCCATTGCGTTAAATTTTGATGCTTTTCAGCTGTTAAAACTTCTAGCCGACCTGGCCGTGGTGACCAGACCAAAATTGCCCATCCACTTCCTTCAACATTTTTTGCTGCTTCTGAGAAGTGAGCTTTGAATGCTTCAAAGCTACCAAAATCAAGAACAAACTGCTTTAGCAAAGCACCATTAGGTTGTCCACCGCCCTTTGGTGTCATCACTTTCCAAAAAAGAGTGTGTAAATAGTGTCCTGCTCCGTGAAAGGCTAGTTCGCGTTCCCAATGTTTTACGAGTTCAAAATGATTCCTTTCCCTTTGCCTTTGCAACTCTTTTTCTGCCTTATTCAATCCATCTACATATGATTGGTGATGTTTTTTATGGTGTAGCTCCATAATTCTTCTGGCAATGTATGGCTCCAAATCATGATATTGATAGTTTAATCTTGGCAAAGTATGTTCTCCAATGGCTACTCTCTTACTCTCACCATCGTTTTCATTACGCGATTCAACGGCTCTGCTATTAATATACCTGTCATAAAGTTGTTCTGCTTCATATTGAATTTTACCAAGCTTTCCATGGTCTTCTTCACGACTTAACTTATTTTGGAGACCTTTCACCTCATCCACAAAATTCTCACTTAAGCCATCTGATTGATGCAATTGCTCTTCAAAGTCATTTAGCCATTCCTTTAACTTTTCAATATAGTCATTTACATCCAACATATTCACCCTCCTCAATACATGCAATAGCATCATATGCATGAATGAGCTAGGTTCGTTCATGTAAAATTACATTTTTTTGGAAATATCTTCACCTGTCATGAATATAAAAAAAGCCCACGTTTCTTATCGTGGGCTAGTGACGAGACTTAAATAATATATTATTCTCCTTCACGCTGACGCATCTTTGTTCGAAAGTCTGTTTCGTAATATTCCAATTCTTCCCTTACCTCTTGTAAAGGCCCTTCAATTTTTTGCACTAAATCCTTTAGTTGTTGTGGAACAGCCACTCTAAAACGAATAGCATTTTTCCCAGTATAAGCAGCTCTACTATCTTCATACCATACGTCTAGTTTAGGTTGGAAGAACTCCTCAATACATTGATGAAAAATCCAATACAACGTTTTTTCTGCTGCACCTTTACGGAATTTTTCACTTCTTAATAACAAATAGCCTGATTCGCGCCCTTCATCAAAAAAAACTAAAATACGTCTTATTTGATCCAAAATATCAATATAATCAGACGCAGAGCCCCCTTCTCCTTCTTGAACGAGACTATCTATTGTCGTTGAATTTAAATACCCTCTAATTTCCTCAGCTGTTTTTTCTAATTTTTCCATAGTAAATGTAAGTTGTTGTTGTACTAAATCATTACCCATTTAGCATTTCTTCCCTTCTTTATTCAGTGTTCTTATTTAGCTTGATCCTCTTTCAAGGAAAAGTCTTGAAATCTTGTTAAGAATAAATCCACTTCTTCCTCAACTTCTTCTTCAGGTACTGATTCTGGAAGAGGTGGTAATTCTTTTGTTGATCGTAATCCAAATTGTTCTAAGAATTCTTTCGTTGTACCATACAAAATAGCGCGTCCTGTTTTTTCTGAACGAGCAACCTCTTTAATTAAGGACTTTGCTACTAAAGTACGCACTGGCCTTTCTGATTTCACTCCACGTATATCTTCAATTTCAATTCTAGATATCGGTTGTTTATATGCAACAATTGCTAGTGTCTCCAAAGCAGCTTGTGATAATGTCGTCGTTGAAGGAGATTGCACTAGTCTTTTAAAATACGGGGCGTGCTCAGCTTTTGTTGTAAATTGATACCCTCCAGCTATTTCCACTATTTGTATACCCCTTGAATCAGATGAGTATGCCTCTATTAATTCATTCATATAAAATTTAATTGTTTTTCTATCCATTTGAAGAACATCCATTAGTTGTTTCTCGTCTATCCCTTCCTCACCGGATACAAAAAGGAGACCCTCGATGATTGCTTTAATTTGATAACTCTTCAAGTTTATCCTCCCCCTTCTGTGAAATCAAGATGTCTTCGAAGTTTTTATGTTGCGTACATATAATGACATTCGCTTTCATCAACTCTAACAACGCTAAAAAAGATGTAACAATATGGTGTTTCTCTTTTTCTTCTGCAAAAAGCTCGGAAAATAACCTTTTTCCTTGATATCTTTGTAATGTTTCCATAATCTGGGCCATTTTTTCATCAATTGGGATTTCATCCCGTTGAATTCTTGAAGTTACTGGTTCCTTCCACTTCTTTCTTTTTTGCAGCTTTTGAAATGCTTGGAGCATATCATAAATGGATACATTCATACTTGAAGGCTCTTCCTCATCCAAAAGTGGTGTTAAATCAGTCATAGGCTTTGAAAATAAGTCACTTCTTGCACGTTCTCTCTCCTTTAAGCCACTTGCTGCCTCTTTATATTTTTTATATTCAATTAATCGAAACATAAGTTCTTCTCTAGGGTCTTCATTTTCATCATATTCAAAGTCTTCATCAATTTCATCTTCTGTTGCTGGGAGAAGCATTTGGCTTTTCATATGTAACAAAGTAGAAGCCATGACTAAATATTCGCTAGCAACATCTAATTGTAGCACTTGCATCGTATGAATATAGGTCATATACTGATCTGTTATCTGTTTTACAGGTATATCATAGATGTCCAGATCATTTTTTTGAATAAGATGTAACAATAAATCTAACGGCCCTTCGAAAGATTGCAGTTTTACACTATATTGCATATGCGTCACCATTTTTCCTTTATCTGATAAAATTATATCATAAACATATGCATTTGAACGGACTTTCCTATGTAATTTATCACAAGCATTTTTTCCTAACATATGATACGCTTATTTTTAGTAAGTAAAAATTTTATCCATTTTATGAGGAGGCTTTTAATGAAAAACTATCCCAAAGCCTACATTGACTTTTTAATTGAATTTCATTGCACTAGAGATTTTTTTGAATGTCATGAAATTATGGAGGAATATTGGAAAGAACACAACGAAAATCATTGGCTTGGTCTTATCCAATTAGCCGTAGCTATATACCACGAACGACAGAAAAATTATAGTGGTAGCTTACGTTTATATGAAAAGTCCCTTAATCACTTAAAAGAGAGTGAAACTGCTTTTCGACAATTAGGTCTAGATGTAAAAACGCTTAGTGACATGACGAGACAACGGATACTTAACATAAAAAATGGTGGAGGTTACAAAACAATGAACCTTCCTATTAGCGACAATCAACTCGTCGCGTTATGTAAAGAAAAGTGTGCACAAATCCAGCTCACTTGGTGTGATAACGACAACCAATCTGATGAGTCATTAGTTTATCGTCATAAACTACGCGATCGGTCTGACGTTATAGAAGAACGTTTAAAATCTCTAGACAAAAAGAAATAGAGTAGGCGCATGAAATTATTCATGCGCCTCTCACAGATCCGTACGTGCGGGTCATCGCATACGGCTCCTCCATGATTATCCCCGTTGGGGATGATGATCATTGTAAAGTTTTACAAGTGAGACAAGACCGATTTCTACGAACCATTCTTTAGGTAAAGCAGTATGTACTGGGGTAGACAAAGAGCTTCTCCATCTATTCATACGCAATCTAGGGAGATCTCCTTTCCATTTTCTTTTCCTCAGTTCCCTGTGCAATTTCCTAATATTTCTCCAACTTCTTAATTGAACTGATCTTAATCTTCTACGTATCCATCCATCAAATATAGTGAATATAGTCTTCCCATAAAAGTGACCAAAGTAGTTACCCCAACCTCTTAGGTATGGATTAAGTTTTTCTTTAATCAATGTCTCGATGTTTACGGTTTGGTTTCGCCTAGTGATCTCCTTAACCTTTTCTTTAAATTTCTTTAAAGCTTTAGGAGATGCAGAAACATAATAACCACCCTTGAATTCGTGACCCAAAAATAGAAATGGTTCTTCTAGGTTATTAACAACCTTAGTCTTTTCAGGGTGAACCGTTAAACCTAGTTCCTCGTTTAAGAAGCGAGTTACTGATTTAAGGACTCTTTCAGCCCCTTTTTGTGATTTACAACATATAACAAAGTCATCAGCGTACCTTGTGATTCGATGCCCCCGTTTTGTCATCAGTTCATCGAGTGGGTGTAAATAGATATTTGCAAGTAATGGACTAATAACCCCACCTTGAGGTGTTCCTTTTTCAGTAAGGTGGAAGCTTCCTCCATCCATAACCCCTGCTTGTAAAAAACTCTGAATCAACCGAATAACACTACCGTCTACTACTTCTTCCCTTACAGCTTGAATGAGTTTATCCTGTGGGATTGTATCAAAGTAGGCTTTTAGATCAGCGTCAATTACGTACACATACCCATCCATTAAATCCTTTCGGATTTTCTCTAATGCCATATGTGCACTTTTATTCGGTCTGAATCCGAAACTACAATCCAAAAATTTGTCTTCGAAAATTGGCTCTATAATGCGACGTACAGCCGCTTGAACAACACGGTCTCTCACAGTAGGAATTCCTAAAGGTCTTTTCGTCCCATCCGTTTTTGGAATAAATACACGCTTCACGGGTCTCGGTCTATAGGCCTTTTCTTTTAATTCACGTTGAAGAACTTGTACATTGTCCTCCACCCCGTGTTCAAAAGTACGGATAGAAACTCCATCTACTCCTGCAGACCCTCGATTTCGTTTTACCTCTTTGAATGCTTCCTCCATGTTGGACATAGCCCATACCTTATCCATTAAGCTATACCATTTTCTCTTTTGTGTAGACTTTACTCCATCACGAAAACTCTTCTGATTTAATCTCTCGCTCATGTTCGTATCCTTCCCTTGGCTCTCTCGGATGACTAGCACACGGCATTTTCCGAGTTTTACCTAAAGTACTCCGTCCCAAACGGTCTACTTACTATTCGACCCCAGTTCTTAGGCTCCACCTCACTGGCTTCTGCTTGGCACATGACGGCTTTCTAAATTGAATTGCTTTTCTTCCATGGACAGACGGGCTTCGCATCAAGTCCCTTCCTTTTGGGTAAGGGCTCGCCTTAGCAACGCCATGCTAAGTCACTCGCCATTACGACTTTTCCGACGAGCTTATTCACTAATATCCCCTGCTCTGACTTCTCACCACCCATAATCCCAACTCGCCCCTCACGGACTTGTTTGAGAGTTACCACTGCATAGCGGAGATGATGAGATCTCCTTGGGTCACGTCATCAAACTTTCCCTCGAACCCAGTCCTCATAACTTACAGAACCCTCTTGTGGCACTGGACTTCCCCATCTTTCGCAAGGTTATCCGATTCTGTCAGCCAACATGGTGGTTAGTCGTCTGTTCCGAGATTCGCCTTCAGGTCCTCCACACATTTCCTCGCGGACATGCACTACCTGTCAGCTATACACTTCCGCCACTTCGGCGTGTTAGGGACTTCCACCCATTAGTTCGATGCGCTGCCAAGCGCACGAAAGAAAGGATGGATTAAATCCACCCTTTCTTTTTTTACCTTATGAAATACCTTTACATAGGTTTGCCATTTCTATCGCACCAACAGCTGTTTCATATCCTTTATTGCCTGCTTTTGTTCCTGCTCTTTCTATCGCTTGTTCAATTGTATCTGTTGTTAGTACACCGAAAATAACTGGAATACCAGTTGTTAAAGACAATGATCCTACTCCTTTTGCTACTTCATTACATACATAATCAAAGTGAGGTGTAGATCCACGAATAACCGTCCCTAATGTAAGAACTGCGTCATATTTACCTGATTCCGCCATTTTCTTTGCGATTAATGGTATCTCAAACGCACCAGGAACCCACGCTACTTCAATGTCATTTTCTTCTACACCGTGGCGTTTCAATGCATCTTCAGCTCCACCAAGTAGTTTGCTCGTAATAAATTCATTAAACCTTGCTGTTACAATACCTACTTTTAATCCAGTACCTACTAAATTTCCTTCAAATACTTTCCCCATCATAAATTCCTCCAATGTTATTAAAAATGTAATAAATGTCCTAGTTTATCTTTTTTTACTTTTAAATATCTTTCGTTATCTTTTTTTGATGGTAGCTGAATTGGAACTCTGTCTACCACTTCAAGGTCATAACCTTTCAATCCAGTAATTTTCCTTGGGTTATTTGTTAGTAGCTTCATCTTTCTAACACCAAGATCTCGAAGAATTTGTGCGCCAATACCATACTCTCGTAAATCTGGAGCAAATCCAAGCTTTTCATTTGCCTCTACTGTATCATAGCCTTCTTCTTGTAGTTTATAAGCCCTTAATTTATTTAATAGCCCAATCCCTCTTCCTTCTTGCCTCAAATATAGTAACACTCCTGATCCTGCTGTCTCAATTTGAGCTAAAGCAGCATGAAGCTGAGGTCCACAATCACATCGTTGCGAACCAAATACATCACCTGTTAAACATTCAGAATGAACGCGAACGAGAGTCGGTTGATCTCCATTAATTTCACCCTTGACAAAAGCAACATGCTCTTTTCCATCTACAATGTTACTATAACCTATTGCTTTAAAATCCCCAAAGTCAGTAGGGAGTGATGTCTCAATTTCACGTTGAACTAATTTATCTTTTCTATTACGATATTGTATTAAATCTTTTATCGTTATCATTTTCAATTCATGCTCGTCAGCAATTTTTCGCAAGTTCGGAACTCTTGCCATTGAACCATCATCATTCATAATTTCACAAATAACACCTGCTGGTTTCGCTCCACACATACGTGCAAGGTCAACAGCTGCCTCAGTATGTCCTGCTCTTCGAAGTACCCCCCCGTCTTTAGCAACTAAAGGGAATATATGACCTGGTTTTTTGTAGTCAGATGGCTTCGTACTTTCTTCGATCAAGCTCATTACTGTTTCAGATCGCTCATGGGCTGAAATACCAGTAGTTGAATTTTTGTGGTCTATACTAATCGTAAAAGCTGTCCCATGAGGATCGGTATTATGATCAACCATTGGGACTAGTTCTAATTTTTCTGCTAGATTTCTCGTAATTGGAGCACAAATGAGACCCCTACCATGTGTAGCCATAAAGTTAATGACCTCTGGTGTTGCTTTTTCAGCTAATGCTATAAAGTCACCTTCATTTTCACGATCTTCATCATCGCACACAATGACTACTTTTCCTTGCATAAGCTCATATATCGCTTCTTCAATTGGATCAAATATAGACATCTTAATCCCCCCTCTTTCAATTAAAAACCATTGTCTTTCAAAAAGCTTTCTGTTATATTTCCAGTTTTATTTGAATTAGTTCGTTGTATAATTAGTTCCTCTATATATTTTGCTAACATATCGCATTCTACATTCACAATATCTCCGGGTCCTTTGTCACCAATAATTGTTTCTTGGATCGTGTGAGGAATGATCGATATTGTAAAAGTATCGTCAGACAAGCCAAAGATTGTTAAGCTAGTACCATCCACAGTGATACTTCCCTTCATCATCATATACTTTCGCAATTTTGATGAAACTTCGATCTCGTAGTATACAGCATTATGTTCAGGCCGCTTTTTGCGAATGGTACCCACTCCATCAACATGTCCAGAAACAAAGTGACCCCCGAATCGACCATTAGCAGCCATTGCTCTTTCTAGATTCACTTTCGAACCAACTGTCAAATTCTTTAAGCTAGTATTTCTAACCGTTTCTGGCATCATGTCAACCGTAAAGTAATGATCATTAAATGTTGTAACTGTAAGACATACGCCATTAACTGCTATACTATCTCCTAAATGGACATCCTGTAATATTTTTTTGGCTTTAATTTCCATTACTATGGAATCGCCAGATTGTGAAATCGTTTTTACATGTCCTTTCTCTTCAATAATTCCTGTGAACATTTAGTCTTCCTCTCCTTTCGTCAAAACTAACTTTATATCATTACCAATTTGCTCTAATGATTGGACTTTTAATTTTTTTGCATCTGCTAATTTTTCTATTCCAGAACCAGAGAAGGAAGAAAGAGCATCTTCTCCACCGATTAATAAAGGGGCTATATACACAATCACTTGTTGAAATTCCCCCGATTTTAAGAATGAATCGTTTACGGTACCTCCACCTTCTACTAAAAGAGAAGTAATGTTATGTTCCCCAAGTAAATATAGTAAAGAAGAAATTTCAATCTTATCATCATCAAGTATCAATACTTTAGTCCCTTTGTCTCGCAACAAATCAATTTTTTCCTTATTAGCTAACCGTGTCGTTATGACCCATGTCAAAGACGCATGATCATTAATAAGTTTCGCTGTCATCGGTATCCTAAGTTCTCGATCTAAGATGACTCTAATTGGATTCTTTCCACCGTCTGGTAATCTAGTTGTTAAAGCAGGGTCATCTTTAATTACCGTATTAATACCTACTAGAATAGCATCGTTCTTATGGCGTAATTGATGGACATCTTTTCTAGACTCTTCACTCGTGATCCACTGACTCTCCCCAGTACGAGTAGCAATTTTCCCATCTAAACTAGTAGCAGATTTCAAGGTAACAAAAGGTTTTTTTGTATTAACAAAATGGAAGAAAACATCATTTAATTTGTCCGTTTCCTCCTTCATACACCCTACCTCTACTTCAATACCTGCATCCTCAAGCTTCTTTATACCTCTTCCAGACACTTTCGGATTTGGGTCAACAGAGCCAATAATAACTTTCTTGATTCCGGCCTCAATTACTGCATCAGCACATGGCGGTGTACGACCGTAGTGGGAACAGGGCTCAAGTGTTACATAAATCGTTGCCCCCTCTGTTTTATCTTTTGCCATTTCAATCGCATGCTTTTCTGCATGATGCTCACCAGCCTTTAAATGTGCTCCAAAGCCAACAATTTGATTATTATTTACAATAACTGCACCTACCACAGGGTTAGGGGTAGTGTGCCCTTCTGTCACTTTTGCAAGCTCAATTGCCATCTTCATATACTTATTGTCCATAAATATATATCCTCATTTCTAGAACGACATAAATGTAAAAGGTTTATGTTAGCAAAATAAAAAACCTGAAGAACCGTTGCGTCCTTCAGGTTAAACTCGTATAGGTAGATAGATGGTGAACAACCAGAGAAAATGATCTTTAAAAGCATCGTCAAATAAGCTGTACAAAATAGATTTTTTCGCACAGAAATTAAGCATCAACTTTTTCGATTTTTTTAAAGTTGAGCATCATTTTCCACCGATAATTCCTTCTCCCATCCAGACTATACTGTCGGCTCTGGTTTTGCACCAGTATCCACCGTCACTAAAAAGTGCCGGGTCACGGGCTTAGAAGTTTTCTATTCTTCATCACCGCCGGTTGGGAATTTCACCCTACCCCGAAGGATTCGGTTATTAAATTATTAGTAAATTTAGTGTGTAAAAAAACTTTATTACTTACTTTGTTTTGTAGATGTCTTGATATTACCACTCTGTGTGTATATAAGCAAGAATTTTACCTGTGACGATTACATGACAATCTTTTAAATTATGAATGAGTTTCCGGATCTTCTTTATTTACTAGCCCTTTTAGCATGAAATATCCACCGACGACAAAAATAACAAATTTAATATCAGAAAAGTGGTTTTCTAATGTTTGAGGTAGGATGAAGTGAAGTTGTTCCGTTAAAAAGTTGGACGGAAATAAAGCAATAGTTAATATAATTATACTAGACAATAACAAAGCCCAATTAATGCTCAATTGTTTAATAAATAATTTTTCTGTCCTCTTTGGAGATAAAAGAAACCCGATACAAAATACGATGAAATGAGGCATTACTTCAAGGAAATACGATAGCGAGGCAGAATGTATTTGTTCTTTACTTGCTTCTTCCATAATAAAAGGAACTAATATGAATAAAAGCACAATGATGATAGTTTGAAAGAACGTAATGACGTTTAATTGGTTAATAACTCATACCCTCCTTCCTTTTTTACTATATGTATATGACCGTTAATTAGTTTGTATCAAACCTTTTATACACTATTAATTTCAATCACTTTCCAGCATCATACTTTCAAAAATATTTTCTCATTTTGCTGTATCCGTCGAAACATCTTTTATTGTATTCAAGAAGTATATCCTCGGTGCTGCGGGGCAAGGCTTTAAAAGGCACTGAAAAAGTTGTTTTATACTTTTTCAGTGCCCTTATTAATCAACCTTTTTCAGACTACTGTTCAAATATTTCTTTTTATCACTTGAACGAGTACCCATATGTTTACTCTTCAAATACTTTGACTTCTTCCATTACATCGCCTTGCTTAATCTTCAATACAGCATCCATACCTTCTGTAACTTGTCCAAAAACTGTATGAACGCCGTCTAAATGTGGCTGTGGCTCGTGTACGATAAAGAACTGACTACTTCCAGTGTCCTTTCCAGCATGTGCCATTGATAAAGATCCTTGTACGTGCTTATGTGGATTACCTTCTGTTTCACACTTTATTGTTTTTCCACTTCCACCCGTTCCTGTTCCTAATGGACATCCACCTTGTGCCACGAAACTAGGGATTACTCTGTGAAAAGTAAGTCCGTTATAAAAGCCTTCGTTTGCTAACTTTTCAAAGTTTTCTACTGTCCCTGGTGCTTCATTAGGGAAAAATTCGATTTGAATTTTTTCGCCATTCTCCATTGTGATTGTGCCTTTTTTCATATTGTTAATCCTCCTGAGTTTATGTAATTAATGTATTCATTTTACATCCATCCCATTGTACACTATTTGATAATAGAAATAAAACTAGGTTGCCCCAAAGTGTCCACACTTTTTAAACAACCTAGTTCTGTATTAGTACCCTTTTATAAACTGTTAGCTAAGTTTTTTGTATTGCTTCGATATGACACTTCATTTTTTACTAAGTCTTCATAAGATTCTCTCTTTATTACACATTGTTCTTGACCATCCTCTACAAAAATAACTGCTGGTCGGAGAATTCTATTGTAATTATTGGCCATCGAATAACCGTATGCTCCCGTTGAAAAAACTGCGAGCAAATCACCAGCCTCTGTTTTTGGTAACTCTATATCCCAAATTAACATATCTCCACTCTCGCAGCACTTTCCAGCAATAGATACAAGCTCTTCGCTTTTCCCGTCCATTTTATTAGCTATTTGAGCAGCATATTTCGCTTGATATAATGCCGGTCTGATATTATCCGTCATCCCACCATCAACCGAAACATACGTCCGAATGCCCGGTATTTCTTTTCTTGATCCGATAGAATAAATCGTTGTACCTGCTTCTCCTACTAAAGATCTTCCAGGTTCAATCCATACCTCAGGTAGTGTCATGTTAAATTTTTGCGCATAATGTTTTACTGCTTTCACCATCGCTTGAACATATTCTTCTAATGGAAGTGGTTCATCTTCGATAGTATACTTGATACCGAAACCACCGCCAAGATTTAAAACGTTAGGCTCATAACCAAGCTTGTTCTTCCATGTTAAAAGGTGATTATAAATGGCCTCCACCGCAGAGGTAAATCCATCAGTCTCAAAGATTTGTGAACCAATATGAGAGTGAACCCCTTCCAGTTGAACATATTGATGTTCTTGAATCATCATGATTGCCTTTTCTGCTTGCCCACTTTGTATATCAAAACCAAATTTAGAATCCTCTTGTCCAGTTGAAATATATTCATGCGTATGTGCTTCCACACCTGGAGTAATGCGAATAAGAACTTTCATTTCTTTTTTTAATGATTGCGTAATTGCCATCAACCATGATAATTCCGTAAAATTATCAACAACAATGCATCCTATTCCTTCTTTTACCGCCATTTCTATTTCATCAGGACTTTTGTTATTTCCGTGAAAATGAATTCTTTCTACCGGAAAATTAGATTTTAATGCAGTGTAAAGTTCACCACCAGATACAACATCTAAGCTTAAACCTAGTTCGTCTATTAACTGGAACATTGCAATGGAACTAAACGCTTTACTGGCATATGCAACTTGATATTCAATATTTTCCTCTTCAAAAGCACTTTTAAATGCTTGTGCTCTATTTACAATATCCTTTACATCGTATACGAACAAAGGAGTGCCATACTTCTCCACAAGCTTCGTCGTATCTACCCCTCCAATTTCTAAGTGCCCTTGTTCATTTATTTTCCCCGTACCATGTAAATCCATCGTTGTTACTCCTCTCACTGGCCATATAAAAATGATATAGCCAATATATAATATAGACGTGTAAAAAGGATAACGGAGCAAATCCCATCCGTTATCCTTTGACGTAAACATTCAATCCATCGGATAGTACTCCACTGCTAAAAACAGTGACAGTGTGTTGCCTATTAAACAACACCCCAGCATTTTAAGTTGGCTCCTTAAAACACTTCGGCAAATTGACCTTTCCATTACTTTCAGTGCTCGCCATTAACTCCAGTAATGTACTCATTCGTTTTGCGCCCCTAACGCATGGTATATTTTATTATCATTTATGCTGTTTTCAACGATATCATATCTTCCTTATTGTTTCAAGAAGTTAATTGCTATTAGATTGCTTCACTGCGTCCTGTGGCTTTACAATACTAGGTCTACGGCGCTTAATCGGCATTGCTTGCCTTATTAAAACATCTAAGGCTGCAACTGGATAAAACGGTAGAAATGGCCATAAATACGGTACATTTAGAGACCTAATACAAGCTAGTGCAACAAAGAATATTGTCGTACCAATGACAAACCCTGGTGCATGAAATAGACCAACTAAAACTAGCAGCACTAGACGTAACATCTTCAAAGCTAAAGCAAGTTCATAACTAGGCGTTGCAAACATGCCTATCGCTCCTATAGCTACGTAAAGTATGACTTCTGGAATTAATAGCCCGACCTCTATTGCTATTTCACCAATTAGAAGTGCTGCAACTAAACCTAATGCTGTCGCTAGCGGGGAAGGGGTATGAATAGCAGCCATCCTCAACAATTCTATTCCTAATTCTGCAACAAATATTTGCGCAAAAACCGGTACGTTTGTTGTTTCATCTGGCCCAATATAATCAAGATTATCAGGTAATAACCCTGGTTCTAACACCATTAATAACCATAATGGTAGTATAAATAATGAAAAGAGCATACCCGAAAACCTCACCCAACGTAAGAAAGTTCCAACGAGAGGGGCTTGCCGATACTCTTCTGCATGTTGTACATGGTGAAAGAAAGTAGTTGGAAAAATAATCACACTTGGTGATGCATCAACAATGACAATAACATGTCCTTCTAATATGTGAGTTGCTGCTACATCAGGCCTTTCAGTATATCTTACGATAGGGAACGGATTTGCTCCTTGCTTAACTACAAACTCCTCTACAACTTTATCCGCCATCGTTAATCCGTCAATGTCAATATTCTCTAATTCTTTCCGGATTACCTCGACTAGATTTGGATCTGCAACTCCATCAATATAACTAATACATACATCTGTTTTTGACCTACGACCAATTCTCATTATTTCGTTTCTTAAGTTTTCATCACGGATCCTTCTTCTAGTCAGAGCCGTATTTTCTATAATATTTTCAGTGTATCCATCACGACTTCCACGAACAACTCGTTCCGTATCCGGCTCTTCTGGACCTCTACCAGGATAACTTCGAACATCGATAATAATGGCATCCGGTTCACCTTCAACGATGATGACGATTAAACCAGCTAACAATTGGCCAATTGCATCATCTACCGTTTTTACATGCTCTACTTGAACATGGGTTAATCGATTTTCTATCTGTTCTCTAACATTATTTTCTTTTACTTCATTGGCGTCCAAGTACATCAATTCTTTTAACAGTTCAATTGTATACTGGATATCACAAAGTCCGTTTACAAAATAAAATTGGATTTCTTTATCCAATATGTAAAGCTTGCGAATACCAACATCAAAGCTTGTGCCGATTCCGACTCTTTCAGTAAAGTTTTTTTCATTTTCTCTACTATTTCTAGAGATTGGCTGATTGACTTTATCGTGTACTGGATCCATTGTAACCACTCCTTTCTATAATTAATTCGATCGCTTGTTTTGTAATAGGAGCCCCCATTTTTATAGCATCTTTACCTCCCATTTTACCAATGTCACCAATCCCAACAATCATCGGAATTGATAATTGATCTAGTACTGACACCGTATCCCCTCGCAGTCTACCGACTTCCGTATCTCTAATTCCATCCTTATCTACACCGAACTCTGTTAATGTACCGTTTCTGTCAATACTGACATCAATCCTCGTCCATTCGTGTGAATAAGATTGTGATGCTACAGCAATGGCACCTAATATTTTTATATTGGGGCATTGAACGACATCAATTAAAACGGATTCGCCAGGACCTTCATCGGGGAAACCGCAATCATCAAATAAAACGAGCACTAAATCTTTCTTTGCATTTAAAATTAATTGTATTAATGTATCACTATTAATTCTTGTAGGATTGCCACTTGATTCTGATATTAATTCACATTGAAGCTCTTTGGAGACATAATCAACAGCCTCCCTTGCTGATGCATCTCCATCAGTGACTAATATAACCTGCTTCATCAATTTCATGTAATCGCTCCTTTGTTCTAGTAAGCTCACTACTTTACTTACTTAGCGAACGAAAAATAACCAGTGATATAAGGAACCGAGTATTTTTCCAAGCACAATTGCCCATAGTAGCAAATTCACTTTGTTTTTCATCCCAATACGCTTTGCAAGAATCGGGAACACATTAAGTACTTCCGTTAATGCAGCTGCTAATAAACCAATAAACATTCCACACAATAAACCAATTGCTATTACAATAGGCGTTGGAAACGAAAGATGAGGTTCACCTAAACTGAACCACACACCTGCTAGAGCTCCTAGTACAATGGCCACTTCATAATAACGAAGACTTTTTTCAGATCGAGTCAAGTCAGCTAACCTTGGAATTACTCCTAACACTGTTAAAAAAGCGACGAAACCACTCCCTACAGCTAACCCACCTGCTAGTCCTATGAACATCAAAAGTATGAAACTAACCATCTCTTTCCTTCCAGGCCTCATTCTCATAGACGGATACGTACCTATCCATATTTTCCTGATAATTAAACATTTCTATTTCCATAGGACTTGGTTCTTCGTTAATTCGTTTCCTAAATACATGATTAAAAAATAAAATCATACCTAATCCAAGACCAATTGAGTATGGTATTTGTAATAAAATAGGATGTTCTACAGTTTCTCCTGTAATGGACTCATATAATTTCAAATGCACTTCCTGCATACTCACATCTTCGTGAAAATTCATAATCGCTAATCCAGCACCGATGAAAAGTAAACACCAAACAAATAGCAACAACACGGGTTGCTTAAAGTTATTCTTCTGTTTGCTATACACGATTGTTTGGGTTGGACCTATTACTTGAACATCTACATTTTTTATCAATTGCTGTATCTTGTTTACAATAAACATGGAATCAATCACATATAACTTCTTACTCATGTCGACTTTATACACCAGAATGTTCTTAATTTCTTGTTCACCCGCGCCATCAACGATGACTTGTGCTATATCACCAATTACAACAGATTGATCTTTCTCCCCCCAATAACGGCTTTTCAAACGAATGTATACTTTTTTACTCATCGAAAAACCTCTTTTCACGATATTCTCTCGAATAGTATGTAAAGATAAAGCCATTTCCATGCATATCTAATATTAAGAGATTGACTTAAAAGGTAAATACGACCTTTAGAGTCAATCTCTAAGCAATGTGCGTTGCCTCCAAAAAAGTTAGTCCACTCATTGAAATTTTTATAGTGCGCGCGCAGCGAGTAACTCCATTGCCATTTAATAATAAAGTTGATGTGTACTTTTCTAATTCCCACAGGCGTTTTGCAGCTTTCGTGAAAATCAATGCTAGGATTTAACAGAACCTAAAAAAAACAACTCAGCAATTAGCCGAGTTGTTCTTTTAATACCTTTAAGATTTTCTTCTCTAGTCGCGACACTTGTACTTGTGAAATACCTAGTCTTTCAGCAACTTGAGACTGTGTCTGATCTTTATAGTATCTCAAATAAACGATTAGTTTTTCTCTCTCATCTAATTTATCAATTTCGTCGCGTAGTGCTATTTTGTCAAACCACTTCATATCACCATCATCAGAAATTTGATCTAATAATGTAATAGGATCTCCATCATTTTCATATACTGTTTCATGTATAGAAGTAAGTTGTCTACTAGCTTCTTGGGCGAACACCACTTCTTCAGGAGTAAGATCAAGCTTTTCAGCAATTTCATTAACCGTTGGTGTTCTCCCTAATGTTTTGGAAAGCTCTTCTTTCATTTTCCTTATTTTATTAGCACTCTCTTTAATAGACCGACTAACTTTTACAGTTCCATCATCACGTAGAAAACGTTGGATTTCACCAATAATCATTGGAACTGCATATGTGGAAAATTTCACGTCATAACTCAGGTCAAATTTATCTACCGATTTAATAAGACCTATACAGCCAATTTGAAAAAGGTCATCTGCTTCATAACCGCGATTTAAAAACCGTTGTACAACAGACCAAACTAAACGTGTATTAGCGTTGACTATTTGATCTCTCGCTTCTTGCGCACCATCTTGAGCTTCTTTTATTAACCTCTTTACCTCTTTATCATCTAAATATGTTTGTGATTTTTTAGTTTGCTTAACTTCTACATCCATTAGCTTCCGTCCTCTCAATTGGCAAGTGCGCGTTGCTTTGAGAGTGTTTTTACTAATGTAACGGTTGTTCCAACCATGGGTTCTGAATGAATGGCAACTTCATCCATAAAGTTTTCCATGATTGTAAACCCCATACCACTTCGTTCTAGCTCAGGTTTTGATGTATACAACGGTTGTCTCGCTTCATCCAAGTTATGAATGCCTACACCTTTATCGCGGATCATTAGTCGTACTGTATCCTCTTCTAATTCCACTTCTAAATATACTTTTCCATTTGCATCTTCGTTATAGCCATGAATAATTGCGTTAGTCACTGCTTCACTCACAACCGTTTTTATTTCAGTTAACTCATCCATCGTTGGGTCTAGTTGTGCAACGAATGCTCCAACAGTTACTCTTGCAAATGATTCATTTTGACTCACTGCCGTAAAAGCCAATTCCATTTTATTTTTCATGATGCCACCCCCAACTCAAGAAGGGCATCCATTTCATTTGAAGCAAGTCTTACAATTTTGAATAGCCCAGACATTTCAAACAACCGTTTTATTTGTGGGGAAATCGAACAAACGACCATCTCTCCCCCTAATGTTTGTACATATTTGTAACGCCCTAAAACTACTCCTAACCCAGAACTATCCATAAATGATAAATGCTCTAAATTTAATAGAATATGAGTTAAATTTTGTTCCTTTAGTGCTTCATCAACACGCTCTCGTAATTCCATCGCTGTATGATGGTCTAATTCACCTTCAAGTCTAACACAGAGAACTTTGTCTCTTTTTTCCAAATCAATGAGTAAACTCATTCGATTCACCCCTTAAATTATAGTTCTAAACTCACCAGTTCCCCTCTCCCTGAGGAAAATTGGTCTTACGCTTAGTATCTTTCTTTATACTACTGCTCGTTTCCTTCTCTGAAACAAAACTAGTGGCTATTCGTCAAAAGAAGAAAAAAAATGATATTTTTAATACATTCCTTAATTAATTTCATTACCTACTAGTGCTGAGGTTGTTCTTTTCATCAATGTCCATAAGGAAGCTTCTGATACGTCCTCCTCTGCAACTACAGTAGTTTCTGATAAAATTTTCCCGTCTTTCTCAACATAAAGCGTACCAATAGTGTCACCTTTTTTTACTGGTGCGGGAATTTCATTTATTTCTAAACGTTCAGTAATCCCTTCGACATTTTCCCCTTTTTTCATTAGTAGCGACACATTTTCTTTTGCTAATGCAGGAACAGTCTTCGTAGAGCCTTTACTCACTTCTGCTTCCCCTAAAACTTGACCACGGTCATACCTTCTTTGAAGTTCATATTGACTATAAGCGTAATCAAGCATTTCCGTCACTTGGCGATTTCTATCCTTTGGTGTAGGTGCACCCATCACAACAGCGATAATTCTCATGCCATTTTTATTCGCACTCGCTGTTAAACAGTATTTTGCTTCATTTGTAAAACCAGTTTTTAACCCATCAACACCTGGGTAAAATTTCACTAGTTTATTCGTATTTACTAACCAAAACTCATCATCTGTGTCTTGCCTTAAATAATCTTCATATAAACTGGTGTACTTTGTGATCTCTTCATATTTTAATAATGCTTTAGCCATCAGAGCTAGGTCCTCTGCTGAGGAATAATGATTTTCTGCTGGCAGCCCATTTGAATTCACAAAATGTGTATTCTTTAATCCTAATTTTTTGGCTTTATCGTTCATCATTTGAACAAATTGTTCTTCAGAACCAGCCAAGTGTTCCGCCATGGCAACTGATGCATCATTACCAGATGCAATCGCAATCCCCTTCATCATTTCTTCAACGGTCATTTCTTCCCCTGGTTCTAGAAAGATTTGTGATCCACCCATAGATGCAGCTCTTTCACTCGTACGAACTTTTTCATCCCACGTTATTTTTCCCGAATCAATTGCTTCCATAATTAATAGCATTGTCATGACTTTTGTCATACTTGCTGGAGGTAATTTCTCCCCACTATTTTTTTCATATAAAACTTGACCAGTATCTCTTTCAATTAAGATAGCTGAAGTGGCATCATCTGCTAAATCAACTGTCGATTCTTCAGCTAAAGCAGAACCCGCACTTGAAAACATGTATAAACCTAGTAATAAAACAATGAATGATTTTTTCAATGTAAACCCTCCAATCACTTTTTCTTTTACCATTTTGCCCGTTTGCAACGGGAATATACTAAGATATACAGCTAAACAAAATAAAAAAACCGAGCCTTTTCGCCCGGTTTCGTCATGCTTCTAATCTACTTTGTGATCACATCATATATCAAATGAGGAGTAGATGTCTTCTCTTTTTTTATCGTATAAGAATCTATTATTCTTAATAGTATATCCTCTATTTGCTGATTGTTTGAGTGTACAACTACTATCGTTTCTCCTTCTTTCACATAGTCGCCTACTTTTTTTCTAAGTTCTAATCCCACAGATAAATCAATCGTCGATGTTTTGGTTGCTCTTCCTGCGCCTAACATCATTGCTGCAGTTCCAAGCTTGTCGGCAATAATGTTGGATACATATCCTTCTTTTTGGCTTTTAACTTCCATTTCATATTTAGCTTTGGGAAGTTTCGATACATCATCGATTACCGAGCTATCTCCTCCTTGACTTTCAATGAAAAGTTTAAAATGAGAGAGCGCTTTTCCAGATTGTAATGATTGTTTTAGCAAACCTCTCGCTTCCTCTAAGGATTTTGCCTTTTCCGCAAAAACTACCATGTGACTACCTAGTGTTAAGCAAAGCTCAGATAAATCGTCTGGACCTTTCCCTTGTAGCGTGTCAATTGCTTCTTTTACCTCAAGTGCATTCCCAATAGCATAGCCTAACGGTTGTCCCATATCAGAAATGATCGCAGAAGTTTTCTTCCCTAAGTCGTTACCAATTTTCACCATTGCTTTTGCAAGTTTTTTCGTCTCATCAAACTCTTTCATAAACGCACCTGCACCAGTTTTTACATCAAGTACAATCGCATCCGCTCCTGAAGCAATTTTTTTACTCATAATAGAACTTGCTATTAACGGTATCGAGTTAACTGTAGCCGTTACATCCCTTAAACTATATAACTTTTTGTCTGCTGGGGTTAAATTATCCGTTTGTCCGATAACTGCTACGCGATTTTTATTAACGAGGTCGATAAATGTATCATTAGTAATTTCCACACTAAAGCCTTTTATCGCTTCTAGTTTGTCGATTGTCCCTCCAGTATGCCCTAATCCTCTTCCACTCATTTTTGCAACTGGGACACCCACGCTTGCTACGAGCGGTGCTAATACAAGGGTTGTCGTATCACCGACACCACCCGTACTATGTTTATCCACTTTAATGCCTTTAATAGCAGAAAGATCAATAGTCTCTCCAGATCGAACGATAGCGTCAGTCAATAGCGCTGTTTCTTCTTCATTCATGCCTTGGAAATATATTGCCATAGCTAATGCACTTATTTGGTAATCTGGTACTGTCCCCGTTGTGTATCCTTCTATCATAAAATCAATTTCATCTTTTAAAAGGGCCTTACCGTCTCTTTTTTTCTCAATGAGATCTACCATTCGCATCTATTATTGTCCACCTTTCGCTGCCCAAGTAGAGTCATCACTTTTTTTCAGTATCTCTCGAACGAGTGCTTTGAATTTTGGCTTCGTTCTTGCAGCAACTTCCATCACTTCTTCATGGGTAATCCCCTCAATGGTTTCACCGATAGCCATATCTGTTATACATGAAATACCTAGTACACTCATTCCCATATGACGCGCAACAATCACTTCTGGGACTGTGGACATACCAACGACATCAGCACCGAAGTTTCTAAGCATAATCAATTCAGCTGCAGACATATAAGTAGGTCCACTAACTGCCGCATAAACACCTCGTTTTACTTCAAAATCTAATTCAAGAACAACTGTCATTGCATGCTCTCTCAGAATTGGTGTGTATGCATGGCTCATATCAGGGAAGCGAGGTCCTAATTCTTCTAAATTTGGACCGATTAATGGATTGTCACCAATAAAATTAATATGGTCATCAATAATCATTAAGTCTCCTGGCTTAAAATCAGCATTCATTCCACCACAAGCATTCGTTACGATCATACTTTCACAACCTAGAACTTTCATCACTCGAACGGGGAAAGTCACTTCAGTTAAAGGATAGCCTTCGTAATAATGGAACCTACCTTGCATGGCAATAACATTTTTCCCCTCTAGTTCACCAATAACAAGCTGACCTTTATGTCCTTCAACTGTTGAAACTGGAAAATGGGGAATATCATCATATGGGATAATAACTGCCTTTTCTATTTCATCAGCTAAATCGCCTAAACCTGAGCCTAGTATAAGTCCGATTTGCGGCTTCATCGTTAGCTTCTCTTCTATAAATGACGCAGCTTCCTTTATTTGTTCCATCTTCATTTCACTCTCCCCCATTCATTTTACGCACGATTGCCTTAACAAAAGACAAAAACTTTAACTTTACCATTTCTGTTGTTTCTATCACTTCGTCGTGTGTTAAAGGTTGATCTAAAATTCCAGCTGCCATATTGGATATACAAGTAATACCTAATACTTCGATATTACTATGTTTAGCTACAATTACTTCGGGTACAGTTGACATGCCGACAGCATCCCCTCCAAAGGAGCGTACCATTTTTATTTCCGCTGGCGTTTCATATGTAGGTCCTGTCATACCAACATATACACCTTTACGTACTCGTATGTTTTCCTCGTCGGCAACTTGTAATGCTAATTGTAATAACTTTTTACTATAAGCAGATGACATATCTGGGAAACGCGGACCGTACCTTTCTTCATTTGGTCCAATTAATGGGTTTGTACCAAAGAAGTTAATGTGATCTTTTATTAACATTAAGTCTCCGGGTTGATAGGAGGTATTTACCCCACCAGCCGCATTCGTAACAATTATTGTCTGTACGCCGAGTTCTTTCATCACCCGAACTGGTAATGTGACAAGCTCCATTGAATATCCTTCATAATAATGAAAGCGGCCTTGCATGGCAACAACTTGTACTCCTTCTATATCACCAAAGACGAGTTGACCTTTATGTCCTGCGACTGTTGATTTAGGGAATCCTGGAATATCACTATAAGGTATCGTAATAGCGTTGTTAATTTCGTCAGCTAAGACTCCTAAACCGGAGCCTAGTATTAAACCGAGATCAGGAGCCTCCATTATTTTAGAATGTATATACTGCTTTGCTGCTTGTATCTTTTTTGTATCCATCTATTTTTTCCTCACTTTACTTAATATGTTTCAAAAAACTTTCACCATGATGAGGTAAAGGAACTTTAAAATTATCAGCTACGGTAGCGCCAACATCAGCGAAAGTTTTTCTTATTCCTAGAGATTTTCCCTCAATTATTCCTTTACTATAAACGAGTAATGGCACATATTCTCGAGTGTGATCGGTACCATGATGAGTAGGATCATTTCCATGGTCAGCAGTAATGATGAGTAGATCGTCGTCTTTTAACTCTTTAAGTACTTCTAAGAGCCTCACGTCAAATTCTTCTAATGCTTTTCCATAACCGATTGCATCTCTCCGATGGCCAAATAGTGCATCAAAATCAACAAGATTAAGAAAACTTAAGCCCGTAAAATCCATTCTCACTGTTTGAAGAAGTTTATCCATCCCATCCATATTCGAAACAGTACGAAGAGACTCTGTGATACCTTCTCCATCGTATATATCAGATATTTTCCCAATGGCTAACGAATCAAACCCGGCATCCGTTAACTCATTCATCACGGTTCTTCCAAAGGGCTTCAAGGCGTAATCATGTCTATTCGCCGTTCTTTGCCATCCTCCAACTTTTCCAATAAACGGTCTTGCAATGACTCTACCGACCATATATTTTTCATCTAATGTTAATTCTCTCGCTATTTTACAAATGTCATATAGTTCATCAATCGGGACTATATCTTCATGAGCGGCTATTTGTAATACGGAATCTGCAGAAGTATATATGATAAGACTCCCTGTATTCACATGCTCTTCACCAAGATCCTCAAGAATTTCAGTTCCAGATGCTGGCTTATTACCAATCACTTTACGTCCCGTTCTTTTTTCAATCTCGTTTATTAATTCAGGCGGAAAACCTTCTGGAAATGTTTGAAATGGTTTATCAATATACAACCCCATGAGTTCCCAATGTCCAGTCATTGTATCTTTTCCAACAGATTTCTCTACCATTTTCCCATAATGTGCAAGAGGTGATGTCGGGGGTTCGGCACCAATGTAATCCTTAATGAAAGGCAATCCTAAACTATTTAAATGTGGTAGTTTTAAACCATTCATTTCTTTTGCAATATTCCCTAATGTATCTGCACCAACATCATTGAATTCCTTTGCATCAGGTGCTTCTCCAATCCCGACCGAATCCATGACTATTAGAAAAATACGTTTATACTGATATTGTGACAAAGCAATACCTCCTTATTAAAATTCGTTATGTAAAATTCTCACTATTTAAAGGGTGTTCTAAAAAGATAGTAAACATCCAAAAAACAATCATTTATACACGTTTATCGGCAAAAAAACTGAAACGCCGGTAGTTTAATAAAAAGCTTCCGAATTCGAAAGATTTAATACAATTTTATATGTCAAAAAAAATTCGCCTTCATCTCATGCTCTAGGATGATAGCGAGAATATACATCTTTCATACGTGTTTTCGTAATATGTGTATATATTTGCGTTGTAGATATATCGACGTGACCTAGCATCTCTTGAACAGCTCGTAAATCAGCCCCATTTTCAAGCAAGTGGGTTGCAAATGAGTGTCTTAAAGTATGGGGAGTTAATTCCTTTTTAATATTAGCTTCCTTAGCAAGAAGTTTTATTATCTTCCAGAATCCCTGCCTAGACATTTTGTTTCCATGGTGATTAACAAACAAAATTGAATGGGCTTGTTTTTTCAATAAAGTTGGCCTACTTTTTTGTAAGTATGTTTCTAATGCTTTTGTAGCAACGTTACCGATCGGTATTATCCTCTCTTTATTCCCTTTCCCTATGCAACGAATAAAGCCCATGTCTAGGTGAAGGTCTGACAAAGATAACTGACAAAGTTCACTTACCCGAATACCTGTTGCATAAAGCACTTCCAACATCGCTTTATTTCGTATGTTTAAGGCTGGGTTCTTTACTGAAGCTGAAATGAGTGCTTCCACTTCTGTCGTTGATAGAATTTTAGGCAGTTTTTTTTCTTGTTTAGGTCTTGATATATGTATCGTTGGATCTGAACTTGATAATCTTTCCCTTAAAAGAAATTGATGAAATGCCCGAATTGAAGAAATATTTCTCGTTATTGTCGTTGGTGCCCTCCCATTATCCTTCAGAAAATATAAGTATTGCATGATAGCCGGACGATTAATTTCGTTCACATCTTTTTTATTCTCATGGCTCTCTATGTATTGAATATAAGCTGTTAAGTCACGATTATATGCTTCTGTTGTATTTTTAGAAAGTCCCCTCTCTACTATTAAATAATGTAAAAACTCTCTTAATTCCTGTTGCACACTTGTTCACCCTCTCATGCTCACTCACCATTAATAAGGAAATAACTTAGTCGCGATAACGGCAATTGAGTTGAATCTTCTATATTCGGTTGATGAACTACTTTCACTGCTCTGCCCTCTGGCTCATCATAGCGGTGATAATCGTTATATTCCTCACTCACCCATAGAATACCATAATAAAAAACAAGGGTGCACCCCATAAAAACGAAAAACACCCATACAGCATCAAAAATAACACGTAAACCTCTCACAATATCATCCTTTCATCATAATTATTTACTACTAAAGAATATGACAAGTGTGACAAGTTCTATACCACTTTCACAACAAAAAAACCTCACTATGTAACAAGTAAGGTTATCTTAAAAATCTACTCCGTATTGTCATCACGGCACCGATAGCAAACGCCATGAAAAGTTAAACGATGGTCTTTAATATAAAAGTTCCATTCTTTTTCCACTATTTTTTCTACATCACCTAGCAAATCTTCTTGAATCTCGTCAACAGAGCCACACTCCATACATACTAAGTGATGATGAAAATGTGCCGCACCTTCTTTGCGAAGATCATATCGAGAAACACCATCACCAAAATTAATTTTATCTACAACCTTTAATTCGCTTAATAACTCTAATGTTCGATATACTGTTGCTAGTCCTATTTCGGGTGATTTCTCCTTCACTAGCATATAAACATCTTCCGCACTCAAATGGTCTTCCTCGTGCTCTAATAACACTCGTACCGTCGCCTCACGTTGCGGAGTAAGCTTGTAACTTTGCGAATGAAGTTGTTTTTTGATTCTTTCGATTCTCTGTTCCATCTTATCCCCCCAAAAGTTAACTATTCTCTATTAAGAAAAGTAACTTTATCAAACTGCTTTTCTCAATTATACTCCTTGAGAAAAAAAGGTGTCAAATAAGAATCGTTATAAAATGATGAATATAATTAATATTATTTAATAATAATTATAAAATTCAACTTATCCATGATAAAACTGTACGGATTATCGGAGGGGATGCATACGCTTCATAGAACGAGACAATCGCTATTAAAATACAAATAAACACAAAAAATATAGCGTACTGAACAAAGTATTGAAAAATCGGTTCATAGCCCCGTCTTGAAATTTGACGCCAAATTCTTATTGAAAATACTGTAGCTACTGTTGCAACTGTAACGTATATCGGAATCAACAATATATTTTGCGGCAATACAGAGACGAAAGCTAATAAAAATCCATCAAACCCCATTTGGTTGACTAAAAAACCTACAGTAAAGCCAACGACGATCCCTTTTATGAATAGAAGTATATAATTTATTGGTAAGCCGATAACAGTAAGCCCTAATAACCACATTAATCCTAAATACTTTATGTAGTGCGAGAATGTTTGAGCAAACATCTCTGTTGAACTCGCAAACTCACCCTGATCGACTTGTCCAAAAAATAAGGTTAAATAAGCATACAGATCATTTTTTTGATTAAAGCTTAAGCTATTTACGATAATTGCCCCAAATACTACCCCCATAAATAGTAAAACGACTGTAAACATATATATAGATTTATTTTCTTCTATAAAATTGATAATCGCTATTTTTAATCCACCTATACGCTTCATCATTTCTCTCCTCATTTCTTTGATAGTATTGCCTAAATAAAAATTCCTTCTACCAAAGCCTATGAATCTATGAGTTAATCTATGACAAATTTAATAGAAACGAGAAAGCTTTTATTTTACTTTTCCGTATACGCCACCGCCCCCTTCTTCAAATTCAAGCTTCCCTAATCTTGCTTTTATTATATTATTTGCAATGTTACTAGGCACTACTTTTTTTAAGTCTTCTACAGGTGCCTCGTGGAGTACAACCATTTCATTCCCGAAGTGAGACAAAAGCTTATCTAATGTTTTTGGACCACAACCTCTGATAAACTGCAGAGGCACTTGATGGACATAAGGTGGACGCGAGCTTTTATGTGTATGTTCGTGTCGATATTTTAATGCTTGAAGTGTTGCTATTTCCTTTACCCGTTCACTCACTCCCTTTATGTAGGAGGTTGAACCACATCGACAAACATTATCTTTCTCCATTTTTGATAAGCATTTCCCACACACTGTTTGAAAGTATTTCCCTAAACGTGGATGCAATCCAACATTCTTTACAATTTTCCCTTGCTCACCAAGTATCGTTTTTTTGACTTCTGTAAAATTAACGTGATCCAATTGTACGACTTGATGCTCCCTAGCTATTTTTACGCTAGAGTGGGCATCAGAGTTCGTAACAAACGAATAGCGATCAAGTTCTTTTATTTGTACAGCCATCGACGTATCTGCACTTAATCCTAATTCGACCGCGTCAATGAGCGTTGGTTCAAAAACTTCTACTAATGAATAATCAACCCCTTTACCATAAAGGCTTTTAAAAGGGGTAAAAATATGTGCAGGGATAAAAATACCTTCTAGTTCCTTTACTTTTCTTTGCAACTCTTTCCCAGAAGTATAAATTCGTTGTGAACTTAAATGAATATTTTTAAGCCTTTTTTCACACCAGCTAGAAAATTTGGACATCGCTTCGATGGTAGGCAAAAAACAAAGGACATGTATGGGCCCTTTGCATTGTTCATCATAAATCTCTAATTCAGTACCTAAAAGCAAAAGAAGGCTCTTGTCGTACAACACACCACCACCCTCGACTTCTATTGCTCTTCCGGTAGTGACTAAATCTAATATTTCTTTTAGTACATCTGGAGAATGGGTATCTATAATCCCAACGATATCAAGTCCTTTTCTGTATAAAGCTTCATTTAATACACTCATGAGTGTTAAATTTCTTGAAGCTGTTATTTTTACAGATCTACCAGTATTTGTTCGACCAATATGTATGTGCAAATCCATATAATAATTTTTAACGCTTTTTTTTGCGGGCAAAATGAGAACTCTCCTTACTTTTTACAACGATACTTTAAGAGATTTAAATATTGAATCGCATAAATAGTCTTTGCATCATGAATAATTTCTTTTTCTATCAGCTTTTCTGCTTCTTCTAGTGTAGCCTTAAAGCATTCTACAAATTCGTCTTCATCTAAGTTTAATTGGCCGTCACTTAATTGCTCTGCTAAGTAAATGTAAATGATTTCATTCGCAAAACCTGGACTCGTATAAAAAGATGTGAGTTTAGTCCATTTCCCAGCAACTAAACCAGTTTCTTCCTCGAGTTCTCGCTT
The DNA here is from genome assembly GCF_000177235.2 of Evansella cellulosilytica DSM 2522. NCBI lineage: Bacteria > Bacillati > Bacillota > Bacilli > Caryophanales > Bacillaceae > Evansella > Evansella cellulosilytica. The sequence goes on along the minus strand of NC_014829.1, from coordinate 1,973,038 downwards.
AGCACATTGCAATGGATTTTCACCCTTTTCTAGTTTCCCAGCAGGAATCTCAGCAATAGTTTTTTCTAATGGCTTTCTAAATTGCTCAACAAGTATTACTTCATCTTTATCTGTAACGGCAATCACAGCTACAGCACCAGGGTGGTTTACAATTTCCCTTTTGCTCATTTCACCATTCGGAAGCTCCACGTCATGAACGGACAAATCAATTATTTTCCCTTCAAAGATCGTTTCCCGCTTTATTGTTTTCTCTGAAAATTTATTCATATAGACTCCTCCTGTACTGTTTTATTTACATACTTCATATGGATAAGCATACCAAAATAAAATTGCTTTTACACCGGGAGGATATAGTATGCGCAAATATGATAGAACGAACGGCATTATTTTAGCAGGAAAGGCTTGGGAAATAAGGGAATACTTAAAGAAAATGAAAAAGAGATATGAGACCGTTTACGATTGGTGTTCTCATTCCAAAAAGGTACACACTGCTGCTGCTACCCCAAGAAAAAATAAAGGGTCCTTATCTATTGTTCGCCCCATAGTGGTTAATGGAAAGGGGGAAGCCCGTTGAACAATTTCTAATAACGGAAACAGTAGCTTCTCATCAACTGTTGTTATTTTAATATGAGGATATTTACGTAACAGATCGATATGTGCTCTTATATATTTTTCAGCATATTCCCCTTTTGGTAAGGGCAGTATACTGTTCGTTAAAGTTAACTCTATTAAAGGTGTCATTGTGTGGTGGCTAATTCCTTGATGCCTCTCTCTTTGATCTACTGCAGATAGTCTTGGAATCCATACAGGAGTGCCACCTAAAGCTCCTACTACATTCGCCCAATTGGCTTGTGATATACTACTAAATCCATAATGTGTCCCAGTTCCTACAACACCTGGCCCTAATGTTATTAAAATAAAAGGATCAGCAAACATCTCCATTATATATTGAAGGCTTGTAACAACATTTATCGATTCTTTATTTCCACCAAAGGATTGCCCTGTCGTGATAGAGAAAAATAAAGGTTCCTTTTTCAAACGAGCGAGGTGATTACTCATACTTAAAGGTAGTGATGCTTCATCGCTAAAAATAACAGCAAGCGGTTTGTGTTCACTTTTTATTTTCAGCAAATACCAAATGATTGGTAACATACTATGGAGTTCACATAAAAAAACGGTTTGATCTTTTAAATTTAGCTTCTTTTTAAAAAGGTGATGCGTAGGACTCTCTTCAGATTCAACAGCCATCACACTATGCTGATCACTAAGGTAGCGATTTTTCATTATGTGCCCATGTTTTTCTTTAATCGCACTTTCTTGCGTCGTTTTATTTATCACTGCACGAACGATGTCCCAGCCACCCGTTCCAAGGTTCAATTGTGTTGCTGTTGTATTAATAATGACCCAATCTCCAGTGGTAACATCTGGGTGGAGCTTTCTATATAAAAGGGCACGGCCGATTCCCCCATTTGTCTCTAGCTTTAATACATCTTCGGTCATCTCTTTTATTGCGGTTACTTGCACATGTTCTTCAGTAATCATAGTACCACCCCCATCATCAATGTATTCTTATATGAACTGTGGCATAACTAAAAGGTTTGAGTAGGGAGAATAACCTTGGTATCATTTAACTATTAGTTTTTATTCTTAAGAGGTGATCAATGTGAAAAAAAACAAACTTGGTAGTTCAGCGTTATACGTTTCAGAGATTGGATTTGGCTGTATGTCGTTGAGTAAAGATCATTCAGAAAATGAAAGGATTATTCACCACGCTATAGATAGAGGTGTGAACTTTTTTGATACCGCAGATTTATATGATAGAGGTATGAATGAAGTCTCTGTAGGAAAAGCGCTAAAAGAAAAGAGAAAAGATATTATTATCGCAACAAAAGGAGGAAATGAATGGCGTGCCGGAACAGAGGGTTGGAATTGGAATCCCTCAAAAACCTATATCGTTTCTGCAGTGAAAAAATCACTCCAAAGACTCCAAACAGATTATATAGATTTATATCAGCTTCATGGTGGAACAATTGACGATCCGATCGATGAGACAATTGAGGCATTTGAACAATTAGTAAAAGAAGGCTGCATTAGGTATTATGGTATTTCATCCATTCGTCCAAATGTCATTCAAGCATATTTAAAAAAATCAAATATCGTCTCTATTATGATGCAATTTAGCTTATTAGACCGTCGACCTGAAGAATGGTTGCAGCAAATCAGCGATAACCAAGTTTCCGTAATCGCTCGTGGACCTGTTGCAAAAGGTATTTTAACAAACGATTTTAAAGATAAAATAACCGATAAAGGGTATTTAGATTATTCTCCTGAAGAATTGGTTACTACGGTTACTACCCTATCTAAAATAGCCGAACAATCAAATATCTCACTACAACATTTAGCATTACGTTACGTGTTAAACGATACTGCAGTTGCTACTACAATTCCAGGAGCTAGCCGTCTTGAACAATTAGACGACAATATATTTTCTTCTAAGGTTAAAATAACGAACGATTTAATAAAAGCGTGCGCAAATGTAACAAAGAACAGTACTTACAACCTTCACAGAAATTAGCATGAAAAATCATTCCAAGCAATGAAAAACTTTGATAGAATAAATGGGCAGTACATAACACTATTTATTTTAATGAGAGGAAGATAACATTGACGTTATTAGAAGCAATTATATTCGGTATAGTTCAAGGAATTACGGAATTCCTACCAATCTCGAGTACAGCACATATTGTTATTACAGGAATGATTTTTGGCTATACATTCCCAGGACTTTCCTTTGAAATTTATTTGCACTTAGCTTCTGTATTAGCTGTTATGATTTACTTTTGGAGAGACCTATTTCAGGTAATTAGTGGCTTTTTTCGTTTTATTGCAAAACGACAAAGAGAGGATCGGGCACAGTTCTTTTTCGGGGTTTATATTTTAATAGCCACTGCAATCACTGGTGTTCTTGGTAAGTTATTATCTGATGTCGCCGCGGATTCAATCAAAACACCTCCTTTTATAGCTGGTGCTCTCGTTATTACAGGGTTATCCCTCATCTTTATAGAGAGGTTTCACCGCATCGGAAATAAAACGGAAGAAACTATGACATTTTGGGATTCGATCCTTGTTGGTCTTGGACAAACGTTAGCAGTTATACCTGGAATATCTCGGTCTGGCGCTACATTAGTCGTTGCTTTATTAGCTGGGTTAGATCGTGAAACAGCAGTACGCTATTCCTTTCTATTGTCAATTCCAGTTATATTAGGTTCTACTGTATTAGCTATCGGAGATTTCTCAAGTACCATGATTGAATATGTAGGAACGATTAATTTAATTGTCTCCTTTGTTGTTACTTTCGTTTTCTCGTTGTTAGGTATCATTTGGTTAATTAGCTTCTTAAAGAAAAGCAAACTAACTTATTTTGCAGTATATTGCTTTGTTGTTGCTGTCCTCATCGTACTTTTCTTAGATCCTAGCACTGTTATGGATGTAGAATAAAACAATACACCGTAATAAATTATGACGGAAACTTGCTATAAGTAAGTGTTGCTTTAGTAAAAGTTCCACTCGAGGATGACTCAAAAGGTCGATTTTTTTACCATTTGAATCATCCTCCTTCAAATGGCTCCGACTACTTCTCCCATTGCTTAAGGCGACTTAAACAAATCAACACTTTAAAGTACATCGTTTTGTATACTATTTTCCAATCTGCATTGTGCAATTTACGAAAGTGTGATAATCTGCTACACTTATATTCGATAATCTATTAAACATATAAAATTCTATTATACTTTATTTTGAATATATATTAGGAGATATAATCATGAAAACAACAAAGAATATTATAGGAAAGGATTTACTAGGCTTTGCTTTACTATTATTATTCCTACTCCTGTTCATTATTAGTGATCAACTTAACGATAACGTACAGTTAAATAGCATTTCAAGTAACTGGATTAACGTCAATACGATCTTTTTAAGTATCGTCCTTGAGGCAATCCCTTTTATATTATTAGGTGTTTTTGTATCATCTTTAATCCAAGTATTCGTCTCTGAAGATCGTCTGCAACGCTTTTTACCGAAAAATGCAATAGTCGCATTGTTTCCTGCTGCTGTATTAGGCGCAGTTCTACCACTTTGTGAATGTGCGATCGTCCCTGTCGTTAGAAGACTTATAAAAAAAGGGATGCCACTTCACGTTGGTGTCGTTTTCTTAGTAGCAGCACCTATATTAAATCCAATTGTATTTGCTTCAACGTACTATGCATTTAGAGGCCCTTTTTATGATACAAATACGATTCTTTTCTCAAGAATGGGGTTAGCATTTGTCCTCTCTATCATTATTGGCGGCATTCTTTATGCGATATTTAAGAATAATTCAAAACAATTACGAACTGATATTACGCAACATCAATTAGGTCATGTACATACACATGATCACCACCACTCAGAAAAACCATCGCTTATGAAGAGGCTAAAGGAAACGCTCTACCATGCTGTTGATGAGTTTTTCATGATGGGGAAATATTTAATTTTAGGTGCATTTATAGCCTCATTATTCCAGACATTTTTAGACCGCTCGCTATTGGAGTCTATCGGTCAAAACGACTATTCTTCAACAATAGTGATGATGGCTTTTGCTTATTTATTGTCATTATGTTCAGAAGCGGATGCGTTTGTTGCATCTACCTTTGCAGGACAATTTACAAATATGTCAATTGTCGGGTTCCTTGTCTATGGACCTATGCTTGACTTAAAAAATACTTTTATGCTCTTTGCTTTCTTTAAAGCACGTTTTGTTATTACCTTTATGATTACTGTGACTTTCGTAGTGTTTACAGCCATTATTGTCTTGTTTGGATTCATTTTATAGTAGGAGGTTATACGATGAAAAGTTACGATCATTCCTTCCATGCGTATATACAAGGGATCATCTTAATAGGATTTGCCTTATTAATGTTAGGGTTTATATTATCTGGAAATATCATTTATTACATTGCCCCTACAATGATGCCATTCATTTACTTTGCTATGGTAACTTTCTTTTTCCTTGGGATAGTGCAAATTTTTAGAAGTTCGTCTAAAAATACCGACGACGCTCATCATTGCACATGTGATCATGATCATCAAATTAAAGGGCCTTTATGGGTCAAAGTGATGATATATAGCATCTTTATTTTACCAATTTTACTAGGGTTTATTGTACCTGATCGTGCGTTAAATAGTGATATGGCAGCCGCGAGGGGCGTACAATTAGGATCTGGACTAAATAACAACACTACAGCTAATATCACACAGAATAATGAACGTACAGAGGTAAGTGAAACTGCAAGAGCAGACGCATTTTTAGAAAATCCTGATGAATATATAAGTAATCTTGAACAGTATGGAACAGACGATGACATTGAACATTATCAAATTGAAGATTTATATGATCAAGATTGGTTTACAGAGTATTATATTGAATTAGCAGACGAGCTCGAATCTGCAGAGAAGATTACGGTGACTGAGGAAAATTACTTAGACGTGATGACAGTGTTAGACCTCTATTTGGATCGGTTTATTGGGAAAGAAATAGAAATTGTTGGATTTGTATATCGCGAAGCTGATTTTGAACCTAACGAGCTTGTTGTTGCTAGATTTTCTATGACTTGCTGTACTGCTGATGCTGGCGTTTATGGGACACTAATCGAGTCGGAAGATGCATCTAAGTTTGAAAAAGACACTTGGGTATATGCTAGCGGTACAATTAAAAAAGGACAATATCATGACTTTCAAATTCCTGTCCTTACAGATACTTACCTTGTAGAAGTGGATGAACCTGACTCTCCTTATGTTTATCCTAGTTTTAATTAAGAGGGAGATTCAATAGTAGTAAAACTAGAAGGCACTGAAAAAGCACTTAAATTCAAAGGGTAGACTAATAAATATAAAGTTGTTTGAATATAGACATTGATGAGACCTGTGCAAACTCGCTTTCCGTGGGCGGCTGGTGAGCCTCCTCAACCTGCGGTCTGCGGGGTCTCACCCCTGCCTTCGATCCCACAGGAACGAGCGTTGCTTCGTCGCTAATGCTTCGAGTTGTCTCGACGGATACGCTCCAAAGCGTATGCTCGTAGAGGAAGAGACAGTAACCTCGCTTGCTCCGGTCTCATCAACTTCCCCTATAATGGGGTATATTGAATATTAATGCAACGAAACAGCAAGTTTTTCACTTTTTCAGTGCCCTCTAAAATGAATCTCCCTCATCATTTAAGTCGAAATCGTTAATATTAATGACTTCCCTGCTATGACATCTCCATTTTCTTCGTTCTTTAGTGACTTAACTAGCTCTCCATTAGTAATGACTATTGGAGTAATTGTACTGCTCGCCTTTTCATTAATGATATCGAGATCAAACGAAATCAGTTTTTCTCCTTTTGCAACTTTATCACCTTGTTTCACAAACGCTGTAAAACCTTCTCCATTTAAATTTACTGTTTCTAACCCAATATGGATAAGTACTTCTACTCCATTTACAGTTTTGATTCCAATTGCATGTTTTGTTGGGAACACTTGTATAATTTCTCCAATCACTGGAGAAACAACAGTGCCATCACTTGGCATAATCGCCACTCCATCCCCCATCATTTTTTGAGAAAATGTCGGATCAGGTACTTGTGATAACGAAACAACCTTCCCGTTTAGAGGACTAAAAATCGTGTCTTCCCCATTGGCATCTGGCATTTGCACATTATTTTTTTGCTTACTAAATAATTTCTTAAACATGAAATTATCTCCCTCCTCAACTTGTATATACAACTATTTCCTTTAAGTATAGTGTATGCATACATAACTTGCAATTAGTACTAATACGAATTTTTCCTCCTATCTATTACCCAAAAATAACAAGAAAATGGTGAACGCAATTTTTAAGAATAAAATAAAAAACTATCGCGCTTCATGCACGATAGTTTTATACAAGAGTTGGAAATCTTATAGAACTTCCCGAACGTAAAAGCCCACTCCTTTAGGTGTCGGAGTATCAAACTAGCTTCACCTCTAAAGAGACAGGGGGCTGACGATTTCCTTATTTAAATTAGCTTTCATATATCATTTTCTTTGTCATGCCGCCATCAACAACAATATTTTCTCCATTAATAAAATCATTTTCTGGGTCAGTTAAATATAGGCATGCTTTTAATATGTCTTCCGGTCTACCAACTCTCTTTGATAGATGTTGCTCATGATCGATTTCCCTTAAATTCTCATAGTTTCCTGTTTCGATCCAGCCAGGACTTATGACATTTACTCTTATATTTTTACCTGAAAAACTGGCTGCTAACGCATGTGATAAACTAACAATGCCACCTTTTGTAGCTGCGTATGCCTCAGAATTCGGCTCTGACATTAACGCTCTAGTTGAAGCAATATTTACAATGCTGCCATAACGAGTCATCATCCTTGATCCGTATTTAGAAAATAAAAACACGCTACTTAAGTTAGTATGTAAAATAGATTCCCATTCACTAAATTGCAAATCTTCAATAGGCTTAAATTTTGATACGCCTGCATTGTTAATAATAGCTTGTATTGCTTTTTCCTGCTTTTCTAGATGATTAATTACTTTTATAACGTCACCTTCCTTTGATACGTCACAATACATAAAGTTCGCCCGTAAACCTTTTTCTTTCAAATCAGACTCCAAATGCTTTCCTGTTTTTTGATCGACATCTACAAAATAAACGGTTGCTCCTAGCACTGCATAACCTACGACAATTGCTTTTCCAATACCATTTGCGCCACCAGTTACTAATACAACTTTCCCCTTCCAACTACTACTCATACGCACACTCCTTTTTAATAACTCATCCTATCTTACTTAAAATGACTACTTTTTGTTTTTCGCTAATAAATGCCCTTTCACTAAAAACATTAAAGTGATTATTTCGAACAGATTGTAATATTTCCCTATAAAAATAAGCAGCAGCCTTGACTGGTATCCGTGACTCTAATGGATATAAGTGAAGACCATGGATAGCTTCATCGAAATAAACTTCTGCTTTTTCCGCTAAGCTTTCCCTAACACGATTGCATTTTGAGTTAATTCTCTCGTATTTAAATGCGACAAAATAGGTAAAAGCATCATACCTATCGTACTTGCAACATAATAAGCATACTCCATCATTTCATCTAATGTCGAATACCTTGTTTATATTAAGTCCATTTCTTGACCATTTGAACGTTTTGAATTTGATGTTACCCCATTCTTGCAATTAATTAAAGGTTATCAGCTAAAGCAACCCATAATGCAATATTTTTAGGAATAATTCCTTATGTAACGACTGCGACAAAAGGCATATATTGCCCATACCGATTCTCGTATTTTATTTAGGTAAATGTAAAAATGCTTTGTAGAAGCTCTTTGAATGAAACGCCATTATTTTTTTACACTCATCATAGGCTTCATTTATGTTCATTTTTTAATACCTCCCGCTTCTCCCTCGACAAATATTCTGCTAGAAGCTTTGCCCCTTGCATAACAATAGGTACTCCTCCTCCAGGATGTACCGAAGCTCCTACAGCATAGATGTTGTCATACGAAAATGGTTTAAGCTGAGGACGAAATACTCCCGATTGAAACAATGTAGGGGCTAAACCAAATGCTCCACCTTCAAAGAGACGATCCTGCTTTGCATCATGTGGTGTTCTTATTTCTTTCCAAACAATCTTATTCATAATATTTTCGTCTAATCTTTTTTCCATATCCTTCAATATATGTTGTGCACATACCTCATAATCCTCTCTATTAATGTTTACATTTGCCGGAACTGGTACTAGGACATAGGCAACACCATGCCCTTCTGGGGCTAGCGTTTCATCAATTAAAGAAGGATAAAAGACATAATATGCTGGATTGGTAGGAATTTGTTTCTGTATAAAAATATTATCCATGACGTTTTTTAAAGCATCACCCATAAAAAACTGGTGTACATGTCCAGTAGTAAGTTTACCCTTTACCCCTAAGTAGATCAGAAGCGCTCCTGATGAAGAAACATACTTCCTTTGTTTTTTTTCTTTTACTAACTTCCTTGCTACTGGAAGGTCCCCGTTCAAAATAAACCGACCATACTTCTTTTCTACTCCATTAACAACAAGTGAATAGGCATTTTTTTCATGTGCGTTTATTTCAGTCACTTCTGAATTTCGTTCGATCTTAATATTTCTTTTTTTCATTTCTGATACTAAAATTTCTACTAACGTTGCATATCCACCATTCAAATACCAAATTCCATGTGCATGTTCACTGTATGGTACAAGGGAGTAAATGGCCGGGGTCTGTTGGGGTGCCCCTCCGATATATAACGTTTGAAGTGAAAAAGCATCGCGCAGCTTTTCCGAAGTGAAATAAGCATTCACCTGTGCTCGCACTGTTTGATATGCCTTTAACTGTATTAATGTCTTTACATTTTCTTTTGTCCAAAAACTATCTTCTACAAAGCTTTTTTCTAGAAAGGCAGATTTCCCTTTACTAAAACGTTCCTCCATATTTTGCAAATAAACTTTAAACTGTTCCACCTCATTAGGAAAAAAACGCTCTAATTCTTCTATTTGCTTCTTTACGTTACTCCACTTCATTAATGTCGTCCCGTCTCGATAATGAATCGGGTACATTGGATCTATTTTTACTAAATTTATTTTTTCTAATGGAATGTTAATTTCTTTTAATATATCTTTTATCATATCTGGTAAAAGAACAATTGTCGGTCCTTCATCTACTTTATACCCATCTTTCTGTAGGAAACTTAATCTCCCTCCAAGCTTTTCTTTTCGTTCGTATACTGTGACTATGTCCCCTTGTTGCTGCAAATACAATGCCGTTACTAATCCACCAATTCCACCACCTATGATTGCCGTTTCCACATTTAGCCCCTCTTCCTTTTATATTTATCTATCATTTTTTTGAGGTAATTCTTGCAAAAGTCCACTTGGATATGCTCCCTCTTTCTACCACACCATTTGATCTATTCTTCCAAAGACGTTACTTCTCACGATGACTATTACCTGGAAAATATTGTTCTATTTATTGAACCAGGCCCAAATTGACAATTTGTCTTTTCAATTTCGCCCCCATACTCCCACTATAAAAAAGTAAGTGAACATCTAGTATACAAATTCTATAATTTAATTGTACAAATTACAAGGGATTTATTTTAAGCAAAAAAAACACACAAGAGCTATCTTGTGTGCATTATTATTTATCCCTACAAACATTTTATTAATTAATCTTCACGTCGTATTCGGATAACCACGTATGCACTTGAATTAAATGTGCAATCAGCTGAGGTCCTGTCATTAGTTGCCCGAAATAAGGTCGTTTAAACGATTCACCGTTTGATTCTACAAGTGCCATGAGTTGCTTACGATCAAAGAACTCAAATAATGGTGAGTCTCCCTTTTTAATGATATTTGCTAATCCTTCTGTTACTAGCTTCGTGTATACAGGGTTATGCGTTTTCGGATATGGACTTTTCTTTCTGTACAACACCTCATCGGGTAATATTCCTTCTAACGCCTTTCTAAGAATTCCTTTTTCTCTTCCTTGGTGCATTTTCATTTCCCAAGGGATATTCCATACATATTCCACTAATCTATGATCTGCAAATGGCACTCTTACTTCTAGACTTGCAGCCATACTCATACGATCCTTACGATCAAGAAGCGTCGTCATAAACCAAATCATATTGACATAAAACAGTTCACGCCGCTTTTTGTTCATTCCTGTTTCTCCATCAAGATAAGGCACTTCATTTAAAGTTTCTTGATATTTATCTTGAACATAATCCGTGAGCTGAAGTCGTTTTTTCCATTTCGGATGCAGTAACAATTGTCGTTCTTCAACAGAACTCATCCACGGGAATGTAGGACGATTCATCATTTCCTCATCATGAAACCATGGATATCCTCCAAATATTTCATCCGCACACTCTCCTGAAAGACCAACTGTTACATCCTTTTTGATTTCCTTACAAAACCATAAGAGCGAGGAATCAATATCTGCCATACCAGGAAGGTCTCTTGCAAAAACAGCAGATTTTAAATAGTCGTAAAGATCGTTTTGATTAATAACGCATGGATGGTGCTCCGTTTGAAATGCATCTCTCATTTTTTCAATCCATGGACCATCGGCGTTCGGTTGGAACTTACTTTCTTTAAAATATTTTTCATTATCTTCATAATCGATCGAGTACGTTTTAATTTTGCCTCTATTTTGCTCTTTGAAATATTGAGATGCTACCGCGGTTATAGCACTACTATCAACACCACCAGAAAGAAACGTACACACCGGAACATCTGCTACAAGTTGCCGTTGAACAGTATCAATAAAAAGCGAGCGAACATTGTCTGCCGTATCATTTAAAGAATCCGTATGTTCTTTACTTTCAACTTGCCAGTAGCGTCTCTTTTCAACACCATCTTTATTTATTCTCATCCAATGAGCTGGGCGTAGCTCTTCCATTCCTTTATATACACCATTACCAGGTGTTCGTGATGGGCTTAACCCAAACACTTCACGTAAGCCATCCTCTCCTATTTCTGCATTTACCTCAGGATGTGCTAAAATAGCTTTTAATTCGGAACCAAACAGTATCCCTTCCCTATGTTTGTAAAAAAACAGCGGCTTCACTCCGAGTCTATCCCTTACTAAAAAAACTTGTTCCTTTTCTTCATCCCATATAGCAAAAGCATATATTCCATTTAATTTATCTACACAAGCTTCTCTCCAATGAATGTATGCTGTTAGCAATACTTCTGTATCTGAATGCGATTCAAACGTAAATCCTGCACTAAGTAACTCTTGGCGGATATCCTCTGTATTATATAGCTCACCGTTATAGCAGATCGTAAATTTTTTTTCGCGGTGTTTACGAACCATTGGCTGAGCACCACCTTTTGGATCGACTACAATAAGACGCTTATGACCAAACGCTACATTATTCTCTAGCCACGCATTTGACGTGTCTGGACCTCTTAAGTTTAATGTGTGTGCCATTGCCTCTATTGTTTTATGCTCGTTTTTTAATGGTCGATGGAAGTCAACCCAACCTGTGATTCCACACATATGATATCCCTCATTTCAGTTAAATTTCTTCATGTATCTTTACTATGGTATTCAAGCCTCCTTGTACAATGTGCCTATGTTTAATAAGAAAAGACAGAAAAAACTAGCTACATAAGCTAGTTTTTTCTGTCTTTTCTTATATGCGGTGAAGAAATTTTGCCACCTTCCCTTAAGTAGTAGCGAGTGCTGTTCTCGTTACTACGCGTGGCATAATTTCCTCCGCATATGTTTTATACACTTTTCTTTATGTAAATACTAAAACTAGCTACATAAGCTAGTTTTTTCTGTCTTTTCTTATATGCGGTGAAGAAATTTGCCACTTTCCCTTAAGTAGTAGCGAGTGCTGTTCTCGTTACTACGCGTGGCATAATTTCCTCCGCATATGTTTTATACACTTTTCTTTATGTAAATACTAAAACTAGCTACATAAGCTAGTTTTTTCTGTCTTTTCTTATATGCTGCAAAAGTCTTTCGCATCCTTCTTCTATTAGTTCATATACCTCTTCGAAATTACCAGTAAAATATGGATCAGGTACATCTGCTACTACACCTTCAGGAACAAAATCCAATAATCTTGCTATTTCTCCTCCTGCATTGTTCATACCTTTTAATTTGTGAAGGTTTCCTATGTTAGAAGCATCCATTCCAATAATATAATCAAATTGATTAATATCTTCCTTTGTTACTTGTCTCGCCGCCATTCCTTGGTGATCGATACTATTTGTCTCTAATATTTCCAACGTTCCTTCATGAGGACGCTTTCCGATATGCCAATCTCCAGTACCAGCTGAATCTACAGAAATCTTATCATCGAGTCCAGCTTCCTTGATTTTTTTTCGAAAAATTGCTTCCGCCATTGGGGAGCGACAAATATTCCCTAAACATACAAATAATACTTTAATCAATATTACCTCTCCTTAACTTCAACTTCATTTTCCTTCTATACATTATACACTTCTTTAATATTAAGAAAAGTATATATAAGAAAAACTTAAAACTAGCTTCTTCGTGACGTTATTCTAAATTTTTCTTATACTCTATAACAAAAAGGATGACCCAAAAGTAAAAATCACCTTGTGTCACCCTCCACAGTTTATTTTAGAAGATGTTGATATTGATTGCGAATATCTTCCATAATCATTTTCACTGAATACGTTTCACTCACTTCATAAGTTTTAATATTCGTTAGTGAGGCATTCGATTGTCCTGTTAATATTGAACAACCTCTTCTGGATCACATTCAATTTCTTCTCTAATGCTGCGTTCACTGCAGCGACAATCCACATTCTCATAGCGCTTGTAAATAACATATACATTTTCAGCAGTTTCCGAAGCCATTAGCTCTTCTGTTTCTACTAAATCTTTAACGATCATCGTAAATCGTCCCTTCTTAATCTTAGTCATTCATGACAGTGCAACTGATTACAAACCTTACTATACACTGTTTCTCACGTCTTGTGGTCATTATTTTGTGAATATTGTATAACATTTCACTAAAAGTTTTTACTAACATTACCACATTTTTCTTCGCTTGACCACTTCCTATGCCATAAGTTAAAATAGGAACGTACGTTCTTATTAGAGGTGAGTGAATGTTGAATAAAGATCGTGGTGTAATCAAATGGACTTCCATGATGCTTCCAGAGCATGTCCAGCAGTTAAAGGAGCTATCAGAAAAACAAAAGGTTTTGAGTAAACCAATAATTGATGAGCAGCTTTTCGAGGAATGGAGTCGTATATTAGAGAAAGCGTATCATGAACAATTGGTTATCTCTGCTACAAAGTGGAAAAACGGTCATGAAGAGAACATTTTAGGCTATTTATATAAAATGGATCAAGTTAACCGTTGCCTAATTCTGCAACACCCTTCTTCGTTTGAAAAACAAAAAATTATGCTTAGTGAATTGACACATTTAACAACCATTGACCGCAGTTAGAAAAATAGTGATTAAAAGAATGCTCTGTTAAAGGCAAGTGTCGATTCTCACAAAAGGTCCTAGACTCCTGCGGGAATAGCATTGAGGGCACTGAAAAAGTTGCTCTGTACTTTTTCAGTGCCCTCTAAAAATACCTTTTTAGTCTCCCTCTACTGTTTATGCCCACCTACAAGTGTATTTCGGTGTCGAGCTGTACCACCATTTGCATAAGATACCGCTCGTAACACTGCGTTAGGACCATGTTTCTTTCGAATAGCATCCATCACATAGCCTAAATCTCTCTTTTTGGGACGCAATTGATCTTGGTCAAACAAGTTAAGCTGGATCACATCATCACCACATATATTGGCTAGTGAAATAGAGACTTGCCTGACAATACTTCCGTTATAATGCTTATCGAAAATCTTTAAGCATGCTTCATAAAGTTCCATCGTAATATTCGTTGGCTCCACTACTGTCAATTGCCGGTGAAATCCCCGTTCTCTAGCAACCTTACTATAACCTATCCCTAGAGAAATTGTTTGTCCTGCCTTATTTTCCCTTCTTGCCCTTGCAGCTACTTCCTCACACATCTCCAATATAACGCGCTTTATTTCAAGTTTATCGGTATAATCACGCATTAAGATTTGGCTTTTTCCATAACTTATTTGCCCATTTAAAATTGGTGCTCCCACTTCGGAAAAATCTATTCCCCATGCATGATAATACAATTGATTTCCCATCACCCCGAAAACTTTCTCTAATTTATCTAATCTGTAGTTAGCTAAGTGTCCGATAGAAAATATCCCCAACCGGTGTAAACGTGCTTCTATTTTAGAGCCTATTCCCCACATTTTTTGTAAAGGGCTAATTTGCCAAAGTTTCGTCTTTACATCGGCATATGTCCATTTTGCAATACCACTCGGTTGATTTTTCGCTTCTATGTCTAAGCAAACCTTTGACATAAGCATATTCGGACCTATTCCAATCGCACATGAAAGACCAAAACGTTTAAACAAATCATCTCGTATTTTTAGTGCTAACTCACGATCATTCCCCCAAATTTTTTCTGTTCCACAAATATCTAAAAAGCTTTCATCTACACTATAAGTGTGAATCGCTTCAGGTGGTACGTATTGTTGGAATAAGGCAGTGACTTGAACGGAAATTGATAAATACGTTGCCATTGAAGCGTTAACTAATTTAATCTTTGAATCTTTTGGGACCTCGAAGAGACGATTACCTGTTTTGATTCCAAAATCTCGCTTTAATGCAGGAGTAGCAGCTAAAATGACACTTCCCTCCCTTGCAGTATCACCAACAACCGCTAAATGACTCGTAAGAGGATCTTCTCCTAAAGCAATTGCAGCACAACTTGCATAAAAGCTCTTCATATCAATACAGAGAATAGTACGTTTAGGCAACGAATCATAGTCGATATCCAAAAATAACCCTCCTAAAATAAGAACAAATGTTCCCTTGTGTGATCTTATTATATGAGATTTAATTCCTTTCTTCAACTGGGAAAATATTACTTAAGATCTTTAGTTAAGAAACGATGTGTTATCTTCATCGTCCAAATGTATACTTTCCACTTTCCTATAAAAAACTAAAACCTAGCTTCAAGAAGAAGCTAGGTTTTAGTTTTTTATTAGATGCGTTAAGTACATTTCGCCGCCACTTAAAATGATATTCTGTAAAAAATGAGGGGGAATCGTCAGTCGAAATTAATAATTATTTTTTTCGAAACTGTTCTCCTGCTACTTTTTCCACTAATGTAGGAAATAGTTGATACAGCTTCGTACCAATCCCCATCCACCTCGGAAGGTTTAATTCCCGCTTTGGATTTTCAATTAAACCAATCGTTTTCATTGCAACAACTTTAGGGTCTAACATAAACTTTTCAACATTTTTTTCATAAGAACCAGTTTTATCTGCAATACGAAAAAATTCAGTACGAATAGGCCCAGGATTAACAGTACTCACTTTAATACCCGTGTTAGCTAACTCCATTCTTAAACTATTTGCAAAGCCTAAAAGTGCATGTTTTGTAGCCGAATATACACTCGATTTTGGAGTAGCTAATTTTCCAGCTTGAGAGGCAATGAATATAATGTGCCCATGGTCCTCTGTGAGCATATTCTCTAAAACTGCTTGCGTACACGCAATTGAACCGAAAACATTTACTTTAAACATTGATTCCACTGTCTCCATCGTCGCTTCATGGGCTAGTTCAAATCGTGCATAACCAGCATTATTAATAAGTATATCAACGTTTCCAACAGAACTTTTTATAGTAGTAAACACTTTCTCTACTGCATCCCCATCAGATACGTCTAGTTTAAAAATAAGCGGAGTAACTCCTGTTTGTTCACTAATATTCTCAGCAATTTTAAGAAGCTTATCGTAAGACCTTGCAAGTAAAATGGGTTTCCCACCTTTTGCTGCAACCTCATATGCCATAAGCTCTCCTATGCCACTTGATGCCCCCGTAATCACAACTTTTTTATCTTTCAACTTATCCATTATCGATTTCCTTTCACGGTTAATATAAAAACAACCATTTCATAAAATATAGTATAATTATATCTAATTAATCACTACCTCACCATTTTTATAATAGATCTACAGAAAGCAAATGATTTTTAAGGAGGACTTTTAATTATGAATACAAAACTTAGTTTTATCGGTGCAGGCGCTATGGCGGAAGCGCTTATCAATGGGTGGAGAAGAAAAGGTTTCTTAAAAGGAGAGCAAATTACGATTTCAAATAAGTCTAATGACGATCAATTAGCAAAGCTTGTCCATACATATCAAGTACAATCCACTAGGAAGCCAGAAAACATCATTTCTCCTGATTCGATGATTATTTTAGCATGTAAACCAAAAGATTGGAAAAGTGCCTTATCAAACCTTACTCACTTAATGAATGAAAATACTCCTCTTATTTCTGTAATGGCTGGGGTATCCTTATCCGTTATCGAACAATTTGTCGGTAACCGAGTTCCTGTAATTCGTGTCATGCCAAATACGTCAGCTACCGTCGGGGCTTCCATGACCACCATTGCGTATGGAAAGAATGTTGATCCAAGCATTCGTCACGATATTACTCAACTATTTAATGGCGTAGGAGAAACAGCCGAAGTAGACGAAGCACAGCTTGATGCTACTACTGCTTTAACTGGTTCTGGTCCAGCGTATGTATATTACTTAATCGAGTCAATGGAAATGGCTGCTAAAAAAATGGGTATAGAAGAACAACTAGCTAAAAAACTCGTTTCTCAAACATTACTCGGTGCAAGTTTACGAGCAAAGGAGTGTAACGAGGATCCTGGGCAATTATACAAGCAAGTGATGAGCCCAGGTGGAACGACAGAGGCTGGCTTTCAAGTGTTACAGAATAATAATGTACAACAATCGCTAATCTCTTGTATCCTCAGTGCTTGTGAAAGATCTCTCGAACTTAAAAATGAAAAATCGTCATAATATAACAAAAGTGTCGAAATATAGCTAACAACTAGCAATCATACCTTTTCAATACTAATAGAATAAGCTATAATTAAAGCAATATTTCGATAGTGAAAAATTGCTTTTAAATAAAAAGAGATACTAATCCTTTCTACTTCTTTAGGAGGCGTGAATATGAATAAAAGCCAATACGACGTAATCATCGTCGGTGGTGGCTTAGCTGGATTATCGTCCGCTGCTTACCTCGCACATAACGGAAAAAAAGTAGCTGTAATTGAACGAGGTAAACTCGGTGGTCGAGCAATGACCATAAAAATGAAAGGCTTCCAATTTAACTTTGGTGCCCATGCAATATATGGCAGAGATCAATCTTATTTAACTAAACTTGAAAAAGAACTCGATTTGAAACTTTATTGGTCTGACTTTACACAAATGAAAGCAAAATATGACTTAGATGACGAAGTTTCAGTAGTACCATCCAATATTGGTGGTTTACTACAAACGAAGCTCCTTAAAGGAATGGACAAATTTCGATTTGCATACCATATTTTATTTACAACGTTAGGATTTGAAAAAGGAGATCCCGATGTTTCAATAAAAGAATGGCTTGATAACAAAAAGGTAAGCCCGGCTGTGAAAGAAATGATGTTAAATCTTGCTGCTTCAAACTTTTTCACTGGTGAACCGGAACGAATTCCATCGGATGTTTTCTTCGGTTACTACAAAAGGCTTTTTAAAACTAATATCCCTGTCAGCTATATTCAAGGTGGGTGGGAAAAGCTTATTAACGAGTTCGTTCGTGTGATTGAACAAAATGGTGGAGAAATCATAACAAAAACAAAGGTAACTGGCCTTGAAGTGAATAAAAATAAAATTCAAAAGGTATACACGAAGAAAAATAGTTATGCTGCTGAAAATTTCATTTTTGCAATTCCACCTGATGAGCTTACGAGTTTATTTACAGAAACATCTATAGAGAAAGATCTAGAACGTTATACTGATTACGAGCCTACTTATGTTATCTTTTATGATATTGGCTTGAAAAAACGAATCGACTCGTCATTTACTTATATATATGATAAAGCGAAGCAAATTTTTATTTCTGATATATCATACTATGACATGGAAGCAGCACCACCTGGCGGACAATTATTGCAAGCAGTCGCTTACTTAAAAAGGGATGACATAAATAGCCCTAGCGCGCATGAACGGATCATTAAAGAGATTGAGGATTTTTATGATAAACACTTCGAAGGTTGGCGGAAACAGCTTGTTGTTCCTCGTGTATCAAAAGTTGCAGTTGTTCAAGCAATTAAATGGACAATGCATCAACGAGGATTACCTACCTCATTCTCCACTCTGGATAACACCTTTTTTGCAGGTGATTGGTGTCAAGGCGTTGGACAGCTATCTGAACTTTCATTTTCAAGCGCTTATGACGTATGTCAGAAAATCATTAAAAAACAAGAAGAACATAAAGGTGCTTAACTTGGTTAGAGGCGATATGAGCTAGCTCCCTCTTATAGATGAAAATCTTGAGGGGGCTCTTTTGTGTATATGAGATTCATTTTTAGTAGAATAATAGTAAAGGTTATGACGCGAAATCTTTCGTAAACACTGTGATTAAATGCAGGAGGAATAAATTATGACAGCTGAAAAAAACTTACCTAGTTGGAAAAAGACCGTACAACATATTGTTGATCATAAATATTTTTCACGAGTCATTATAGGTCTCATTTTATTTAACGCTATTATTGTAGGTTTAGAAACATATCCAACTATTTATGAAAACTACAAGCAGCTTTTTTTTCAAATTGATATGACGTTACTCTGGATCTTTTCAATAGAAATTATTTTACGTATTATCGCTGCCCCTAGTTTAAAGCATTTTTTTAAAGGTGGGTGGAATTGGTTTGATGTCCTCATCGTTTCTGCAGGTCACATTTTCGCAGGTGCACACTTCATTACAGTATTAAGAATTTTACGTGTGCTGCGCGTCTTTAGAGCTGTATCAGTTATCCCATCACTTAGAAAATTAGTTGATGCTTTATTAATGACGATTCCTGCACTCGGAAATATAATGTTATTAATGAGTATCATTTTCTACATCTTTGCAGTGACTGGAACAATGCTATTTCGGGAAGTAGCACCAGAGTACTTCGGTTCTATCCAATTATCATTATTGACTTTATTTCAAGTAGTCACGTTAGAATCATGGGCAAGTGAAGTAATGAGACCAATATTACACATTCTTCCGTGGTCTTGGATTTATTTTGTTTTATTTGTACTCGTTGGAACGTTTGTTGTCTTTAATTTATTTATTGGCGTCATCGTTAACAATGTAGAAAAAGCTGACAACGTGGACAAAGAAGTTGAAAATACTCATAAGGAAGTTACTGAACTGAGAAAAGAGGTTCGTGAATTAAAGGAATTGCTACAGCAGCAAATTAATAATAATATCAAGTAATAGCAATGTTCGTTTTACAGTTATATGTTTAAACAAACAACGTCCGCCTGTTAGATTATAAGGCGGATGTTGTTTGTTTAAATTAGTCGTGTTAGATTTCCTTACACATTTGACACATATGTGAACAGAGCGTGATATAGTTAATGTAATAAAAATTACCAATCGAAAGAAGGAAGGGATTCCCTATGTCATCTTATAAAGACAAGAAAGTCATAAGTATAGGGGTTATAAGCGAATTAACAGGTTTATCAGAACGTCAAATCCGTTACTATGAAGAAAGAAAGTTAATTTACCCTGAACGAAGTAAAGGCGGTACAAGGAAGTATTCCTTTTATGATGTAGAACGTTTAGTAGATATTGCAAACAAAATCGAGGATGGCATGCAAACTTTCGAGATCCGCCGAGAAGAAATGAAAAAAGCTGACATTCGAGAAAAAATGCTCCGTGGTCAGTTAAACGCTGCGTTCAGAATGAGAAAGTAAGAAAAGTTACCAATCAAATTGGTGACTTTTTTATTATTAAATTTAGAAATCTTTCTCACTTCGTCACTTTCCTTCCTCACTCTACTCCACATTCGACTCCATACTCATTAAAACTTGTCTGAAAAGAAAAAATCGAACTATTTGAATCAAACTCTAATTTTCCATGACTTTCATTTTAATTCTCTCATGAGTACAACGATAATCGTACATAATAACACATAGTAAAACAAAATGGATCTCTTCTATATCGCAAGGAGGCTATAAGCAATGATTAAAAGGTTTACATGTATCATGATTATCGCACTATTTCTCTCTTCCCAACTACCTATTGTTCATGCTGAAGAGAATCATTCCGTGTATAGAGCAGCAATTATCATTGATGATTTTGGTGGAAATACTGGTGGAGTTAAAGAATTTATGAACGCAGACGTCCCTATCACGATGGCAATTATGCCGTTTCTCGATGAATCAACTGAACAGGCAAAGCGAGCAAATGAATTAGGTTTTGAAGTCATTATTCATATGCCTTTAGAACCTAAAAAGGGTAAAAGATCGTGGTTAGGACCACTCCCCATTACTGCCGATTTAGAAACAGATGAAGTAAAGCGAAGAGTAGAAAAAGCGATAGAAAATGTTCCACATGCAAAAGGAATTAATAACCACATGGGGTCAAAAATTGTTGGTAATGAAAGAATAGTACGCGCTATATTAGAAGTTGCCAAGAAGCATGGTTTGTATGTTATTGACAGTGGAACTAGCGGTGATTCAGTCGTTCCAGAAATTGCAGAAGAGTTAAATATTCCGTATGGTATTCGCGATACATTTTTAGACGATAGCTTTTCGTCAAGAAACCACGTTTATAAGCAAATGATTAAGCTATGTGACATTGTTAAGAAGCATGGACAAGCAATCGCAATAGGTCACGTTGGCGTAAAAGGTAACGACACCTTTAACGGCATTCAAGATGCATTACCACACTTAGAAGAAAAAAATATTCAAATAGTGCCAATGTCTCATTTATTAAATACTAAGGTTGAAGATAATCCTGAATCATTTTGGCAGGATTAAAATTGGAGGAAAAAATGATCGTATTAAATGATGAACGTTTACAAATGAAAGGTACAACTAAAGATAACTCGCAAGTCATCTTACGCCCCGCTGAAGAAAAAGACGCATTTGACATTATTAAAAATGTTCAAGATATTGTCCAAGAAGGACGTTACATCCAAAAAGAAAAGGTTCGAACAGTAGAAGAAGAAAAACGCTTTATACAACAAATGACGGCAGAAGACCATATGTATACTGCTGTCGAAATAAATGGTGAAGTCGTTGGTATTGCACGCCTTGTTCGTGGCGAACTAAAAATGAAACGTCATACAGCCATCTTCAGGACGTGGCTCAGTAAAAGTGCTCAAGGTAAAGGACTCGGCAATATTTTAATGAGATATACGTTGGAATGGGGAAAAAAACATCATTTGCATAAAATTTGTTTAACTGTTTTCTCGTCTAATCAAATTGCAAAAAAATTGTATGATAAATATGGCTTTGTTGTTGAAGGGATTCAACGGGAACAAGTATATATAGATGGAGAATTTGAAGATGAAATCTTTATGGCCTACTTTTTTAATTAAGTTTACCATCATGAAGGAAAGACGCTTTCGAAAAATTTACGTTCTTTCCTTCGAAAAGCGTGCTTTACTTAAGTATTTACTCTATTAAAAGGTAAAACAACAGCAGGTTGACGTTCAATAAAAGACTCCTCCGTGCGGTATCCCTCTTTTTTCCTTTTATCATATGTTATTTTTGTTATAGGTCTCTTCATCCCCCACTGCAACGATGTAACATCTTGCCAACTGTTAGAAGTTATCATTTCTTGCTTAAAATAATAACAGTTACCAGAGGGATATCGTTCACAAATATACTTCACTGTTTGTTTACTGTGCATGATTCTCACCTCATCTATAGTATGGGTGTTAAAACAAAATCTAAACAATAGACAAACACTGTTTTTTTATTCAAATCACACTTTTGTGTTGTAAGCGTTTTCTTAAACCATTGACTTTTTTCTGTCTTACCACTACCATAGAAGATGGAAAGATAAAGAAAATATTCAAATGCTTGCGTCATAAAATCTTAAAAGAAAGTGTGCATGCCTATGCAAAAACTTGATCCTGTGAACATCTTGAAGGAATCAATTGCACCATTTGTTATTTCAGTTGAAAAAGTTGCTCACGTCCAGCCTAACAATACACTTGAACACGCACTGTTAATTTTAATAAAGTCTGGCTATACCGCAATCCCCGTACTAGATACTAATTTCAAACTTCATGGACTCATTACGAAAGCTCAAATTCTTGATTCGATTTTAGGTATTGAACATATTGAACCAGAACGTTTAGAAACAACAAAAGTTTCTGCTGTTATGAGTAAGACATTAGCTCGTATGAAGGATTATGAGCCTTTTGAACGTGCGTTATCT
This sequence comes from Evansella cellulosilytica DSM 2522, assembly GCF_000177235.2. NCBI lineage: Bacteria > Bacillati > Bacillota > Bacilli > Caryophanales > Bacillaceae > Evansella > Evansella cellulosilytica. The sequence goes on along the minus strand of NC_014829.1, from coordinate 1,950,123 downwards.
TATTCTATTAACCACCCATTTGTTTGTGTAGAAGACGATTTAGGTGCATTTATTGGGATTATAACCCGAAGTAAACTATTAGCCTATTTAAATGGATATTTGCATGAACAAAAGAAAACAAAATGAGGTTACGGAAAGCTGTACTAAGGAAATCATCCTTAACGACAGCTTTTTTTACTTTAATCTAGTGAAAATGACATAATAAATACTTATATCTGACAAATGTTGTGAAGTTATGATACATTTAAAAAATAACTCAAATAAACATAAAAATAATATAGCAAGTAAACAAAGGAGAAAAGATGACAGCTAAACTTTTTACACCAATAACAATAAAAAATGTAACTTTAAAAAACAAGATTGTCATGTCACCAATGTGCATGTATTCCTCAGAAGGTGATGGTTATATATCTGATTTTCATTATACCCATTACATAAGCCGTGCAATAGGACAAGTTGGTTTAGTTATGATTGAAGCTACTGCAGTAACTAAGCAAGGTCAAATATCCACTAAGGATTTAGGGATATACGATGATGAACATGTTCAAGGATTAAAAAAGCTCGTAAAAGGCATAAAAGCATACGGTGCTAGGACTGCGATTCAGCTTGGCCACGCCGGCCGAAAAGCAATATTTGACGGGGAAATTATTGCACCTTCGTCCATCGCTTTTGACCAAGAAAGTAAAACACCTAAAAAAATGTCTATGAATGAAATTACCGAGACGATAGATGCATTTAAAAAAGCCGCTTTCCGCTCAAAATTAGCGGGATTTGATATAGTGGAAATCCATGCCGCACACGGCTACTTAATCAATCAATTTCTTTCTCCACTTTCTAATAAGAGGAATGATGAGTATGGCGGTACAAGAAAGAATAGATTCCGTTTTTTAAAAGAGATTATTCATTCTGTAAAAAACGTGTGGGATGGCCCACTATTTGTAAGGATTTCTGCAGATGAATACGATCCAGATGGAAATCAAATGGAGGATTTTATTTATTTCGCTTCAGAAATGAAAAAGCTTGATGTTGATTTAATAGATTGTAGCACTGGTGGCGTGATCCGTACACCCATTAACATTTATCCAGGATATCAAATTCGTCATTCTGAAACAATAAAAGAACATGCAAAAATGGCAACTGGTGCAGTAGGATTAATTACTACAGGTATACAAGCTGAGGAGATTCTTCAAAATGAACGAGCCGATCTCATTTTTGTAGGTAGAGAGTTGTTACGCAACCCATATTGGTCGAAAACAGCTGCTGATGAATTACATGTTAAGCTTGATCCTCCTCAGCAGTACAGTCGGGGGTGGTAAACCGTAATCGAACATAATACGTAAGGGAGAGTGTTAAAAAGTGAGCTTTCGATTTCAAAAGCGAGTTCGCGTTGCTCCTGGCGTTCGCTTAAATTTTAGTAAACGAGGAGTTAGTACTTCTGTTGGTCCCCGCGGCTCATCGTTAACGTTAGGTAAACGGGGAATTTACGGTAATGCTGGTATCCCTGGAACTGGATTATCATATAGAACTAGGATAGACAAACGTAATCATAGTACAAGAAGCGAAAGAAAAATGAAACATCCGAACGCTACCTCACCTACAACTAATGAAGAAAATATTCAATTACAATGGAATGATTCCATTGGAGATTTTTCTTTTTCAACTGCAGATGGAAGATCATTAACAAACGTAGAAGAAAAAAATGTTCGGTCTGTTTACAAAAATGATCTAATGCGAATGTATCAAGAAAAAGCGGATGAAATAAATAAACGTACAGACCGTTTACTACATTTACATCATCAATTATTTCATCCTACTACCGATATAATCGCGCTTTCTATGAGTAATATTCAAGATAACATTAGCCATCCTCCTAATCAAAAAGTCATTTATCATGAAGTAATGACAAATATGAAACAAAACTTAACGTTCTTAGAAAAAATTTTACTCATATTCCCGAAAAGAAAAAAAGAACATGAAGCAATCGTAATGGCGGAAGTAGAAAAATTATTTCAAGAAGAGATGAGTGAATACGAAGAAAATAAGAAAGCATACAATGAAGAGAAAGAATATCGAAACAAATTAGCAACAAAAGTGAAAAATGGCGATGTTCATGCGATGGAGGATTGGATAAGTTTGTTCCTTGATGAACTTGACTTCCCTCTTGAAACTGATGTTGACTTTCAACTTATTAACAAGGATACTGTCTTTCTCGATATAAACCTCCCCACAATGGAGGAAATCCCTGTAAAGAAAGCTTCTATCCTGAAAACAGGACGTTTAAAAGTGCAAGAAAAAACACAACGAGAGCATAGAGAACACTATGCTATTCTCATAGGGGCTACCGCTCTTTATTTGGCTAGTTTCTTTTTTGGCTATTTGCCTAGTCTAAAAACTGTGTATGTATCTGGTTATAACCAAGCTATAGATGAGTCTACAGGATTAGATCATGACAGATATATTTATAGTATAAAGGTTGATAGAAAGACATTTTATTCCCTAAATATGAGTAAGGTCCACCCAATAAAAGCCTTTGACAATTTTGAGCCACGCTTGAAAGTAACGAAAACATTTATCTTTAAAGAAATCGAACCGTATAAAATTGACGAACATCACAATTAAAAGGAAATAGGACTCAATAGGTTTATAATAATCTATTGAGTCCACCATCTCCTTAGAGAATTTTCTGAAAGTACTTAATTTTAAAAGTTAATTATTTATTAATGATAAAATATCCTTTTTTGTTGGTAATGCGGAAATAGCTCCTTTTCCTGTCGTTGTTAGTGCACCACTAGCATTTGCAAAGCTCAGTATATGTTGATAATTTTCAGACAAAAGCGTTTTTAGTGTCTCTGGTTTCGCTTTTAACGTTAACAATTGATATAAAAAACCACCAATAAAAGCATCCCCCGCCCCCGTTGTATCTTGAACATCAACTAAATACCCTTTTGAAGTAAAAACAGTGTCTTCTCCCTTTAAATAAAGGTCTGCACCTTTGGCTCCTTTTGTATATATAACAGCTTGTACATTTCCTTTAAACAAGGATTGTATTGCGCTCTCTTCCTCACTTATACCTGTTATAAATGTGAGTTCTTCATCTGAAATTTTTACTAGATGTGCCTCAGGTAAAAATTCTCTTATCGCATTTCGGCAAGATGCTTGACTATCCCAAAGCGGTAATCTCACATTTGGATCAAAACTAACGATACCGCCATTTTGAATTACACTTTGGATTGCTTTTCTATGTGCTTCCTTCATCGGACTATCTACTAAATCAACAGAACAAAAGTGTAAAATATCACCATCATTAAACCAAGAGCTATCAACTTCTGCTTCAGTTAACAATAAATCAGCTGATGGATTTCGATAAAAGGAAAAATCACGTTCCCCGTTTTCCTTTAATGAAACGAAAGCTAATGCCGTGTTCGCTTCGGAAGTTCTAAAAACCTTTTCCGTATTCACACCAGTATTTTTTAAAACGTCAATTAGAAAATCACCGAAAGCATCGGTACCTAACTTTGTAATCATCTCTGATTGTTCCCCGTATTTTGCAACTGCTGCTGCTACATTTGCAGGAGCGCCACCAGGTGCTTTTTCAAATGATATTACATCTTTTAAAGGTAAGCCTTTTTCATTTGGTATAAAGTCAATTAACACTTCTCCGATCGCAAATAATATTCCCACGTCTTCACCTCAGTATCGTTTTCTCTATGCGTATATGTTTACGAGTAATCCTTTTATTTCTCCTACCATATCAAGAATATCTAATCCTTTTTTTTGTTGCTTTAATACAGCGTCTGTTAAATCAAGAAGCTTTCGATCAACCTCTTTTACAATTTTATATACCTTCGTTCTCCCACGACGATTAAAGCCTTTTCTTTCTTCTAAGCTTAGTCCGAGCTTCACAGCATCATCCATGAACTCCTTCACTAACTGCTTATATTTACGAAGTTCCTCTACTGTTCTTGATTCAGCTAAGCTTTTTCCTTGATCATCAATTTTATGCATTAACTCATTTAAGCGCTCATATGCTTGTGTGTCTCTTCCTTTTTGCATAATTTCCGAAAAAGACACCTTCGCTTCAGTTGTTGTATTTTTTTGTTCTGTTCGATTTAGAGAGGCCCTGCTAACTTTTTGAACATCCATATTAACGACTCCTTTGTAATTACTTCTTTTATTATAGGAGAGAAATTCGCTTGAACCAAGTAGAATTTGAAAGATTTTTATGAAAAGAAATGGAAGGCACTTGAAATGCCTTCCATAAAATACACTTATTGTAGTAGTTGAAGTACTCCCTGTGGCAATTGATTCGCCTGTGCAAGCATCGCTGTTGCCGATTGGTTAAGAATATTATTTCTCGTAAACTCTGTCATTTCAAGTGCCATATCAGCATCGCGAATACGTGATTCCGCTGCTGTCAAGTTTTCATGTGTCACTTGTAGGTTATTAATTGTGTGCTCCATTCGATTTTGAGTAGCACCAAGTTTAGAACGCGCTTCAGAAATTTTATTAATTGCTTGGTCTAATACAAAGATAGCATTATTTGCATTTTCATTTGTAAGAACATTTAAGTCTTCAATCCCCAGCTCCACAGTATCCATTTTCGGAATGTCAATCATCACATTTTGATTTGTGTTAGGTCCGATTTGGAACGCTAAGGAATTGTTAGTGACTGAGAATTCTGTTCTTGAAACCTTTGAAAATTCGTTAAGCGGTACATTATCTACTACATCTATATTATTCCAAGTACCATTAATACGAATTGGTTCTCCAACAACTTTGTCGGCAAGATTTACATTAACGAAAATAGGGTTACCATCTTCATCTATACCTGCATTTCTAACAACATTTGCAGTATCAGGATTCACACCTAGATCTGCTAACAACTCTGCATAAGTCGGAACATTATGAGTAGATGTTGCGCTAATTGTGTGATTATTTGTGTCCTCTTCTGTATTTACTATATAGGAAGATTGCACATCACTATTCACCTTAAACTCAATTCCACTATGATTAAATACACCATTACGCGTTGTAAACTCTCTATTTACAAAAGTTGTTATGCCTTCTTTTTCCACACTAGCATTTAAAGTTGCTTCGATCTGGATTTTAACTGTCCCTGATCCAGTAATATTACCAGCATTAATGTTCAACCCACCAACTTCTGCCCAACCGGCGCCTTCACCTGCGTTAATTACTTGGTTTTCGACAATTGGCAACCCATCTGGACCTTTTACGGTTACACGTGCGTTTTCACCTGTAAATTCACGTATTTCTATTGTGTATTCACCAAGTGCTTGTCCCGGTTTTCCTGGATCAACAAATTGTATATCATTTGCACCTGTTTGACCAAGCCCTGCAAAAGGCTGTTTTACATCATAACTCATCGTTACATCATGAACTGCAAGTGAATAATTCCCAGAATCTATCCTCGCATCCGTTACTCTCGGTGAACCGACAAGGTTTGTTTCTACACTGTTTCTATCAACGACAGAAAGAACTGCGCTGCTTCCGTCTAATAGTCTACGTGTGTTAAATTCTGTTTTTTCAGAAATACTATCAATCTCTAATTTTAGCTGATCTATTTCCTTTTGAATTTGCTCACGGTCATACTCTGTGTTTGTATCATTAGAGGCTTGTACAGCGAGCTCTCTCATACGTTGTAGCATCGTATGCACTTCCTGCATAGCACCTTCAGATGTTTGCATTAAAGAGATCCCATCTAGCGCATTACGCTCAGCTTGCTTTAAACCACGAATTTGGGAGCGCATTTTTTCAGAGATTGCAAGTCCGGCGGCATCATCTGCTGCGCGATTAATACGTAGACCGGAAGATAATTTTTCTAAGTTTTTAGATGTTTGCATTTGATTTTGATATAAATTTCGGTATGAATTTAATGCTTGAATATTATTGTTAATTTTCATTATAAAATCCCCTCTCAGCTCTCATACATAGCCGTCTGCTCATAAGCGTTGGCATTTTGTTTCCTTACTTTTGATTGTTTATCTTCTGCTTGTGTCATTGCTTTTTGCCAAGCGTTAGCTATTGATTGAACGTGTGAAATAACTTCATCTATTTTTTTTATATCTTTCGAATAGTTTGCTTCTATTATTTTATCAGCTAAATAATTGTATAAAGCATCTAATTGATCAGCGATAATTCCTGCTTCATAGTTGAGACCTGCTCCGAGTCGACGCAGTATATCATTTGCTTTTTGTAAGTGTGTATTTGATTTAAAATGATCTATTTTTTCTATCGCTAATTTCGCTTCCTCTAAATTGTCTAAGCATGCTTCATACAATAAAGCAGTTATTTCTTGTGGAGATTTTTTATGCAATGCTTCATTTGTAATCAATATTTTCACCTCCGCATAAGCGAATATTGTTATATCCTTGTATATATTCACGAATTATAACTAATCTAGTACTATTATCGTCAACTTCAATTTAATGTTTAATAGTTTCTATCCATTTCTTCAATAAATAATAAAATTTCTGCCATAACACTATAAAGCTGCGGTGGAATATTTTCACCTAGATCCATATCCAGTAAGCTTTCAAGGAGATGTGTATCTTCTTCCATAGGTATCCCATTTTCCTTTGCAAGCGCCAATATCTTTTGTGCTACATGCCCTTTCCCTTGAGCTACAACTTTAGGTTCTTCCCCTGATGCTTCATCATAGCGTATAACCGCAGCTGTAGGTCCATTTATTTCACGTCGTTTTATATGATTAAAGTGTCTCGAAACCATCATACTTTGTAGTCAAACCCTTCTTTAGACATTGTTGGTTGTTGATGATCTTCTTCTCGTATTTGTGGAGCTTCTACTCGTTTTTCTGTCATTGGGCTAAACTGTAGACCTTTCACATTAAAACCAATGTCTTTTAACCTATCCAGGTACTTATTAGCTAACGGTTCTACTTTTGCCTTTAAATTTGGTGAATCATTTTTTATTGTTACGCTTAACGCTCGATCGGTTACGTTTAATGAAATGCCCACTTCTCCCATTTTTTTCGTATCTAATAAAAAATATAGACTACAATTTTCCCAATCTACTTTTTCGCCATCATTTCTTGAGTTTACAAACACTTGTAAATTCTCGACAGCATCCTTTAGAAGCATAGGAATTTGAAACATGAGCATTTGCATATTTTGCTGATGATCTGTTCTACTTAATAGTTGTTGTCCTGTTAAATTTTGCAAAGACTGTTGCGCTTGCTGTTGTGCTCTACTACCTTCTTCCTCTCGCGCGGCTTGATAAAGAAGAGATTTCATGTTTCTTTGCTGATCTTCCTTTATTTCCTTACCTGAAGCTAACAATTGCCCTAACTCCGCTTCACGATTTAGCCCTATAGATCGTAAACCTTCAAAAACTTCACGCCCTGATCCTTGATTATACGTCAATGTACGTACGGTATTTTCAAATTGACTCGATAATCGATGCGCATGTGGGCGGTTCTCTTGCCATTCAAGCTCCCTCGTAGCATGATGAATCACCTTTTGATTATTAGGTTTAAAATTTAATTTATCTAGCGTTTGTTGGACTTCTCTTACAATTTGTCGTGCTTCTACGTGATTTCCTTTCATCAACAACTTCTTTGCTTCCGCTAATCGCGAACTTGCTTCAAGAACTTGCTTTTCTGTCTTCATATCAGCAAATAATAGCCAATCATTTTTTAGTAGTGCATTATCTAACTGACGAATCACATTTTCAAGCATTGGCTTAGCTTGCTGCACCGATTGCGAACGAAACTGTTGAATAATCTGTTCAATACGAGTTAATTGATTTGTGACATCACGTTTGAAAGCTTTAAACTCATCTGTCGCTGTCGCAAGTCTTTCTGTCACTTCTGTCATTAAAAACTGCTTTGACGCTCTATCAACAGAATGTAAGATCTCGTTAGAAATATATTGCTGTATCTCTGTCCTACTATCACTTTGACTAGATACAGGAATTGACGGTAATAAAACTTCTGCTTTTTGAAGTGTATCGATCATCAGTTGTCTTGCCTTTAATTCACGGCCTTGTTCAAGCTTTTCAATAGCTTCTGCCATACCTTGATTTAAAATTTGCTCTACTTCTCTTGGGATAGCTGCGTTTGTTATCGTATTTTGTATACTTGCTAATGCTTGTTGTAAATTTGCTTCATTTTGTATAAGTGATGAAAACTGCTGTAATTGACCTCTATCAATACTTACAGTTTGTTCAACTGATGTAGATACTGCTTGTCCTTGAATTTGATGTATTAATTGTGTAATACGTTCGTTTGCTAATTCTGGCTGTTGTATTCCTTGAAGCTGAAGCGCCTCACGTAGGCCGGTGTTTACATTCACTCTTACTTCTTGTTCCATTCGTTCAATGGCTTGTTGAACTTCTCTAATATTTGCTGGCCATTCCGCGCGATTACTTTGTACTAGTTGCTCAAGGGAGCGTGTTAGTTCTTGACGTTGTTCATTTGGGACCCGTTGTTCTTGGAATGAACGCTCTACTCTCGGCTGTACTTCTCTTCTCTCATCTGATTGTCTTGTGACTATCGGTTCGTCTCTTCGTTCTCCTTGAATTTGACGGTCTACACTCGCTTCCGTTCTTCTACTGTCTGTAACTTGTTGTGTATCGACACGAGACACATTTCTCGTTTCGGTCCTTTGCTCTCTTTTCGGATCTATCTCACTTATCCGCTCCTGCACTTTTTTACCATGTAACGCTTCGTGTACAGAGGTCAAATGAGCTCGAGTGGGCTCTAAGCGTTTCTCTACAATCGTATCTACAGTTTGCACACGCTGCTCTCTAGTACCTGTTCCTTGTTCAATAAATCGATTTAACTCTTTAACAGACTCATTTGGTAAAGGAACATTATTTTGAATGAGACGTTGCACAGCATGTCTTAATTCTGGTGAAGCTGGTCTGTCAAGGCTTTGTCTCATTAACCTTTCAACAGACTGTTCCCTAGATGTGTGATCCCTTCGCCCCTCACGTTCTGTCTGTCCTTGAACCTCTCTAAGTCTTACTCCTTCTTCCGTTTTACCTTCTATTTGAACATTAGTACGATCCCCACTTGGTACACCTTCAGAAAAAGTCGCACTCACTCTGTGACCACGTATCGACACTACCGCTTCACGCTCGGAAACTCTTGATTCTATTTTCGCATCATATACGCCACCTTCCCTCAACTGAAGGGGACGATCATTATTCGTTGTTTTTATATTTATCAGTTGTCCTGTAACTTCCATAGTTCAACTCTCCTCTACGAATCAAACGGTCTATCTTAATATCGGCATAAAGCTTATTTGTTTTAACGTATCGTTTGTTATTAAAATATTGGAATAAAAAAATTATTACTAGCCATTGCGAAGCTAGTAATAATTTTTTAAAGAGATATTTTTATTCTTTCTCATTATGAAACAAATCTTTTCTTAAGAAATCTTTCTCTAAACTAGTCCCTCGTTTATTTTTATCTCTCAAATCATCACTTCTGTCTTTACTTCCTAATTGGGTTCCTTTTAAGAGAACATTTTCTCCAAATTTATTTTTTAGCGTATCTACAACACTACTTAACTTTTCCTCTTTTTCGTCCTTTTTGTATGAAAATAAATCTAACTGCTTAAAAGCATGACCCCTTTCAACTAGATCCATTGCAGTAACACCTATTAGTCTCACTTTTTCACCGCTCCAGTACTTTTGCCATAATGACCAGGCAGCCTCGAATATCTCTTTATGAGAATGAACGGGATGATGCAACTTACTACTTCTCGTTATTGTTGAAAAATCGGAGTACCTTATCGTTATTTGTATGTTACCTGCATATACATTTTTATTTCTTATCCTTCTCCCTACAGAATCTGATAAATTCATAATTACTTTTTTTATTTGTGTTACGTTTTTACTATCAGTTGGCAATGTTGTAGAGTTACCAATACTTTTAAACTCTTCCACTGCTAGTGGATCAACTGGACGTTGATCAATACCATTCGCGCGTTCATGTATTCTTTCTCCTACTATTCCTAATTTAGCTTTGAGATATAACGGGTCACTTAACGCAATATCCTCGATTGTGTGAATCCCCAACTTATTAAGCTTATCTGCTGTCTTTGCACCTATTCCATGCATTTCAATAGCTTTTAATGGCCAGAGCCTTGTTTGTACTTCTCTTTTTCTAAGTATTGTTATACCCATTGGCTTTTTCATATCACTAGCCATCTTAGCTAAAAATTTATTTGGTGCAACACCGATGCTACATGGAAGGTTTAGCTCTTTTTTTATTCGCGTTTGTATATACTTGGCTAGTTCAATAGCTTGCATTTTTAAGTGGACATCGGTTACATCCAAATAGCCTTCATCAATTGATACTGGCTCTACAAGAGGCGTTATTTCATAAAGCAATTGGAACATTCTTTTGGAAGCATGTCGGTACCGTTCGAAGTTTGGTTCTCGGACTACTAACTCTGGACATTTTTTTAATGCTTCCCAAAGCGGCATCGGCGGTTTTACACCTCTTGCTCTCGCTTCGTAACTTGAAGTAACAACAATCCCTCGTCTAGCTTCTGCATTTCCAGCTATCGCCACAGGCTTTCCCATTAAAGTTGAATCATAAGCTGCTTCAACAGATGCATAAAAACTATTCATATCGACATGGAATATTATTTTTGACGGCACTTACATTCACCTACTGTTAAACCACTTCAAATTGTGGGATTTGTTTCTATTATTATATCACGGAACAATATATATCAAATTATATATAGCCTCTTCACCTTTGCAAAACTTATATTAATTAATAATCAATGATGAGAAAAATGAGAATCAAGACGTTATAAATTGGTTATAGTACTAATTGACTTAAAAAAATGAGGTAAGGAGTATTTTAGTATGAAAAAACAATTAACTTTAACAGCATTAATTGCACTTACTACAGTTTTCACAGCCTGTGGTACAGTGGATGAAGAACCTGTTCCTGGTGAAGACACTACTGACATGGAAGACACCACAGAAGATAGCGCTACCGATGATATCGAAATGCCAGATGAGCTCATAATGGGCTTTGTACCATCACAAGACTCCGATAAAATAGCTGATACAGCTGCACCACTTGCCGATCGTCTTTCTGAAGAGCTTGGTATTCCGGTAGACGGAAGAGTGATGACAAACTTCACTGGGCTTATTGAAGCAATGGGGAACAACCAAGTACAAATTGGCTTTTTAAACCCTTTTGGGTATGTGCTAGCAACAGATCGTTATGATAACATCGATGTGATTTTAAAGTCGATTAGAAATGGAGAAGATTCATACCGAGCCCAGTATACAGTAAGAGCAGACTCTGATATTGAATCTATAGAGGATCTCGAAGGAAGAGTATGGGCATTTGCGGACATAGCATCCACTAGCGGCTTCCTATTCCCTGCAGCACAATTAATGAATGATTACGGTGTAGAAGATGTTAATACCCACTTTTCTGAGCTCATTCAAGCAGGTTCTCATGATAACGCTATGCTTCAGCTCCTGGAAGGTAATGCAGATGTTGTTACTTCATTTGAAGACGCAAGAGACACGATAGCAGATGATTATCCTGAAGTTTATGATGAATTAGTTCAACTAGACTTCACAGACCCTATACCAAATGATACAATTTCTGTTGACACAACGTTACCTCAAGAACTGATAGATCAAATTGAGGAAATCTTCCTTTCATTTAATGACGATGAAGAAATGATAGGAATTATGCAAGAGGTATATACTTGGACAGGTATCGCTGAAGCTGAAGATAGCGATTACGATATAGTAAGAGACGTTCACCGGCTATTTCCTGAACACTTCTAAACGATACACACGGTGTTCAGTATGTGCTAGGATGACACAAAAGGTAAAGTTTCGACCTTTTGTGTCATCCTCTTCTTCATTTATTTTACTGTAACTGCTTGCCTACAAATTTGAACGACTAATTGAGCCGTTTTCACTAACTCTTCAATGGATAGCTTCTCGTTCGTCGTGTGAATTTCTTCGTAACCAATACCTAGATTGATCGTTGGAATACCAAATCCTGCGATAATATTCGCATCACTTCCTCCGCCACTTTGTAGGAGGTTCGGCTCTCTTCCAATAGCAGCAATTGCATTTTTAGCTACTTCAACTACTTGATCTCCTTCTCCATGTTTAAAACCAGGATACATTTCCTGTATAATTACCTCCACGTTTCCTCCCATATCAGAAGCAGCTTGTTCAAATGCCTCTTTCATGGCAGTTACTTGTTTTTGTAGTTTTTCCTTCACGAGAGAACGGGCTTCTGCTAAAATATGTACTTTATCACAAACGATGTTTGTTTGTGTTCCACCTTCGATACGTCCAATATTAGCGGTTGTCTCCTCATCAATTCTCCCTAACGGCATGTGAGAAATTGCTCGTGAGGCAATCGTTATTGCAGAAACTCCCTTTTCTGGGGCTACACCTGCATGCGCAGTTTTTCCATACACTGTAATCTGTAATTTAGACTGATTAGGGGCAGCTACAATAATTGAACCTACTTTACCATCACTGTCTAAAGCAAATCCATACTTCGCAATTAAATTATTTTTATTAAGCGCTTTTGCTCCTACTAAACCAGATTCCTCTCCTACAGTAATAATAAATTGTATTGTTGCATGTGCCAACTTTTGCTCCTTTAAGACACGAATTGCCTCTATCATAGCAGCTAACCCTGCTTTATCATCTGCTCCCAGTATTGTCGTACCATCTGATTTTATATAGCCATTCTCAACCACTGGGTTAATTCCTACACCAGGTACAACCGTATCCATATGGGACGTAAAATAAATAGTATCACCATCACTATTTCCCTCTAACGTACAAATTAAATTACCTGCACCATGATCTGTTTCATTCATCGTATCATCTTCTCTCACATGAACACCAAGTGATTCAAATTTTCTAATTAATACATCTGCAATTTCACGTTCATATTTTGTTTCAGAATCAACTTGAACTAATTCTAAAAATTCCTTTACTATTCTTTGTTCATTTACCATTCCTGTAGCCTCCATGATTATAGTCATATCGTATTGTAACAAAAAATATAGGCAAAATCTTCTTGTTGTAATTATAAAGGAATGTTCCCATGCTTTCTATTTGGTCTTTGATCTGTTTTTTCCTTTAACATTTCCATACACTGTATTAGTTTTACTCTTGTTTCCCTAGGGTCTATAATATCATCGACCATGCCATTTGCAGCTGCAATATATGGGTTCGTGTATTTTGTTCGATATTCTTCTATTTTTTTCTTTCTTACTTCTTCTGGATTACTACTATGAATTATTTCTTTTGAGTACAGCACGTTTACTGCTCCATGCGGCCCCATAACAGCAATTTCTGCATTCGGCCAAGCTAAAACGATATCGGCACCAATTGCTTTACTATTTAAAGCAACATATGCTCCTCCATATGCTTTTCGCAATATAACAGTTACTTTTGGTATCGTTGCTTCTGAATATGCGTATAATATTTTTGCACCATGTCGAATGATACCACCATGCTCTTCGTTCACCCCTGGGAAAAAACCAGTTACATCCTCAAAAGTAATTAACGGTATATGGAAACAATTGCAAAAGCGGATAAAACGGGCAATTTTATCTGACGAATCAATATCCAAACTACCTGCCTTTACTTTTGGTTGGTTTGCTACAATCCCAATTGATTGTCCTTTTAGCCTAGCAAAGCCGATGACCGCATTTTTAGCAAACAGCTCATGTATTTCTAGAAAACTATCGTCATCGACTACTTGTTTGATTACTTTTTTTATATCATAGGTCAACATAGGATCAATAGGAACACTTTCGGGTAAATCATAAAGTACGTCTTCCTTTTTCTTTGATTGTATTGATGGCGGCATCTCTTCATTATTTTGAGGTAAATAACATAATAATTGTCTCACCTTTTGTAACGCCTCTTCCTCCGTTTTACATGAAAAATGTGCATTTCCACTTTTACTGCTATGGATTTTCGCTCCTCCTAGTTCATTAGCAGATATCGTTTCATTCGTAACGGCTTCAATTACTTTAGGGCCAGTAATGAACATTTGACTTGTTTCTTCCACCATAATGACAAAGTCAGTAATAGCTGGTGAATAAACAGCACCACCTGCACAAGGACCCATGATAACAGATATTTGTGGAATAACACCTGAATAAATAGCATTCCGGTAAAACACATGACCATACCCATCTAAAGAGAGCACCCCTTCTTGTATTCTCGCCCCTCCAGAATCGTTTAATCCTATGATTGGTGCTCTATTCTTCATCGCTAAATCCATCATCTGGGTTATTTTTCTTGCATGCATTTCTCCTAAAGCTCCTCCGTAAACAGTAAAATCTTGAGCAAATAAAAACACTAGCCTTTCATTAATCTTTCCATAACCTGTTACAACACCTTCACCATTATCGACATACACCCCTTCATGTCTTTGTGCTATAAAAGGATATAATTCTACAAAAGTATTTTCATCTAATAAAGTAGCTATTCTTTCTCTAGCAGTTAGCTTCCCTTTTTCACGCTGCTTTTGTATCCTATTATCCCCTCCTCCGAGCTCGACTTTTCTCCTTTTATCATACAACTCATTCATTTTTTCATAAATATCCATTATTTTTCTCCTTTGTGAAGCTCTTTTTCACATAGCTCAATAAGGACATTATTTGCATTACTCGGATGTAAAAATGCGATAGGATAACCAGCAGCACCTATATGGGGAGCTTCATCAATAGCTTGAATTCCCTCTTTCTTTAATTGCTCTAATCTGTCATCAATATTCAGTACACTAAAAGCAATATGATGTAATCCCTCTCCTCTTTTATCGATAAACGTTGCAATTGGACTATCCTTTGTAAGCGGTTCCAAAAATTCTAACTTAGTGTCACCAATTTCTATAAAAGCGACCTTCACTTTTTGTGATGAAACTTCCACTATTTTATCTACTCTTAAGTCAAATGTATCCAAATAAAACGGAAGTGTTTTTTCTATCGATTTGACCGCTATTCCAATATGGTCTATTCCTTTTGGCTTTTTCATATTATGTTTAAAATCTTTGTGCTTCATCTTATTAATGGCATTTTCTATAAAGGAAACTACTGTTTTCATTTGCGTACCAGGTGTAAATATTTTTGCGACACCTTGGGCCTCTAGCTTATCAATGTCTTCTTTCGGAATTACTCCACCACCAATTACGAGAATATCATCTGCCTGTTGTTCTCTCAGTAAATTTAAGATTTTCGGAAAAACTATATTATGAGCTCCAGATAAACTAGATAGTCCGATAACATCTACATCTTCTTGGATTGCTGCATATACAATTTGTTTTGGTGTTTGCCTAAGTCCTGTATAAATTACTTCCATACCTGCATCACGTAGAGCTTGAGATATAACTAAGGCTCCTCTATCATGTCCATCTAGTCCAGGCTTTGCGATTAACACACGAATTTTTCTCACATGGATACACCACCTATCTAGTATTCTCCAAACACATCTCTCAACGCATTTGATATTTCCCCGACAGTAGCATAAGCTCTAACAGCATTAATGATGTGCGGTAACAGATTATCTGAATTATGTGCAGCTCCTTTTAATTCTTTTAGTAGTCGAATTACTTCTTTATTATTTCGTGATGCCTTAATTTGCTGAATGGACAGTAATTGTTCTTCAACAATTTCTTCTTTCACTCTTTGTAATTGTTGTTCTCTTTCTTCCTCTATTTCATATTTGTTAACACCAACAATAATCTGCTCATGTCTCTCCATTTTTTTTTGCATTTCATATGCCGAACGCTGTATATGTTTTTGCATATATTGCTGTTCAACAGCTAATACTGCCCCTCCCACATCTTCAATTTCTTGTATATATGAATTTGCTCTCTTCTCTATTTCATCGGTTAAAGACTCTATAAAATATGACCCTCCTAATGGGTCGACCGTGCTCGTAACACTTGTTTCGTGAGCGATAATTTGTTGTGTTCTTAAAGCAATTCTTGCTGATTCCTCAGATGGTAAAGCTAACGCTTCATCTTTAGCATTTGTGTGGAGACTTTGTGTCCCCCCTAATACAGCAGCAAGTGCTTGGATAGATACTCGAATGATATTATTATCCGGCTGTTGTGCGGTTAATGTGGATCCAGCTACTTGCGTATGAAACCGCATCTGGAGGCTTTTCTCGTTTCTTGCTCCATATTTTTCTTTCATTATTTTAGCCCACATACGTCTAGCGGCTCTGAATTTTGCTATCTCTTCAAAAAAATCGTTATGACCATTGAAAAAAAAGGCCAGCCTTGGTGCAAATGAATCAATGTTTAATCCAACAGCTAGCGCAGCATCTACATACGCCATGGCATTTGCTAATGTAAAAGCAAGCTCTTGATCAGCCGTAGCACCTGCTTCCCTCATATGATAGCCACTAATACTAATCGTGTTAAATTTCGGCAAATGTTTTGTACAATATTGAAATATGTCTGTAGTGAGTTTCATGGATGATTTAGGGGGATAAATGTATGTTCCTCGAGCGATGTACTCTTTTAAAATATCATTTTGAATCGTCCCTCTTAATTGTGAAGGTGAAACACCTTGCTTTTCAGCTACAACAATGTACATCGCTAACAATATAGGGGCAGTGGCATTTATTGTCATTGAAGTGCTAACTTTATTAAGAGCAATATTACTAAATAATACTTCCATATCTGCTAATGAATCAATGGCAACACCAACTTTACCTACTTCACCATGTGCCATCTCGTCATCAGAGTCGTAGCCAATTTGCGTAGGTAGATCAAAAGCTACGGATAATCCTGTTTGTCCTTGATCTAATAAATAATGGAACCGTTCATTTGTTTCTCTAGCCGATCCATATCCTGCATATTGGCGCATTGTCCACAACTTCTCCCTGTACATTGTTCGCCTTATTCCACGTGTATACGGATACTCACCAGGGAGTCCTATTTTCTCTATATACTCATCTGTTAATGCTGGAACATAAATACGTTCAACAGGAATTTTTGAAGTAGTATCAAATTGCGGTTCGTATTGTATCTCTCCCTCTTCCTTATCATTCCAGCATTCCCTCTCATCATTTTTACTCGTCACATTTCTCCCCCTATCTATCACGTCTTACACTCTTATATATATTTACTGCTTCTTTTACTTATTTATTACAATTCCAATATTTCAATGGTAATTACCGACTTACACTTGCCAATCACCAAGACAAGCAGTAAAATAAGGTATAGTAACTGTTTAAGGGAGGTAAATGTTATGCCCCGTAAATACCGTAAACTTATTATTTATATCATGATAGCAATTATGTTTATTGGTACAGTATTCACTGGAATTGCAGCTTTCTAAATATAAAATAAGGGTGACTCAAAAAAGGTTATTTTCCTTTTGAGTCACCCTTTTAAAAGCGTTCATAGGGATCTCCTATTCAACATTACCCTTACCTACTTAATCTTGTTTTGCAATAGCTCCTCGCTCTCTCCCTAATTCTTCAAATGTCTTATCGGTTGATGCCACTAAAATTTTCATCCCAATTGGCACTTGGTCGTAGAGTATCTCAACATCTTCATTTTTTAGCCTTATGCAACCTAAAGTAACGTATTGTCCAATTGAATCGGGATTGTTTGTTCCGTGTATACCATACGTTCTACCATCCGTTTCCTCAGCATCAAAACCAATCCATCTTGTTCCTAGTGGGTTATTCTTATCTCCACCTTCGATATCTTTTTTCCGATAATACGGGTCAACCGCTTTTACAATGATGTTATACTCTCCCTCCGGAGTATGTTCATTTGTTTTACCTGTTGCAATTTCATATATTTGCCGCACTTCCCCTTCAATAATAAAAGCTAACTCATTTGTTGATTTGTTTACAATAATATAAGGATCACCTACTGTTGGATTTGTTCCAATTGGCCAAATTGGTGAAGTAATTAACATTAGAGAAAGTAAAATAAACTTCATCTGCTTCACTACCTTCTATAGATGACTTGATAATTTTTTCATGTAATCTTAGTAGTAACAAATGGTTCAGCAATTATTCACCTGAATACCGAATAGTTTTGTACTGGCTGAAATTGTTGTTTAACGAGCAGGTATTGCTCTATTTCATATGCTAGATACAATAATGCAGAACGTGTTTCAAACTCATCCCTTGCATGTGGCAAAGGCATTTCTTTATATTTTTTTCTTAAGATTTCAAGCTTTTCTAAATACAGTGTAGCTGTATTTTTAGGTGTGACACCTTCACTTAGTTCCTCCATGAAACCACCAAGCATTTCTCCTTGTTTTACTTGTATCTCAATCGAAGTTAGGAGTGGCATCATTCGTTCAATAATATCCAGTTGCTTCTCTCTCATTTTGAAGTAGTGATAGTATTGGTCATTGTAGCGTAAAATATGATTTTCTACGTTATTCAATGCTGTATTTTTTGCATCTTGAAGTATTTTAGCTACTTCCGTAATTTCCTTTCCGTCCCAGTTTCGATCACCGTAACGAATATAAACAGCAAATTCATGGAAAATTTTTGAGAATAATCGTTCTACTGCCTGCTGCTGTTTTTGTAATTCACGTTCAACACTAGGCATGTAAACATTCATCAGCAATGCACAGCCTATACCAATTACGATAATAGCTAATTCATTTACAATGAGCGACGTACTCACATATCCAGATGTAAAAACATGTAAAATAATAACAGAGCTCGTTGCAATTCCCTCTTGTGCTTTTAAAACAACGGTAGTTGGGATAAATAATAATAACAAGATTGCAATCGTAATTGGATTATATCCAAATAGTTCAAAAAGAATGCTTGCATACAATAATCCAACCACACATGCTAACAATCTTTCCCAAGAGATTTTAATGGATTGCCTTCTCGTTTTCTGAATACATAGAATTGTTATGATTCCTGCAGAAGCATAAAAATCTAACTTTAAATAGTAAGCAATTGCGATTGCAATTGCAGCACCTAATGCCGTTTTAACAGTTCTGTAACCTATCCTAAACAAAGATTTTCACCTCTTCCAGCTTAAATGACACGCCTAAGAAAAACGTTTTAACATGTAATTATATTAACGTCTTTTTTAGAGGCAGTTTTTGTAAAATGTATCGACCTCTTCAATCCCTCTTGAAGCCTTGCCCGTGGAAAGCGTCCGCCTGTAGTGTAGCCAAGCTAATAAATATAACAAAATCTATGCTAAAAGTGCTCTTTACGCTAGTACGAACGACGGGAATCATCCACTGTCATCAGTTATACTTTTTTACCTTTAAAAAAAACCCCAGTAAATTAAAAACTGGGGTTATCAATTATAAAGTTATGGCGCGCCTACCAGGATTCGAACCCAGAACGCGAGAGCCGAAATCTCGTGTGATATCCATTTCACCATAGGCGCATAAAAACGGACGAAACACTCGTCCGTACTTTAGGAGTATAGCAATTTTATTCTAAAAAATCAAGCATTCAATTCTTCAGCATCACCAAACATACTCTCAAAGCGTTCGTTCATTTGTTGCTCATTGTACCCTAATTCCGCTAATCTCGCTGCAAAGTTTTGTGCCCATAACGTTAATCTTTCTCCAATTTTACGATACTTTTTGGATTTAGAACTCTTTTTATTTTCTTTTGCTCTCGCATTAGCATTTGACATGACGTTTTCTGCAATAAAAAGTGCTCTCCATAATTGTTCCTCTTGAAACTCGTCTGCATGGTCATTAAAATATTCAATTACTTTTTTATAATAACGATCAAAAGACTCAAATGTAATTTCTTCCTCCATATTTAAGTATACATGTATTTCTTTATATAGTTCTTCCATTATGTATGCACTCCTTTTCGTTCACTCTTATTCATGTAATGCAACATTGTGGTAATGATAATTACGCACCCACTATTAAAAATCGAAACTCAAGTGGTAGCCACGTACATTGCTTTATAAAGGTGACTCTAAGGTAAAAACTAACCTTTTGAGTCACCTTTTATATATTATACCTCTTTTTTAAAATATTGATCAAATGCTTTTTCTAGTTTTTGGACAACCTCAATCGGTTCATGTCCTTCAATTTCATGCCTTTCGATCATTGTTTGGATTTCCCCATCTTTTATTAAAGCGAATGATGGAGAGGATGGTGGATACCCTTTAAAGTAAGTTCTAGCTTGCTCTGTTGCTTCTCTATCTTGTCCAGCAAAAACTGTAGCATAGTGATCTGCCTCTACCTCATAATTTTTCATATAATTTGCTGCAGGTCTAGCAATACCTCCCGCACAACCGCATACTGAGTTGATCATGACAAAGGTCGTACCTTCTTTTGATAAAACATCATCAACTTCCTCTGGAGAAGTTAATTCTCTATATCCTGATTCAACCATTTCTTTTCTCGCTGTTTGAACAACATCGTTCATAAACATTTGAAAATCCATCGAATAAAACACCCTTTCTATAGTTGTTTCTTATATTTTACACTTTATTTATAATGTTTTCCAAGCTTATGTATTATATTTCCCTAAGGAGACGATGAAGTAATGTTGCCAATCGCTTATAAAGTAGTAGTAAGTGCTTTTTTCACTTCTACTTGTGGCAAATTCCAATACCTAGTTTTATACTCATACTCGTTCATAAAAAAAGAAAAGGACTCCATTGTTGAAAAGAGTCCTTTCTCTACTTATTGTAATGCCGTTCTTAATGTTTCTATATTTTTTCTCATAAGACTGAAGTAATCCTCTTCAGATTCAATATCTTCGTCAAGTAAAACTTCTAAATTATGCAACCATAATACTTCTGCTCCTACTTCATCACGAACAGTTTCTGCTGTATTTAACGGAATGTTTTGTTCAAACATAATATAGTTTATACCTTGCTCTTCTATAAATGAAATCATGTCTTGCATTTGTGATATAGAAGGTTCATTTGTCGGTGAAATTCCAGAAATTCCAATTTGGTGGATACCGTATCTATCATCCCAGTAGCCATAACCTGCATGTGAGACTACAATAGTATCCTTCGTTATTTCTTCCTTTAGATCAACAAACTCTTGATCTAGTATTTCCAAATCACTTTTTAATGCTTCAAAATTTTGTTCAAAAGTCTCTGTTAACTCTGGACGGATTTCAACTAATGCATCTTTAATATTTTCAGCTAATTGTACTGCTCTTAATGGATCTAACCAAACGTGAGGATCTTCCTCTCCATGTGAGTGGCCGTGATCATGTCCATGACCATGATCTTCATCATCCTCGTGGTTATGAGAATGGTCGTCTTCTTCACTACCATGGTCATGTCCGTGATCGTGGTCATCTTCCTCGTGACCATGGTCATGCCCGTGATCGTGATCATCTTCCTCGTGACCATGGTCATGCCCGTGATCGTGATCATCTTCCTCGTGGCCGTGGTCATGGTCGTGACTATGATCGTGGTCATGGTCATAGTCAATTAGTTCGATTCCATCTGCTGCAGTAATTACAACAACATCATGCTCTTCAACTGTTTCCTTAATTCTTTCTGCAAATGCTTCGAAACCTGCTCCGTTATAAATGAATAGATCAGCTTCAGAAATATCAATCATTTGACTAGCACTAGGCTCAAATGAATGTGCATCTGTTCCTACTGGAATAATATTTGTAACCTCAACATATTCTTGACCAATCTTATTTGCAAAATCCTCTAAAGGAAAAAGTGTCGTATAAATAGAAATCGGATCAATTTCTTCCTCAACGACTTCTTCATCAATAACATCTTCATTTTCTTCCGTTCCTACATCTGCTTCTGTCGTTTCTTCCTCACCTTCACCACAAGCAACTAATAAAGCAAACGGTAGCATTGCAATTAGTAAAAATAATTTCTTCATTTCAATTCCCCTTTCGTAATCATTACGCTTTAATACAACCCAAAAAGGATTATATCGTATAAGTTACATTTTGTAAACAGTAATGACTACGATTAAGGACTAGTTATTGTCATTTATTCTTTGTAAGCTTTCACGTTGACTATCGTTCCACATTTGTTGCAATTGCAAAAACAGCGGTAATATAGTTTTAATTTTTTCATTATCTCTATTTTTAATAGCTTCTAAAAAAGATTCTTGATATTCCTCATGCTTTGTTTTCCATTGTTCAGTTGGTTGTAAGCTCGTTAAGTCAGCTCCTTCTTTAGACAATTCCTTTATTTTTTTTAATATGGCATCTCTATCACGTACCGATTCCTTCCAATCTTCCATTAGTTCAGGACGATATTTATTGATTAATAATTCATAGTAGTAGTCAATATGCACCCGCATTGCTTTATGCATATGTGAAAGTTCTTGTTCAGAATAACATTTTTCTTGTTCTACTTTATTTTCATCAATATCTTCAGCTAAAGTGTTGAATGGGGATGCTATCATCAAAAAAATTGCTACGAACAGTATGTTTATCCACTTCATCAAATCATCCTTTCTGTTTTTACTTTAGTATGTGTTTGATGTCACGATATATTCTAAAGAGATTCCGAGTTCGGAAAATGTAACACGCGCTGTCGTAAGGATATAAAAGTAACGATGCCACCATGTTTGAAAAAGTAGATAAAATTTTGATAACTTTTGGGACACCTTCTTGGTTGCGGTGAAGAAATGTTGCCCTCGCTACAAGGCGTGGCATCAATTCCACCTCCAAATATATGCTTTCATATCTAAAAAAAGGTGACTCAAAAGGTAAAAACCACCCTTCTGTGTCACCCATTTATTTAATATAGAGAGGTATTTTTTTCGTTGATATTTTCAAGACTATCTTTCACATGTGCTAAAAATTTACCACAAATCACCCCATCTAAAACACGATGATCAAGAGACATACATAAATTAACCATATGCCTAATAGCAATCGCATCGTTTTCTACTACTACCGGTCGTTTTACTATAGATTCAATAGATAGAATAGCAGCCTGTGGATAATTGAGGATTGGTTGCGATTGAATCGACCCAAATGATCCAGTATTATTAACAGTAAACGTGCCACCTTCCATTTCTGTCTGGGATATGTTCTTCGTTCTCACCTTTTTGGCAACTTCATGTATTTCTCTTGCTAGCCCTTTAATTGACTTTTCTTCCGCATGTTTAATAACTGGTACGTATAAATCAGTTTCAGTAGCTACAGCTAAAGAAATATGCACATCCTTATGGCGGATGATTTTATCTCCAGCCCAGCTAGAGTTGACTTCAGGAAATGCCTTCAAAGCATCTACGATTGCCCTCATAAAAAAAGGAAGGAATGTTAATTTAAGATTTTCATTTCGGTAAAACTCATCTTTTATTTTATTTCTATGGTTGACTAAGTTTGTTACATCAACCTCAATCATCATCCATGCATGTGGTGCTTCATGTTTTGACTTTACCAAGTTATTTGCAATTGCTTTTCTCACTCCACTTACTGGAATTTCTTCTACCCTTCCAAGATGTTGTGAGACAGTCTTATTTTGAGGTTCTCGTTGTTTTTCATCCGTTTCCAGAGACGTATTCGATTGTTCGACTAGTTGATTTTCACCTTTTTCTATAAATGTTAAAATATCTTTTCTCGTTATTCTACCCCCACGTCCACTTCCAGCTACTTCTCTTAGATCAATTTCATGTTCTTGAGCAAGACGGAGTACTGCAGGAGAATATCGGTTTTTACTAGCACTCTTCTCTATTTTTTCATCGCTGTCTTCTATTAATCGTTCAGAGTTTGTAGAAATCTCATTACTAGTATCTTCTTTTACGACTTCACCTTCGGCTTCCATCGTACAAATAACTTCTCCAACAGCTATCGTCTCATCTTCATTTGCTATGATCTCTTTAATGGTTCCAGTATACGATGAAGGTATTTCTGCATTCACTTTATCTGTCATTACCTCAGCTATTGGATCGTACTTGCTTACTGTATCTCCAGGCTTTACTAACCACTTTGTTATCGTTCCTTCTGTTACACTTTCTCCTAGCTGAGGCATCGTAATATTAGTCATCGAGCACGCACCTCCTAACAATTATTAAAATTCAGCTAATTCTTTCATTGCTTCCTCAACTTTTTGCGGATTAACCATAAAGTACTTCTCCATTGTAGGAGCATAAGGCATCGCCGGTATATCTGGGCCTGCTAACCTTTTAATTGGGGCATCTAAGTCAAACAAGCAATTTTCTGCAATGATAGCAGCGACCTCACCAATTATACTGCCTTCTTTATTATCTTCTGTAATAAGTAACACTTTCCCTGTTTTCTTTGCTGCCTGTATAATGGCCTCTTGGTCAAGGGGATAGACGGTTCTTAAATCTAATATATGAGCGTCATACCCTTCTTTTGCTAAGTTTTCAGCAGCCTGCATAGCGAAGTGGACACATAAACCGTAAGTAATAACAGTAATATCATTTCCTTCCCTTTTCACATCTGCTTTTCCAATTGGCAAAGTATACTCTTCCTCTGGCACTTCACCTTTTATTAGACGATAGGCTCTTTTATGCTCCAAAAATAGTATAGGATCATCACTTCTAATTGAAGCCTTTAGTAATCCTTTTACATCGTATGGTGTAGAAGGCATAACAATTTTTAATCCAGGCACATTAGCAAAAATCGCCTCTATTGATTGTGAATGATATAGCGCCCCATGAATACCGCCTCCATATGGTGCACGGATCGTTATAGGACACTGCCAATCATTATTAGAACGGTAGCGAATTTTTGCTGCTTCTGAAATAATTTGATTAACCGCAGGCATAATAAAGTCTGCAAATTGCATCTCAGCAACCGGTCTCATTCCATACATTGCTGCTCCAATTCCAACACCAGCAATAGCTGACTCAGCTAGCGGAGTATCAATGACACGATGCTCTCCGAATAGGTCATATAATCCATTTGTAGCACGAAAAACACCTCCGCGTACACCAACATCTTCTCCTAATACAAATACATTTTCATCTCTTTCCATTTCTTCTTTTAGTGCAAGCGTAATCGCTTCGATATAAGACATTGTTCCCATCGTGAAATCACTCCTCTCCATAAACAAAATTAAGTGCGGTTTCTGGCTTAGCATACTCTGCTTTTTCTGCATATTCCGTAGCTTCATCAATCCGCTTCTTCAGTTTATTTTTCATCTCTGTTTCCTGACTATCCGTTAGTACTCCTGTATCTTTTAAGTACATACTAAAAGTAACGATGGCATCTCGTTTCTTTGCCTCATCAACCTCCGCCTTATCACGATACGTACTATCGTCATCATCACTTGAATGTGGTGTTAATCTATATGAAATCGTTTCAATAAGAGATGGCCCCTTCCCATCGGCTGCACGCTGTCGCGCTTTACTAATAGCTTCATAAACAGCTAAAGGATCATTCCCATCAACTGTTTCCCCATGTATACCGTAGCCAATCGCTCTGTCTGAAACATTTTCACACCTCAGCTGTTTTTCCTGTGGTACAGAAATTGCATATTTATTGTTCTCACACATGAATATGACTGGCAGATCATGAACACTAGCAAAATTAATACCTTCATGAAAATCACCTTGATTAGAAGAACCTTCACCAAAGGTAGTAAATGCAACAAAATCTTCGTTCTTCATTTTAGCCGCAAGTCCAAATCCTACTGCGTGAGGAACTTGAGTTGTAACAGGTGACGATCCAGTAACGATACGATTTTTCCTTTGACCAAAATGTCCTGGCATTTGTCTTCCACCCGAGTTTGGATCCTCCGCTTTCGCAAAGCCTGATAAAAATAAATCTTTCGCTGTCATTCCAAATGTCAATACGACTCCCATATCACGATAGTATGGCAGTACATAATCTTTGTTTTTATTTAAGGCCATAGCTGCACCTACTTGCGCTGCTTCCTGACCTTGACAAGAGATAACAAAAGGTATTTTCCCTGCACGGTTTAATAGCCACATTCTTTCATCAATCATTCTTGCCTCTAGCATTGTTTCGTACATTAATAATACATCATCGTTTGATAAACCTAATTGCTGATGACGATTTTCCCTCATCTAAAACCCTCCTCAGATAATACTGTTTTATCCTCCGTGTATTGATCTATTGTCAACTGCTAATGCAGCTTCTCCAATTACTTCTGATAAACTAGGATGCGGATGAATTGTTTCACTAACTTCCCAATATGTTGCATCTAACAGCTTTGCTAATGCAGCTTCCGAGATCATGTCAGTGACATGTGGACCTATCATGTGAACACCTAATAAGTCATCTGTTTTAGCATCAGAAACAAATTTTACAAACCCTGTTGTATCCCCGTAAACTAACGCCTTTCCAATTGCTTTAAAAGGAAAAATTCCCGTTTTCACATGGTAGCCCTGTTCCTTTGCTGCTGCCTCTGTTATACCTACACTAGCTACCTCTGGAGAAGAGTAAGTACATTTCGGGACTAAATTTGTATCAAGAGGGGTAGTTTCATTTCGTGACATATGTTCAACAGCAATGATTCCTTCATGTGAAGCGACGTGCGCTAATTGTAAACCTCCGATAACATCTCCAACCGCGTAAATGTGAGATTCTTTCGTTTGATAGTATTCGTTTACTTCAATATTTCCATCTGCTGTTTTTATTTCTGTGTTCTGTAATCCAATATCTTCGATGTTAGCCACTCTGCCGATCGAAATGAGTATTTTTTCGGCCGTTTTTTCTTTTAATTCCCCTTTATACTCAAAACGAAGCGTAACTTCATTGCTACCCTTTTCTACTTGATCTGTATCAATTTTTACTCCGGTGAAAACAGATACTTTTTTCTTTTTTAATGCACGCAGCATTTCTTTTGAAATATCTTCATCTTCTTGTGGAAGTATTCTTGGTGCTGCTTCTAAAATGGTAACATCGACACCGAAATCACTTAACATCGAAGCCCACTCAATCCCAATAACACCACCCCCAATAATGACCATCGATTTAGGTAATGATGAGAGCTGCAAAGCATCATCAGAATTTAAAATGTATTGATGATCAACTTCTAACTGTGGTAAATTCCTTGGTCTACTTCCTGTTGCGATTAGTACAAAATTGGGTATTAGCATGTCGTTTTCCGATCCATTTGTATTTTCTACTGAGATCGTCCCAGGAGTAGGTGAGAAAATGGAAGGTCCTAAAATTCTACCGTACCCTTCATACACGTCTATTTTTCCTTTTTTCATTAAATGTTGAACACCCTTGTATAATTGGTCAACAATTGCTTCCTTCCGTTGTTGTATTTTCGAAAAATTAATTTTGAAGTTTTCTACATCGACACCAAACTGACTACTATTTTGTACTGTTTTATATACTTCAGCGCTTCTTAGGAGCGCTTTACTTGGTATACAACCTTTATGTAAACAAGTACCTCCTAACTTCTCTTTTTCTACAATTGCAACTTTCATCCCAAGTTGAGAGGCGCGAATCGCAGCAACATATCCACCAGTACCAGCTCCTACTATTACTAGGTCATAATTTTTAGCCATAAAAAACCCCTCCTTTTTCATTGTATGAGAATATATTAAACATTATATTCTTTAGCATCTTCTTTATTTTGAAGTACGCGTAACGCACCCTCTGCTAATGCTTGGAGCTCGTTCTCTCCTGGTTTAATAATAACATTGCTTATCCACTCAATGCGACGGGTAATATTTTTTACAAAACGTTCCCCATAAGCAAGTCCTCCTGTTAAAACAA
Source organism: Evansella cellulosilytica DSM 2522 (assembly GCF_000177235.2). Taxonomy (NCBI): domain Bacteria; kingdom Bacillati; phylum Bacillota; class Bacilli; order Caryophanales; family Bacillaceae; genus Evansella; species Evansella cellulosilytica. Next base: position 1,922,466 of record NC_014829.1, on the reverse strand, counting down.
TGGCGTCAACTTTTCCTTCTAGCACAACAGAGGCAGCGCCGATTTCTTTTGCTACTTGATATGCCATTGCATCAAAAATAAGCTCAGCTTCCTTGTCTCCATCTTCGATACGCTTTTCGATTTCCACTGCATTATTAGTACCTAGATAACCGACTAATCCACCTTGCCCAACAATCATTTTCATAATTTCATCTGCAAAATATTCACCAGAAAAACACAACGATACTAAATCTCCAGCAGGAACGGTACCCGCTCTTTCAGGAGAAAAAGGGCCTTCCCCATGAAGCCCGTTATTAACATCAATAACTTTACCATCATGGTGTACACCTACCGTAATACCGCCACCCATATGTGTAACAATAAGGTTTAAATGTTGATAAGGGATATTTAGTTCATGAGCTACCCTTCTTGCTACAGCCTTTTGATTTAGCGCATGAAAAATACTTTTTCTTTCAAATAACTTAAACCCTGATACCTTTGCTATTGGTGCAAGTTCATCAACAACGACAGGATCAACAATATAAGCTGGCACATTTAGTTCAGTAGCAAGTTCATGTGCGATAATGCCACCAAGGTTGGATGCATGCTGCCCTGAAACGCCTTCTCTTAAATCGCGAAGCATCTTTTCATTTATTCTATATGTGCCACTTTCTATAGGTCGAAGTAATCCACCCCTCCCTACAATAGCAGAAAACGTAGAAAGATTCATACTATTTTTCTGTAAAGTGCTAGTGATCATTTTTTTTCTATACGGATATTGTGAATTGATATCTTCAAATTGTCTCAGTTCATGATCTGAGTGTCGTATCGTTTCCTCAAATAAAAGCTCGTCATTATTAAATACGCCAATCTTTGTAGAAGTAGACCCTGGGTTTATTGTTAGTATAATAAATTTATCTTCTCGCATCTCGTTACCTCCAGAGAATCAAATAACACTTGAGTATATCTCAAGTATGAAGTCGATTTCATCGAAAGACATACTCAAATTATTAATGTAACGTCATCTTCTACCTCTACTAATAATATTCACGTCACTTCTTAAAAATTGTTTTCTTGATCGTCTCATATTCTCAATTCTCTCTTCTGCCATACGGTCTGCCGCCGCATAAGTTGGTATACTATCTCGTTTTGCTATTTTAAAGATAGTTGAAATACTATCATAGATGGTTTCCACCTTTTTAAATGCTCTATCTCTATTGTAGCCTAATAATTCATCGGCAACATTAATTACACCGCCAGAATTTATGACATAGTCAGGAGCATAAACGATGCCTATTTCTTGTAAAATATCACCGTGTCGTGTCTCTTTTAATTGGTTATTTGCAGCACCAGCAATCACTTTTGCCTTCAATTTTGGAATCGTATTATCGTTTATAGTTGCTCCTAATGCACACGGAGAATATATATCACATTGTACGGAGTAAATATCCTCTGGATCTACAGCTTCCGCATCAAACTCTTCAACTGCCCTTTTCACTGCATCTTTATTTATATCAGTAACGATTAATTTTGCCCCTTCTTCATGTAGATATTTGCATAAAGTAAAAGCTACATTGCCGACTCCTTGTACAGCTACCTTTTTCCCTTCTAAGGAGTCCGTTCCGAAAGCCTCTTTTGCTGCAGCTTTCATCCCAACAAATACACCGTATGCTGTTACAGGTGAAGGATTTCCTGACGAACCAAAGGCAGGAGAGATACCCGTTACATAATCAGTCTCCTGATAAACAATGTCCATGTCTTCGACAGAAGTCCCAACATCTTCTGCAGTAATATATCTTCCATTTAAGCCTTGAATATAACGTCCGAAAGCACGAAACATTGCTTCATTTTTATCTTTTCGAGGGTCTCCAATAATGACTGTTTTTCCTCCACCTAAATTCAAACCAGCAGCTGCATTTTTATATGTCATTCCTTTTGCTAACCTTAATGCATCTTCAAACGCAGCTTCTTCAGATTCGTATGTCCACATCCTCGTCCCACCTAATGCAGGTCCTAGTGTTGTATCATGTATTGCGATAATCGCTTTTAATCCAGATTGTTTATCCTGGCATACTACAACTTGTTCGTAATCATACGTTTCCATATACTTAAATAATTCCATTGCAAAATCCTCCTCATTTTCCCAAAAAATAATTAACTATTTATCGAACTACTAAGAGCCATTGTGATAGAAAAAAGCTTGCTTTCTACCGAATCGGTTCTAGATGTTAAAATGATTGGTGCTTTTGCGCCAATTATCATTCCACCAACACTAGCATTAGCAAAGTAAGTCAGAGATTTATATAAAATATTTCCTACTTCTATCGTTGGAACAAAAATAATGTCCGCATCGCCCGCAACTTCGGAATTAATTCCCTTTTGAAGAGCTGACTCCTTTGATATTGCATTATCAAAACCTAAAGGACCATCAACAATACACCCTTTTATCTGTCCCCTTTTGTTCATTTGCGTCAATGAAGCAGCGTCAAGCGTTGCTTGCATAACTGGATTTACTGTTTCTACTGCAGCTACTGCAGCTACTTTCGGTTGATTTATCCCCATCTTATGTAAGGCATCAACAGCATTTTGAATAATTTGTACCTTTTCTGATAATGTAGGGGCAATGTTCATCGCAGCATCAGTAACAAAAAATATTTTCTCACGATTAGGAATGGCAAAGCCAGCTAAGTGAGAAATAACCTGATTATTTCTTAAACCATTATGCTTATTTAATACTGCTTTTAATAGTGAGGAGGAGGAGAGCATCCCTTTCATTAATATATCGCCTTTTCCTTCTCGAATAAGTTGAACTGCAGTGCTCGCTGATTCTTTTTCATTTTTTGCATCGACAAAAGTAACGTTTTTATCAATAGGAATCTCAAACGAACATTTCCCCATATTTTCTTTCATTAGTTCGGTAGGACCAACAAAAATAAACGATGCTAGCCTTTTCTTCATTGCTTCTTCCGCTGCTAAAAATAGCGCCGGATCTATTGCATGTGCTACTACAATGGTTTGTTTTACTTTTTGATCTGTAACCATAGCCATAAGATTTTCTATTTTCACCATTCGTACACCCTACCTTCTTAACGACTCTTACACTCACATATTAATATATGCAAGAACTATGCCAAAACAAAAAATGTGTATTGTTAGTCATTACTGCACTTTTACAAGGGAAAAAGTGTGCAGTATTTTTCATCTTTACGCAAAATATTGCACGCATTATTTTGCGCGTTCAATTTCCAATACTATACTTGTCTAATTTATAGTAAAGGTTTCGAAGTGAGACCTTTAACTGTTGAGCCGTTTTTGTTTTATTTCCATTATTACCTTCCAATGTTTTAATAAGGACCTCTTTTTCTGTTTCTTCTAGCATTTCTTGAAGTGACTTATTTTCATTAGAGTAAATACTCGATTGCGCATGGAGCACCGGTTTATCTTTCACTTCCAAGAAAGATAAATGTTGAATATCAATGAACTTCTCACTATAATTCATTTTGATCATGGCCCTACCTAAAATATTTTCTAACTCTCTCACGTTTCCATACCAATCATATTGAAGTAGTATTTGCAGTGCCTTATCTGTTATACCTGAAACATACCTCCCATAGTCCTGATTCAGATGGACAAGTAAATGCTGACATAGTAGTGGTATGTCACGTTTTCTATTTTTTAGTGGAGGAATGTGAATAGGGATACGGTTTAACCTATAAAACAAATCATTTCGGAACTCTTTTTTTTCTAGTTTTTCTTCCATATCTACGTTTGTAGCTGCAATAATTCGAACATCAATACTTATTGGTTTTGTTCCACCAACACGGACAATTTCCTTTTCTTGCAGCACTCTTAATAGCTTACTTTGCGTATGGATTGACATCTCACCAATTTCATCCAAAAAAATGCTACCACCATTTGCTTCTTCAAACAATCCCTTCTTCCCCCCACGCTTAGCACCAGAAAATGCACCATCTTCATAGCCAAACAGTTCACTTTCTAATAGGGACTCTGAAATTGCAGCGCAATTAACTCGAATAAACTTTTTATATTTTCTACTACTTTCATTATGTATCGCATGCGCAAAAAGCTCTTTACCCGTCCCACTTTCACCTTGTAACAATATCGAAGCGGGAGTGATTGCTGCATTTTTAGCTTGCTTAATGGCTATCTTTATTTCTTCTGATTCGCCAATAATATCTTTGAAACTGTATTTAGCTTCAAGGGTACGAATGATTTGCTTTGCACGTGCTAATTCACTATTTAGTGCTTCAATTTCAGACATATCATGCACTACACCAACGCTACCTTTAATACTGCCATCAACGATTACCGGAGCAGCGTTTACTATGACATCCTTTTTAGTCGCACCAATTTTCATTTTAGCTCCTCGAACTGCCTCACCAGTTTTAAGTACTTTCATATGCATACTTTCGCCTTCTGTAATATCAGTACTTGCCGGTTTACCAATTACTTCTCTTTCTGTTAAACCAGTTAGTCTAGTATATGCTGGGTTAATGAGAATACCTTTTCCAGTTTCATCAACAACTGAGATCGCATCATTGGACGATTGTATAATTGCTTCTAACATTTGTTGAATACTTTTCAAATTCGTTACTTCTTCAATCATATGTGTAATTTCTGTAATATCTTTAAAGACCCCTAAAGCTCCTATGAGTTTACTACCTTTAAACATAGGGAGTCTCGTTGTAATAATTGTTCTCCCGTTTTCGATTACTTGCTTATTATTTTTTTCTGTCTTTTTATTTTTCAACACTCTAGGTAATTGACTAGATGGCATCACCTCTAAAATACTTTTCCCAAGCACTTCAGACTGTTTTAAACTAGAAATTTTTTCTGCCTGCCTATTAATCAGTGTTATCCTTTTATCCATATCAATAGCAATCATACCATCATGCGTAGAGTTCATTATTAAGTCTAACAGTGAATTGTGGTTAATTATTTCGTCGATCAACACTTCTTTTTCTTTTATTAATTCAAAAATAATAGAGGAAACCGAACTAGGGATTATCGTTACTTGTTCCTCCTTAAATGAATTTTGAAGCTCCATTAACAGCTGTTGATTACCAGTTACATCAAAAATGATATCAATTGGTGATAAGTTTTCGTAGGCTTGCTCCCAGCTTTGAAAGGTTTCAATATGATTCAACATGGCCTTCTCTACACCGACGCTGTTCAGTTTTTTATCAACGACTCCGACAATATGAAATTGTTTCGATTGCTTTAATATTTCTAAAAGTGCTGATCCACCTTCCCCAGCCCCGATCAGTAGTAGCCTTTTCATGTCGATCTCCCTCTCTAGTATATGTGTGCAATTTCCTTCACACCTATTACTATACATGAAAAATATTATAAATGAAGCACTATGTAAGATTTGCCCACTTAGTTTTATTCATATAAAATATAATGTAGCTTATAATTTATATGAAAAAGAAAGGGAAAATGAGATATGACAGTCCAACGATTTTTAGCGCTTTGCATCATATTAATACCCGTAGTTATTGCTACTTACGGTATAAAACTCTTACGAGATACATTATTTGGAGAATTAATTTCCCCATACCCTTCGTTATGGTTACAATTTTTCGCTGGTATCATTACAATTATCATCGGGGTTTCTTTTTTTGCTGGCTTTATCCTTCATCGTGACCGAAAAAATAATAAAGTTGCACCAAGGTTTCAAAAGAAATAGCTATTACCTTCAACAATAAAATGTTATGAGACTTGCCTATAAAGAATTCATTTCCTGCCAAAAATCCACTCGCCACGTAGAGATTGTGGCGAGCTTAATACATTGCTTGGAGGTAGACTCAAAAGTTATACATTCTACTTTTTGAGTCTACCTCTTCAGTATTTTATAATAGGTAAACCATTTGTTTACTCCACTCTACCTATTTGATCGAACATTTTAATAATAGGTGTCTTTTCTACCCAAGCTTGTATCGATATCCTCTCAGCTAGAAAGGTAACAACGACTGTAAAAATGACAGCAGTAGTTGTGGTAAAAATATGATTAAAATGAATGACATTTAATGCTATCACTGCTCCAGTTAACATTGCCCCATTATCGCCTAACATTGCTATCATTTTACTTTCAAAAAAAGCCCAAAATGTGATTACGATTAAGAAAAACAACATCGACAAGTGAAAACCTAATAAAACTAATGGTATCAAAAATAACATTGATGATTTTAAAACACGTAACGGTTTCGTGTCTAAAAGGTTCATCGTATGTGGAAATAAAACTAACAAAACTACTACGTAAGCATTCACTAGTTCTATTGATGTTAATTGGAAATAAGTAAGAGATGCAATAACTACTCCAATCGCTTTTATGAAACCTGTTGTGATTATTCCTTTTCGGAAGAAATAACCAAAATGCCCCTTAATTCCTTTAGGGTAAGGGGCTCCATATATATCATCAATAATTCCTAATCCCCAAATTGCAAAAATATATATAAATTCAGCAGTTGTATTTATCAGTTTATTAAAAAAAGCGAAATCTATTGTGAGTAGAATAATAAAAACTGTACCTATGCTATATGGTACAACAATACTTTTGTAATTTCTCACGCACCATTTTTTTTGCATAAAAAAAAAGCTTGTGACGTAATACGTCAATAATATAAGTATAACAATGATAAAACTTAAGAATAGTTCCATATTGTCATCTCCATATCAATCCATTGTTTAGTTCGATGATAAAACCCTTTTATGGTCTTCCCAGTAGTTCGATGATTAATTGATGTAGGAACTTCCTTTATCCTGCCACCATGATTTAATATCAATAAATTTAAATACATTTCTAACCCAAAACCATACCCTTCTTTTGAAACAATGAGGGGAATCCATTTTTTATGGAATGCTCTTTGACCAGAAAGTGGTGCTGATAAATGTGTACCTGTCTGTTTTTTTAATACTTGTTGGGCTCTTTTTTTTACAATACCAAATCCTCTTTTCTCAAAAGTAGGCATTGTTGCTACTGTCATATCTGCACTATTATCGTATAAAGGGGGTAAAAGCTTCTCTGCTTCACTTGCTGTTTCACCTAAATCCCCATCTAAAACGATGACCCAATCTGCTTTCACTTCACTAAGCCCAGTAAAAACTGCTGCCATTTTCCCTTTATTTTTTGGAAGTTTAATGACAGACCTAGTATATTGTTTTGCTATTTCATATGTTTTATCAGAACTTCCATCATCTACGACAATGACATTCCTTATCCATTTATGCTGTAAAGCTTTTATTGTAGCAGCTATCCGTTCTTCCTCGTTATAAGCTGGGATGACTACATCTGCTCTCATATTAATACTCCTTTATAGCACTTTTAAAGCTCTCTTCAGTATGATCTTGTCCAAGCAAATCCTGTGTGAATTCAAGCAATTGGTTCATATTTTTCCAATCGGAGATCTTGTCACCTGCATACATTCTAGTTAGTAGAGTAGATCCCATACCTTTACGATCCTTTTCTACTAAATCAATAACCGAGTTTCTACAGCCTAGCGTCACAATTTTTTCCGCATTGGAAACATACGCCAACATGATAGCAAGGTCTTCACTTAAACCTGGAAAAGGGACCGTTGTACAATCTACAGACAAAGCTTTTAGTCTTTCCTGACCAGGACTTATGCCATTCATATAAGAATGGGCAATAAAAGTACACCGTCTTAGGTGTACATCATTATCGATAGAGTCCATATCACCTACGATATATTTAGGTTTTACATGATATTGGTACAATAACGTTGAAGCACCATCAACTGCAATTATAATTGAATCCTTCTTTTTCAATAGTGGTCGAACGATACGGATGTCATCCTCTACACCTGGACCACGTGCGACTATAAAAACATTTTTACCATAGATGTCATGTAAGGTTGGTAGCTGTTTTGTTGCTTGGAGAAATGAAAATACTTCCTTTTGGCCATATTTTAAGCTATTTTCCGCAAAATTTAAAAACAAATGTGAAAAATTTTGCTTTGCCTTATAAGTCAAACTTGTAGCATCGTGTTTTGAGTATTGATTTAAATCGGCAACGTGCACCCATATATTATGTTCATATGTAAACATTTTTTCATTTTCGATTTTTATTTTCTTCCATTTTTCTATATTCATCGATGGAATTGTTGTAAAATCATAAACAGGAATACCATGTTTAATTAAATGTGTTACACCAGAACGCGGTAACTTGCCAGTAATTGATTTTTTTATATTAACCACTGCTTTCACGCGTTTTCTCACGATATCCTCAGCAGCGACAATATCTAAGTCTTCATGCTCTAGAATAATGATTGATTGTGGAGGTACTACATGAAGTAATTGTTTTGTAATTTTGCCATAATAAGCTATTCCTTCAATTGTTTTCTGCATTGTTAATACCTCCCTCTATAGTAAAGGCGATGTTAAACCGATCCTGCTAACTATTCCCGCAGGTGTCTCTTAACTTTCGAGAAAAGCAACATTAGATTTAACAGAGCCTAATAAAACATGTTCTTTCACTTAGTATGAACGAATTCTTATGAATCATAAGCTAAAAAATAGAAAACTCGTTTTAATACCTTTATGTTTCACTATATTTAGAGCATAAAGAAGAAGAGGATCCCCTCACTGAGCATGTAGTTCCGTTTAGAGGGAGAAAACTAAAAATGATACAGCAAAAACGAGACAATTTCACATAGTGACATTGTCTCGTTTTTTATTAATAACACTATAAAAAATGTCCTTAAACTCCCTCACTTTGATACAACAGTGAGTATGATTTATTTAGGGGAGGTAGTGAGATTTCGAAATAAGCGGAGTTTTTCCACTTATGCTCCAGAATTGCGTTTGATTAGTGTTAAATAAACGGAGTTTTTTCCTTTAAGCAAAGTAAAATGGCTTATTTTCACAACTTTTTAATAAATAGCCGGAATTTCTCCACTTATTTACGCAACTCATTTCAGCAACCGGCTAACCTTGTCAAACTTTATTGGTTACTCAATTTCCACCTAATTCAACACCATTTTAGATAGGTAAATAGCAGATACTTTAACATACAAAATAATTATTGAATAATGAGCATTAGTCTGTTGTTTTTTAGTACGATATATCGGGGTCCAATCAGAGACTAAATTAAGGAAAAGCCTTGTTATATCAATAAAAATTCCTAGTCCAATTAGCTATCTATTTGGACTAGGAATTGAGGTTATATTTGTATTTTTCTCCTCACAAACGGAACTACCCTTACTCACTGAGGGCATCCCCTTATTTTCATATCTTAGCTCACTTTATGTTCAATGCGAAGTTTATCAGCAACCATCGCAATAAATTCCGAATTTGTAGGTTTTGCTTTTGAAACACTTACTGTATAACCAAACATTTTTGATATAGACTCAATGTTCCCACGGCTCCAAGCAACTTCTATTGCATGACGAATGGCTCTCTCTACTCGGCTAGCAGTAGTATTAAACTTTTTAGCAATATCCGGATACAACACTTTTGTAATTGACCCTAATAATTCGATATCATTATAGACCATTGTAATCGCTTCTCTTAAGTACATATAACCTTTTATATGTGCCGGAACACCAATTTCATGAATAATGCTCGTAATACTAGCATCTAAATTCATCGGTTTGTTCTCTTTATAAACTTGTGTAGAAACAGTAGGTGCTTTAACATATGTAGAAGCATTTCCACTAATGTCTCTTACTTTATTCATCAAAGTATCCATATCAAAAGGCTTTAGAACATAATAAGCAGCACCTAATTCAACTGCTTTCTTTGTTACGTCTTCTTGGCCAAAAGCGGTTAACATAATAATATTAGGGCGTTTTTCTAATTGTCTTTCATTTAATTTCTCTAAAACAGCTAAACCATCTAAATGTGGCATAATAATATCCAGTATTAAAACATCAGGCTGCTCTTTCTCAACCAGCTCTAAACATTCCTGTCCATTAAAGGCTTTCCCAATAACACTCATATCTTCCTGTGAATTAATATAGTCTTCCAATAACATCACTAATTCACGATTATCATCTGCAATACATACTCTAACGTTTTCCACAAAAAGTTCCTCCCAGTCATTTTTATTTCTCTTTTTCTGTCTTCATACACATATTCGACAAGTAGACGTGTTTTCCTTTTTATTTTTTGATTTTTTCTTAAAAAACTTATTTTTTCTCTTAATTGCTAATAAATACTCTCGTTTTCGACCACATTCGATCTAAACTTACACATTCACTTCCTGTTTGTCGAAAAATCTTTATTTAATTTATTATAACATATAACTGAACAATTCCATCAATAATTTCATAAGAAAAAACGTAATAACAGCTTCACAAAGCGTCATTACGTTTAAGGTGGAATTTTACGCACTGCGGCAAAATTACACTGTCAAATTTTATACAATGTTTGAAAAAAGACGAGCTGTTAACTCGCCTCCTCCATTTTTTCATATATATCAATACCTGCTTCTTGAAGCATCCATTCAATATGACATCCATACCCACTAGTAGGATCATTGACAAATACATGTGTGACAGCCCCAATAATACGGTCATTCTGAATGATTGGACTACCACTCATTCCTTGAACAATCCCACCAGTAGCCTCAATTAGCTCTGGGTCTGTTACTTTTATAACCATCCCTTTTGTAGCTGGATACTTCTGCTCTGTACTACTTACTATTTCTATATCAAACCTTTTAATTTCGTCTCCCTCTACTACTGTTAGAATTTCTGCAGGTCCTTCTTCAACTTGGTGAGAAAGACCAATATCCATTGGTTTATTCACTTTTCCATTTTCTAACGATTCATGCAAAGTTCCAAAAATTCCATATGGACTATTCTTTTGTATGTCCCCTAGCACTTTACGATCGCTTGCAAACCTAGCTAATTTTTCACCTGGTTCACCAGTCATCCCTTTTTCAATTGAAGTAACTTTGGAGCTTACAATTTCACCTTCATTCACTTCAATTGGTTGGCGAGTATCCATGTCAGATATTACATGACCTAAAGCTCCATATTTTTTCGAATTCGGTTCATAAAATGTTAATGTCCCTACTCCTGCTGCAGAGTCCCGAATATACAATCCGAGTCGAAAGGATTCTTCACCTTTTCCTTTAACAGGCATCAATTCCTTTTCAAAAAATTCTCCATCTCTCTTGATTTCGACTTTTATCGGTTCTCTCGCCTCTCCAGAATCCTGCACTACAGGATTTAAATCATTCATCTGCTCAATTTTTATCCCATTCATCTTTGTAATCGTATCTCCAACTTCTATCCCGGCATTTTCACCAGGAGAAAGACTACCTTCGTCAGTGTCGACTAAATGATGTCCGACTACAAGAACACCATCTGTTTGAACTCGAACACCTATTGACTGACCTCCCGGAATTACTTTAAGCTCAGGAAGTACAGTCACCTTCATCGATTTTAACGGAAAATTTCCCAATCCGAAATTCAATGAAGTATCGCTCGCTTTGTTGCCTTTTAAAACAGTTTGACCATTTTCCTGAAATACAGATATTGAATCATTATCTGTATTTGCTAATGCTGGTAGTGAAGTTGGCACATCATATTCTTGTCCCTCAAAGAAAACAAGGTGATGTGGTGTTTCAAGATACTGTTGGAGTGGAGGATAAAAAGCAGCAGAGAACACTAACACAAGGAGAATTGCACCTATACTTTTACGTATTACATTTTTCAAACCATTCACTCTCCTCGTTTCTAACCTACACCTCCACCATGGCTTACTACTAATTTTGCCTTGAATGTGATCATTTATAACTATGGAATAATAAAAAAGCTAACCTTAAATGGTTAGCTTTGCATAATTAGTAATTATTGCTTAGTTTTTTGGCTTGCTGAATAAGTTCCTTAGCGTGCTGCCTTGTTAAATCTGTGATTTCAACACCTGAAATCATTCTGCTTACTTCTTCAATTTTTTCTTGATCACTTAATGGTTCCACAACCGTTTTCACACGATCCTCATTCATTTCTTTTGAAATAAATAAATGCGTATCTGCCATCGCAGCTACTTGTGGTAAATGGGTAATACATAACACTTGTGAATAAAAAGATATATGATAAATTTTTTCTGCTATCGCCTGTGCAACTCTGCCACTTACCCCAACATCAACTTCATCAAAAATAAGCGATGTTACGTTTTCATGTGAAGCTAAAATAGTTTTTAACGCTAAAATCATTCGTGACATTTCACCGCCTGAGGCGACTTTAGCTAAGGGTTTTAAAGGTTCACCTTTATTAGTTGAAACCATGAAGGAGATTGAATGTAACCCATTTTTATTAATTGGTAATAACCCTTTTATATTTAGTAAGTCATCAACAGAAATCGTATGATTCGCAATATTAACCTCAAAAGTAGTGTCCTTCATGTAGAGACTTCTTAATTGTTCTTGAATAGCATCTTTTAAACGTAATGCTTCTTCTTTTCTTAGTGTAGTTAGATGATTACCTTCAATGAGTAGGTCCTTTGCTAATTCCTTTAATTCATCCTGCAAAATCTGCAAGCGTTCATCTCTATTTTTAAGAAGGTCTATTTCCTCTTCTATATGCGAGGCGTATTCCAGTATTTCGTTAACCGATTCACCATATTTTCTTTTTAAATGGTTTATTTCATTTAACCGTGTTTCAATATCATCTAACCTATTAGGGTCAAATTCAATTTTTTCATAGTAATCCCTAAGAGAAAAGACTGACTCTTCTAACAAATAATAGCAATTTGAAATCGTTTCCTGAATTTTTTGTAATGACTCGTCAATCTTTGCCGCATCCTCCATTTGTTGCATGCTATGCATGATCCATTCTAAACCTTTTTGATCACCATACAAAGCCTCATATGCACTGTGTACGGATTTATACAGTTCCTCACTGTAGTCAAGGCGCTGCTTTTCTTCTTTTAGTAATAGATCTTCATTTGGTTGTAATTTTGCGTTCGTAATCTCTTCCAACTGATATTGAATGAGGTCTAAACGCTGCATCATCTCATTTTCATTTTCAGTTAATTGTTTTAGCTTTTCTCTTTTTTTATAAAATCTTTCATAAAGCTCTTCATATTCCTTTTTCGTCTGTTTTAGCTTATTTTCTGCGAAACGATCTAATAGTAATAAATGCTTATCCATTTGTAATAAATGTTGATGTTCGTGCTGACCATGTATATCAACTAATGATTGTCCGATTTCTCGCAATACTGCTAATGTCACTAATTTACCATTAATTCTACATACACTTTTACCTTGCTTTGTAATTTCTCTCTTTAAAAGCACCGTATCATCTTCACTATAATCTATATTAAAGTTTTCAAATAGCGTTAACATATAAGATGACTTTTCAATTGAGAACAATCCTTCGATCTCAGCACGAGCGCTTCCATGTCGTACAAAATCAACAGATCCCCTTCCACCAATAAGCTGACCAATAGCATCAATGATGATTGATTTACCAGCACCAGTCTCTCCAGTTAGGACAGTCAGCCCTTTTTCAAAGGAAATTGTCGTGTAGTCTATAATTGCAAAGTTCCTGATAGAAAGTTCCATTAACAAGACACTTCACACCCTTTGTTTATTTTATAGCATATCTAAAAAACGTTCGCTTATATTTTTTGTTTCCGCTACCTCTCGACAAATGATTAGTATAGTATCATCACCACAAATTGTTCCCATCACTTCATGCCAGTCTAAGTTGTCTATTAGAGCACCAACCGCATTTGCATTTCCGGGAAGTGTTTTAATAACAATGAGGTTATTAGAATGGTCTATTGAAATAAAGCTATCCATTAATGCTCTTTTTAATTTTTGTAACGGGTTAAAGCGTTGGTCAGCGGGCAAGCTATATTTATATCGTCCATCCATCATAGGAACCTTCACTAAATGTAATTCCTTTATGTCTCTACTTACAGTCGCTTGTGTAACATTAAACCCTGCTTCACGAAGTTGATCTACTAGATCATCTTGTGTCTCAATCTCCTTATTAGTAATAATTTCTCTAATTTTAATATGTCTCTGCCCTTTATTCATGTAATATCCTCCATTTATTATTCCACACTTTTTTTCATAGTCCTACAAACGAAAAAATCCTCTCTTTGTATCTTATACGATATTTTATATTTATACAATTTTATACATAATTTTCGCGTAAAAAAAACACTTTTTTAGCAAAAAGACTAAAAAAATGTTTTCTAAGTTTTATTATTCTTTTGTATGTGCTTCTTTAACAATTGTTGATATTTTAGACCGAAGCTCTTCGTTCGGTGTTGTCACATCATGAAGTTCAAGGTGAATTAAAAATTCTATATTACCTTCCCCACCTCTAATAGGAGAAGATACAAGACCACTAACTGTAAACCCACACTGCTCAGAAAACTCAACTATATCGTGTAAAACTCGTTCATGTACTTTAGCGTCCCTTACGATACCTTTTTTCCCTACTTCTTCTCTTCCTGCCTCAAATTGCGGCTTTATCAGGGCAGAGACATGCCCTTGCTTTCTTAAAATCTCTTTGAGTACCGGTAAAATAAGTTTTAAGGAAATAAATGAAACATCTATTGTTGCAAAGTCAGGCAATCCAAGTTCAAAGTCTTCCACCGTACAATGCCGAAAATTCGTTCTTTCCATTACAACTACACGTTCATCCTGGCGAAGTTTCCATGCTAATTGGTTATAACCAACATCTAATGCATAAACAAATGATGCCCCTTCCTTTAAGGCACAATCGGTAAACCCGCCTGTTGAAGCACCAATATCAAGAACAATCTTGTCATGAAGATCAAGCTTGAAAACATCAATTGCCTTCTTTAACTTCAATCCACCACGACTAACATACGGAATTGCTTTCCCTTTAACTTCAAGTATGCTGTCCACTTTCACCTTTGTACCCGGCTTATCAATTCGATCATTATTAGCATAAACAATGCCCGCCATAATAGAACGTTTGGCATTTTCCCTTGTATCTACCAACCCTTTTTCAACAAGTAGTACGTCAATTCTTTGTTTTTTTTCCATAAACTTAGGCTCTCTGTCTCTTTTTAGGTAATAATTGCTTGACACGACGAACTGTTTCATCCGCTGTTAATCCGACTTCCTCTAGTAACTGATTAACACTACCATGCTCTATAAAGCGATCAGGTATTCCCAACCTCTCAACAACAACAGAATGGTGATTGTTTTCATGCAAGTATTCCAGTACTGCACTTCCAAAACCACCTTGTAGTGCACCTTCTTCTAGTGTTATTATAGGACGGTTTTTAACAGCAAGGTCATTTAACATTTCGCCATCTAATGGTTTTATTGAACGAGCGTTAACAACTTCAACATGGATCCCTTCTTTTGATAATTGGTCGGCTGCAGCAATGGCAATAGGAATCATTGTACCAAAGGTAAGAATTGTTAAGTCGCTACCTTCTTCCATTACTTCCCATTTACCTATCGGAAGTGTTTTCAACGTTTCATCCATTTGAATTCCAAACCCATTTCCTCTAGGGTATCTAACAGCAATTGGACCATCATCATATTTTAACGCAGTATAAACCATATGCTGAAGCTCATTTTCATCCTTGGGCATTAAAATAGTCATATTAGGCAAATGACGTAAATAGGAAATATCAAAGACCCCTTGATGGGTTTCTCCATCTGCACCTACTAAACCTGCACGATCAATTGCAAATACAACATTTAAATTTTGTCTACAAACATCATGTACAACTTGATCATACCCTCTTTGTAAAAATGTAGAATATACAGCAAAAACAGGCTTCATACCTTGGGTAGCTAATCCTGCAGCCATCGTTGTTGCGTGTTGTTCTGCAATTCCTACATCAAACATTCTATCAGGAAATTCTTTACCGAATACATCAAGCTTTGTCCCGCCTGGCATTGCTGCAGTAAGTGCAACAACACGATTATCTTCATGAGCTACTTTCTTTAATGTTTCTGCAAATACCCCACTATAGCTTGGTGGCCCAGGTTTTTTCACAACCTCACCTGATTCCATTTTATATGGTCCCAATCCATGCCATGTTCCTTTTGCATCGTTTTCAGCAGGAGCATAACCTTTTCCTTTTTTAGTAATAACGTGAACTAAAACAGGGCCTTTTGTCTTTTTGGCATACTTCATATTTGTCGTTAAATCATCTAAATCATGACCGTCCACAGGTCCTAGATAAGTAAACCCTAATTCTTCAAAAAACATTCCTGATACTAACAAGTATTTTAAACTATCCTTTACTCGTTCAGCAGTAGCTGCCAACCGACCACCAAAAGCTGGTATTTTCTTTATAAGCATCTCTAAATCTTCTTTTGCCTTTTGATAACGTCCAGCAGTACGCATTCTACCAAGAACATTATGAAGTGCACCTACATTTGGTGCAATTGACATTTCATTATCATTTAATACGACAATGAGGTCCTTTTGCTCATGTCCAATATGATTTAAAGCTTCTAAAGCCATCCCGCCAGTTAATGCTCCATCTCCAATAATAGCGACGACATTATCATCTGTACCTTTTAAATCTCTTGCTGTTGCCATTCCCATAGCAGCAGAAAGAGAAGTTGAGCTGTGACCTGTTTCCCAAACATCATGCTCACTTTCAGAACGCTTAGGAAAACCGCATAACCCTTTATATTGTCTCAGTTGGTCAAACTGGTCAGCCCGCCCCGTCAAAATTTTGTGAACGTAAGCCTGGTGTCCTACATCCCATAAAAACTTATCTTTTGGGCTTTCAAATAATTGATGTAGAATTAAAGTAAGTTCTACTACTCCGAGATTAGGTCCTAGATGACCACCGGTTACAGATAGTTTTTCAATTAGAAAACGACGAATATCTTTAGCAACATTTTCAAGGTCTTTATTACTGCATTTCTTTAGAAATGTTGGGTCTTTAATGCTTAACAAATCCAAGAAAAACCCTCACTTTCTTTTTATATTCTTATTACCATTCTTTTTACTTTTCTTACCATTAAGGATGTTTATTTTCAATTTTACCTCTAATAAGTAAAATAATCTACCCACTTGATAGATGATTTGTGTAGAATATTGCATCGCTAATGTTTTACCAACTGATTTTCCACCTACAGTAAGAGCTGCTACAACACTAGTAAATAATACTGAAATCATAAACTGTATCGTAGAGCCTTCCTCATAGCCTAGTTGCATAGCAAGTCGTAAAACAACATATGCAGAAGCAGTTCCACTTATAACTCCAGCAATATCACCAATAACGTCATTACAAAAGTTAGCGAAACGATCTGCATTTCTCGTAATTTGTACCGCTTGTTTAGCACCTGGAAGTTTTTCGGCTGCCATTGCGTGAAATGGTTTTTCATTTGCAGCTGTAGCCGCTACACCAATCGTATCAAATAATACCCCTATTAATACAATAATAAAAACAATAACCATGCCTACGCCCCAGGTTACACCACTTAGTATTGCCGTAGAGACAATAGCAAAAATAGCCGCTAACACTAGTGTGATAGCGGCTACTATCGTACTCCATTGAAATGATTTTTTTATCGATTCTTTCATCTAATACATCTTCCCAATCTATATAATCCATAGTATTCGTGTAAAAGAGAAAAATATGTACCCGAGTGGTCACCCAAAGAGTAAAAACTGCGCCTTAGGTCCAGTAGGTTTTCCCAAATAAGTACCTTAGCGTCGCCGCTATGGCGGTTTCCCTTTAAACCTATCTTAACGCTGTCACCATACGTTAGACTGGATTGCCACTTAGCACGCACTATAATCCCCTTTAGATGTCCGAAGTGGAACAGTCTAGGAGTTTTCCTCAGCAGTTCCTACCATTCTCTATCCTCTTTTGCAGAGCAGATTTCATATGGATGAGTGCCGTTTGTATACAACCTAGCATCCATAATCCCCTCTTACTCCACTCAAGGCAGGCTACGCTGCTAACAAGTTCCCCAACTTGTATTGCAGGTTCATACCCATGTTACAACTTCCGCGGGAACGGTTATCATAACGATAGGCCTCCGCGGCTATAGGGTCATCGCCCACATGCCATTGTGGATCGCCCTAAAGCCTTTACTCCCAGTTAGGACCCAAGGCTGGGCGCCTCAAGCCAAAACTAGGAACTTCATCGATGTGCCCTTTAGCGGATTTTTAGGCCCGCTTTCGAAAATGGAGAACTGACTAGAATACAGCACCACTCGGTAATTCTATTATATCATGAGAAAAAATAATTTAACAATGCACAAGCTTTTCAAAGAGAGTATACCATTTCCATTATTGGATAAACAAAAATC
Source organism: Evansella cellulosilytica DSM 2522 (assembly GCF_000177235.2). Classification (NCBI taxonomy): domain Bacteria; kingdom Bacillati; phylum Bacillota; class Bacilli; order Caryophanales; family Bacillaceae; genus Evansella; species Evansella cellulosilytica. The sequence goes on along the minus strand of NC_014829.1, from coordinate 1,904,216 downwards.
ATCTCTATTTTGAACGCATTGCAATGTAATCCGCCATTTCTTCTAAAAGTGTATGTTCGATACTTGTTTCATATAAGTACTTTTTTGCCTCACTAATATGGAAAGCTAGCTTTTGCTTTGCTCCATCCAATCCCAATAACTTCGGATAGGTATTTTTGTCATTCTCTTCATCACTTCCAATTGGCTTTCCAATAGATGATTCGTCTCCTTCGACATCTAAAATATCATCTTTAATTTGAAACGCGATTCCAAGATGTTTAGCAAAAGATGTTAACGATATTCTCTCATTCTCTGAAACGCCAGCTAATATTGCTCCCGATTCTACTGAAACAGCTAGTAAATCACCAGTTTTATGATGATGTATTTTTTGTAATTGATCCACAGATAATGTAATGCCTTCACCCTGCATATCTAAAACTTGCCCACCTACCATTCCTTCTGGACCAGCAGCCTGTGACATTTTTTGAATAAGTAATAGCTTTACATTATCAGGAAGCAGCATTGATGAGCTAATTAACTGAAAACTGTATGTCAGAAGACCATCTCCAGCTAAAATAGCCATAGCCTCTCCAAAAACTTTATGATTAGTAGGCTTTCCCCTCCGTAGATCATCGTTATCCATTGCTGGTAAATCATCATGAATTAACGAATAAGTATGGATCATTTCAATTGCACATGCTACATCATACCCATGAGATAATGGTTTATTATATCCCCTTAATGTAGCTAGAAGCAGCATCGGTCTAATTCGTTTCCCACCAGCTTTTAACGAATAAATCATTGCGTCTCTTAGTTGAACAGGTATATTTAAATTTTCAATGATGTGAGGGAGTCTATTATCTATTTGTTTTTTTTCTTCATCAAAAAAATGTTTTAACGTACCATTAATCACTCTGATTGCCCCTCCACCATAAATGATTTTAACTCTCCATCTTCCGTTAAAACTTCCGTCATCTGCTCATCTACTTTATTTAGTCTTTCATGGCAATATTTTGATAGCTTCATGCCATCTTGAAACATCGTTATCGCTTCCTCTAAGGGAACATCCCCTTCTTCAAGCTTTTCCACTACGGACTCTAATTTTTCCATCGCTTCTTCAAAAGTTAGCTCTTTATTTTCTTCATTTTTCACTTTCTTCACCCCTCCATTCTATATTTGGTAACGGATCATAAGATTTTTCAGTAACATGACAGCTTAATTTCCCATCTTGTAAGCGAATTGAAATCGGCTCGTTTTCTTTAACATCTTCAAGCTTTTTGATTAAATTATTTTCTTCATTATAAGCGAGATTATATCCCCTTTTCATCATTTGCAGTGGACTAAGAAGCTCAAGCTTTGACAGTGAAAGCGAGAACCTTGATTGCTTGCTATTAATAGTCTCATTCATAGCTCTCCTCAAATTTACTATTGCATCACTGATGCGCTTTCTTTCTTGCAATAGCTTATGCGTAGGATGCATTCGTTGAATCCTTCCTTTAAGCCCCTGTAACTTGTCCTTTTGTTTATCTACATTTAACATCATCGTTTTAGTCATCAATTCAACTAATCGATCAAGATCTTGCTCCTTTTGCTCAATGAGACGTTTAGGATATTTAAAGGCATACGATTTTGAAAGGTGGCCTAAACGCTCCCTTTGTACCGATTTAAGTCGATCCATCGTTTGAATAAGTCTTGATCGTTGGTCTTGTACACGCTTTAATAGCTCATGTATGTGTGGAACAGCTAGCTCTGCTGCAGCTGTTGGAGTAGGAGCACGTAAATCTGCTACAAAATCACTAATCGTTACGTCTGTTTCATGTCCTACTGCCGATATAATTGGAATTTTAGATTCGTAAATTGCTTCCGCTACTATTTGCTCATTAAAAGCCCACAGCTCTTCAAGTGACCCTCCACCACGACCAATGATCATCACATCGAATATACCAGCAAAATTTGCTTGTTTAATCGCACGAGCAATCGAAGGAGCAGCTTCCGGTCCTTGCACAAGGACCGGGAGTAAAATTACTTTCGTTAATGGAAAACGTCGGTGAACGGTTGTTAATATATCTCTCACCGCTGCTCCTGTAGGAGACGTGGCAACAGCAATTGTTTTAGGAAAAGTAGGAATAGCTTTTTTTCTTTCACGTGAAAAATAGCCCGCCATCTCTAATTTCTTTTTTAATTCTTCATAAGCTAAATACAAATTCCCAATGCCATCAGGCTGCATTTCCTTTACATAAAGTTGATATTGTCCATGTGGTTCATACACGGAAATATCGCCTCTTACTAACACATTCATACCGTTTTCTGGTGTAAATTTAAGGTATCGATTGTTGCCTGCAAACATAACTGAATTTATTCGTGATTTATCATCTTTGAGTGTGAAATACATATGACCTCGAGAATGCCATTTAAAATTAGAGATTTCAGCTCTAAGCCACACGTTTTGCAGTACTGCATCAGTTTCAACTAGGCGTTTAATTCTTCTCGTAACATCACTTACTGATAAGAATTCTTGATCCATTTTATGACCCCTTATTTCATGTGACGTTTAGCAGATATGACAGTGTTATGTAAAAGCATCGTTATCGTCATCGGTCCTACGCCACCAGGTACAGGAGTAATATAAGAAGCAACTTCTTTAGCACCATCAAAATCGACGTCTCCGACTAATTTACCTTCTTCCGTCCGGTTTACACCAACATCAATAACAACCGCTCCGTCTTTAACGAATTCCTCATTTAAGAAGTGCGCTTTCCCAACTGCTACAATTAATATATCAGCTTTCCTAGTGTACTCTTTCATATTTTTGGTTCTTGAATGGCAGTATGTTACAGTCGCATTTTCATTTAAAAGAAGTTGTCCAACAGGCTTACCAACAATATTGCTTCGGCCAACTACAACGACATGTTTTCCTTCGATCGATATATCCTTCGATTTAATCATTTCAACAATTCCGTATGGCGTACATGGTAGGAAGGCTTCTTGTCCAGTCATCATACGGCCGATATTAATTGGATGGAAACCATCAACATCCTTTTTCGGATCTATCGCTTCAATGATTGCTTTTTCAGAAATGTGTTTAGGCAGCGGAAGTTGTACTAAAATTCCATGAATATGTTCCGCTTTATTTAACTCATTTATTTTATGTAATAGTTGTTGTTCTGTTGTCGTTTCTGGTAATTCATCTAACTCAGAATGAATGCCTATTTCCTTGCAGGATTTTTGCTTTGAACGAACATAAGATTGTGATGCTGGATCAGTTCCGATAAGAATAACTGCTAACCCAGGAACAATCCCTTTTTCTTTGAGTGTTTCAACTTCCTTTTTCATTTCAATACGTTTTTCTTTTGCTAGCTCTTTTCCTGAAATAATGATTGCTGACATGGTAATCCCCCTAAAATACATTTAAATTATTTAAAACTTATTTACTAAGTTTTGTAGCTATATTTGATAAAATACCATTTACAAATTTCCCTGATTCCTCTTCTCCTGTAAATCCTTTTGCTATATCGATTGCTTCGTTAATACTTACATTCATCGGAATATCATCTAAACATTTCATTTCATATGTAGCCATTCTTAGAATCGCTCTATCTACTCTTGATATTCTTGACAACGCCCAGTTTTTCAGTGCACTTATCAATAATTCATCAATCTCATGTAAATGTTCAACTGTACCTTCAACTAATTGTGAAAGAAAAGAATCGGAAATTTCACCATTCTCTAATACTGTATCAATTGCTTGATCAGGACTAACTCCTGTCATTTCTATTTGATAAAGAGATTGAACTGCTCTTACTCTTGCTACCCTTCGATTCATACAATAACCTCCAAAACGTGTTACTTTATATTGTTAAATTTAACTACTGTCTATTGTAGACATTTAATTCCCCTTTTAAAGATGATCATAGCATATCTTCTCATATGAATACAGAATCAACTAAAAAAACACAAAAGGAGAGGGTGTCTAAAAGGAAGTTTTCTTCCTTCTAGGACACCCTCATCTACATTCTTTACGCTCCTTGATCCTTTTTCCCTTGTTCCTGATCTAACTTTTGTTCAAGCTGTACACCTACTACATGGACATTCACTTCATTTAATTGAATAGCCGTCATATTTTTTAATGTTTGATAGATGTTTTCTTGGATTTTTTTGCAAACTTCAGGAATAGAAACGCCGTAATTAATGAGAACAAACACATCAACGTTTATGCCGTCCTCATGTAGGTCAACTTTTACACCTTTTCCGTGATTACTCTTTCTACCAAGTTTTTCAACCACACCAGCAGCAAAGTTCCCCCTAGTTGTTACTCCATCAATTTCAGTCGCAGCTAAACCTGCTATTACTTCAATCACTTCTGGTGAAATTTCAACTTTACCTAATTCTTCTTTTTCCTCAGACATTGGAATTGCATGGTTTTCCTTCATATTGCTCCTCCTTTTAAGAAGATCATTCTTCCTTTTCAGGCTCTAATGAATATTGCTCCAAAAATTTCGTATTAAAGTCTCCACCAACAAAAACTTCATGGTTAAATAGACGTAAATGGAATGGTATTGTAGTATCCACTCCTTCAACTACAAACTCACTTAAGGCTCTCCTCATTTTCCTGATCGCCTCTTCTCTCGTATCGGCGTAGGTAATAAGCTTTGCAATCATTGAGTCATAATATGGTGGTATTTTGTACCCTGTAAAGACAGAACTATCTACTCTCACACCGAATCCCCCTGGTGGTAAATACATGGTAATCGTACCTGGAGAAGGCATGAAGTTTTTATCAGGGTTTTCTGCATTAATACGACATTCAATAGACCACCCTTTAAAAGTGACTTCATCTTGAGTATAGGAAAGCTTCTCTCCAGACGCAACTAAAATCTGTTCTTTTATTAGGTCAATTCCCGTAACCATTTCTGTAACAGGGTGCTCAACTTGAATACGAGTGTTCATTTCCATAAAATAAAATTTATTATTTTTATGGTCAAATATGAATTCTATCGTTCCTGCACCAACATAGTTAACAGCTTGAGCTGCTCTAACGGATGCTTCTCCCATTTCCTTTCGTACCTCTTCCGTCAAAGCTGGAGAAGGGGTTTCTTCCACTAGTTTCTGTAGTCTACGCTGAATCGTACAATCTCTTTCACCAAGATGTATGACATTACCATGCTTATCAGCCATTACTTGTATTTCAACGTGACGAAAATCTTCAATATATTTTTCTAAATATACCCCAGGGTTTCCAAAGTTAGCTTTTGCTTCCTCCTGCGTAATGGAAATACCTTTTCTTAATGAGGCTTCATCTTTTGCTACACGAATTCCTTTTCCACCACCACCAGCAGTAGCTTTGATTATAACAGGATACCCTATTTCCTCGGCAGTTGTAACTCCTTCTTCAATGGTGCTAATGATCCCTTCAGACCCCGGCACTACTGGTACACCGGCATTTTTCATTGTTGTTCTAGCTACATCCTTCGTCCCCATTTGACTAATTGCTTCTGGAGAAGGGCCTATAAAGGTAATATTGCACTCCTCGCATATTTCTGCAAATGCTGCGTTTTCAGCAAGAAATCCATAACCAGGGTGAATCGCATCAACTTCTGTTAATGTTGCAACACTCATAATATTTGTGAAGTTAAGGTAGCTTTGCGCGGAAGCAGTTGGCCCTATACAATACGCTTCATCTGCAAGTCTCACATGAAGGGAGTCACTATCTGCTTCAGAAAAAACCGCAACTGTTTTTACGCCTAATTCTTTACATGCCCGGATAATTCGAACTGCAATTTCACCTCTGTTTGCAATAAGAACTTTTTTTATCATGTTATTCATCCTCTACTCTGGTTTCACTACGAACAGTTCTTGGCCATATTCGACTAATTGTCCATTCTCCACAAGAACCTCTACAATTTCTCCATTTATTTCTGCTTCAATTTCATTCATGAGCTTCATCGCTTCAACAATACAAACAACCGTATCTTTATTTACTTTATCACCAACTTTTACATAGGCTGACGATTCAGGAGAAGGTGCTTCATAAAAAGTTCCGACCATTGGAGAAGTAATCGTTACGACGTTTTCTTTGGCTACCTCTTTTTTCTCACTTTTTGTTTCTTCATCCTTTAATTGTTGAGTAATAGTAGCAGGTTCTACAGCTACTGTTGGGTTGGGAATTGCTTTCGTTTCTATTGGTGCTTGTACACTTTCTTGCCTCTTTATTTGCTTTCTTAATGTAACTTTCGAACCTTCTTGCTCAAATTTAAACTCTTCGATACTTGATTCATCAATTAACTTAATTAATTCACGAATCTCTTGAATTTTTAACATTGTCGTCACTCCTCAAAAAGCATCTTTTAATTTTTTTCTAAACATGTTCATAGTACACTTTAAATATACAGTCATTATTATAAATACTTAGTCCTTAGCGTTAAACAAATTAATAAGCAAACAACTTTTAGTTTGTCTTATGAGTAAGTCCTAAAAAATATGCTACATCAAATTCTATAAAATGAAAACCTTTTTTTCGAAAATAAACATCTAATATGATCTATATGTACAAAGAGAATATCAATGACCAATACTACTCTTTTTTATACGAGAAGTTTCGAGAATCAACTAGACTATAGTAGTTGATTTTATCATTTGGTTTCAATCGCAATCGATGGACAGAGCCACCTTAGTCATTTAAAAGCCCACTATAATCAGGTTTCTTATAGTGGGCGCGTGGCGAGTGTAGCCATTGCCAAAATTCTATAGCTTATGGGACACCCTCTTATTCTTTAATTTTGATTTTTGTATTCTCTAAATATAGGTATTTCTGATAAATTATCTGGGATTTTCCCTTTCTCTAATAGAATAATTTTAACAATGTTTTTATTTCTCGCCATATGATACTTATCACCATATTCATTTTCTTGCGTGAACCTTTTTAAGCTCTGGTAATCTTCTTCTTGAATAGAAATTGGTTCTTCATCAGAGTCTTCCACCTCTTGTTTGAAACCTACCTCAAATTCAACAATTTGGATTTTATCGTTTTTTATATTTCGTGTTTGCTCTAGTACAGCTTTTGCACCATCGGTCAAATCAGACCATTCCATGCCCCATCTCTCCCTTTATGTACTTTCTTCTCCGACAAATTCTTGTTCCATTTGGACAACTATTCCAATTGCGTATTATACCATCTTATTTATAGAAAATCATGTTTAAGCTACAATAATGATGGTAGCTTGCAGCTAACTCTACAAAACATTCTACCCACATATGCAAAGAAAAATCCACAATAGCATGATGCTAATGTTGATTTTATTTTATGTATGAACTAGGTAAACGCTCACTACTACTTTAAAACACGTAAAAAATTTTTTCAAAATCCTTCTAATTGAATCTATTTCATCATTCACTTAAAAAAATATCTTCTCATAAAAATTTTGCTGGTTATCTTAACTTTGTTGTTGATTTTCACTTCAGAATACTCGCATGTCTCTTCCTCTGCCAGTTTCGCTCTGAAGCTGCATCCGCCGAGACAACGCGAAGCTTAATCGTGATGTAACGATCGTCGCTGGAGTCGCCACCTTTCGTTTCACCAAGCAGAAAAAAACAACAAATTTTACGAAAACAGCCTTTTCAAAAGACATGGAAGTATAGATTTGGTGGTGCAATTTTTAAACCGTGCGTACTAGCAAGAAGATCACCCTAAGAGATTCGGCGGAATTCCTCCTTAAATAAAAAACGTTATAACAGCTTCTTGAAGCTGTTATAACGTTTTTTTATTTTAATTTTCTGATTGATAGCCTACTCTAATTTCCTCAATACCTAAATGATCTCTAGAGAGATTCAAAATTTCTACAGTCTCAACATTAGTAAGTTCATCCGCTTTCACATAAATTTGGACCATATTCTCTTCAGCAATAACGAGAGCGTCATCATATCCTTTTGCTCGTAAAAGTTCTTCTAAATTTTCTTCCTTTTGCCCTAATGTCTCTAATGCTTCTCGTCTATCAAGTGCTTCAAGCTGAACCTCTGATGCTGCACCATCAGAATGGAAAACTTCCATAAACTCTGTCATTAACCGTGCCCTTGAATCTGCTCTTCTTAGGCGAATCGTATCGAACATTTCATTTACACTAGATGCGTCAGAGAAAAAATCTCCCTCTGCTAGAACATCTTCTACTTCTTCAATCTCAATAAAGGTAACATCTTCTTCATCAATATCATCCATATTCATTTCTAAGTCATTTCCAGGTTCCTCTTCTTCACCTAGCGCTTCTTGATCTTGCATATTTGGCATTGTTAAATAATACGCGGAAAGCACCACTATTAAACTTAACATTGTTAATAACCATACCGTTTGTCTTTTTAATACCATTTACTATTCCTCCTTTGAATTCTTTGGTAATACAGAGACTCTATGAGAAGGTACATCTAAACCTCTACTAACAGCCTCGATTATCCATGTTTTTATTTGTATATTTTCCGCTCCATTCGCCACAACAAGAACCCCTCTTATATCAGGTTTCTGCGTTTTCACAATAAGTGGTTCCTCCTGGTCACCAGTGCGAATGATAACAGTTTGTTCATCTTGCGTTTTATCTTGAACTTCTCGTGTTCCCCCCTCGCGATCCGATTCCTCTGTAAATTGCTCCATCGTATTACGATCTTTTTCATAAACTATTTTTTCAGACTCAGCTAAATTAACCATTACGGAGACATCAGAAACTCCAACAACCTTCTCTAAAATATCCTCTAATTGCCTCTCGTAAAATCTCTCGTAGTCTGACATCGTAACTAACTCCTGTGGCTCGTCATTTGACATAAATACTTCGGAGGACTCCTCTTCTTCTATCTCATCCTGTACGACTGGTAATGAAGATGCAGGTTCTTCATTTGATTGCATAAAAGTGCCAATCATCATAAAAAGAACTCCTATAAGCAATAAAATGAATAAGTATTTAACATTAAGTTTCTTTCCTGACGTCTTTAAATTAAGAGATCGAAATAATTGATTATCACCCTTTTTTTCTCCCATGCTATTCCTCCCCTCCCTTCATTTCTCTGTTAAGATGAAGAATTGTCCATTTATTAGCTAGAGGAACTTTTAAATAGCCTGCTTATAATTAGGACAGCCACTTGTTGAAAAATATATGCAAGTTGTCCTACATCTATTTCTATTTTCTAAAATCTAAGTCTAGTTTTTTTAAAATTATTCATCTCTATCAGCACCAGACTTAACGTGAACGTGAATTTTTTCATTAGGAATCGCCCATGTTGACGATAGCAACTCAGCTATATCATCAACCGGAACATTTCCGATACCCTCTTTTTCTTCTATACTTTTTTCTTCCTTCATAATTTCAACTGGATCAATTGTAACGACCTTAATTTCATTTTCCTCTTTTTCAAATTCATCTAATGATTGTATGAAAACATCAACATCTGATAAGTGATCTAATAAATCTTCGTCCTCCTGAAACGTCTCAAATTCAAGATAAATGTTTCTTATTACTACCTCATATTGTTGTTCAAGTTCTTTTGCTGCCACATTTTTTAATTGCACAGCTACTTGTTCCGAAATTCTCGCCAAATTTTCTTTTTCTATTTCACTTTGCATCGCATCCATCGAGGACATCGTTTGTTCTGAAGGTTCGTTCGTCCATGAAGAGATGTCATCTAACCATGCTTCAGGATCATTCTGAAAAATAGAAAGGATAGGATTTAGCATTACCATGAGAAGCATAAGCCCGACAACTAGCTTTACATATCGCTGCATTTTAGAGTTTGGTAATAATAATTCTAGTATCGTAGCAAATAAAATGAGTAGAATAATATTCGTAATCCAAGATGTAATAATGCCCATCTGCTTCTCTCCCTCCTATTTATCTCATTAGCGCATCATTAATGACAAGTTTCCAGAAATAACAATTATCGTTATTGATAAGAAAAACATTAATGACACTGCTGCAAGTGCACCGAATACAAACAACATTTGCTTACCGATGATGGAAAGGCACTTAATTATTGGCCCTCCCCCTAACGGTTGAAGAATGGCAGCAGTAAATGTGTAAATGATCGCAACCGATAAAACTTTGAGTGCCGGAAAGCTGCAAATGAGTAATAAAATCACTAATCCTACAACTCCAACCGTATTTTTCAGCAAAACGGATGCACCCATTACAGTATCAGCAGCATCAGTAAACATACGTCCTACTACCGGGACAAAGTTACCTGTTACAAATTTCGCTGTTCTAATTGCAATGCCATCAGCAATTGCAGCCGTGGCACCTTGAACAGACAAAACACCAAGAAAAACAGTAAGGAAAATTCCGAGACTTCCAACAGCAATATTCCGTAAAAATTGAGCTAGTTTCGTTACTTTATAATGATCTGTCATCGTACTAATGATATAGAGCAATGTAGATAAGAAAAGTAGTGGCAATACGACATATTGGACAAAAATTCCGCTAGTATGTACGAGAAACATAACAATTGGATGAAAGAGTGCAACGGAGGTTACACTTCCTGAAGAAGCCATTAATACTAGAAGTATAGGTACAATCGATACCATAAAATTACTCATTACTTCAATCGTTCTTTCTGCAAATTCCATCGTGACACGGAAACTATTTAACGCAATAATGAGTAATACCATGTATGTTATCGCGTATGCTACTTTACTAATTGTGTGTTGCTCAAAAGCTTGCTGCAATTGGGATAATATCATACTAAAAACGGCTAAAAGTACGAGTGTACCTAATAGGACCCCATTAGCGAATATTTCATGAAATAGAAACCGGATAAATCCGTTGACCCATTCCCCTACAGAAAACTGCTTGTCACCTGTAACAAAATCCATAAAGCTTCCACGCTGACTTTCTGGTAGAAATCCTTCATATTCGTGCCGTACATCATCCCAAAACTGCCGTATTTCATCGATCCCTAATCGTTCTAATTGTCGCTCAATAAGCTCGTCCTCTTGTTGAACAGACTCTTCTGCCAACACTGGAAAAGGAAGGAGAAAGAGTGTAACTAGAAAAATCAAAGCAAATACTGATTTTTTTATCATCATTTTCTCCTCCTGCTAACTTGGTATTAGTCGAACAATTGTTTCAATAATGACTGAGATAATAGGAATTGCCATAACCATTATGAGCACTTTTCCAGCCAGTTCTATTTTTGATGCCATAGCCCCTTGTCCAGCATCCTTTGCTATTTGTGCTCCAAATTCGGCTATATAAGCAATCCCAACAATCTGTAAAACAGTTTGTACATATGCTAAATTAATATTTGCCTCTGCAGCTAACTCCTCAAGCATATGAATGATCATGGCAATTTGATCTATAAGAAAAATAAAAATAATGACGCCTACAAAAACCGTTAATAAGAATGCAAAAATCGGCTTATGCTCTTTTACTACTAAAGCTAAAAAAGTTGCAATCATTCCTAAACCAACGATTTGGATGATTTCAATAAGTCCTCACCCCCATTAGCTCTGAAACAGAAATACGCTACGAATCTTCTGAAATAAATCATCTACAACCGTTGCTACCATGTATAAAACAACAACAAAGGCAATTAATGTTACCCAGTTTGCAATTTCCTCTTTTCCCATCTGTTTTAAAACGGTATGAATCATAGCAACAACTATCCCTACTCCAGCAATTTGAAAAATTAAGCTCACATCGTAATTCAAGTTTACTCCCCCCTGCTCATTCAAAGCATAATCAATACAAGTAAAACTCCACCTAGAAAACCTAAGCTTTTATACATAGATTCGAATTTTTGTTGATCTTCTAATGCTTGCTTCTCTTCTTGATTAAAATAAGAAATAGCTAACCGTATTTGCTTTCTTTGACTTTCTAAATCTTGTTGTCCTAAAGTTTGACCAAATTGATTTAAAATGTTCAACTCAGCCGTATTCAAGTCTGTTTTCCCTTTCCACTTCTTTAAACTTGAATTCCAAATACTTGTAGCAGATTTTTCCTCTTTTTTTAACCTTTCTGCTACATCTTCAAAAAAAATGTTTAAAGGCGCTATTAGTTGATGAGCCACTTTTTCACAAGCATCTGGTAAAGGAGTCATAGAAAAAGTCATTTCTGTTTCTAGTGCTTCAAAGGCTATCTTTAAATAACGGATTTGCTTTGTTCTTCGTGTTAATCTTCTTGAAAATTCCCACCCAAACATTGTTGTTGTTGCAATAATAAGTAATGCCCCAAGAAGCTTCATGGCGTCCCCACACCAGTCCTCGGACGATCAACATCAAGTTTTCTTACTAACCCTTCTTTCGTTGTTACTTTCAGCTCAATGACTCTCTGAAAAAAGCCTTCATTAATAAGACGAGCGATTGTTGGGCGCGATTTTACATCGTTAAGATTCTCTCCGTGTACAGAGGCAAAAATAGTTACGCCTGCATGAACTGCTTCCATAATGGCTTCACAATCCTCCTTTCGCCCTATTTCGTCTACAATTAACACTTCAGGGCTCATTGAGCGGATCATCATCATTAAGCCTTCCGCTTTAGGACAAGCATCTAATATATCTATTTTTACTCCAAAATCGTGTTGAGGTACTCCTTTAACAGAGCCAGCAATTTCTGATCGTTCATCAATAATGCCAACATTTTTAGGTTCTATCTTCCGAGACTTACTGCCAATACTAATCTCACGAGCTAAATCTCTTAAAAGAGTTGTCTTTCCAGATTTAGGGGGTCCAATTATGAGTGTGTGGCACCAATTTCCCCTCCTCTGGATATATGGTAAATATGCATAAGCTACACCTTGTTTTTGCCTTGCAATTCGAATGTTAAAGGAGCTAATATCTCGAATTCCTTTTACTTCTCCTTTTTCCATCACAACTCTACCAGCTAATCCAACGCGATGGCCTCCGGAAATAGTAAGGTAGCCTCTCTTAAGCTCTTCTTCAAGACGGTACACGGAGTGCTGGCTTAATAAACTCATCATTAGTCCCGCTTCAGATTCCTTAAAAATAAATGGATTCTTTTCATTAGGTAACATATAGGTTTTATTATGTGTTCGAATTTCAACTGGTCTATTAACTCGCAGACGTATTTCTTCTGTTTTATTTAATATCTCATTAGGTAGCTGTAACGCTAATGAACGTATCGATTCTGGAAGTACGTTTAAGACTTCTTTCATTTTATTTCCTCCTTCAGGATAGAACCGTCAACATATGTCTATTGAGAATATATGAGAGCGTGTCCTATTTATGCCTTGTAAAAGAATGATTTTTCATAGAAAACAGAAAAAAAACCACTATATAATAATTACGGGTTTACTTGTGAGGTGCAAATTGTCAAATCACAAACGAATTCACACGCTAAACTCACATCTTTCGCAACTAGATTCACAGTATAATACGCAAAAAACAATGGCGCGAAAGTTCTTCGTACCATTGTTTTTATGTTTGCTTATTTCACGAATCGTTTGTTGGAGTAAATGCAGTTTTATTGGAAATTTATTAGATAAACTTGGCTTATCGCCAAGTCCATATATTCCTCTCTTTACCAGTGAAATAAAATAAGCGTAGAATTTCCGTTTAGAATCAAAATTGACTTAATTTCGTGGCAAATAAGGGTAGTTTTTCCGCTTATGCAAAGGAAATTCCCCCTTTTTCAATAGTTTCGAGTCAATAAGGGGAATTTCTCCGTTTATTCAGACTATTTTCAGTGCTATTTATTAGATAAGCGGAATTTCTCCGTTTATTTATTCAAATGAGTATTTCTACTCGTTTCTTTCATTACATTGCCTGAAAGATTGAAAGATTATATATATCTATTCATTTACTTTAATATAAATAAACAATTCCTTACCTTTCATATTAGAATTCACAGGGCAAATCACATCAAAATCACAAGTAGGAAATATTTATTTCCAGCTATGCGAATAGGGGTGTCAATTACTGTATGTTTAACAATAAATCACGATACTGTGAAATCGCATGTGTTTTGCTTTACTTGTTTGCACCTCTGAAGTAAACCCGTTAATATAATAAAGGTGAGGTTTTTCCGAGGGCAATGAAAAAGTACTTAGATTTAAAGGATAGACTAATAAATATAAGGCCATTTGAATGTAGAAGTTGATGAGACCTGCGCAAACTCGCTTTCCGTATAGAAGTCAGCAAGCCGCTTCGATCTTCGCTCTGCATAACTTCCTTTTCCACAGGAACGAGCGACGCCTCTTCGATAAAGCTTCGAGGTGTCTCGACGTTGCTCTATCATTACTTGTCCTCTTACATTAATTCTCTATATGCTCATACAGCTACGGATACACTCCAAAGCATATGCTCGTAGAGGAAGAGACAGTTAGCTCGCTCGGGTCTCATCAACATTTCTATAATTAGGTACTTTGAATATTAATGCATCAAAATATCAAGTTTTTCACTTCTTTTTCAGTGTCCCTAAGCAATGTGCGTAGCCGTCGCAATCGTTAAAAAGCCTGATAGGAGTGGTTTTCTCCTACCAGGCGAGCGACTGCAATACAAATAAAAGGCACTGAAAAAGTTGTTTTATACTTTTTCAGTGGCCTCTTCATACTTATGACAACTTATATTATTTTATCCATTGAATGCTAACTTCTCTACCACATTTAATAAATGGTTTTCATCCTCCATCCATTCTTCGAATGAGTCTCGATCGACACATAATGAGCTAACCTTTTCCCCAAGCCTGTATACGTCCATGCAGTACATGAAATCAGAAAAAGGATAATAATACAAATCAAAATGTTTCAATTCACGTTTTTCATAATCACGGTGACTCACACTATTGTCAAAACCATTTACGTGCTGCTGAATGATTGATTTAAATTCCTCCTCATCTAAATCCTCAAATTCTTTAGCGTCAGAACAAAACGAACCAACGTGTTGACCAGATTTTGTCACATCGATACAAACGATAAACTCAGAAAAAAAGTAAGCGTTTACATGTAAATCGTCAGAAAATGCATATGTGCTTGTTTTCACCTAGTCCACACCCTTTCATTTTGTATTAATACTATTCTACACTAAATATTCCGAATATTCAAAAGAATTATTTAGACAAGAAAAGACAATTGTTATTTAAGTATTTATAATTATTTTTTCTAAGTCATGAGAGTCTCCAATTAGCTTGAGCAGTGTTAATGGGTCCATCGCCACGTATTGCAAAGTACTGTGTAGTCGTTGCAATCTTTTGAAAGACTACTATGAGTGAGTTTCTCGTAGTAGTCCCGCAACGAACGGAGCCATTCCAATACAATGTATAGGCACTGGAAAAGTTGTTTGTACTTTTTCAGTGCCTCGATCTTCTATTATGTTATCTTATGCTCTAGAAACGTAGCTTCCGTTTCTCGTATCAATAACTAATACATCCCCTTCATTTATAAAGAAAGGTACTTGTACGGAAAGACCTGTTTCAACAACAGCAGCCTTCGTTCCTCCTGATGCTGTGTCACCTTTAATTCCAGGTTCTGTTTCTGTCACTTTAAGTTCTACAGTGTTAGGAACTTCAATTCCTAGCGTTTCACCTTGGTATGTTAATATTTGTACTTCCATATTTTCTTTTAAATATTTCAACTGCTCTGTCAACTGTGATGCAGGTAATTCAAGCTGCTCGTAAGATTCAGTATCCATAAAAGTATGTGATTCCCCACTCGCATATAAGTACTGCATACGACGGTTTTCTAGATGAGCTTTCGCTACCTTTTCTCCAGCACGGAAAGTTTTTTCTTGTATACTACCATTTCGTAAGTTTCGAAGTTTACTGCGAACGAAAGCCGCTCCTTTACCTGGCTTTACATGTTGAAACTCCACCACTTGCCAAATACTTCCATCCACTTCAATTGTTAATCCTGTCTTAAATTCATTAACTGAAATCATTGTTATTCCTCCCAGTTCACAATAAAATTTATTATTCCCCTAATATAATGAGTTCTTTAGGTGATTTTGATAGTATCTTATTTCCATTTTCTGTAATGACAATGTCATCTTCAATTCGAGTACCACCTAAACCAGCAATGTAAATACCTGGTTCAACTGTCACAACCATACCTGCTTCTAATTTCGTATTCGATCTAAACGAGAGTCCTGGCCCCTCATGAACTTCCATACCTAACCCATGTCCAGTGGAATGGCCAAAATACTCCCCATAGCCCTTAGACTTAATATGGTCACGAGTAAGTGCATCTGCTTCTATCCCTGTCATTCCCGGCTTTATTCCTTGCACACCTTTTAACTGTGCCTCTAGAACAGTTTTATATATATTTACTAATTCCTTACTCGGCTCACCTACAGCAACAGTTCTAGTTATATCCGAACAGTAACCTTTATAATAAGCACCGAAGTCAAGGGTAACTAATTCACCTTTTTCAATCACTTTATCACTTGCCACACCATGAGGTAATGCAGAACGGTAACCTGACGCCACTATAATATCAAAAGATGATGATACAGCACCTTGTTTCCTCATAAAAAATTCAAGTTCATTGGAGACATCTATTTCTTTTACCCCTGCACGTATATATGTTTGAATGTGTTCAAATGCTGCATCAGCGATATCGACCGCTTCTTGTATGATAGCGATTTCCTTTTCATCTTTTACTAGTCGCAATCGTTCCATTAGGCCGCTAACGGGTACCAGGGTCGTTTCGAGTACTTTTTCATATGTATCATACGTACTATAAGAGACATGGTCCTTTTCAAATCCAAGTTTTTTAATCCCTAGTCTTTTCAACTGCGTAGCAATTTCTTCATGAATTGGACCACTATGCTGTACTATTTCATACCCAACAGCTTGTGATTGTGCTTGCTCCACATACCTAAAGTCTGTTATAAAAACGGCATGACTCTCTGATACGATGGCGACACCCGCAGTTCCTGTAAAGCCTGTCATATAACGACGATTATATGTGCTAGTAATTAAAAGTCCATCAATATTATACTCGGCAAATTGTGCTTTTAGCTTTTCGATTCGTTCCAAAATTTCTCCTCCATTCTATTTAAAGTGCTAACTCATCTTGGTTATCGTAAAAAAAAAGAGAATGTTCCAAGGAACATTCTAACATAGCGATTTAGTTTTGAATAGTTTGTCCCTCGTGTTGTGTCCTTTCGTGGTATTCATAAGATACAGAGTATCCAATAAATAATCCATAAACGAGGTATAAACATAAGGTCGTTATGATTGTATTTACATCTAGTTGAAAAAGTGGGTCTAGTTCTGGAAACATTGGATTAAACAAACCTAAAATCACGACCCATAACGCTACACCGTAGAGTATACCTGGCCAAGGCTGATTAATTTTTGCGAAAACTAATCGATATAAAAATGCTACTGCTATTGATACAATGGCTATAAAGCCAATACCAACTAAGTGACCCATCCACCCATGCTTCCAATCACCTAATGCCCAAGGCATAAGAGCAAGAGCTGGCCCTACGGATGCAAAGTTGAAGTAAAAGGCAACATAACCTATGATACTCCAAAAAAGCCCTCCAAAAAACCCTATAAGTGCTACTGTGCCATTGAAAGATAACGCTGGTTCACTTTGTCTTTCGTTTGTTTCTGTATTACTCAACATCATCACCTCAACAAGTAGCATATCCACTTTACTTCGTTTCTATTAGAGTATGTATCCATAAAAATTGTAATATGACAAAAATACAAGTGTAGAATGGAGAAAATCAGGGAATAATAAAGTGTGTGAAAGTAAAATGATTTGTCGTAGAGGAAATAAATGTATTCATGCTATAATAGATATAAAGTAGATTATGTATTAAACATTTCCATATTTCTTCATAATGTAATAACACTAACATTTATTAAACGCTTTTGAGTTTCTAATCCAATGTATAGGAGGTGCCTAGAAATGCTCCGCAATTCATTTCACCCCCTCACCTTAACGATTATAGGGCTAGCAATAATAGGAATTGGTTATAGACTTGTTGAAAATCCTAGTGCTTTTTTTACTATGGTTTTAGTTGCAGTAGGTACAGCAACTATTTTAATCTTTGTAATGAAAAGGTTTATACTCCCTAAATTATCAGGATATCAAACAGCAATGCGTCCACAGAGCGCTCCGTCACATAAATCTCAACATGGGCAAAAACCTATCTCTTTTAAAAGTATGAAAAAAGAAAAGAAAAAACGTATATCCCGCCCTCTTGTGAAACGGCAATCCAACGTAAAGCTTACAGTTATTGAAGGGAAAAAGAACAAAAAGAAGAACAGAGCTTTGTTTTAACGCTCCGTTCTTCTTTTTCTGAAGGGTGTGTAGTCTAAAATGGGTGTAGCGACTATTATATTTCCATCGATATTTCCTTTATTTGTATTACTCATTCTAATTTGTACGAGTTTAGTATATTGGACAAAAGGTAGGCGTATAGGGTTTCAACTGCTATACTTAACCTTTCTTTCCATATGTATTAGTTACATCATTTTACTCAATATCCCATTGTTTTATACTCATCAAGCCTATGTACCGTTCACTGACCCCATAGTACAAACGGTGGTAACTATTTTCTTATTTTTTATCCCACTATGCCAAAGTAAAAAACAAATAACCATTTGCTTACTACTACCAATATTTTTTTGTATTTATTCCATAGTAATATTACAAGCTCCCCCAATATCCGTCGTTAGTGGCATTATTATTGGCGGATTTCTAGTATACACATTTTATCGTACACTAGATTGGATAGAGGGGATGCCTGAGCGACTGTTATTGTTATTTTCAATTATTTTTCCGCTATTTTTAGCTATAATCATTTTTCCAAACATAGAGCATTTATTTTATCCAGGGATATTACTTGGAAGTGCTATTGGTATAACTGTTGAGACATTAAAAGTAAAAGTAAATAATATTCCTCGGTCTACAACTAGAATGTTATTCAGTGTTTCGCTCGGAACTATTGGGCTTATTATCTTATACCTCATGTACATGTATACTTCTTCTTTTATACCGATGCAGGAATGGATTAGTGGGTTAGTAATAGGTATATGGGTTACTCTTATTGTTCCCTATATATTATCTTTCCTTAAGAATTTATAACGTATATCAAAGTAAATAGTACTGGCAACTTAATAAGACCATCCTTTTAAAAATTTTTCTGTACTTTTTTCTCCAAGCTCAATTAGTTCTTTTTTCTCTTCTTCACTTATGGAAAATTGCGTAGCTGCTATTTTATCTACAGGTATGAACACGATATTTTTCTCATGTAACTTAGATATGTGTCTTAGATCATGGGCTTTCCACATCGTTTCTACCATTGAATGTAACATAGAAAAAGCATTACTTACTTCTCGTTGAGAAACCATTTCCATGGAAGGTGTTAGCCTAAAGCCTACTACTGGTCTTTCTGGCTTTTTATTTTCACTATTAGAAAACAACCAAATTGGAAAATTACTGAGGACTCCCCCATCTACTATAACAGAATGCTTTCCATTACTATTTTGCAGTTTAACTGGTTCAAAGAAAAACGGTAAACTACAACTCATTCTAATTGCTCTAGCTACAGAAAAGGTCTCAGGAATAATACCATACCTCTTTAGGTCATCAGGTAACACGAGAAGCTGCCCTGTTGTTATATCCGATGCTACCATCTTTAATGATCCTGGTGGTAAATCATTAAAGGTTTTAACACCTTTCTCCATTAGAACCTCTTCCAACCACTTTTCTAGTAAGGCTCCTTTATATATCCCCATATTACGATATAAGCGAATCCATTTATAAAACTGAAATATAACTCCTGTTCTTTTAGGCTCTAATAATTCTTCCAAATCAAGACCATCTAAAATAGATTCTATTTCATCTACTGTAAAACCAGCTTTAATAAATGCAGCGACGATTGCACCGGCACTTGTACCGGCTAATCTTTCAAATTCAATATTTTCGTTTTTCATTACTCTTAATGCACCAACAAATGAAAATGATTTTATACCACCACCTGCAAATACCCCGTCAACTTTTAACATGGGTATCACCCCCTATTACATTGTAATCACGATTTACAAAAAAATGATTACTAATAAAGGGTAAAAAATATTCATACAAAGACTGACTCAAAAGGTAACAATCAAGGGCATTGAAAAAGTGGTGTTCTTTCCATTTTCCAGTGTCCCTAAGCAATGCGCGTAACCGTCGTAATCGTTAAAAAGCCTGATAGGAGTGGGGTTCTCCTATCAGGCGAGCGATGATCTGTACTTTTTCAGTGCCTTTAAAAATCAACCTCTTGAGTCAACTTCCTTCTAACTCATCATTCTTCTTCTGAACTAAACGCAATTGCTCCACTTGTTCTGGGTTTTCATCAAAATACTGAACTAAGTCTCCAATTCGATCAATTGCATCCCAACTAAGATGGTGTTCGATTCCTTCTACATCCTCGTAAATATTGTCTTTGTCTACTCCAATGATCTTCATAAATTCTTCTAAGAGATCATGGCGATATACTAAACGTTTCCCAATTTTTTTACCTTTAGCTGTTAGCACAAGACCACGATATTTTTCATATACTAAATATTGACTTTTATCTAATTTCTGTACCATTTTTGTTACCGAGGATGGATGTACCTCAAGGGCTTCTGCGATATCAGACACTCTTGCATACCCTTTCTCTTCTATTAATAAGTATATTCTTTCTAAATAATCTTCCATGCTCGGTGTAGGCATGTGGTCCCCTCCAAACTTTTTACGATATACACGAATACATGATCTATGTACTACTTTATATGCTGTTTTATCTATGTAAAATTATACTATAAAACAAATTGTTGTACTAGCTTACGCTAACATAAATGAACTTATAAAGGCAATAAATAAGTCACTTCGTTTAAGGAGCTCATAAAACAATAAACATCGCCAGTGTAGTGAATGGGACGTTTTTTCTCCCTACTACGTGCGTCGATATTTCTAACGCATCGTTTGAAAATTTTCAATCAATCGTAAAAAGACTATGTCAAAGTAGTTACCTCTTCAACATAGTCTTAAGTGATCAAATTTTAAAATTACAATCCACACTTCAGCTGTGCGCTACAGTTTGTGCATGTATTACAACCACCAATATCCTCTACGGTCCCTTTACGACAAACTGGACATGTATCACCAACTTCACTTCCGTAAGTAACAGAAGTGCTTCTTACGTCAGCAATTGTATCCACGAGGACGACTGGCTTCTTTTCCGTATCTTGTTCTGGTTCACCAGCAAGCTCTACAGCATACATATCATTCTCTTCTGCTTTTAGAGTCAGTACTTGTGAATCACGGCTACCGTCGACATATACGGTACCACCTTTTGCTCCACCTTTATATAGACGCTCGTATACCTTTTTTACTTGGTCAACTGTATATCCACGTGGAGCATTTACCGTTTTACTTAAAGAACTGTCTACCCATCGTTGAATAACACATTGTACGTCCGCATGCGCCTCTGGTGAAAGTTCCATACTTGATACAAACCATTCAGGTAGTTCATTTGGATCCGCTTCTGGATGCCGCTCTAAATAAGATTGTAATATTTCTGCCTTTACTTCTATAAATTTCCCAAGACGCCCGCTTCTGAAATAGGAGAATGAAAAGTATGGCTCTAAACCAGTACTTACACCAACCATTGTACCAGTGCTCCCTGTAGGTGCGACTGTTAGTAAATGAGAGTTTCTAATACCATACTGTAGTATCCCTTGTCGAACATCTTCAGGCATTTTTTTCATATAGCCTGTATTAATATACTTCATTCTTAAGTGATTTGTTTCTTGCTCGTTATTACCTACTAAGTATGGGAAACTTCCTTTTTCTTTTGCAAGTTCAATGCTTGTACGATAGGCAGTTGTAGCAATTGTTTCAAAGATTTTATCAACTAACGCATTACCTTCTTCAGATCCATAAACAGTCTCAGTGTATATTAGTAAGTCGTGAAGTCCCATCACACCAAGACCTACACGTCTCTCTCCCTTGGCTTGCTTCGTATTATCTTCAAGGAAATATGGCGTTGCATCAATGACATTATCTTGCATTCTCACACCAGTCGCAACAGTTTGCTCTAGTTTTTTGAAGTCAACAACTTTATTATCTTTATCTGCCATTTCCGCTAAATTGACTGCAGCCAAGTTACATACAGAGTATGGTGCAAGTGGTTGCTCTCCACATGGATTTGTTGCTACTACTTTTTGGCCGTACGCCTTAGCATTTGTCATTTCGTTTGCATTATCAATAAAGAAAATGCCGGGTTCTGCTGAATACGTTGCACAAATATTAATAAGATTCCAAAGCTCTTTCGCTTTAATGTTGCGATAAGTACGTACGCCAAATCCTAATGCTTCCCATTCGCGTACATCCCCGTATTCATGCCACTCACGATTATAGGCTTCCATTTCTTTCTCATTATAATTTTCAACATCTGGAAAACGTAGAGCATAATCTTCATCATTATCAACAGCTTCCATGAATTCTTTCGTAATACATACAGATATATTTGCACCAGTTAGAAACTCCGAATTGTTTACAGAGTATGTCCCACCTGTTGACAATTTTTCTTCAGCTTCCCGAATGATTTTCGGATCAAATCCACCGGTCCCAGGAATATGTTTATAATTAACGATACTTTGATACATTGCTTCATCAAGCTCTGACAAAGGGGTAAAACTTAATTTTTCCTTTATGAGTCTTTGAATTTGTGCATCTTCCGTATTCTCAAGTAGGTATCTAAGAATTCGTGGATTTTGCATCTTCGATATAATAAATTCTAAAATATCAGGATGCCAATCCGCTAGCATTATCATCTGTGCTCCCCTACGCGAGCCACCTTGTTCTACTAAATGTGTTAGCTTTGCTATATCATCTAGCCATGATACAGATCCTGATGATTTACCGTTAACTCCGCGAGCTAATGCGTTCCTCGGTCTCAAAGTAGAGCCATTAGTACCAACGCCACCGCCACGACTCATAATTTCCATTACTTGCTTACGGTGCTCAGAGATTCCTTCTCTAGAATCCGCGACAAAAGGCATCACGTAACAGTTAAAGTACGTCACATCCGTTTCTGCACCAGCTCCATAGAGAACTCGTCCTGCAGGTACGAAGTTCATATTAACAAGTTCGTGATAGAATTTTTCAAATGATTCCACTTGTTTCTGAGGATCCACCTCTACTTCAGCCAAACCACGAGCATTACGCTTTGCTATTTGCTCATAATAGACCTCAAGCGGCTTGTCTATCGTATCAAGAGATCGATCTACTATCCCCGTCTCTTTTTCCTCTGGATCATCTAACACCCCTAAAAATTCATCCTCAACGGCGATCTTCACACGGTTTTCTGGCCAGTTAATATCAACAACAAAACCATAACCACGAGCTGGAAACTTAGGATCTGCCTTAACTGTTAATACGACAAAGTCTCCTATTTTTAATGTTTTTTTCTCGGTGTCTTTAAACGTGTAGCGGTCTAACATAACCAACCTCGATACTCCACTTTGCTTCATTTTCATGTCTGGAGTAATCGGAAATACTTGAGGAAACTGTTCAATGTCTCGGTTTAGCGCCTCAACGTTGATCGTTTTTTCAGACATATACGTAGTCACAGGCCTCCGCTCCCTTTCTACATTTTTTTCATATTTTTATAAATTTCAAGGATCGGTTTCTGTTGTCATGGCAACATATGCCAATCTCATTGATTGCTTGTTTCACTATAGCACACAAAATAAAAGTCATCAATATATAGTGTTCACTTTCACAACAAAAGTACCATATATTGATCTTTGTAGTGATACAAATAAATTTGTCAACTTTTAAAATTGCTAAATTATGATGAAAAATAGAGAAAAACAAAGATCTTTATGTGCTAATTCAGTGTATTAATAAAATTCATCAGTTGTAAAAAATCGACGAATATAGTCGTACGATTTGTCGAACAACGACATAGATTTTCCTCTATCGACAAATTGATATGTTCGTTTTATAAGTTGCTTTGTTTATAAGAAAGAAAAACATTTTTCAAGAAATGAAAAATGTTTTTCATTAGATAATTATTTACTTACATTTTAAAGTTCCAATCGTCAGTGCCATACTTCACCGACACTAAATCTTGTACTTCCCTTTCTTGTTCCTTCGTTAATGAAATAGGGTTCAAGCTAATGTTCAATGCTTTTTCAAAACCGACCTTAAACGCATTCTTCATATCTTCAATTGTAAACTTTTTATTTGTTAAGTCATTTATTGCTACTGCTTTATTCTTGAAAGCTTTTTGCATACGTTCCCTTACCCTTTCATTAGGATACTTAAAAATGTCAAAAAGCTTATCTTCATCCAGCGTTAATATTATCGAACCATGTTGTAATATCACATTCTTTTGCCTCGTCTGTGCACTACCAGCAATTTTTCTACCTTCGACTACTAATTCATACCAAGAGGGCGCATCAAAACAAACTGCTGAGCGCGGACGCTTTAACGCATTCTTCTCTTCATCCGTTCTTGGAATCGAAAATTCAGCATCGAGACCAAGCTCTCTAAAGCCTTCTAGTAACCCTTCCGATATTACACGGTAAGCCTCTGTTACAGTTTCAGGCATTTGCGGGTGGTCTTCTGACACAATGACGCTGTATGTCAGTTCATCTTCATGAAGCACTCCTCTCCCACCAGTAGGTCTTCTTACAAAACCTAACCCATGCTCTTTCACTGCTTTTAAATCAATTTCTTTTTCTACCTTTTGAAAATAACCTACAGATAAAGTTGCTGGGTTCCAACCGTAAAAGCGAATAATTGGCGGTAGTTTTTTTTCTCGATGCCAATCCATTAGCTTCTCATCTAATGCCATATTATAAGCAGGATCTTTATTTTCTGAATCTAGATAAAACCACGTTTCCATATCTCAACCTCACAAACTAATTTAAAATATACGTATTTATCATACATAAAATGAAACAAACTTCAAAGTTACATGCTCAAGTTAAAACCATTTCTAATGAAAGAAATTGAATTTTCTATTGAATCTTAAGCAAATAACATTGCAACTATTACTTTTTCGGTATATCATTTTATAAGTATATATTTATAAAGGAGTGGACCCTCTATGTGGACGTTAATCGTTCTAACATTAATATTAATTATATTTCTCATCTTGCGCATGAAAAAGCCAAGCTATCTAACAACAATGGAGCAAGACGAATTTCGAAAAGATTATAGAAAAGCTCAGCTAATCGATGTTCGTGAAGAAAGGGAATTTAATACTGGTTACATATTAGGTGCTAGAAATATTCCACTCTCTCAAATCCGACAACGAAAAGCAGAGATTAGACCTGACAAGCCTGTGTACTTATACTGTCAAAATGGTACACGCTGTGTCCAAGCTGCAAAATTCCTAAGAAAAAAACGTGGTGTAGAGAATATCGTTATGCTAAAAGGCGGATTTAGAAAGTGGTCAGGAAAAATAAAAAAATAAATGAAATAAAAAATGTTATAACTGCTTCACGAAGCTGTTATAACATTTTTTTTATTTTAGAGGCTGTTCCAATAAGCTATTAATAGTTATGGCAATGGCTTAACACGCCGCACACCCACTTATAGTAAGCTTTATGAGATTCGTCGACTCCTGACATTGCTAAGAGGTTGATCAACCCCTTAAAGTACTAGTGCTCTACTCGCAAACAAAAAAACGCTCATATTAGTAAAGGTTGGAAACCAATACGAGCGTTTTTATGATAGAGAACTTAATCTTCTTTCGTATATCTTAACACCGGTTTTCTTGCAGCTGTTGTCTCGTCAAGTCTATCAATAACTGTGTGATGTGGTGCTTCTTGAACGATTTCCGGTGTTTCCTCCGCTTCTTTAGCAATTTGAATCATCGCATCGATAAATTCATCTAACGTTTCTTTCGATTCCGTTTCTGTAGGTTCAATCATTAAACATTCTTCTACATTTAATGGGAAATAAATCGTTGGTGGATGATAACCAAAGTCCAGTAGTCTTTTAGCAATATCAAGCGTCCTGACCCCTAACCTTTTCTGCCTACGTCCAGATAAAACAAATTCATGCTTACAATGCTGAGTATACGGAGCATCGTAATATGGTTGTAAACGGCGGAACATATAGTTCGCATTAAGAACCGCATGCTCTGATACTTGCCTTAATCCTTCTGGACCCATCGTACGGATATAAGTGTACGCTCTCACATTTATACCAAAATTTCCGTAATAAGGCTTTACTCTTCCGATCGATTGAGGAAGGTTATACTCAAAACGGTACGTCTCTCCATCTTTTACGACAGTCGGCTTTGGTAAAAATGGAATGAGGTCTTTCTTTACTCCTACTGGTCCAGATCCTGGTCCTCCGCCTCCATGAGGTGTTGTAAATGTTTTATGCAAGTTTAAGTGGACAACATCAAATCCCATGTCTCCAGGTCTTGTAATTCCTAAAATCGCATTTGAATTGGCACCATCATAATAAAGCTTCCCGCCAGCGTTATGAACTATCTCAGCCATCTCTACAATCTGCTCTTCAAATAAACCTAGCGTATTTGGGTTCGTTAACATAAGTGCAGCTGTATCTTCTCCGACAACCTCTTTTAAGTGATCTAAATCAACAAGTCCTTTTTCATTCGAACGTACTGTAACCGATTCAAAACCTGCTACAGTTGCAGAAGCAGGGTTCGTTCCATGTGCTGAATCTGGAACGATCACTTTAGTACGATGTGTATCTCCGTTCGCCTCATGAAACGCACGGATCATCATGAGCCCCGTCCATTCACCATGAGCACCTGCAGCTGGTTGAAGCGTCACTTCATCCATACCTGTTATTTCAGCTAGAGAGTTTTGTAAATGATACATTAGCTCTAAAGCACCTTGTATAGTTGATTCCGCTTGATAAGGGTGAATGTGAGCAAAGCCAGGGTATCTCGCCACATCTTCATTTATTTTCGGATTATACTTCATCGTACATGATCCTAATGGATAAAAACCAGAATCAACCCCATGATTACGACGTGAAAGTGCTGTATAATGACGAACGAGTTGCAGTTCTGAAACCTCTGGTAGCTCTGCCGCCTCTTCTCTTTGGAATTGTGATGGTATAAGTTCATCTAAAGCGACTTCAGGGACATCCATTTCAGGCAAGCTATGTCCTATTCTACCTTCTTTACTAATTTCAAAGATTAACGCTTGATCTTGTTGATGAATCATTGTACTCCCCCCAATACCGCTACAAATTTATCAATTTCTTCCTTCGTGCGAAGCTCTGTTACCGTAACGAGCATGAAGTGTCCTTTGTCTGGATAATCACGTGATAAATCGTAACCACCAATTATTTCGTGCGTTAGTAGCTCTTCATTCACTTCTTTAACCGACTTTGGAAGTTTGATGACAAATTCATTAAATGTTGGTGCACTATAGACAATTTTTACTCCTTGACGTCTTAACGATTCTTTAGCATAAGATGCTTTTTGAATGTTTTGTTTCGCCATTTCTTGAACACCGTTTTTCCCTAACGCACTCATTGCAATCGAAGCGCCTAGTGCGTTTAAAGCCTGGTTAGAACAAATGTTACTCGTTGCTTTATCACGACGAATGTGTTGTTCACGGGCTTGAAGCGTCAACACAAAACCACGCTTTCCGTTTTGATCTGTCGTTTGACCAACCAAACGCCCAGGAACTTTACGCATCAATTTCTTTGTTACTGCAAAATAACCACAGTGTGGTCCACCAAGCTGAGTAGGAATACCAAATGGTTGTACATCACCTACCACAACATCTGCTCCAAACTTTCCTGGTGGCTGTAATATACCTAAACTTACCGGATTAGATGAGACGACAAATAGCGCCTTCTCTTTATGAGCAATTTTTTCTATTTCAGTTAAGTCTTCAATATTCCCAAAGAAATTAGGATACTGTACGATCACACTAGCAGTATCATCATTATATTCGTTTGCCAAATGCTCTAGGTCAGTAACACCATTTTTCTCATCTATTTCGATAACTGTTAAGTTTTGGCCTTTTGCATTTGTTTTTAATACTTCTCTTGATTCCGGGTGTACTGTTTTTGATACAAGAATTGTCTTCTTTTTCGTATGTCCTGCACTCATCATCGCTGCTTCTGCTAGTGCTGTTGGGCCATCATACATAGAGGAATTAGCAAGATCCATTCCAGTTAACTCGCTAATCATTGTTTGAAATTCAAAAATTGCTTGTAGCTCCCCCTGTGATATTTCTGGCTGATATGGTGTATATGCTGTATAAAACTCCGAGCGTAGTAACATATGATTTACTACTGAAGGAATATAATGCTCATAAACCCCAGCACCTAAAAAAGATGTATATTGCTTTACATTAATATTTTTATTTGCTAACTTACTCATTTCTTTTACTAATTTCGTCTCATCAAGTGCTTTTTCTATATTCAACTTACCTTTAAAACGAATATCTTCTGGAATATCTCCAAAAAGCTCTTCAATCGTATCAATGCCAATTGTCTTTAACATGGCTTTTTGGTCTTGTTCCGTCATTGGTAAATAACGAAATGTCACTTCCTTCATCCCCTTTAAGTGTTATAGTTTTTAATAATCTGTGTATTTTATACGATATAAGATGACGTACGGAGTCACCAAAGACCGGAAAAACCTATAATATTGTCTATATAGCAGTTTCTATCATTCACCTTTTATAAAATGGCGTTTTAACTACCTTTGCCTTCAGACGTCGCTTTCGAACTTGAACCTCTACTACAGTATCAACTGCTTGAAACTTTTTATCAATTATTGCTAAACCAACATTCTTTTTTAATGTAGGAGATTGTGTCCCTGTTGTTACGAATCCTATCTTTTCTCCATCTTTAAACACTTCATAGTCAGTTCTAGGGATCCCTTTATCAATCATTTCAATGCCAACTAGCTTTCTTTCCGGGCCATCTTCCTTCTGTTGTTTTAGAACGACCTTGCCCAAGAAGTCCTCTTTCTTATCGACCTTAACAGCAAAACCAATTCCAGCTTCAATTGGGCTAATATCCCTTGATAGCTCTTGACCGTAAAGTGGTAGTCTTGCCTCAAACCTCAACGTATCTCTTGCTCCTAATCCACAAGGTTGAATCCCCTCTTCTTTCCCTGCGTCAAGAAGTGCATTCCAAAGAGAAATAGCATCATCAGGTCTACAATAAATTTCGAAACCATCTTCCCCAGTATATCCAGTTCGTGAAATAAGAACATCTTTGTTAGCGACTACTACCCCTTCGCGAAATTTAAAAAACGTGATGGTTGATAGATCTTCTTTCGTTAATTTTTGAGTAATACTTTCTGCTAAAGGGCCTTGCACAGCTATTTGTGCATATTGATTTGAAACATTAATAACTTCTACCTTTTCAGTTGCGTGCTGCTTTAACCATTCATAATCCTTTTCAATATTAGAAGCATTAACAACTAGTAAGTAATGATTGTCTTCTCTTTTATATAAAACAAGATCATCAACTGTACCACCATTTTCATAGCACATCGCATTGTATTGGCAAGCCATATCTTTTAATTTGCTCACATCATTCGTAAGCATTTTTTGTAGAAACGGTAATGCTTCTTGTCCTTTCACTTCAATTTCACCCATGTGTGATACATCGAACAAGCCAGCCTTCGTTCGAACTACTTCATGCTCCTCTTTAATACTAGTAAACTGAACAGGAAGGTCCCATCCACCAAAGTCAATTGTTTTTCCATTATGTTGCTCATAAATGCTAAATAATGGTGTTTGTAATCGTGACATTGCTATCTACCTCCACATATTTTCCATCATTATTCATACCCTTAACATGCTACTATCTTTTTTGTAATATCATACTTTTTAAACGCAAAAAAAGACAGAAACGTGCCTTAAAAAAAACACGTCTCTGTCTTTATTACCTGAGAGTTTTTACTTCCTGAGATTTTTCGTTCAAAGAAGCTAGCCCCTTGGGTGTCTCATAAGAGAATGCAATACATGCGATTAATCTTAATTAGCCCTTTCCAGAGGTGCGTCCAACAAGAGTCTTTTTGCCTGAGAGATTCACGGTTATCGCTTGCTCCTTCGGCGTCGTACTACAGTACGCCCTCTCCCCTTGTTTTCATTCGCATTATGAAATTTTAACTATTAATTCATGAAAAGTACAAATGTCGTTAATACTAGAAAAAGCATTTTTTAAGTAAGAGCAATAATTATTATTCGGTAATTCACAAATATTCATAAAATAGTCATCTTTTAATATTTACATCGTACCACTTTTCTTTTTTCCCTGGCAATACTCACTTTTATTTTTTTCAAAGTTTAATCGTCATACATTTGCTAACACTGATGATATATTGGTTTTACTCATGGAAGGAGGAGTATGGATAATGTTACCAAAAATACATTTCGATGACGAATGGGCAAAAAACTTTCTTGACTCTATAGAAAATAACAGATCATTAAGCAATTGGACGAAATATAACATGGCCCTACAAGCTGGTAAAGAACGCTTAATTGATAACTTTCATGGATTAGAAGCAACAAAGCATTTACCTAACTTAACGATATATCCTCATCAATACGAAACAGCACAGAAAGTAATCGAAAAGATGAACGGAAAAGCTGTATTAGCTGATGAGGTTGGATTAGGTAAAACGATAGAGGCTGGGCTCATCTTAAAGGAATATATGATTAGAGGCTTAGTAAAAAAAGTGTTAATCCTCGTACCAGCCTCTCTTGTTACGCAATGGTGCACGGAATTAAATAATAAGTTTTTCATCCCTGCCATTGAGCAACGAAAAAAGCCCGCATGGGAACATGTAGATATTACGGTAACTTCCATCGATACCGCTAAACGTGAGCCTCATGCATCCGTCATTCAAGATATTGACTATGACTTTATCATTGTTGATGAAGCGCATAAGTTAAAAAATAAAAATACAAAAAACTACCAGTTTGTCAGGAGTTTAAAAAAGAAGTTTTGCTTACTATTAACAGCAACACCAGTACAAAACAGATTAAGCGAAGTATTTCACTTAATCTCACTTCTTAAACCAGGATATTTAGGTGCAGAATCAAGCTTTGAAGAAAAATATAAAGAAAATCATGAAAAGCTGAATGAACTCATTCAAAAAGTAATGATTAGAAACCGCAGATCTGACTCTGATATGGATTGGCCAAAAAGAATCGTAGAGACGGTACCTATTACATTTACTGAGGAAGAAAGAGCATTATATGACGCTGTTAGTGAATTAAAAAACAAATATAGTAAACATGGCGTTGCGCAAGGCATTACTTTTACAACACTAACATTGCAACGGGAAGTATGTTCGAGCCGTGAATCGGCATTTATGACATTAAAGAATCTTATAGAGCAATATGGAAGTCACCCTGAAATTATAGAAGATTTATGTGCTATAGCAGAAAAAATAAATGCGGTACAAACTAATTCTAAAGCAGAGCAAGTCTTAAAGCTTATCCAACAATCTGATGATAAAGTGATTATTTTTACAGAGTACAGAGCTACTCAACTTTATTTACAATGGTTTCTGGCCCAAAATGGTATTAAATCTGTCCCATTTAGAGGTGGATTCAAACGAAGTAAAAAAGATTGGATGAAACAATTATTTAAAGATCAAGCACAAGTATTAATCGCAACTGAAGCTGGTGGAGAAGGAATTAATCTACAATTTTGTCACCGAATGATTAACTATGATTTACCTTGGAATCCTATGCGAATAGAACAAAGGATCGGTAGAATTCATAGGCTTGGACAAGAAAAAGATGTAGAAATTTATAATTTTGCGGTGAAGGACACTGTAGAAGACCATATTCTAAAGCTCCTTTATAAGAAGATAGGGCTTTTTGAGGGTGTTATCGGTAAGTTAGACGATATTTTAGAGAAATTTTCAGACAATCAGTTAGAAGAGCATGTTTCTAACATTTTACTTCACTCTCATTCAGAGGGAGAAGTTCGTGTTAAAATGGATAACCTCACTTCAATTTTAGCCCAATAAGGAAACGCAAGCTTTTGCTAGCAAAGCTATGAAGACATTCTATTGAGAATACTCTAGTACATGTGACTTTTTCTACCTTTAGTTAAAGGAGGTAATAAATGTGGATCAACTTGAAATTCACAACTACTTAAAGCAATTTTTCACAGAAAATGACAGCACTATTATCGATGAATCTAAAGGCCATTTACACATACAACTATCCATTGATATGGATAAAGCGTTAATGAATAGACCGTTTTATTGGCACTACACTGAAAAAATTGGCGGTGTACCGAATCCAATGAAACTTACCCTTATTACTAATTCTAATGAAGCACCTACTGATCTAAAAGGAGAGCTGATACACTTTGGCTCTCCTAGACTACACCAAATTTTTCAAACAGCACAAGATCGTGGAAGTCACGCCGTACTTTACGAATCTATTGATACAAATGGAACATCAACCCCGTTAAAGCCGTGGTTGATTATCAATGGGTCTGTATCATACCGTTGTGACCATAAAATGGATCAGTTTTTTTCAATAGGTTTAAGCTTAATTACAGGTGAAATGATCCATGACATTCACGCTAAGATTGAGCAAAAACAATTCCAAGATCAAATTCCTAATTATTGTTTTACAATGACCCCGATTATAAAGCCTAAATCAGGGGTAGAAAGAATAAAAAACTATATTCTAGAAGTCGAAGAAGCGAAAGAGCACGGATGGGCATCTGAAGCATTGAAGAGACTAAAAGAAGATGAACAATTGTTAGAAGGCTTTTATATTGATGATGAAAGGGAGGAAACATACCATCAAGAAAAATCAGCTATAAAAGCACAGTACGAACCGAGTATCCATATTTCCGTTATAAATGGGGGCTTATTTTACTTTTCTAATCACCCACTAACGTAACCGCCAATATACGAGGAATACTTCTATAAACCAGTAATAGTTCTTCAAAACCCTATATAAATTGATTTTTATGAAATAAGAGGCTATCCCAAAAGGTCATTGAAAATGACTTTAGAGGGAGAGCCTCTCTTTTTTTTACTGTTTTATCTATACTATAGAATAGTAGTGGGTCAAATTAGCCCACCTTTTTGCCTTTTTTTAGTGTTCTTTGATCTTTGTCTTGTACATGGGTTTCCCATTTTAGGAAGTTATGGTTAATACTAAGAAACTCGAAAAGCGATTGGTGGAGTGCTAAAGATCCACTGGGAGTTTTTCCTGAGGAAGCTGAAGCACTCTTTACCTGCGACGAGTATTCGAAGGAGCAATACCCGCGGAAAGCGTCTGCCTATAGCGGTTCGAGCACTTTATAGTAATTACCAGAAAACAGAGAGAGGCTACCCAAAGTTTAAACTTTTGGGACAGCCTCTCTTAATCAAAAATAAGTACATACTTAATCAAGCTTACGCTTACGAAATGTTTGTGAAATTGCAAACGGGATTAACCCAAACAACCGATTACTTGGCGGCAGTTTTGCTTTCCGTTTTTCTTCTTTCTTTGCCTTTCTTTCTTCCACGGGCTGGTCTACATAAGCAACAAACTGTTCAGTAACGTATTTTACATAGTCGTTTGTTTTCATGTTCATCACACTTCTTTCGTGTTTCATGGTACATTTACATTTTCTCCAAACAAATTCGTAATTATACTTAGAAAGAAAGTAAATAACGACTTCAAAAAGCTGTTATTTATGCTTTTTTAAAGCGGAGGACTTTCGCGCATCTCAGAATGTAGTAATAAATGTTCTTCTAGGGCCACTAAAAGCACTTAAATTCAAAGGGTATACTAATAAATATAAGGTTGTTTGAATATAGAAGTTGATGAGACCTGTGCAAACTCGCTTTCCGCGGGCGGCTGGTGAGCCTCCTTGATGCTTTGCAGCGTTGCTTTGTCGCTAATGCTTCGAGTTGTCTCGACGGATACGCTCCGTAGCATATGCTCGTAGAGGAAGAGACAGTAACCTCGCTTGCTCCAGTCTCATCAATCCGTTCTTAAATTATAGATTATGAATATTAATACACGATACAATCATGATTTTTACTTTTTCAGTGGCCTCGTGTTCTTTCACTTTTTCCGTGCCTATAAATTCTCACTAGTACGCACGGCGGAAAAATTTCACTGCCAATTTTAAGCTTTCTTATCTTTTGAACATAGACTTTCCTTTATAAGCTGCACAGTTTCTTCCATCTCAGCAACTTCTGAAATAACAATATTCGCTTCTTTGTATAGTGGAAGTCTTTTTGTATATCTCTCCTTTAGTGCATCCCTTCCAAACTTTGTGATTGGACGATTTGGATCATCTTGGATTCTTTCATAAATTTTTTCGAACGGTACATCTAAAAATACAATAGTACCGGAGTTTTTCATTATCTCGATGTTTTCTCGCCTTTCAACAATACCACCACCAGTTGCTATAATTGTACCGTTTCGATGGCATGACTTTAATGCTTCTGTCTCTCTCCTTCTGAAACCATCTTCACCAAACTGTTCAAAGATGTCAGGAATAGACAATTGACTTTTTTCGCTTATTAGCTCATCTAAATCAATAAATGGTGCTCCAGCTTCCTTGGCAAGCAGCTGACCTATTGTTGTTTTCCCTGCTCCCATAAATCCAATAAGATAAATATTTTTCAATGGACACCTACTCCTTCTACCCAATTTGTAACGTATTTTGTGTATGGATCATATAAAAACCTTGCATTTCTTTCGCTCCCATTATTCAGTTTTGCTTTTAGTACGACTTTTTTATATGCATTTTCATCTGTAATTTGATAATGAACGGTCCCATTAAAAAAATCAAGCGTTCCATAACGCAATTGTATGTCAGTATCCTCATTAAGTAAAAAAACGACTTCATTTGCACTATTTAGTAGTAGAGCATTTAAATCATTCCATTCCTTTTCTAAAGTCAAAAAATTTTTTTCTGTTTCGTAAAGCGCAACAAAATGTATAAATGTATACGATAATATAAAAAGTATTACAATGACTAATAAAAGCGCTATCCCTTTCTCACACCTCCACTTAACCATCACTATACCCCCAAGGTAAAAAAGATGGATGTACAATTGTAGAATGAAGTGTAGCACCATTCTTACTAGTCAATGTAATAACGATACCGTAATCAAAGGATTGCACATTCATACTTTTTACATTTTGAAGATAGACTTCATGACCTGTTCTATTCACCCTACGTCGAACCTTGTCCTGATACATTTCAAACTGAATTGTGCTGTTATCTGTTGGCCGATTAAAATATAAAATTGTATTATTGTGATTTGTCCAAAATGAGTCACCATTTCGAAAATCTAGTTGAAGTTGAGCTAAAAATAAAATGTGTTCTTCGTAACTAATCATATCCTCTTGTTTTTGATTTAATAGGGAAAAAACAACTGGTAAAATGGATACAATTAACATAAATATAGAAAAGCTTATTAAAACTTCAAATAAGGTCATACCTACTGGCTTACCTCTTAATACTTGATAAACACCTTTCATAGCTTCTCCCATTCCCTCCAACCCACTGTAAACACAAGCGTTCATCCTGAGGTTGTTGATTAAGAAATAATTCAAACGTTATACCTTGTAGTTCTAAAAATTGAGGGAGTTCTTCACCTAAAATAAAGTAGTCATAATATGTCTCCTGTAGCAAGTGTTCGGCAACCCTCTCTTGCCTGATTGCCTTTCTTTCCTCTTGAACAGTAATGATCGCAGGGATTAATGAAATGGCTGTTAACGAAAAAATAGTTAAGGCCACCATCACTTCGACTAGTGTATAACCTTTACCATTTCTCAATGTAAAACCTCCCTCTAACAAATTGAAAGACAAGCATGTACGTATCATCTTTATAGTAAAAAAGAATAGTACCAGAAAATGAAATCGTACCTGTAGGAAGAAAGCGTAATGAAGTATAGTCTAAACTTCCCCTCCTAACTGATAACCCTTTAGGGAATGGTCGTTTCACCTTCATTGTCATATTACTACGTATGAAGTATGCTTCCTCTTCAGGACTAAAGATGAAACGGACAATTTCGCCATGAATCATTGCATGAAGCTGAGATTCATATAAATCCTTTTCTAATAATTCGAAGAAGTAATCTACATCCTTACTTCTTACTGAGTTAGAAAAGTGCGGAATTGAAACTAGCAAAAATGATGTGATTAACAATAATACGATGAGTATTTCAATTAATGTATAACCACCACTACAATCTGTCCATTCTTTCCTCATTTATCTAAGTCGGATAATGTTAATACTTTCCCATCTGGACAAGTAATTGAATCAACATACTTATCATCAACTAACTTTTGAATATCAGTTAGTTTGTTTCCTGTTTCTATTTCATAGGCATACACTTGTGCTTTCAATAAATCTTTTGTAGCTTCACAGCCCTTTTCAATTGCTATATCACGGTTTTTCGCTAAATTCGGAACAGCAATTAGAAGTAAAATTGAAATAATAATTAAAACAATGAGCATTTCTATAAGTGTAAACCCCGATTGTGTTAATAAGTGTTTCGTTTTTTTCTTTAATAGTTTCATTTTATTCCTCTCACTTTCTGATTAAATGATTTGATTTTTCATTATAATGAACGTATTATTAAATTAAACAATTTACTGATAGGAGGACATTTCTTTGCATGATCACCACCTTTATCTCCAACTAATTGATGAATTCAAGGATAAGCTCGGTAGACCACTAACAAGTACAGAATTAGATTTTTTACAATGGGTAAGTTTGGCGGAGAAAAAAAGTCAAGATAATACGGTGTGCTAGCCCCTTCCAGTTTGGTAGGGGTTTTTTGTAACCGTTACCAACCGTCCACAATATTAAAAATGGGTACCATAATGGATAAAAATAAGACAAGTACAATTAATCCAATGACACTAACAATAACAGGCTGTGCAACGGATATGACTTTATAAATTTTTTCCTGCTGCTTGTTATAAATAAAGTTACCAAACCTTTCAAACTCCTCACCTAACTTACCTTTTGATTCTCCTAAATAAATAACTGCTGTTAATCTCTCATCATAAATACCTCGTTCTTTAATAATCTGTTGTAATGAATAACCATCTAGCAACTTCCCTATCATCGCACTAGCTTCTATTTGTAAAAATTTCATATGGCTGCTTTCTACAATAACTTTCAATGCGTTATATAGAGAAAAACCATTCTTTAGTAATGGTGATAGCTGTGTGACAAAAGAGTACGTCAAATAAGTTGAAGTCACGTTTCTAATGACAGGATATTTACAAAGAAGGCTATATCTATCTTCTATAGACTTTTTATTAAACCAAATTAGCACACTACACAAAATAAGGAGAAAAAAGATAATAAAAGGAAGTTGTAGAAAGGAAAGTAGAAACATGACAAGTCGTGTAATAATCGGGAGTTCTTGTCCAGAAGATTCAAAAAAGAATGTGAGTTGAGGGAATATACCTTCCGACAGAATAGTAATCATAATCAAGAGTAATGTAAATAAGAACAGGGGATAAGTAAGAAGTTTTTGACTTTTCTTTTTTAAATCATGTTTATTCTTTAATAACTTGCTTGTTGTGAACAAAGCATTTATTAAGTCACCATATTTTTCAGATAAGTAAAGATAGCTAACGACCTCCGTTGAAAAAGCAGCACTCTTTAATTGAGATGAGAAATCTTCTCCTTCCACTAGTGCGATATAAATGCTTTCACACCAAGCTTTTTGATAAGTTGTACTATACTCCATTATTAATTGAATTGATTCAGCAAGGCTATATCCATCTGTCATTAATAAGTACATTTGATATAACCATTCACTACGTTCTAAATCATTTTTAAAAGCTTTTTTCAATCGCCTATCCCTCCTTTTCCAAATCGAAAATACTCATACTCATGAACAAACCCTAAAGCTATACTTTTACTTATTAATTCGTTTAGTGTCTTGATTTTTTTTGCACCTGGGAGTTCATGCATATATTGTACTATCTCTCCTTCCAATATTTCATAAATAGCCGCTCTTCTCCGCAACCTCCTTTTTTTACAGTGAGAATGACAAGACATGCCACAATAAGGGCATACTACATCAACTAATCGTTGTGCAATGATTGCTGTTACTGTTTCTTGAAGGTCTACTTGTCGAACCCCTAATTCTAATAGTCTGTTAAGCGCT
This sequence comes from Evansella cellulosilytica DSM 2522, assembly GCF_000177235.2. Taxonomy (NCBI): domain Bacteria; kingdom Bacillati; phylum Bacillota; class Bacilli; order Caryophanales; family Bacillaceae; genus Evansella; species Evansella cellulosilytica. The sequence goes on along the minus strand of NC_014829.1, from coordinate 1,866,172 downwards.
GTCTTCGTACACTTACTATGAAGTGTAGAAAATACAAGGTGTCCAGTTAATGAAGCTCTAATAGCCATCTGAGCTGTTTCACTATCTCTAATTTCACCTAGCATAATAACGTCAGGGTCATGTCGTAATAAACTCCTTAGGCCAACAGAGTAGGTTACCCCAGCTCTTTCATTAATTTCCATCTGTAAAAAGTGGTCATGTTTTTGCTCAATTGGATCTTCTAAAGTAATAATGTTTCGTTTTAAATTAAAGCTACATGTGTGTAATAAGGAGTATAAAGTAGTCGTTTTTCCAGAACCCGTTGGACCACAAATAATGATTAACCCACTCGGGGCTTGAATAAGATTTAATATTTTTTTCGCTTGTCCTGGAAATAAAGAAAGTTGATGTAGTGTTTGATGATCTTTAAGAGGAAATAAACGGATCACTAATGTCTCGTAACTTGTAGATGGAAATGTAGATAGCCTCATCGCATATAGTTTGTTTAGTAACGGTATTTCAAGAGAGCTAGTTTGTGGTCTCCGTTTTTCACCAATATCCATTCCTGAAATGAATTTCAAATAACTAATAATACGTTGTAATAAGTTTAGAGGGAGTGTTTCCATATCTACTAGTTTTCCATCAATTCGGTATCGTACCAAACCATTTTTCTTCATAGGTATAAAGTGAACATCTGAAGCGGTGTAAGATAGTGCATTTAATAATAATGCTTTCGTTTTTCGCTCTACATCCATAATGCATTAATCACCTTCTTATACATTTTTTGTTAACACTGCATTATATTCGACACAATGAACAAACCTCCTTTTTATTTCTACAAAAAATGTATATTTTTTTTAAAAAGTGAAAAGATACTACTACAATCTTGTTGGGATGTAGCCAAGTGGTAAGGCAACGGACTTTGACTTCGTTATGCGCAGGTTCGAATCCTGCCATCCCAGCCATTAAAGCACTTATTCAGAGAAATGTTATATTCCATATAGGCAATAAAAAAACGGAAAACTGGCTTGTCCAAGTTTTCCGTTTTATTTATACTATTTTAATGTATTAACATCCTCTTTGATTTTTTCTTTCGCTTCCTCTATTTCATTTACGACTTCTTGAGCAAGTTCTTTCCCGTCTTCAACTCCTGATTTAATCACGCTTTTAACATCCTCGGATACTTCCTCTCCTGTTGATGTAGCTTTCTCTTTAAATTGTTGCGTTTTATCTGAAAGCCGCTCCCATTGATCTTTTGCAAGTTGCCCATACTCACTTCCTTTTTCAACTGCTGTGTTTTTTAACTCTATCGTTTTATTTTTAGCACTCACTGCTTTTTCATTAATATCAGAACGCAATTCCTTCCCTGATTTTGGCGCATATAACATTGCAGTCGCAGCTCCAATAATACCTCCAACAACAGCCCCTATTAGAAAATCTTTCGTATCAATCTTACTCATGATAAAACCTCCTAAAGTTTTTTGATAATGTTTCTATTCCTTATTTACTACTATGTTAAACTAGTTTGTTGACAATTTCACGGAAAAGCCCTTCAGATGTTCACAAAATTGTGCGATAGAAACTCCTCTTTTACAGTTTATAATGGTGTTAATACATTTATTTTAGCAAAACACTAGGAGTGATAAATCATGGAACAACAAACGTTAAAAATTACTGGAGTATTATCTGACCCTACTCGTTTCTCTATTTATCAATATGTTGCAAGACAGCATAGAGATGTGACAGTACAAGAAATTGCGGATACATTTAATATTCACGCGAACGTCGCTCGTCTACATCTTACAAAGCTAGAGGATGTCAATATGCTCGTTTCCGATACAAAAAAGACTGGGAAAGGTGGTAGACCTAGTAGATTTTATACCCTTTCTAATGAAGTAGTGAGTCTACAATTTCCATACCGTGACTTTCAACGTTTGTCTGAAATTGCAATTGAAACTTTATCATCACTTGGTAAAGAAGGAGAAAAAGCTCTAGTTGAAACTGGAAGGAAATTTGGTTTTGAATCAGCAAAATCATTTGTTCATTCCCTAGACCAGAACGCTGAGGAAATGAGCCCGAGAGAAAAAGTTGCTTTCATTGAAAAAGTTGCTATAACACAAGGGCTGAGTCCAGAAATACATTATGATGATGAAAACAAAGAAATCGTATTTCGCATTTACAATTGTACGTTTAAAGAACTAGCAAAAGACAACTTTGGTATTTGCAGAATGCATCACGCTCTAATAAACGGTATCTTTGAATACTTTTTTGGAGATATTAAACTAAAGAATGAATCAAGTCTCTTACAAAAAAATGAAATAACATGTACGTATACTACCATTGTTTTACCTAAAGGTGAATAACTACAGTACACTTATAGTATTTATCTCGTATATTATTTACGAGATAAATACGTACCTTTTTTTCTTATTAAACGTTTTATATTTTACAAAGTTTTTTTTTCGTTTTATAATAAAGTGTACTATTATTGTCACATATTATAAAATAGTTATGTTACATACATAAAAGGGGGGAAGCGCTATGGATCGTATGTTCCGTGTAATTAGCTTCTGGACTGGTGTTATGGCCGTATTATTTATGGCTGGTGGTATGAATGAGATGGCAATATTATTCTTCGGACAGACAGGAGCATTTTTAGCTCTAAGCTATTTAAAGCTTTCGGAAAGAGCATATGTGTATATTTTCGGTGCCTATTTAACATTATTTTTCGTCGGCTTTACTTACTACTCCACGTTCATATTAGTTCCTGGTATAGGTGGACATTAGCATGAAAAAGGAAAAGCATCAGTAAAGGTTTGGGGTCTTTATTGATGCTTTTTCTTTATATTTATTTATAATCTAACTTCGAGTCTAAATGATAAGGGTCTTCAGTAAAAATAGTGTAATTTTTTACTTCATTGACCACTTTTCCTTGTACATTTACTTGGAATGAAGAACTAATACCACCAGGGTATACTAATGATTGAATCGCTCGATTTTGTTTAAAGCTCTCGGAGAATGGATCCAAGTGATTTGCTTTTTCCAAAAATGTAAATAGCCCTGCTTTTAGTAAAAAGCGATCTTGTTTCTCGTGAGTAATTTCCTCCAAATTTAATTCCCTAGAAATTTGTTGAAAAGCATCCCATTGTATATGTGATGTCATATCCATTTCTGAAGGGTATTTTAGCGGATCATCTATTAATTGATGCTTATAGTATCCACGTAATGAACCAAGCCTTCTTTCTTCTCTATTTAATTCTTCATTCGTATATCCATAGTCTACAGTCACAACTAATCCTTTTCTTAACCATTCATTTACGTGAATTAACCACTCTCTCATCGCCAAATTGATTTCAAATCTATATCCATCGGCTAAATCAGGACCATACACGTTCAACCATGACGTTAGCTTATTATCTTTACATGGCACAATGACTTCTTTTACTTCTGTTTTATTAACGTCAACAAGAACTTCATATAATTGATTACTATGTTTCTCAACTACACGGACAGGAAAAGCATCTATTAATTCGTTTGAAAAGATAATACCCTCAAGGTGAGGGTAGCAATGCTTTGCCTCAATCATACTCGAAAAAATTCTCACTCTCTCTTTGTGCATGTCAAGTATATTTAATAGCATAGCTCGATGATACTGGCTTGATTCTATGATAATGTATTGCATTTTCTCATATACCTTTTCATCAGTATGTAAAAAATAATCTAGTACGTTTTTTGCAAACATCCCTTCTCCTGCTCCAAATTCACAAATATAAGGGGAGATTTTTTCTTTCTTTATAACATCTAAAAAAAATCGTGCGAACGTCTTCTGAAATACAGGATGTACATGGTTACTTGTATAAAAGTCACCTTCTTTGCCTAACTTAACTCTATCTTTCATATAGTACCCAATTTCTTCATCGTACAAGGAGACACGCATATACTCCTCCATCGTTACTGGAAATGCTAGCTTTTCTCTTAAAAAATTGATTGCATTCAACTTCATACCTCCAAACATCCTATCACATTAACTTAACACTATTGACACAGTGTTTTTGTCTTATTATAATAAACTTGTCAGTAAAACAATGATCTTCGGGAGTTCCCCCTCCCCCTCAAGAGTTCATTGATACTTGATTAACTCCCCAAACGGCCTTCTATGTTCCCCATAGAAGGTCATTTTTTCATTTTACAAAAGTTACTTACCAACCAAATCCGTTTATAAACGGATTAATTTCCTTTTCCTCTCCTATCGTTGTAACAGGTCCATGACCATTCGCCACAATCGTTTCATCTGGTAAAGAAAGAAATTTGTTATGAATAGTATCCATTAGTGTTTCTTGACTTCCGCCTGGTAGATCTGTTCTCCCCACTCCACCATGAAAAAGCACATCTCCTGAAAAAATAACATGACTTTCAGGTAGATAATACGATACACTTCCTGGTGAATGACCTGGAGTAGTATAGACTTGAAAGGTGAAAGGACCTACCTCAAGTGGGCCTTCCTTTGTTATTAAATGCTCCGCTTCACCAACACTAATTGGAGTGATTCCCTGAAATAAACCAGAACCATTTAACTGTGGATCAACTAACCATTGTTGTTCATTTTTATGTACGTATAACGGAGCAGAAAACTCTTTTTTAATTCTTTCTACAGCTCCAATATGGTCAAAATGCGCATGGGTTAATAACACAGCTTGAATATGAATGTCTTCTGATTTTAACCAGTTCAACAATCTTCCCTCATCTCCACCGGGGTCAATCATTACTCCTGTTCCGTTCTCATAAACGACATATCCATTAGTTTGTAACGGCCCTAATGGTAATTTCTTCCATTTCATATTTATAAATACCTCCCTCTTATTTCACTATACAGTTTAGCAAATATTATTGAAATAGAAAAAAGATTTAATACTCGACAAACGCATAGAAAATAAGTAAAATATTAAATGTATTTATGTACATAATAAGGGATAGCTTTGTGCACTATTGGGGTTCTTATTTGTAATCAATGACTTTAAGGAGGGGCTATACATGACCTTAGGGATTATCACTTTATTAATTGCTATATTAGCTGCCATTGGACTTTTTCGTGAATTAAAACGTAAAAACTTTTTTGCAGTTGGATTTGCCTTTGTTGCTGTCGCTGTTTTTGGTTGGTTTTCTGTTAGAACGATCGTATCGATTATTTTAGACAGTATCCAAACGGTAGCGTAACTCATTAAAAAGAGGGTACCCATAAGGACACAAAAATTGTGCTTTATGGATACCCTCTTTTAATATATAGTTTTTATTATTCATCACTAGAAATAGTTATTTTACTCTGAACTGCCTGAAGCTTTGTTTTCATTGTTGATTTTTTATCTCTTCTATCATCTATTCTTATATTTGTCGCAACCCTTTTGTGCCCGAGCTTAAAGGGAACCTCATGAATATCTTTTATGATTTCTAATAAATCTGATACATCCCCCTCTATTAGCGTACTCATTGGCGTCAATTCAATATGAATATCTTTATCAGTTGCTTTTAATAGACGATGGATCTCTGCAACTACTTCAGAAACACTTGTAGTGCTCGATCCAATTGGAATGACTGTTACATCTGCAATTGCCATCTTCTTGTTCTCCTTTCTAGTTTTACTACTTTTAATCCTATGAGGAAACTCTTTAATAGCTAACCTTCTGTAAGCCATTATAGCTGTTTTCATATGCTTTTTATCAGGCTCTAATGTCGTTACGTTTTTTTGGAGCCAGTAACTTCCCTTTAGGATTCCATTTCGTAAAAATGTTTGTTTTCGTTTATGTAACCATTTTGTTAGAACAAAGGCTGTCAATATTGAAAAGTATGCTGCTATCTTCATTGAGTGAAGCCAATGAAATGGAGACATAACAAGAATGATAAACGAAAGAAAGATTACTGATAGAAAGTACAATAATATTGTATTGGTTGAACAGTATCTATTTGTAATTTCTGCTTCACGTATATCCCTTAATCTTGAGATAGAGATAGTACCGTTATAACTAAACACCTTATGCTCTGCACCGTGATATTTTTTTAATTGTTTAGGAAAACAGAGATGTGTTCCGTATAAAAAAAATATAAGTGCAAAATAGGGGATACCTTCCCATTCAATAGAGGTAAAAGACTTAGGGACTAACACCAATATTAACAATATAGAAAGCAATAGGAAATACCACTTAGGCATAGAAAATAAAACAAGTTTACTTATTTCAATTACACTGTTTATCGAAATCGGCTTTATCCACGTCTTGTTTTGTTTCTCATTAATAGCATAGGAGCAAGCGATATGTTTCCTACCAATAAATAAAATCCCCTTTTGAAATGACATTCCTCTAACCATCGGTGTTCCTACTCTCTATTGAATATTACTAGTGCGTTGAATATCCCAATATCTTAGTCCTTCTTGCTCTCCAAGAAAGTCCACAATACTATGATGATGAGGTAAGTCTTCGACAATACCCCCCCAAGTATGATAATAGATTGCTTGTACATAATGGATATCATCATCTAATGCGTCTTTCACATAAAGTGATATATTACCACGTGGGCCTAACATCTCATTGTCACGCATCTCATTTGGAAATCGCATCGCAATTCCATTATCCGTTTCTGTACTTACATTGTTATCATATATGATGTCTTCCGATTGGTGTAACAAAAGGTGTTCAGAAGTTATTGTACCTTGCACACTTTCCATTTCTCCATTTAATAATATAATTTCAATAAAGTCGTCTCCTGACAACCCATCTTGTGGAAAGTCTGTCCAATGCCAGGTTACATCTACGCTATAAGAACCGTCACTCTCAGCATTTGTATCAACTGTAAATTCAATATGATTTACCAATTCCTCATTCGTTATAGCAGGTGTTTGTGTAAATGTTATATAACCAAATATAAATAACCCTATCATGACCGCTAAGGGTAAAAATAATACGATACGATGTTGTTTCATAAATATACTCCTTTTTTATAAATACAAGAAGATGTGTCAAAGGGAAAATTATCCAGATGACACATCTTTATTTTAACCTTGCTTTGCTAACCATGCTGCTCCATACACACCAGCATCATTCCCTAATGTTGCAATTTTTATATGTGTCTCACGTCCAATTTTTGGAATCGCATAAGATGTAAAGTACTTCTTAATCTCACCAACTAAAATATCTCCCGCTTTTGAAACACCGCCACCTAACACAATCTTTTCAGGATTTAGCGCATTTGCTAAATTTGCTAAAACAAGACCTAAATGGTGAGAAGCTTCTTTCACAACATTTTGTGCTACGGTATCACCAGCTTTAGCTGCATCAAAAACATCTTTAGCTGTTAAAGCACCATTTGCTTCCAGTGTATCTTTTAACACCCCTGCTGTACTTACTGTAGCAGCTTCCGTTCCTAAGCGTGCAATACCTGTAGCAGAAGCGACAGTTTCTAGACAACCCTTTTTCCCACAATTACAAGGCGCACCATTTTCAAGTACTGTTGCAATATGACCGATTTCACCCGCCATACCACTTTGACCATGAATGATTTCTCCACCAGCAATGACGCCTCCGCCAACACCAGTTCCTAATGTAACACAGAGTAGATTTTCTGCTCCTTCTCCAGCCCCTTGCCACATTTCACCTACGGCTGCTAAGTTGGCATCATTATCAACAAAAGTCGGTATATGAATAGCTTCTTCCATTTTTTCCTTTAACGCAAAATCTTTCCATCCTAAATTAACCGCTTCAAAGATTAATCCCTTCTCAACATCAATAAAGCCTGGTGCCCCCAAACCAATTCCTATCACGTTATCTTTACTGATCGCATTCTCTTTTAATTTTTCTTCCACACTATGAACGATATCTGAAACAATATATTTTCCATGTTCCGCTGTATTTGTATTAATTTCCCATTTCATTTTCATCGTACCTTCAATATCAATCAAGGCGATTTTTACTGTAGTTCCACCTATATCTACTCCTACTAGCATGTTTTTCTCCATATGTATCTACCTCTTTTTCTAAATTAGTATTCGTATATATTATAGCATGACAGCGATTACTATTGTGTTCTTTTCAGTTTTTCTATCCTTCTTTCTTGCATGATTGTTATATTAGCATCACGGTATATTTTTTCATCTATTAACCCTAGCTGATATAGCTCTTTTATTTCTGTTTGTATTAAATCTAAATCCCCACATTTGTCACCTGTGTATATAAAAGTATGATACTGCTTTAAAAGTTGCTGAAGCTCAAAGTATGTCATTATTCTCACCTATTATATTCTTTTTTTATATTATATCAGTTTAATAAAGGCTAATAATAGTAAAAGAATAATTGGTAAATATATGAGTCCCTCATTCAATCTATAAAGTCCCTTTAGCTTCATGATTACAATAGCCCCTAATATAACAGTCCCAATGAAAACTGGTAGCAGTAAGAAGAGTAACCATGCCGAAAAACCGATGATAGCAAAGTCAATACCTATCAAGAAGAAAAATGCTGATAGTATGATAAAATGAAAAAATGAGCTCTGTGGAAAATAACCATATGATGGATGATAATGTTTAAAGAAAAAGAATGCTAGGCCTAAACAAAATGCGAAAATAGCTATTTTAGATAGAAGTAACGGTAACCAACTAAAAAATGCAGCACCGATAATAACTCCAATCCAAAAGGATCCAAAACAAAAAATACCGAGTAAAATAAAAAATATATTTGTATACCAAATTTTAATAGTAATTAGTGCGCCTAGTGTCACACCTAATATAATAAAAAATAATAGAAATAACAAGAAAGAAACAATCATCAAAAATACCTCCTCACTACCATCATATGACTAAATCATTGATATAGGACAAGAAATTCATTTGATTACTACGCTTTTAAATTGGTATACTTAGTTCGTTCAATGGAACTGAGATTGTAGAAAAGAGGGAATAAAATGAGTCAAAAAAAATTAGAGGAAATCCTCCAACATGGTATATACGGAACACCAGAATTGTTACCAGAAGAGCGTAAATTATTTTTAAGTACCATTTCTGAACGTATTTATTTAGCACTTACAAATACTCAAGTACGTAAGCGAGGTTTATATAAAGAAGCAGAAGAAATTATGAAGAAAGAGAAAAATGTACAACTATACATAAACGGTTATTTAAATTATCCTTCATATTCTAACTATGTACAAACTGCCAATAAACATGGTGTCGCTTTTACCATTATTAACGACGGTCATGATACACCAATTGGTATTGTCTTAGCTGCCAATCATGCCATTGATAGTGATAAAGATTTTTTTATAAAAGATGCTGAATTTTTTACCGATATGCCAGAGTAATAAAAAAAGTAAATGGGATGACTCAAAAGATAAAGTCGATATCTTTGAGTCATCCCTCCTCTATTTGTCTGGGTCTAATGGATGAATTGCTCTTGGTCTACGTTTTTTTAGTGGTATTGGCGCTCTAAATAATACATCTCTCAAACTTTTTGCATTGAAAGGGATAAACGGCCATAAATAAGGAGTATCGTATGCTTTCATTGTTGTAAGAAGAATTAACAAACAAAGCGTCCCAATCATATAGCCTGGCACATGAAAAATCGCAACAAAAATCAAGAATATTACCCGTATTAATCTATTTGCTAAGCTTAGCTCATAACTCGGTGTCGCAAATGTACCAATAGCTGCAACAGCTAAATATAGGACTACCTCAGGAGTAAATAATCCAACTTCCATAGCGACTTCCCCAATAAGGATTGCTGCAACTAAACCTAACGCTGTGGCTAATGCATTCGGTGTATGAATGGCTGCCATCCTCAGCATCTCAATTCCCGTTTCAGCAATGAGAAATTGTGCTAGTAAAGGTACCTCACCTGGATCATCTGTCCCTAAATATGACAAACCATACGGAAGTAAGTCTTGATTCATGGCATATAAATACCAAAGAGGTAAAAGAAAAATAGATGCCCAAACTGCAGCAAACCTTACAAGACGAAGCGCAGTTCCTATCGCTGGTTTTTGACGGTATTCTTCTGCATGCTGGAGATGGTTCCAAAAAGTAGTTGGCGTAATAATAACACTTGGCGAACCATCCACCATCACTAAAACATGACCTTCAAATAAATGCGTCGCTGCTACATCAGGTCTCTCTGTATAGCGTACAAGTGGATAAGGATTCGTATATTGTCCAAACAAATATTCCTCGATTGTTTTGTCACCCATTGGCAATCCATCTGTATCAATATTCTGTAAACTACTTTTAATATGTTCAACTAAGCTATGGTCAGCAATATCATCAATGTATGTAATACAAATATCCGAATGGGATCTTCTACCAATACGTACGTATTCATTACGTAAAGTACGGTTCCTTACGCGTCTACGCATCAAACCTACATTAAAAACTAATGTTTCTACGAAACCGTCCTTTGACCCTCGAATAACCTTCTCTGTATCAGGCTCTTCTGGGCCTCTGACAGGGTATTCCCTCGTATCTATGAGAATGATGTCATCATAACCTTCAATAACGAGTACCGTTTGACCAGATAACAGTTGAGTAATGACTTCTTCTAAATCATTATTTGTTTCAATTTCTATAAAAGGAATTTTAGTTTTTGTTAAAAGATTAATTACATCCGTATTATCCTCATCTTTTATAGCAATGAATTCCCTTTGTATTTGTGTAATAGCTTGATCCTTAGCAAATGCATCAATTGCAAATAAGGCCATTGAAATACCAGAATATTCAAGTTCAATAAAGACAATGTCGAAGTTTTTGTCTACTGCCAGTTGATCTTTAAGATATGATACATTTGTGTTTAAATCTTTTGAAGCTGGCCGTTTTATACTGTCCATTTTTATCCCCCCATCTTCCTTTTTCATTGTTTGCTTAACGATAGAAAACAATGCATAAAAGTTTACTACTTCTGTTTTTTTTGCATACACGTCTCATTCAAAACATATATAACATATTAGTTAGCTTGTCTTTATACAGGAGGAAATAGAAATGAAAAGCCTATTAAAAAAAAGTAAAACAATGATATTTTTTATATTAGCAATAATTACATTATTATTTATTCTTCTACCCGTTGGTGAAACTACCACTAATTTAAGTGAGGCGCTTATTTATTTTCCAGAAGACGATAAATTAACGTTCATAGAAAGTAATTCGAATGTTAAGTTATTAGAGCTTAAGGACGAGAATGAGTATATTTTAGAGTGGTCATTCGATTCATTAACAGATGAACAAGTGTATTTACGCCAAGATATCTCTCTTTTGTTTGAAAATGGCGTTTTAGTCGATTTGATGAATCATTCTGAAATGAATGCAGATAAAGTGATTGGTGACAAGCAATATTATGGGGAAGATAGTGGGAAGCATGAGATGATAACGCTACATTATGCAGAGGTACATCACTCGGACGAGGTAATAAAAAGTAAAAGAATAATCACTTCGGATCTTCTTTATATTATCGACTCACCTTTATCTCCGATAATGACTTTTAAAAAGCCTAGTACTACAATGGAATCTAGAAGTAAAGATTTACTGGACTCCATCATTGATCAGCAATTATCGTATATTTATGATGGACTAATTAAAGAATTTAATATTGATAAATCACAATATGAAGAAATTCCTTTTACGGAGATAGTGAAATACAACGATGACGTTCTCCCTTCTTTTAGTAAGGAAGAAACGTCAGAGATCGTTGGAAGACTTTGGGAAGGTTTATATAGAAATTACGTATTAGGTATAAACACTTTTAATGATAAAGAATATGATCCTATCGGCAACTCATTGCCACTTGTCCTCCTTCATAAGGGTGGTGGACATTTAATGGTATTATTTGAAACTGCGGATGGCACGAAACAACAATTATATCAGCTTATTGAATCACATTAATTTATTCTATAAAATTTGCTAACTCTTCTTGAAGTTCTAAGTAATTTGATTGATCTGGCTTTAACTCAATAGCTTTCAAAATATGCAAATATGCTGAATCATATATCCCATCTTGATAATAAAGTAATGATAAGTTATAGTGTGCTTCATCGGAACCTGGAGGGGCATTTTCTAAAAACTGGTGAAAATAATGTTTCGCTTCCTCCACTTCCCCTAGTCGCGCATGAAGATATCCTAGAGAAAAATATGTTTCATCCAAAATTGGTTCGGCTTCTTCTTTATTTCCTTCAACTATTTTTTCAAAATACTGTTTTGCTTCAAATAGATTATTTTCTTCTATATATTCGCGTCCAATCTGGTAGTATACAATATACGATTGCGTTGTTAATGGTTGGTTATAGCCATAAGAAAGTAATGAAAGGAAGGCTATTATTGTTACAAATATAGCAATTATTTGACTTTTTACATTTTTATTTCTTGGAAGGCTGACAATTGCTGATGCAGCAAAACCTCCAATTAATCCCCCGATATGTGCACCATTATCAATCATTGGCACGATGAAACCGAATGCTAAGTTAATGGAAAGAATGACAATGACATTCATCCCCATTGTTCGAAAAAATAATCTTTTATGTTTAATTCCGAAATATAGTAATGCTCCAAAACACCCAAAAATCGCGCCACTTGCCCCAGCAGATACTTGTTCATTTAATGCAAAACTAGCTATTGACCCAACTAAACCAGCAATTAAATAAATGATTAAAAACCTACCTGTTCCATAAATCCGTTCTACGGCACTTCCTAAATAGAATAAGGCCAATGAATTCATCATTAAATGAAAAAATCCAATATGCAAGAACATCGCACTAAAAAAGCGCCACCATTCCCCTTGTAGTATAAGCGGGTTGAACTTTGCACCAAATGAAATCAATGTTTCAGTACTCATAGAAGATCCATTGTACTCAACGATGGCATACATAATTAAAATAGTAGCTAAAAGAATAAATGTAACTATTGGTTTTCCATAAAAAAATACTTTTCTGTCCTTTTCTACCTGGTTTTCCGATGCTTGCATAACAGCATAGCGTAAAGCTCTAATTTCTCCTTCAATATCAATGAGTTCATTAACAAAAGTAAAACTAGGAGTTTCCTTTAGCTTCCATTCTGTAGCTAATGGAAATAATTTCTCATTCATATTTTGTAATGTCAATAATATCGTTCGCTGTTGCTGTTTCCCACCTGCCGTAAGTGGCAATGCTTGATCAACTAAATGTTCATAACTATCAACTGGTGCATAAGGTGATAATACAACATTTATTACATTGGCCGATCTTAGTTTTAATTGACCCCTAATCGTCTTTGCTTTATCGTAAGTTTCACTTATATCATGCCTGAGTTCTTTACTCCAATCAAAGTCTTTATAGCCTATTCGGATGATTTGAAATGGCTCTGTTCTATCATCCTCTAGCCAAACTTCCTCTCCCTTCTCACTGATGTGAACGACGCGCATCCCCTCTTTATTCACAAGGTGATGCAGTATTTCCCAAAATCGCAGTTGCACAGTTAATAAATTCATGGAGTCACCCTCTACCCATCATTAAAAAAATTGTTAAAAACTACCTTTATACGAATGAAAGAAGTAGTTTTTCACATCATGTAACGTATATAGTTCTTTTATGACTTCATGATCGGTCTTCCTTTCCTCGTTTCTCGTATTGAGAAAAATGGCATCCCAACCAGCGTTTTTCGCTCCTACAACATCCTGTGACCAAGAGTCACCGATATAAATGCATTCTTCATTTTTCATATTAACGCTTTCTTTCACAAAAGAGAATAACCTATAATCAGGTTTATGGAACCCTATTTGCTCAGAAATAAAAATATATTTTTCTGGAATCCATCGTCTTAATTTCAGTTTATTCATTTTTGAATTTTGAACTTTAACGTTTCCATTCGTAATAATTCCATATTTTATCTTACAAGTGTTTAAAAAAGTAAATAAGTCATATAATCCAGGGTACGCTTCACTATAACTTCCAACTACGTCTTCGTACTCCTGATGAAAAAGATCTGCATCTTTTTCATCAAATGGAAGGTGTAATGATTTCATCGTTTCATTAAACCTTACTCTCTTATATTCAACTCTCGATAACTTTTTTTGTTCATATAAAGGCCAGAATATATCACAGTTCTTTTTAAAAACCTTAAAGAACTTAGTAAAAGAGCATTCGTGATCTACTACTTTCTTTCTAATGAACACTTTATAGCACCATTCAATAGCAGCTTCAAATGCTTTTTCATGACTATATAAAGTATTATCTAGATCAAAAAATACTGCCTTCCAAGTCACCAATACACCTCTTTCCTCATTATACCAATTGTAGGTATTATTTAAAAAGTAATATCCATTTACTAATACTATACTTAATGAAAAAAACTGTAGAGTATGCACGTTTAACATCCTCCCCACTTAAAATCATAACGATTCCTTGAGGAAGGAATATTCTCGCCTCGCCCAAAACAGATAAAAGACAATGTCCCAAATGGCATATAAGCCTTTTGGGACACCGATAACAAGTAAACTCGTTTTAAAGGATATACATTTAATTTTACTGTTTAAAAATAGTTTACTACCGTAACATTTGATACATCATTTTTTCTCTTACTGCTGGTATACGCATAACTAAAGCTACTGATAAGCGTCTAAGCCATCTTTTTGAAAGAAATGCATTGATTACACGATATCTGTTATTAAATAAGCTCATTACACCAAAGAAGATGCCGATCATTAACAACATTCGTTGCATCGCCATTCCCTCCCTTCTCTAGTAAATAGGGTGGATTAAATGAGCCCTGTTTATCCTTAAGAAAAAAATAAATATATACAATAAACGATTAGTTGTGACTTTTTGTTTTTGTTGGAAGGCGCGAAGCTCTAGTGTTGAAAAGTGAGTGTCCGCGATCCAAAATTAAAAACCAAGTTGAATGCAATGCACAGAATCCCGTAGTCACTCAAAAGTCCACTATAAGTGTCTTATAGTGGACCGTGGCAAGGTAGCCATTGCAGAGGCTTCTGTTAGTTATTAACTTTAATTAGATCTTGGACAATGGCTCCATTGCTTTCTTCAAAACATCTGCAGAATGACGCAGCTTTTGTTCCTCTTCTGCATTTAAATTTATTTCTACCACTTGAGATACACCATCTTTATTGACAATGGCAGGAACACCTATATACAAATCGTCTAGGCCATATTCACCACGCAACAATGTGGAGACGGTAAGAATGGAGCTTTCATTTCGTAGAATTGCCTTCGTTAACCTTTTAAGCCCCATCGCTATCGCATAATGAGTTGCTCCTTTTCGCTCGATGATATGATATGCTGCATCACGAACGTTAATGAAAATATCATTTAAATCACTATTTTTTGCATCAGGCTTATACTTTTCAATATAATGATCAATAAGTTCTACCCCTATCCTTGTTTGGCTCCATACAGGTAACTCCGTATCCCCGTGTTCCCCCATAATATAACCATGTACATTTCTCGGATCAATATCTAAGTACTGTCCTAATAAAAACCTAAAACGTGCCGTATCTAATATGGTTCCTGAACCTATTACTCTTTCCATCGGAAGACCTGAAAATTTCCACGTTGCATAAGATAGTATATCTACAGGGTTTGTAGCAACAATAAATATTCCATTGAACCCATTATCCATTACTGCCCCAACGATCCCTTTAAATATTTTTGCATTTTTCTCAATTAAATCGAGGCGTGTTTCACCAGGCTTTTGGTTTGCACCTGCTGTTATTACTACGATATCGGCATCTTTACAATCCGAATAATCTCCAGCCCAGATTTTCATGGGTGATCCGAATGGGATGCCATGATTAAGGTCCATGGCATCCCCTTCAGCCTTCTCTTTGCTCAAGTCAATTAATACTAACTCATCAGTTATATTTTGATTTGTTAACGAAAAAGCATAACTCGATCCAACAAAACCAGTCCCAATAACGACGACTCGCGTAGTCTTATTTTCGTAAATCATATCCATCAACCTTTCATATTAAAATAATTGTCAGTGCCAGAAATAATATTCATTAACATTCACACAACTAATGTCATTATTATTTTTCTCCATTAAAGTTATCTATATGATTTTAAAATTCTATCCTCGGTAATTATGAAGTTAACACGTTTATCATGATGTTCGTTCGGAATACATTTGACAAGTTGTCGTTCAAAACAGACAGAGCATGTTTTAATAGAATTCACAGACAAAAAACGGTCGTAATAGCCACCCCCATAGCCTACTCTGTACCCTCTATAATCAAAAACCAAGCCTGGGACTAAAAGAAGTTCTATTTCTTTTGGCGCAATTTCTTCTACTTCATGTATGTTCGGTTCTTTAAGTCCATAAAAAGACTGTTCCAGCTGATCAAAAGAAGTAATTTTATAAAATATTAATTGCCTGTTTTGAGGAATACACTTCGGAACGACCACTACTTTCCCCTGCTCCCAAGCCTTTTGTATAATATGAAATGTGTCAATTTCACTTTTTACTGAAATAGTAATACCTATTACTTTTGCTTTTGTCCATTCAGAAAAATGAAATAATTGATTATGTATTTGTTTTGTCCTCTTTTTTACTTGGCTACTATCAAGAGAAGCTAGTTCGTCTAATATCTTTGTTCTTAATTCCCTTTTCTCCACTACCAAAACCTACCTTAATATCAATGTTTTACAAGTTTATATTAACACATTATATAAAAAATTAATTAAATTGTATAAAAACTCTGTAAGAAAGTTCCTAAGCTATGGCAGCTGATAAGGAACAGGATTCCCCCTAGTAAAGTAAGAGGTTGACTCAAAAGGTAAAAAATCAACCTTTTGAGTCAACCTCTCTTTTCTTCCTTTTAAAAAAAAAGTGACTCAAAGCAAACAGCTTCAAGTCACTTATACCTTATTATTTAGTCTCACGATGTAACGTGTGACGGCCTAATCTTGGGCTATATTTTTTAAGCTCCATACGGTCAGGATTTTGACGTTTATTTTTAGTAGTGATGTAGTTACGATCACCAGTTTCTGTGCAAGCTAAAGTTACTTGTACGCGCATACTTTTTCCCTCCAAACTTTAAACTAGTTCATACCTTAAAATAATATCAAAAAGTAGCATGATGTTCAAGAGGATTTATTTGTTAGAGTGTACTTTTTCACCTAATAATAACTGGTATTGCGAATGTAGCTCTTCAATTTCATATAAATGTTCACTTTTTAATTCCCACTCATAAAAGAATGTTGATGAATGACTCGGTAATATAAAGTCAA
Source organism: Evansella cellulosilytica DSM 2522 (assembly GCF_000177235.2). Classification (NCBI taxonomy): domain Bacteria; kingdom Bacillati; phylum Bacillota; class Bacilli; order Caryophanales; family Bacillaceae; genus Evansella; species Evansella cellulosilytica. The sequence continues at coordinate 1,848,961 of NC_014829.1, read as the reverse complement.
ATTCCATTCCCCATCCATTACTTCCTTTAGTCAACGGCTGGAAAGGTAAGGTCGTTCCTCTTGCCCAATTATCCATGTTTATTAATCTCGTACTAAACTTACCACATTTACCTTGATCGCTAATACTTCCAAATAAACGATAATCTTTTCCATCATAAAGAATGATGGCAGACTTTGAAACAGAATAATAGACGAGTGGAATGTCTGCCTTACTATTCGTTTCAAAGCGAATTAAGTTTGTAACATGTAATGGAAGGTCACATTTGTTATGCAAAACAATCTTACTTAATTGCTTTCCCTCTGTTTTCATAGGTAGATGCATCCATTTCCATGATATATTATTACTTTCTCCTTGCTTAAAATGTTGGAATTCTGTCGGATTTAGCATAATTATTTCTTCACTCATTTTAATCGCGTATTCTTTATTATAATCAATGGATAACTTCGGCAATACAGACATTGAACATTCCCTCCTAAATAAATTTTTAGCTACTTAGTAAATAGCTTATGTATAAAAAAGGTTCTATTTTATGTTTTTTATAATAGTAATAGTAGTTTAATAACTTTGTATCACCATCTTACCTAGAGATGCGTTTTACAACAAGAAGGTATTTTTGTCATTAAATGTCATGCCCCTCTCCTTCGTTGTTATAATAATTAAAAAAATTTTATATTTTTTTAATTAATCCATATACAAAGGAATAACTAAAAACAATTCTACAAACAATTATGTAATTCTTGGTATTTTTTATGAACAACTCGCGTGAAACCGTGCTTTTTTGACATTTCCTACTTACGACATCTAGGAAGGAAAAAGAAATTGTGTTATAACTAATGATGTATGAGAAAGAGATTTGAAAAACGGAGGAAAAAGTAATGGAAATAACAATAATTATTTTATTTGTTTTATCTACTCTTCTTTTCATTTTATCGATTACACAAAAGGATCGATCAAAAGAAGTTGAAAAGCAATTAGAGAACCTATCAATTCAATTAATGCAGGAAATGTATCAAATTAAGAAAAAAGTGAAAGTTCTTGAAGAAGAAACAATGCTTCCTTCGTTAGAAAGTAATTCTGCTAATAGTAATCGTCCTCTTACAAGGGACGATGTGTTAACTATGTATGAAGACGGCTATTCAGTAGAGGATATAGCAATGATTACTAATAAAGAAGAAGCGGTAGTAGAAGAACTGTTATCAAGTCGAAATTAGGAAGGGGAAAACAATCGTGTCTATAAAACATCAATTACGCGGCTCAGCTATTGGAGTTTTTGCTGCTACCTCTATATTCTCATCCGTATATTTCTTTTCCGGTGCTTCTGGACAAGCAGAAATAGAATCAGACGAGCCCTTAACGATAGAAGATGCCCTTTCTCAAGTTGAACAAGAGGATTTTACAGTACTAACAAACGAGGAATACTCTGAACTACGTGATCAATTGTTAGCACTTGAAAATGAAATTTTACTGCTTCAGGAGAACAATCAACAAGACATAGTTGAAGAAGAGACTACTGAGGAAGTTGAAATCGAAGAAGAGACTACCGAAGAAGAGGCTATTGAAGAAGAGGATTCTAGCATAATTGAAGTAACGCTGACTGTTGAAGCTGGAATGTCTACAAGAGATATTACAGAGCGTTTAGAGTCACTAAATATTATCGAAGATGCTAGAGCATTTGAAGCGTATATCATGGATTTAGAACAAGACCGTTATTTAAGAATGGGCGACTACGATGTTTCTAGCGAAATGTCTTGGGATGACATTATCGATGTCTTAGTTCAATAACTATAAAAAGGGAGACTCAACAGGTAAAAATCAACCTTTTGAGTCTCCCTTTTCTTTCATTATTCACTTTCTTCTTCATCTTCATCGTCTTCTTCATCTTCTAACAAGTCTTCGTCCCAATTCAATGGCCCACGGCGTTCTTCCTTTAAGTCAAAATACGCATCAAGCACTTTTTGAGAAATTGTATTAGCAGCACCACTAGCACTTGCCTGGTTACTGATGCCTGGAACAACGACTGCAATTGCAACTTCTGGGTTATCGTAAGGTGCAAAAGCTACAAACGTTTGATTATTCGCTGGTTTCCCATCTACAAAGACCTGAGCGGTACCTGTTTTCCCAGCTGCATCGTACGGTCTATCCGCAAAAAAGCTTCTAGCAGTCCCTTGATTCCCGTGTGTCACTCGGTGAAACCCTTTTTTCACTTCATCAATATACCATGGGTCCATATCTAAAGAATTTAAAATCTTTGGCTCCACCTGCTGTGATATTTGCCCTAATTCATTCCTATCTCTACTAGGTTCTCTAATTTCTTTTACTACTCTAGGGGCTACACGATAACCGTCGTTTGCTATCGTTGCAACATACTGTGCTAACTGCATCGGTGTGTACGTATCAAATTGTCCAAAAGACAAATATAATAATCTACCTGGCTCTGGAATGTTCCCGCCATTAATACCAGCTGATTCATTAGGTAAATCAATACCTGTCGGAACACCTAAGCCAAATTGTGCATAATAATCACGCAATATATCATATCCACGGTAGTAATTACCCCAACTTGAAGAAACACCAGGACTATAGCCAATAAGTCTCATAGCAACATATACCATATATATGTTAGAGGACCTCTCTAAGGCAGTTAAATGATCTACTGACCCTAAAGTTGTATGTGAGCTTATTGTTCCTCCACCAGAAAGGTTCATCGTTCTATCCCATACACGATCTCCTGGAGCAAATACTCCTGAGTCAAAGCCAGCAAGCACTGTTGCACCTTTAATCGCCGACCCCATTTCAAAGCTCCCAGTAAACGTCGTCAACACATTTCTATTTGCTTCATCTCTATACCCTGCCATCGCTAAAATATCGCCAGTATGTGGCTCCATCATGACAACATAGGCATCAGGGTCACCAACGAACTGTGAATAATATCGTTCAGACTCTACTGTATCCTTTATCGCTTTCTCAACATGTTGTTGTAATTCCATATCAAACGTTAATACTAAATCATTTCCTCTACTTCCAACATGTTCCTCAGGATTCCGTAAGAAGTTACCATCCTGATCCATAAAGTTTTCTAGACGCCCATTTCTTCCTCGGAGGACTGATTCATACTGTGCTTCAATATAGCTCGTTCCAACTTGTTCATTTCTTAAATAACCATTAGCAAGGTAATAATCGATATTATCACGTTGTATTGATCCAACGTTTCCAAAAACTCTACGGAGAGAATCGCCGTATATATATTTTCTTTCAGCATCACGAATGATATCTACACCAGGCAGGTGTTCTAAATTCTCCATAATTAACGCAGCCTGCTCATAAGTGATTCCTTGTGCCACTTTATGTGGTAAATCATTATACCCAGTATTAAATTCTCGCCACAAAGAATAAACTTGCATTTCATATTCATCTTCTTGAAGCGCATCAATCTCTTCCTCAGGAATTCTATCAAGACGAGCCGTGTGTGCTTCTGCATTTGATAATTCTAATTCACTTTCCTCTTCTATGGACATTAATTCTATATATTCATCATGGTTAAGCAGTGCCCAATATTCCCGTAAATCTCGTTCCGTTCTTCTAGATTCAATAGTAACAAATTCATTTAATTTTCTAGCCGTTTCTATCATTTCTAGCTGTGGTGTTTTTCTATTAGTATACGTAACGGTAAATTGGAGTTCATTATCAACAAGGATGTTTCCATATCTATCATACATCAAACCTCTTGGTGCATCTATCGGAACACTCACGTTTATCGTACGTTCTAGTTGTTCTTGAAATTCCTCTCCTTGAACAATTTGCACGACCCCTAGCCTCAAAATAAGAGCCGAAAACAATAAAAAGACAAGAAAAAATAAAATATTCAGACGTATTGGCAAATGATTGCTTTTTGTTTTTTTATTTTTAGTGGTCATACGGCTTTCCCTTTCTTACTGTTTATGCACCAGTATAAGTTTTAAAAGTGATTCAAATGTGCAAGAGAATAGACACCTCTTTGAAAGATGGTGTCTAAAATGCATGCCCGCAGATGCGGTTATCTTCCAGATATCACGAACCCGCCCTTAAGCAGGTGGGTGCTCGCAAAAGCATCTCCAACTTCCTTAGTTAAGGCATGTTGTACGTGCTTTAATGTAAAGCTCCCGATGTGAATTGGTGTTCGGTTCGAATTAAACTCGAAGTTCACCAACACCGCAGGCTGATGTTATTTTCTTGTATTCATTATACCACAATACGGTATACATTCAACATTGTTTCGATACTGTAACACACTTTTTTCAGTTAATGTTTTTCCCTTTTTTGAACGCTATAAGATTCTTTTTCCTTTGTCATCGGCAAGTTAATTTTTCTAACACACCAATAAATTACAGCATGACCAAGTCCAAGTAGCAAAAGTGCTGCAGGTATTCCTTTTTCTTCACCGAACCTCTGGATAAATAGCATGAGTACGAGAATAGAAGAGATGCGTCCACTATTAATGAATAGTTCTCTTACAACGATATACTCTACTCTCATCTCTGCTGCTTTCCAAGCGGTGCCAATCACGTCATATGTGAGTGATACATAAGGAACAAGCAACATAGGGTATGCAATAGAAATAGTTACACCATAAATAATTAATCGTGTGAAATCGAGGTCAAATGCAATAATAAAAATTGCCAAATATAAAATTATCCCACCGAGTAATATAGAATGCTTACGTTGTTGGGGTTTGATAAAGCGCCCTACTAAATAATAGCTAATGAACGAAACTGACGAAGCTACTAAGCCATACGTTCCAAGTGCGAGTTCACTGCCTGTTGCAACATAAATCCATACAACAATAACAAAAATAAAGCTACCTTCACGCAACCCCTGAAAGTATTGTGCTCGTGTAATTCTTTTCCAGTGTGGATTGTTTTTCCTTACTTTTAAAATATCCAAAAGTTGATATTGCCCCTTTGCAGATCGTCTATTGAGAAAGAGGCTCAATACAACCGCTGTTAAGAATAAACCTAATGACACTGCAAAGATAACACGATACCCAATTAATCTATCCATATGCGTAATTAAAAAGCCAGCACTAATGGGTCCGATCATTCCTGCAAAGGAAGTAAGGATACCTAAGAAACCATTAAAGAAATCACGCGTTTCAGGTTCTGTAATTTCAAAAGTAAGGACATTAAAGGATAGCCAATAAAAGCCTAATCCAATCCCTAACATTCCACCTAAAAGCAATAAATAGTTTCCAGCATTCTCACCTAAAAAGAGAACTGTGAAATAAAATATAGACAAAAAGCTAACACCTAACCGCAAAACAATAACCCGATCTACTTTTTTTGCCCATCGACCAGCGATGATAAAGGTAATCGGTTGCATAACTACAGACGCTAAGTTATATAGGGCCAAATCCATAAACTCCCCTGACTGCTTCCAAAGGTACACATTAACAAATGTATTCGATAATGCTATTCCGAGAGAGTATAACCCTCCAATTATAAGCAGAAGGTTTAGGTCCTTATTTGGCTCTACATCACCAATCATCTTTCGTACCAACTTTTTCATAGCAGACGCTCCTTTTGCCGTGACACTGCTTATTGTACCTCTATACAAAAAGCTTATTCGACAAACGAAAAAATTCATGTTTTTATACAAAGAGTAAGGTCATGCAAAAATGCGGCTATTTAATTTTATATAGGTTGTGTGTTCGCTTTAGCTCCGATTTTTTTCTAAACTGTTTTACTTTTCAAAATAAAAAAGCCTAAAACAAGCTTAGTCCAGTTCCCACTGCTATTCTCGCTACACTTTGCGGAAAAATTCCAATCGAAGTTTTCTTAACTTAAATAAAGACCTATGAGGAATTTCCTCATAGGTCTTTAAGTCGGTTCGACTTATTTAGCTGCACTAAAACGCTTTGCAACTTCTTCCCAATTTACTACGTTAAAAAATGCATCAACATAGTTAGGGCGTAGATTTTGGTATTTTAAGTAATAAGCATGCTCCCAAACGTCAACACCAAGGATTGCTGTTTTCCCTTCCATGATAGGAGTGTCTTGGTTAGGTGTACTTGTAACTGTTAATTTTCCTCCGTCTACTACTAACCATGCCCATCCTGATCCGAAACGAGTTAAAGCTGCATTTTTAAACTCTTCCTTAAACTTATCAAAACTTCCAAAAGCTGAATTAATTGCATCAGCTAACTCTCCAGTTGGTTCTCCACCACCGTTTGGAGACATAATTTCCCAGAATAGTGTGTGGTTGAAATGACCACCACCATTATTTCGAACAGCACCGTGTATACTCTCAGGAAGTGCGTCTAAATTGCTTAATAGTTCCTCTAAACTTTTTCCTTGTAGATCACTGTGCCCTTCTAATGCATCATTTAATTTAGTCACATATGTGTTATGGTGCTTCCCGTGGTGAATTTTCATTGTTTCCTCATCAATATGAGGTGTTAGTGCATCATGAGCGTATGGTAGTTCTGGTAATGTAAAAGCCATTTTTAATCTCCTCCTTAAAATATATGTAGATATGATTCATTAAGAGTCTTTTAAAAACTCTTAATAATACCCAAAAAATATTATCACCTTTCCAACAGTGAAAAAAGGAATAACTTTCAATTTTCACATTATCAGATATCCCCTCAAGTTTCAAACAATAAACCTCCATCTTATATTATATAGAAGTATATTGGATTATATTCAAAAACTCGAAGTGTCAAAGCAACTTTAGACTTTTTTGATCATCATTCTCGGATTAAAAATTTGATTATCACTTTTTAATAAAAAAGTATTCGCTTCTTCTAGGAAATCTATTGTCATCATTTCATCATACACCCATTCATATTGCTTCTGAAAAACAATTGTGAAATCATTTTGTTCATTGGATGCAACTTCATAGCCTTCTTCAATTTGAGAAATTTCCTCTAGGTGTGTTACACCACTAACAACACAACCACATCCATCAAAATCATATTTTAATGCAATCATATTTGAATTAATTTTCTGCTTTAATTGGTCCACTGCACGAGATGTTAACTTAATTATCATGTTTAGCACCTTCCCTTATACCGTCTACACATATTGTATCAAATATTGAATGAAGAAAGAAAATAATGCGCTTAAGTTGGATACAGAACTTGTTACTATTACATGTTTAAAGTCATTCTCCCTTCACAACTAGGTTTCTCTAACAAATATCATGAAAGCACAAAAAACGTGTATGCTTGTTTAATACAAACATACACGCAAATTATGTAATATGGCGGAGGAAGAGGGATTCGAACCCCCGCGGGCTTTGACACCCCTGTCGGTTTTCAAGACCGATCCCTTCAGCCGGACTTGGGTATTCCTCCGCAATTTTAGATGGTGGACCCTGTAGGACTCGAACCTACGACCAACCGGTTATGAGCCGGTTGCTCTAACCAACTGAGCTAAGGGTCCATGATAAGATTTAATAAGATTATTAAATTATTGTTACTAATATTACTATACCCTTCCTCTTCTAGCCTATCAGAATGCTAATGCGTCGGGGCAGCTCGATGCTTATTCATGAAGACATCGCTCGTTGCTCTAACCAACTGAGCTAAGGGTCCGTTAATAATTAATCATGTCAGTACTTATTATGGTAGCGGCGGAGGGGATCGAACCCCCGACCTCACGGGTATGAACCGTACGCTCTAGCCAGCTGAGCTACACCGCCATCTCTTTGTTTTTTATCAGCGACAATGACTATAATAGCATGTCCACATTCTATAAGTCAACGTTTTTCTAAAATATTTTTTATTTTTTTTATTTAACTTTTTTTAGTATAGACGTAAGGAAAAAATTTTACAAGATAGCAGTGTCAAAAAGTGCTAAAAGCCCTTTTAACACTGCCTTATTCTTTATTCTTCTCCGATTACAGCTTCTGCAATATTCACTGCATGATCCCCAATACGCTCTAAATTACTAATCATGTCAACAAAAATGATACCTGCTGACGCTTCACATGCACCTTCATTTAATCTTAAAATATGTTTTTTACGTAACTGTCGCTCCATTTTATCTATCTTTTCTTCCTTTAGTATTACAGCTCTTGCTTCTAAAATATCATTTGTATCTAATGCCTTTATCGCTTGCTTTAATGTCTCTATCGTTAAATTAAACATATCATTTAAATCTTCTAGTGCAAGTTCTGAAACTTTCACTTTATTTGTAACTTGGTATTCAGCTAATTCAATAATATTTTCCATATGATCACCAACACGTTCAATATCACGGACAGTGTCCATCAACATCGAGTGTTGTGCTGAGTCTTGTGTCGAAAGGGAATTTGCTGAAATTCTTATGAGATAATCTGTAATCTTTCGGTCTAAATTATTTATTGCATCCTCGAATTGGTATGTCAATTCAGCATGACGCTTTTGCTTCGTTTTAACAAAATCAGATGCAGCAACTAATCCCTGTTCTGACAACTCCGCCATTCTTAAAGTTTCTTTCTTAGCTTGCCCTAAAGCAATGGAAGATGATTGTTGAACTAATGCAGGATCTAAATGCTGTGCTTTATACTCAATTACAGTCTCATTACCAGGAATGATCTTAGTAACAATAAATGCAAGTACCGCAACAAATGGTAATTGTATTAATACATTTGACGTGTTGAATATACCATGAGCTACTGCAATTGTCATGGCTTCATTAAGATTTAATCGTTCCTGAAGAAAATACATCATTGATATATATGGATGGATTAATAAAAGGACTATAATTGTACCAATTAAATTAAAGATTACATGTGTCATAGCTGCTCTTTTTGCTGCTATCGATGCACCAAGTGCTGCAAGAACAGCAGTAATTGTTGTACCGATGTTATCTCCAAATAAAACTGGTAAAGCTGCATCAAGTGTCATCGCACCTTGTTCATATAACTGCTGTAATAATCCGATTGACGCCGAAGAGCTTTGAACAGCTACAGTAAAAATAGTTCCAATGAGTACACCTAGGAGCGGAATTTCACTCATGGAAACTGTTAATTCTGCAAATATCTCTAAATCCCTTAATGGCTTTAACCCTTCTCCCATCAAGCTTAATCCATAAAATAATGCTCCAAAACCAAAAAATACTTGTCCTATATTGTTAGCTTTACGATTTTTCAAGAAGAAAATTAAAAATGTACCAATTGCTATAATAGGTAAAGCATAGTCTGATATTTTAAGACCGATAATGAATGCAGTAACCGTTGTACCGATATTCGCTCCCATAATAACACCGATAGACTGCCTTAGAGTCATAAACCCTGCATTAACAAGGCCAATAGCAAGGACTGTTGTCCCTGTTGAAGTTTGCAATAGTACCGTAACAACGATACCTGCTAAAACCCCCATAATTGGATTACTAGTAAATTTATCTAAAATGTCACGAAGCTTGTCCCCTGCTGTTTTTTGTAGGCCATCTCCCATATACTTTATCCCAAAAAGGAATATCGCCAATCCGCCAAAGAACATAAATAGAAGGTCTCTTAATTCTAACTCCAACAACGTCATCCCCTTACATTTTCTCTATCGTCTAATTTCGTCACATTTCTCATACTAATCGTTCAACATTAATTAATTGTTAATGAATTGTAAAGAAATTATTAAGATTTTAAACCCACATTCACTATACACATTTTCGAATTAAAATCCAATGGTTGTTTTTTAGTCGAAATATAGGATAAAATGTAGTAAAAGCTAGTAACGCGTCACTGACTACGTTAAAACAATTACTGAAGAAAATTATGAAAATATTGTGACAATAATAGAATTGATAAAAATAAATGTAATAAATGTCTTGACTATTCGAATGATTATTTCAATAGTTTTCCTCAATTTATTAAAAAAATATGCTATATTTGATATATTACTTAGATTTAAAATGATATATCAATAAGTTTTTGTCTAAACCAAAAATATATATAAGAAATTGTCCATATTAAAAAGGAGAAATGGCAAATGATTGGAGAGCGAGTAAAAAGATACCGTAAAGAAGCTGGTATGACCTTGACTGAATTAGCTGATAAAGCTGGCGTTGCAAAATCTTACTTAAGTGCACTTGAAAGAAATATACAAACAAACCCATCTATCCAATTTCTTGAAAAAGTTGCAAATGTTTTAGGGTTATCGATAGATTATCTTCTAAAGGATCAAGTAGATAACGTATCTATAGTAGATGAAGATATAGATAAAGAGTGGGTGAACTTAGTTCAAGAAGCGATGAATTCCGGGGTTTCTAAAGAAGAGTTCCGAGATTTCCTTGAATTTAATAAATGGAAAATGAAGCAAAAATAATGGTTTTAAGATGCTGTGATGTTCACAGCGTCTTTTTTCATCCAATCACCATTCTTTATAAAGAATACAAAACACTTTCCGTTATACTTTCACCTCTGTTTTTTCGTAAAATAAGCATTTATCTTTTCTTGTTTGTGCGTTATAATGAGCAAATGAGGTGTAAAAAAAGGAGGTTAGCTATGATTGGGGAAATTATAAGAAAAAAGAGGAAAGAACGAGGTATCTCACTTTCAGAATTATCTAGAATGACTGGTGTATCTAAGTCATACTTAAGTTATATTGAACGCGGAATGAAAAAAAATCCATCAATTGAGGTGATTAAACGTATTTTTCATTCACTTAATCTGCCCATTACAATGCTTTCACAAGATGAACCACAAAAAAGACACCACACAAACTAAATTACTGCTGTGCGTGTAAAGAGGTTGACTCAAAAGAAATACATCCTTTCAGTCAACCTCTTATGTTCATTCATTTAATTTTCCTGAACAATTACAATTCTCGTTCCATCGGCCGAAATAACTCTCACTTTTTGGTCGCTCGTTACCCACTGGTTATCCGTAGTTGCACTATAAAGCTTCCCCTCTATTTCTACAGTGCCTGTAGGACGAAATGGCGTTTTTGTTATGCCTACCTTTCCAATAAGTTCCTTATATTCCTCATTCATTGAATTGTATCCAAGATCACTTGTTAATTTATCTTTTAAAGTCATCTTTGACCACATATTTCGAGATGGAAATACTTTTGTAAATAAATACGAGGTTGGCGCAGCTATAATGAGTGCCATACCGACAAGAACACCATATACTATCCCTGGAGCTGGTAAAGCAAGGCCTAGTACCATTAACAACAATCCTATTAATGCAATCGTACCATCTGTTGTCACTTTCCCATCAAAAATAATGAGAATTAACCCAATAGCATATAATAAAACTACCCATAGGCTATCCGCAGCCGTTAGATGGTATGAAAAATACATAGCCATAATAGCAACCCCTAGGATCCCGAATAACCCTTTTGCACGGACCATAAGCTCTCCAAAAATAAATAGTGTTGCAATAAAAACGACTAAAAAGCCTAAGGAGGCATTATCTAATATTTCCATTTTTGTTTCCCCCTTTTTTCTATATAGAATATTGTACCAAAAAATTTACTCATAAGTATGTACGAATATAAATGAAATAGGTTTCAAATATTTTCTGGTGTGCTTAGAAAGGTTTTCTCAAATGCTTTGTTAAGGCTAGTGTTGATTTCCCAACTTTATTACGTAAGGGAACTGACTAAGGTAAAGACCAACCTTTTCAGTTCCCTCAAATATGATGACACGAGTATTTATTATTAGTTTTTTACTACATGTCTTGTTTTCCCTATCACGGTTTGTTAATTAAACCATCCTTTAATCGATTCAATTAAAGAGTCAAAAAAATCAAGAATGGCTCTTATAAAACCTTGTCCCTCATCACTACTTAAAAAATCACTTAAGTTATCACGTATCTTCCCAATTTGATTTTGCACTTGATCCCAATCAATATTTAAATTTCTCATTCGATGGAATAAGGATACTAATCCTTCAAGCTCAGTCTCAGTTAATGTCATCCCTAATTCATTGGCAATTCTTTGTATTAGTTCACGTAGGTCCTCTTCCGTTTCGACATTTTCTTGTGCGATCGCTTCTTTTATTCTTGTCATTAACTCTGTTGCCTGCTCAACACCATAGTCTTCACTTAATTCTGCCGTTTTTGCTAGCTCTTCATTTGCAATTTGTTTCTGTTCTTCTGGTATAACTTCATCTGTTGTAAGCTCATATGCTTTTATAAGACCTGTTAGTGCTCCAGTCCCTGATACATTAAATGGAGCTGTTACATATATATCTGCATCCTTCACACCGGCTGTAAATAATGCATTTGCGTACATACCTTCAGATATTTGTGTAATTCTATTTGTTTCAACTGTAATTCCTTGACCTTCTGGCAGCAATGTAATCATAGATGAAGAAAGTGCTCTTGTACCAATCACATTACTCGCTATATATTCCCCTAAATAATGGTGCTCCTCAGCATTAGAAACAGGAATAATTTCAACGGTTTCTTCGGTTACTCCCATTTCCGATAATAACATTTCTCTTTGTTCAGAGCTTAAATCTTCACCTAGTGTTACAATCACTTCCCCTTCTATTGCATCTGCAAACGAAATAGAAAAGATGAGTAACCATATTGATAATGTGGCTAATACTACCTTCATTGCTTTATTTTTCATTTTGGATCCCCTTTCAATCATCTCATTTATCACCCTGTTATCAGTCATTTAATGTATCTTTCAATCTTTTAACAGTCTATATTAGTAGAAAACACTAAAAATTATCTTTAGAACAGGGACTAAAGATCTATCTTTCCCATTACTGAGAGAAAAAAGCTACTTTTTATTAATAGTTATCCAACCTACGTAAAGCCAAACAACTCCGAATAAAAGAATGATAAAAGTGTAAATAAACATCTCTCTCTCATCGTACATCCACATACTGTAAAAATACGGTCCAAGTGCAACTCCTAAAAAACGAACCATTCCATAAAGTGATAGAGCAGTTCCCCTTTCATGATTAAAGACGCTAGAAGTAACAAAAAAGTTACAGCATGGTAAAAGTAACCCTGTTCCTATAGAAACAAACATTAAAGTAAGAACTAAAATAGTAAATGAATGTGACAATATTCCAATTATTATTCCTACAAACATAATGAAAAAAGCTGCCACAATCATGACATAAGCATTTCGTTTCTGGCCAGCAATAAAACGACTTGAAGAATAGGAAGCACCGGTTAGTGTCCCTAAAGGTACTAAAAACAGTATCCCTTTATACACCCCTGTAACTTGATATACTATTTCTGCTTCGTACGCTAAATATACTAATAGTCCAAATAATATAAATAAAACAGTACTTCCAGAAAAGTAAATTGGCATCAACCACTTGTATTCCTTTTTTACAAGCTTATAAACACCTTTCCCATATTTAGCTAGTTTTATATTTCGGTTGCCCGTATCTTCTTTTACAATATAAAATATGCATACAAAAGTAATACATGAGAATAAGAAGTAAAACCAAAATGTACTATGCCAAACGATCGCAAGCGCAGCAATACCTAAAAATGGGCTTACCATTTTTCCAATACCATTAAAAACTTCTACAGTCCCAAGTGCGGTACTTCTCTTTTCTCCTTGGAAGTAATCACTAATAATACTCATTGCTAGAGGTGTTGTTCCTCCAGCACCAAACCCTTGTATTAGTCTTCCAATGAGCAATAAGTAATAAGAAATTGTCGTAGCATTTATTATAGGAGCTATTGATGAAATAATACTCCCTATCATTACTAGAAGCAGAGATAATAATATAATATTTTTCTTCCCAAACCGGTCGGCCAAATATCCTACAAAAGGGATGATGAGGGCAGCAGGAATTGAAAAAGCAGTGAGTATGAAACCTGCTTCACTCGATGATATAGACAGTGCTTCTTCTAAAGAAGGCAGTATAGGCAGGAACATCGAATTACCCACAACCATAACAAATGGTAAAGAGCCAAGCACGTACATGAATACCTTTTCCTTATGAGACATATTCTCACCCCTTATAATGACATAATCGTGACATATTTTAAGTGGACAAGCATATGTATAATAAAAATGACTTTAATAAGGAGAAAGTGATATGCGTCCAATAGTTGGTTTGATTATTATAGCCGTAATCGCAATAAGTGCTTATTACGATTGGAATGTAGGAACTATCCCACATGCAGCATCCCCACATAATGGAATGGCAGAGGAAGGTTCTCACAATACTGATATAGACAACATTACAGAAGAACAAAACGAAGAGACTGAATCCTCTCAAGTAGGGAGCATTAGTCTGCAGTTTCAAGAAGTTGTCGTGGGTCCTGGACAAACTGTTTATGGAATTGTCAAGGAATTAAATGATGAACTAATATACGCTCCAAATAAAGTAGTAGAAGACTTTGAAGCATTGAATCCAAGTGTCCTATCTCATGAAATCATTATAGGTCATTCTTATCGTTTCCCTATTTATTCCTCTAATACTAACGAATAACGGATCTTAAGGGCACTGTAAGTTGCCATCGCAATCGTTAATAAGCTGATAAGAGTACGTTTCTCCTATCAGGCGAGCGACTGCAATACAAATAAAAGGCACTGAAAAAAGTTGTTTTATACTTTTTCAGCGGCCTCCGGATCTTACCCCTTGCCACATTGTTATACTCGTTGGTACAATGAACAAGGATTGTAATCATTTATACAACGATTTTAAACATAAAGGGGCGATTATCTTGACCCAATTTACTCACCGTAAAAATACAAGACCTGTTAAGGTTGGGCCAATTACTATTGGTGGTAACGATGAAGTCATTATCCAAAGCATGACAATGTCTAAGACACATGACGTAGACGCTACCGTGGCAGAAATAAAACGACTTGAAGAAGCAGGGTGTCAAGTAGTAAGAGTGGCATGCCCTGATATGAGAGCTGCAGAGGCTATACCAGAAATTAAAAAGCGTATTAACATACCACTCGTTGTTGACATCCACTTTGATTATAAACTTGCTCTAAAAGCGATCGAAGGTGGAGCAGATAAAATTCGTATAAACCCTGGTAACATCGGTAGAAAAGAAAAAGTCGAAGCGGTAGTAAATGCCGCAAAGGCAAAAGGGATCCCCATTCGAATCGGCGTTAACGCAGGTTCACTTGAGAAAAGAATTCTTGATAAATATGGATATCCAACTGCAGATGGGATGGTAGAAAGTGCTTTACACCACATTAAGATTCTCGAAGACTTAGATTTTCATGACATTATCGTCTCTATGAAGGCTTCAGATGTCCGATTAGCAGTTGAGGCTTATGAAAAAGCAGCGCAAGCATTTGACTATCCACTTCATTTAGGGATCACAGAATCAGGAACACTATTCTCTGGCACGGTGAAAAGTGCTGCAGGCTTAGGTATCTTGCTCAATAAGGGTATCGGAAATACAGTAAGAATCTCTTTAAGTGCTGATCCCGTAGAAGAAGTGAAAGTTGCCAAGGAATTATTGAAAACATTTGGTTTAGCAGCTAATGCAGCTACTTTAATCTCTTGTCCAACTTGTGGACGTATTGAAATAGACCTTATTAGTATTGCTAACGAAGTTGAAGAATATATTCAAAAAATAAATGCACCACTTAAAATATCAGTTCTAGGGTGTGCCGTTAATGGGCCTGGTGAAGCGAAAGAAGCTGATATTGGAATTGCTGGTGCACGTGGAGAAGGTTTACTTTTCCGTAAAGGAAAAACAATTAGAAAGGTTCCTGAAGCGGATATGGTTGCTGAGTTAAAAAAAGAAATTGATAAATTAGCGAAGGAACACGAGGAAAAACAGAAAGCTGAATTAAATAATTAGAGCTAGACGTAAAACGAGAAACGAGCTCGAAGGAGGACACTGAAAAAGTGAAAGAACACCACTTTTCAGTTCCCTTGCTTGAAGCTCGTTTTTAGTCTTTTCCTATACTTTCTTATCTTTTGAGATAGAAACCCACCGTCAAAAACGGTGGGTTTCTTTAATTTACCCTATTAACTTCACTTCACACGCTTGGCATTTTATTAGGTGACAAATGGAGCAAAAAAGACACTCATTATAATGGAAAACGCACTAATAGCAATGGCTGTATAACCTAAACCTTTTTGTTCACGATTGACGGCCATAAAACCAAGAACTAAACCTGCTGCGCCAAATAAAATTGGTAAGAACAACAGAGATACAATGGATAATGCAACTGCAAATGTTGCAACTCCTCGACCTTCTGTTGCACCCTCTTCTACATCTGTGTCCTCTACTTCTGCTGCTCTACCAAACACATTTTGGTTTGGAGTATACTCTGCAGCAGTTTCCTCTCGGTAGTCATCGTCCACCCTATTTCTTTCGGGCTCAAACCTTTTTACTTCATCATTTTCGTCTTTAACGACATGAAAATTCCTAGGTTTTGGATTGTTGTTATGATCGAACTGAGACATACCCTTTTACCTCCTTTGCCAAAGCGTGTACAATTAGTATGCCATCATAAAAAGTTAATATCGATGACAATGATTTCTAATTGCAAAGGAAGGTGTACACATTGGAAAAAACAAATAAACTAAGAATTGGAATAGACATAGATGGAACCGTTACAGACCCTGGAACCTTTATTCCGTATTTAAATAAACATTTTAATAAAAGCTTAACACTAAAGGATATTACGCAATATGAATTATCTGGATTTCTTGGAATAACTAAAGAAGCATTTTTGGAGTGGATGAAAATACATGAACCTTTCATTTATAAGGAAGCAGTTCTGGCTAGTCATGTAGAGGATACACTCAAGAATTGGAATATTTCAAATGAATTATATTATATAAGTGCACGTCCTCCGGCATATTACAACTTAACAAAGACGTGGTTTGATCAATATGACTTACCATATGATCATATTGAACTTCTAGGAAAACATGATAAACTTGACACCATAAAAAAGCATAATATTGATATTTTTTTCGAAGATAAACACGACAACGCATGTCTTATCGCGGAGCATTGTGATATTCCGGTTAT
Organism: Evansella cellulosilytica DSM 2522; assembly: GCF_000177235.2. Taxonomy (NCBI): domain Bacteria; kingdom Bacillati; phylum Bacillota; class Bacilli; order Caryophanales; family Bacillaceae; genus Evansella; species Evansella cellulosilytica. The sequence goes on along the minus strand of NC_014829.1, from coordinate 1,832,061 downwards.
TCTTATTGACACACCATACAATCAGGAAAATATCCCTAAACAAGTCTATCGTGCACAAAACTGGTCTGTTGTTCCTAAGTTGATGAAGGAGATTTTTTCCCCCGCCAACAAGTGAATTCGTTGTTGCACATAGAAAATGTACATAGTCGCCCTCAAAGAAAAAGCAAATATATCCATATTATATTATTTAAGGGTGATGCGAAAGGTTATCCTCACCTTTTGCATCACCCTCGCAATGAAATTATTTTTACTTGTTTTAAAATTTATTGTCGGGTTTAGCTTAATCACCATAGGCAATCGTTAAGCCTCCATTTTTCCCACTACACTCGATTTTCATGGCATGTATTACAATAACCGTATATTTCAAATTTATGACCTACTACTTGAAAGTCCTCGCTACCAAACGGAACAGTTTCCATTGGGCAAGTATGAATATGTTTCGTTTTACCACAATCTAAGCAAATTAAATGGTGGTGGTGATCATCTGTTGCACAAGTAAACCGAAACTTTTTTTCACCATCTAGTTCTGTCATTTCTAAAATACCTAGTTCAACAAATAAAGATAAATTACGATATATCGTATCAAAACTAAGACCTTTATATTTCTCTTGCAAGTATTCTAAAACATCCTTTGCTGGTAAGTAGCGCTTTGCATCAGAAAAAAACTCTAACATATCTTGACGTTTATCTGTATATTTATATCCTTCATCCTTCAGTTTTTTTAAGGCATCTTCAACATTCATTCTTCACACACCCTCCAATATTAACGTTCGTACACAGTAAATATTTTTGTTTTCTTCATTTGCTTAATTATTGTTGCAATGAATAATAGAAAAATACCAATTACTACAATCATACCACCAGTGGCTATGTTAAATTGATATGAAAAGAATATTCCACCAATAATGGCAGCTTCACCAAAAAGGATTCCGAGTATAATCACTTGCCTGAAACTTTTTGCTAGTTGAATACTTGCAGCCACCGGCAATGTTACCATAGCACCAACTAATAATATGCCAACAACCTTCATTGACATAGATATCACAATCGCAATCAGCAAAGAAAAAAGAAAATTTAATCTTTTCACTTTTATTCCTGAAGTTTTAGCAAATTCTTGATCAAATGAAATAGATAAAAGTTCCTTATAAAAAGCAAACAAAATGAAACATGCGACAATACCTGTTCCTATTATAAAATATAAATCTGATAAAGACACTGTTACGATACTTCCAAACAAATATGTGTACCATTCCATGTAACTGCTGCTTGCCAAACTAATTAATATAGCACTCAACCCAATACCTGTTGACAAAATAATTGGTACAGCTAATTCTTGAAAGCCTTTATAAATTTGTCTCAGCTTTTCTATTAAGATGGAACCTAGTAACGAAAAAAATAAACCTGAATAAAGAGGATTTACAAAGGCAAGCCACGTAGCTGTTTGACTTATAAAAACCCCTGCTGTTATTCCTGTTAACGTGATATGCGATAATGCTTCAGAGATAATCGTTACCCTTCTAACGAGCAAGAACGCCCCTACTAACGGGCATATAAATCCTATAATTAAGCCTGCGAAAATCCCACGTTCTAAAAATGTTAATTGATGTAAAATCTCCATTTATCATTTCACCTTTTCACGATACATTTCTTTTTTTTGTCAATAAGATAGAAAGTAATAATATACATACATTAATCATTACAATGACGCCACCAGGCGCTAAATCGAAATGAAAAGAAGTAAATAATCCGATTAGAACGCTCACTTCCCCGAACAAAATAGCATAAATGAACATTTGCTTAAACCCTCTTGCCCATCGCATCGCAGCAGCAACTGGAAGTGTCATCAACGATGATACTAATAATATACCTACAATTCTCATTGAAGAAGAAATCACTAAAGCAACTATCACTATGAAAAAGAAATGTAAAGCTTTTTTAGGTATTCCAGATACAACCGCTTGCTCTTCATCAAAGCTTAAATAAAACAACTCTTTATAAAATAATATAAATAAAATAATAACAATGACTGTAATAGCAAAAATCAGTTGCAAATCAGTTTTCCTAATCGCTACAACGCTGCCAAATAAATACGTAAATAAATCGTTATTAAACCCATTTGCTAGCGATATAAAAACAACTCCAATACCAATTCCTGATGATAGTATGATTGGAATGACAAGTTCTTGATAATAACGATATACATTGCGTAAACGCTCCATAAGGATTGCACCACTCACAGAAAAAGCCATCCCCATATATAAGGGATTTAAGCTAGCAAAAGTCGGGAAATGGCGTCCTAATAATAGGCTAAATGCAATACCAGAAAGTGTGATATGAGAGAGTGCATCGGAAATAAGGGCCAGTCGCCTCACTACTAAAAAAACACCAATCAATGGAGCGATAAAACCTATCATTAAACCTGTATAAAGAGAATATGTCAGAAAATCATACTGAAAGAAAACAGAAATCATAGCATATCTCCCCTATCATCATGATGATGATGGTGATGATTATGTGTAATGACCTGTACATCATGTCCATACATATTGGAAACAATGTCCTCTTGTCTTTCTTCAAACTCAGAAGTACCACCATGAAAATGTAAAAACTTATTCAAGCACGCTACATCTGTTATATATTCTGTCATAACACCAATATCATGAGTGACTAAAATCAATGTCATTTTATTTTCCACATTTAGTCTTTTTAGCATCGTATAGAAATTTTGAACAGACTTTGCATCCACACCTACAGTTGGTTCATCTAATATAAGCAGCTTCGGATCACTTACTAACGCTCTAGCAATAAATACTCTTTGCTGCTGTCCTCCTGATAATTGCCCAATATTTTGGTACATATATTTTTCCATTCCTACTTGGTAAATTGCTTCTTTTACTTTTTCCTTATGCTTCTTTGTCAAAAAGCGAAATAAACCTACTTTCCCGTATAAACCCATTGACACGACTTCAAAGACTGTCGCAGGAAAACCGCTATTAAAACTGTTTGCTTTTTGTGAAACAAAGCCCACCTCTTCCCAATGGCGAAACTTGTTAATCGGTGTCCCGAAAATGTTAATTTCTCCTTTTCCGGGGGTAAGTAAACCAAGAATACATTTTATTAAAGTCGACTTCCCTGAACCATTAGGTCCAACCAATCCGAGAAAGGAACCTTGTGGGATTTTTAAATGTATATCTTCTAGTACATTTTGTTGACCATATGAAAAAGAGACATGCTTTATTTCTAATGCATCTAAGTCTCGTCTATCGTTCATAATAACCTCCGAACACACATTTTTTAAGAATGATTACGATTTAATTTCTCATCGTAGTATACATTACACATATGTGTTTTGTAAACTGAGATTACTCTATAAAATCAGTCGTATACGACGTATTTTAGGATTGAAAAAGGTTTTTATTGCCTTCCTATTGAAATAGTAAAGATCAAAAACTTAAAAATTTAAACAACTATAAATTCTACAAGGGTGAGAACAATGAAACAGCAAATTGGCATCATTGATATGGGATCAAACTCCATTCGTTTTGTAGTGTACGAAGTCAATGAAGATGGTTGTATAAAGGAAATACAAAATTTAAAGGTTGTTGCTCGGCTAAGTTCATACATAGATGCTAAAGGATCTATGGTTGATGACGGGATAGATGTCATTCTACATACACTCGAACGCTTTAGTACCATTTCAAACCAATACGATTTAACTACTCAACGCTGTGTGGCTACCGCTGCTATTAGAAATGCTACAAATCAACAAGCAATATTAAGCGCAATAAATCAGAGCAGTGACTTTCTAATAGATGTATTAAGTGATGAAGAAGAGGCATATTACGGTTACTTAGCCGTTACAAACTCTACTAATATAAAAGATGGGATGACAATTGATATAGGCGGTGGGAGCACAGAAATAACCTATTATGAAAATCGCAAATTAATTCATTCGCATAGCTTTCCTTTTGGTGCCATTACATTAAAGAAATTTATCGAAGGTGATACGCCAACGGACACGGAGCAAGCACAATTATTAGCTTTTCTACACAAACATTACAACACGCTATCTTGGATAAAAAATAGACGTGTCCCAGTAATCGGAATAGGAGGAACTGCTCGAAATTTAGCATTAATTCACCAAAATGAGTTAGGCTATCCATTGGCTGGATTACACCAATATGAAATGACAAAACAGCAAGTTGCAGAAACGAACAACACACTAAAGAAGTTACCTTTAAAAGAAAGACAGCAAGTGGATGGGCTTTCTAAAGATAGAGCGGATATTATCATCCCTGCTATTACTGCCATTGAGGCACTAATAACGATTGCACAGTCAAACACATTTATCGTAAGTAACAAGGGGCTTAGGGATGGACTTTTTTCAGAGATTTACTTAAAACCGATGGGAATAACGCAATACCCATTTGTGCCAGAAGAAAGTTTGTATCAATTAAGCTTAGACTATCATCTAAATATAAAAGATCAAAAACGTATAGCAATACTCGCATCTTATGTAGCAAACGAATTAAACGCTCATGTACATAGTCTCATACCAAAAAAATACGGAAAGTTATTGCAGTGGGCTGCAAGAATTTTCTATATTGGTGCTTCTATACATCCTGAGTCTAAAAGTCAACATACTTTTTATTTATTGACGAATCAATCCATTGATGGATTAAGTCATAAAGAACGTTTAATGTTAGCTTGTATTGCTTCTTTTAAGTCACGATCACAACTAAAACATTATTTAAACGCCTATCATGACATGTTAAGTGATGAGGAAATGAAGAATGTCGAGCTATTAGGAGCAATATGTAAGTTTTGCTATAGCTTAAATAGGACAAAGCGTGACGTAATACATGAGATTAAAGTGGCTATCGAAAAGGAAAAATGGCTATTTATCATGTATTATGAAAACGACCCTTATTTTGAAAAAGTGCAAGCACAGAAAAATAAAAAGCATTTAGAAAAATATTTTAAAAAAGACATCGAACTTGTCTTCAAAAGATTAAATAATTAGGTGGCTTATTTAAGATATAAGGGGAGAAAATTAAATGGGCACAAATAAAGAGAAACCATTAATAAAAAGCTTAAACAACCCTGCATACTATAATAATCGTGAGTTGAGTTGGCTCGCGTTCAATAAGCGCGTTTTACAAGAAGCAATCGACATACGAAATCCATTGTTAGAAAGATTAAAATTTATTTCTATATTTTCCACGAATTTAGATGAATTCTTTATGGTAAGAGTGGGAGGATTAAAGGATCAGGAGAAGGCAGGGTTCAACGAAAAAGATAACAAATCTGCCTTAACACCAAAACAGCAACTACAGGAGATCAGCAAACTCTCGCATCATTTAACACAATTACAAGATGAACTATTCACAGAATCTATAAAAACACATTTAAAGGAAGAAGGTATAGAATTATTAAAAATCAATGAACTGTCACATGATCACTATGACTTTGTGAAGGAACACTTCTCAACCTTTATTTTACCAATATTAACACCAATGGCTATTGACGCCTATCGTCCTTTTCCTATGCTATTAAATAAAAGTTTAAATTTAGCTGTCGCTTTAACAAGTGAAGATACATTGACTAATACGAAGCTAGCAATTGTACAAGTTCCTGCTGTATTAAATAGACTGATCTCTTTACCTTCCATTCACCCGAAGGATAATTGTTATATTTTGCTCGAAGATGTCATTAGTCATTTTATATACCAATTATTTGATGGACATAAAGTGTCATCCGTATCTCCCTTTAGAATCACACGTAATGCTGATTTAACAATCCACGAAGAAGATGCACGTGATTTACTAAAAGTAATAGAAAAGGAATTAAAAAAACGTAAATGGGGAGCGGCTGTACGTTTAGAAATGCAAAAAGGAAAAATGGCTCCACATGTATTATCTTTCTTAATGAACGTTTTAGAGCTGAATGAAGGAGATATATATGAATCAAATGGCCCTATTGATTATTCCTTTTTGTCACAATTTTATAGTATGTTATCAGAGAAACGTGAAGATCTCATTCACGAGACGGTAATTCCACAACCCCCTCTTGATTTAATGGGTGAAACTAATTTATTTGAAGCCATTTCAAAAAAAGATATTTTTTTGCATCATCCTTACGAATCATTTCAACCTATCGTAGATCTATTAACACAGGCAGCTATTGATCCAAATGTACTAGCTATTAAGCAAACACTTTATCGTGTAAGTGGAGATTCACCTATTATACAAGCATTGGCAAGTGCAGCCGAACGAGGTAAACAAGTAACCGTCCTTGTTGAATTGAAAGCTCGTTTTGATGAAGAAAACAATATTCAATGGGCAAAAAAGTTGGAGAAAGCTGGCGTGCATGTTATTTACGGAATATCAGGGTTAAAAACACATAGTAAAATCACATTAATTGTGCGGAAAAATGGTGAGAAGATTCAACGTTTTGTTCATTTAGGTACTGGAAATTACAACGATATTACTGCAAAATTTTATACAGACATGGGTTTACTCACCTCAAAAGAATCTTTTGGTATTGACGCTACAAACTTTTTTAATTATTTAAGTGGTTTTTCTAATAAACCGATTTGGCACGAAATTTCCACAGCCCCAACAGATATGAGAAAGCATTTTTTGCAACTCATTGATGAAGAAATAAAACATGCCAAGAAATATAGTAATGGGAAAATCATTGCAAAAATGAATTCATTATCTGATAAAACGATTATCTCTAAGCTATATGAAGCAAGCTGTGCTGGAGTAAAGATTGAACTTATTATTAGAGGTATATGTTGTTTAAAGCCAGGAATTAAGGGAGTAAGTGAAAATATAACTGTACAAAGCATTGTTGACCGCTTCTTAGAGCATAGTCGCATCTTTTACTTCTATGGTAACGGAAAAGAAAATATATATTTATCGTCGGCTGATTGGATGACAAGAAATATGGAAAAAAGGATTGAAATATTATTTCCTATTCATAATCAAACGATAAAAGCAAGGGTGATAAATATATTAAGCATCATGCTAAAGGATAATGTCAAATCTAGAATTCAAACATCTAGTGGTGAATATGTATATAAAGATGTGCTACCCAATGAAAAAACGATACAAAGTCAGCAATTTTTTTATTATAGTGCCAAAAAAAGATGACATAGGTTTAGCACGAATTCGACTGCCTAGTTTTATACTTATCTTTTAAGAAAAGACTAATACCTCGCCCTCACAAGCTAGGTATTAGTCTTTTATTTGAAATAATCAGTTGTCTATGCAGGTTTACGAAACATTCTAGGAATGATGCCCTGCTTTGGTGAAAAGAAAAATGCCAATAAAAATAAAACAGAAGCTACTAAAACGATAGATGCACCAGATGAAACATCATATATTACTGAGAAAAACAGTCCTGCGATTGCAGAGATAATGCCAATGAACGCCGCTATGATGATCATAAAAGAGAACCTTTCGGTCAGTAAATATGCGGTTGCCCCTGGTGTAATTAGCATCGCAACCACTAAAATAATACCTACAGTCTGAAGTGAAGCAACCGTTACAAGTGAAAGTAAGAGCATGAGCATATAATGAATAAATTTGACAGGTAAACCAGATGCTTTAGCCATCGTTTCATCAAAAGTACTTAATAATAATGGTCGATAAAAAAGGATTACTGTAATAATGACAAATATTCCAATCCAGCGCGTAATTGTTAAATCCATTGGAGAAACAGCTAGCACATTACCGAACAGAATATGCCACAAATCTACACTCGTTCCTTGAAGACCCGTTATCATTACTACCCCTAATGCAAACATAGCAGTAAACATGATTCCAATCGCAGAATCCTCTTTGATTCTACTATTTTGAGAAATATAACCAATTGCTAATGCTGTTAAAACACCAGTTACAATTGCACCAATAAAAAAACTTATACCAATCATATATGCAACAACAACACCTGGAAGAACTGCATGGGAAATCGCATCTCCCATAAGTGCCATTCCACGCATAATAATAAAACAACCAATTATACCGCATATAATTCCAACTAATATTGCAGCCGTTAATGCATTTTGTAAATATTGATACCGCGTTAACTGATCTATAAACATAGAGATGTTATCGATCATGGGTTGACCACCACCATCTCTTTTCCATCTTGAATGAGTGCCGCGTTGCCTTGATAAGCGCGCTTTATATTTTCAGTATTATAAACTTCGTCTACCTCACCTGCATGAATTAACTCTTGATTTAACAAAACTAGTTGATCGAAGTATTTCTCCACTTTACTCAAATCATGATGGATGACAAAAATAGTTTTCCCTTCGTTTCTAAGTCGATGCAGTATATCAACAATAATCTCTTCTGATTTTACATCGATGCCTACGAATGGTTCATCTAGGAAAAAGAATTCTGCTTGTTGTGCCAATGCTCTTGCAATAAACACCCTTTGCTGCTGACCACCAGATAATTCTCCAATTTGCCTTTTTGAAAACTCTAACATACCGACGTCGCTTAGCGCTTTTCTAGCAATTAAACGGTCTTGTTTTGAAGTGATGTGAAACCATGGAATTAATGGGAACCGCCCCATAAGTACGACGTCCTCAACTCTTACAGGAAAATCCCAATCAATTACACTCCGTTGAGGAACATAGGCTATTTTTTTCCTCATCGTTTTCACTTTCTTATTAAAGAAGGTGACTTTACCACTGCACTTTTCAAGACCAAGCATGGCTTTCATTAACGTTGATTTCCCCGCACCATTCGGTCCAATAACGCCAACTATTGTGCCTTTATTAACAGAGAAACTGACATTCTTTAATGCAAGGTTTCCATGATAATGTACAGATAGTTCACTTACATCAATTGTTTCTCCTATACCCATAAAGCGACTCCTCCTGTCTGAGTTATTTATATATATAAAATATTGTTGTATATAGAATTCAACTTACTATATGTCATATAGGCAATCTTTGTGAATAGATTCGACTTTCTTTCCTAAAAACCAAAAAGTTGCACTAAGTAAACTTTTTCTTACCATTTATTATATTCCTATTGACCTCATTTGTCAATATTTAAATCACTTTTTCTTTTAATGGAGTAACGTTCTATTAGTGGTAACCATATTCATAAATATAAATAGAAGTGTCATAAATAGAAGGAGGCATTTTATGAATCCAATTGTTCGGCAAATGGTTAATCAAAAAATTCGAAACTTAACAGTAAAAGAATTGATTAAACTCGGTAGAGAGAACAACATTTCATTAACTGTAAAACAAGCAACCGCTGTTTTAAATATTCTGCAAGATCAACCATTTGATATCGGAAATAAAAACATAGTACTGAATGTAAATAACCAACTAAAGCAGTTAGATCCAGCATTGTATAAAAAAGCTAGACAATTACTTAAACCATACGAATCATATTTAGATTATTCTCTAGACTAAGAAATTTCATCATGAACTTTCATAGCCGTTTATCATAGTCGCGTAACTTAAATCTAAGGCCACTGAAAAAGTTGCTTTATACTTTTTTTGTGGCCTCTCGATTTACCTATTGACTCTCCCTTATGCAATGTGTGGAACGACCGCATTTACTAAAAAGCCCACTATAAAGGGTTTTTATAGTGGGCTTGCGGGAGTCTAGCCAGTGCTGGGCATTTTACTATATCATGCTACACTCAGCTTATTATACTTTTTTTCATAAATTAGCTAAAAATCGTTTTTATTATATGCTCACCGATTTAAGCTTTTATGGCAAACAATTTATCTTTTAAACTTTCATCAAACACACGATTTTTAATCATTTCAATTTCTAATTTGTATGGTGCTTTCTTATCTTTTTTATCGATTCCTACATAAGGCGTTTCTAAAATTTTTGGTATTTGATGGAACACATCATGATATAAAATATTGTCTAATGCATCAAATCCTATATGTCCAAAGCCGATATTTTCGTGGCGGTCTTTCCTTGCACCTCGCTCATTCTTACTGTCGTTTACATGTAACACTTTAATTCTGTCTAGTCCTACAATGGTATCAAATTCCTTTAAAACGCCATCTAAATCATTCACGATATCATAACCTGCATCATGAACGTGGCATGTATCAAAACAAACCGATAAATGCTCGTTATGTGTAACTCCATCAATAATTTTTGCTAACTCTTCAAATGATCTACCACATTCAGACCCTTTTCCTGCCATCGTTTCTAAAGCTATTTGAACATTCTGCCCAGGAATAATAACCTCATTTAAGCCTTCAATTATTTTCTTAATTCCTTCATCTGCTCCTGCACCAACGTGCGCACCTGGGTGTAACACAATTTGAGCTGCACCAAGCGCTTCTGTTCTCTCAATTTCGCTTCTTAAGAAATTAACTCCTAGTTCAAAAGTTTCTGGTTTTTGAGTGTTGGCGATATTAATAATATAAGGTGCATGGACTACGATATTCGTTATTCCATTCTCTTGCATATGCTTAATCCCTAATTCAATATTCAAATCTTCAATTGCTTTTCGTCTCGTGTTTTGTGGAGCTCCTGTATAAATCATAAAAGTAGTTGCGCCATAGGATGTCGCCTCCTCACTTGCTGCTAGGAGCATTTTTTTCCCACTCATTGAAACGTGTGACCCTAATAACATTTATATCCTCTCCCAGTTACTCAATCTATTTTTATTTTCTTCGCTTGCTTTCGATTCGGCGTTGTCGTTTTTCTTCCTGTGCCTTTTTATACCTAGCTTTCTTCTTATAACCCGGCTTAACACTTTTTGGTTTTGCTTTCGCCTTCGTCCCTGTCTTTGGTGCCTTTTTTGTTCCTTGAGATGGAGATTCTGCCATCTGTGGTCTACTTCGTTTATCAATATCCACCCACTCACCCTTTTTTAACTCTCGATATTGAAAACGAATTCCTTGCTTCTCAAGCTTAGATATACTTTGTTGTTCGTTCCTTCCGTATATCGTTACAGCAATGCCATCCCATCCTGCACGAGCCGTTCTTCCTACACGATGGATATAATATTCCAACTCTGTAGGTATCTCAAAGTTTATAATATGACTAATTCCTTCTACATCAATTCCTCTTGCAACTAAGTCCGTTGCTACTAAAAATTGTATTTCAGCATCTTGTAGCTTTTTCATGACTTTTTTTCGTTGGCGTGGAGAAATACCTCCGTGCATGATATCTACATTTAGGCCTTGATTGAGCAGCTCTTCATACACTTCATCAGCTGTTTCCTTTTTATTTGTAAAAATAACAGCTAAATAAGGATTAAGTTTTTTAGATACATCTACAATAATCTCTTTACGATCGCGATCTCGATCAGGGATAAGCCAATGCTTTATTTTCTTCGGCGAAACATCTTTCGGCTGTACTTCAACATGCTTTGGATTTTTCATATACTTACGTAAAAAAGGCTTTAATTTCTCTGGAATGGTAGCAGAAAAAACTAACATTTGGAGGTCATCTCCCATACGACTAGCAGCACGATCAACCTCTTCTATAAACCCCATGTCAAGCATTTGATCAGCTTCATCTACGACCAGCACGTTAACTTCTCTAACATTCAAAGCCTGTTTATCAATCATATCAGCAACTCTTCCAGGAGTACCAACGATCACATGCGGCTTGTTCTTTAATTTCTCCATCATTCGTAACCGATCTGTTCCACCAACTACAAGCTGTGATTCAATTGTCTTCTCAGCATGACTCGTAAGCTTATTTAGCTCATAATACAGTTGTGAGGCTAGCTCTCTTGTTGGAGCAGTTATGACAGCCTGTGTTTCATTTTCATCTTCATTAATTTGATCTAAAATTGGTAATAGAAACGCATATGTTTTACCAGTTCCTGTTTGGGATTGTCCAATGACATCACTCCCATTCTTAATAGCCGGTATTAAGCGTTCCTGTATTTCTGTAGGTAATGAAATATTTTGAGCTATTAAGCCCTCTATTAAAAAAGGTTTCAGTTCAAAACGTTCAAAATTATGATTCATCTTTATCATTCCTTCTCCTTCGTGGTCTTTCCACCCGTTAACTTGTCCATTTTAGCATGAAATTACTTAGATTTACCACTTTCTTATATAATCTTATTCGTAACTTTCTCATATTAGGTTCTAGCCTATACATTATTGTTTCCAATGCATATACCTAACATGAGAAGAATTATGTATCCAGGAGAGGATGTTCGGTATGTTTGGACCACGCCCTTTTCCTCCAGGCCCCCAACGAAGCGGTGGTCTTTTTGCGAGAAATTCTTTATCTCAACCAATGCAGCAGTCTACAAATGTTCCTTTTCAACAGTCTCCATCTCGCGCAGGAGGTAGCCTCCTTTCACGGTTATTTGGCGGGCGTTCACAATCTAATGCCGCTAATACAGCACCATTAGGTAACGCTTCTAACCTCGGTACTGCAGGCTCGGCAATTTCGCAAGCAGCTAGCTCTACGAATTCAGCTACTTCTGCAGCTAATGTAGCTGCTGGTGCTGCTGCAGGCGCTACTGGAGGCGGACTCGCTAGTATTTTAGGCTTTATAGAAAATACGCAAAAGGCAATTGAAGTTGCACAACAATTCGGGCCTATGATTCAACAATATGGTCCTTTAGTAAAACAGTTACCAGAAATTCTAGCCGTCTTACAGAACGATGATTCCGAGAAAGAGGAAAGTGAAAAGGATAACAAAGACGCAGATGGAAACTCAGACTTGAATTCTGAAGCCACCATTGAGGAAGAGGATGAAGAAGATGAAGAAGAACACAAAGCAGTTGATGTTGATGAGAGCGTAGAGAGTGAACTAGAAAATAATGAAGATAGAAATGATGACGTAGAATCGACTGAAAATAATATTCATAGTAGTAAAAAAAAGAAAAAGGAACAAAATAACATAAAAACAAAGAAAAAAAAGCAAAAAGAAAAGGAAAAAATCTATAAATCTGAAAAAGCGAAACAGAAACGTTCAAGAAATAGCAAAACTAAAAGGAACAAACAATTACAATCTGGCAAAACTCCTTGTCCAAAAATATATGTTTAGCTTCCAGTCATTACTACGTATGACTGGCTTTTCTTTTCATTTTCTTGTTGACTAATCTTTAATTCCATAGTAAAATTTTAAATTTAATTCCATTTATGTTACAATGTATTTAACATTGTATTGGAGGAATGCCCATGTTTAACGTCGGTGATCATGTTGTTTATCCATACCACGGAGCTGGTACAATTAAAGATATTGAAGAAAAAGATATTTTAGGTGAAAAGCTTAATTACTATGTCGTATTTTTCCCTCTCAATCACGTTACTTTAATGTTACCCGAAAATCGAATAAAGAGCTCAGGTTTAAGAAAGATCATTCAACCAAAACAAATTGAAGAAGTAGTAACTGCAATGCAGCCTACTGAATATGCCTCCAAAAAAGAAGCTGCAAGACCATATTCGAAGGAAAATGAAACATTACTTAAATCTGGTTCAATTATAGATGCAGCGATGGTCATTGCAAATTTAACGTCCAAAGAAGGTGAGCGCACGAACGGTTTACATATGGAAGACCGTAAAAACTTAGATCGTGCGAAGCAATTTATAGTTAGTGAATTAATGCTTGTAAAAAATATATCCGAAGAGGAAGCATATCAATTTATAAACGAAAATTCAAAGGGAGCTTAAATCCCTATTATTTTCAAATTTGAAATTAGAGGGCACTGAAAAAGATCAAACTTTACTTTTTCAGTGCCCTCCACTTGTTCCCTTTTCGTCTCCATTTAAACTTCGCCGCATGTCCACTAAATAACCAACAGCGAAACTATTTTCTTTATGTTTCCTTTATCTAGCTCTTCAATTCAGTGTTCCCTTATTAAATCATATGAATTTCTTTGGCAAAATAATAGTATAGCCTTTATAATGGAAAGAGTAATTCTACATTAGGATTGAATTAAACAACATAAAGGAGGAATCATGATGAAAGTCATCAAAATTTCTCCGCGTGGCTATTGCTACGGTGTCGTTGATGCCATGGTTTTAGCTAGACAAGCGGCTGAAAATTTAGATTTACCTAGACCAATCTATATTTTAGGTATGATTGTTCATAATAAACACGTAACAGACGCCTTTACGGAAGAAGGAATTGTTACTTTAGACGGACCTAACCGCCTAGAAATTTTAAAGAAAGTTGATAAAGGTTCTGTCATTTTTACAGCTCACGGTGTATCTCCAGAAGTAAGGGAATTAGCTAAGAAAAAAGGGTTAACGACTGTCGACGCTACGTGCCCAGACGTTACAAAGACGCATGATTTGATAAAAGAAAAGCAGGTAGAAAACTACGAAGTAATTTATATTGGCAAAAAGGGTCATCCCGAGCCCGAAGGTGCAGTAGGGGTAGCCCCAGATATCGTACACCTTGTAGAAACAAAGGAAGACGTTGACCATCTAGATATAAAATCTAATAAAATCTTAATAACAAACCAAACTACAATGAGTCAATGGGATGTTTCTCACATTATTAACCATGCTTTAACTAAATATCCTCACGCAGAAGTTCATAATGAAATTTGCTTAGCTACACAGGTTCGACAAGAAGCAGTAGCCGAGCAAGCGAAAGAGGCTGATTTACTATTAGTTGTTGGTGACCCTAAAAGTAATAACTCCAACAGACTTGCACAAGTGTCAAAAGAGATCGCAGGAACACCAGCGTATCGAATAGCTAATATAAATGAATTAAACCTTGAATGGTTAAAAGGAATTAATACAGTTGCAGTAACTTCAGGGGCTAGTACACCCACCCCTATTACGAAGGAGTTAATTCGCTTTTTAGAGCAATTTGATGAAGATGATCCTCATACTTGGGATACTACAAGTACAGTTAAACTAACTAAAATACTACCTAAAGTAAAAAAGAAAGCTTCGCTTTAATAAAAATAACAAAGAAGCTTCTAATCATTTTCAAAAAAATGGAGACTCATAAGGTTGATTTTTACCTGTTGAGTCTCTCTTTTGACTTATGACTTATGATTTTACGATAAGCATGAACGGTCTTAGCAATAACATAAGCTCAAAATCCTACTGGATAGTTAAAAGCAAGCGACTTCTACATAAATTGAAAAGGATCTGTGTTAATACTTGAGGTAATTACCTTCGTATCATAACCCTTTTCATTTAAATATAAGCCTATTTTATCCTGTACTGCCTGCTTCATTATCTTCTCCACATTATGGCCGGGATCAACAATACATAAACCTTCCATCATTGCATCATGAGCTACATGGTAATATAAATCCCCCGTAACATACACGTCCGCACCTTTAAAAATTGCCGAAGAGATATATTTATTACCGTCTCCACCTAAAACTGCAACCTTGCGTATCTTTCTAGAAATATCCCCTACAACACGTACCCCTGATACGTCAAAAGCAGATTTCACATGTTCAGCGAAGCTTTGCAAATCCATTTCTTCAGCAAGCTCCCCTATTCTACCTAGTCCTAACGGAGTGCCTTCTACATCTAGATCATAAATATCGTAGGCAGGCTCTTCATACGGATGAGCTGTGATCATTGAACGCAACACTTTCTTTTCGATTGATGCAGGAAAAACAGTCTCTATTTTCACTTCCGAAACGTACTCCATTTTGCCTTGGTCACCTATATAAGGATTCGCTCCCTCTCCTGGCTTAAAGGTACCTGTACCATTCGAGTTAAAAGTACAATGACTATAATTACCGATATATCCAGCACCAGCATTTCCTAAAGCTTCTCGCACTTTCACCGCTTGCTCATCAGGAACAAATACGACCAGCTTCTTCAACTCATCTTCGGATGTCTTAACGAGCACTTCTGTATTTGTTAAGCGTAGTGCATCTGCCATTAGATCATTTACACCACCAGGGGCTACATCCAAGTTCGTATGTGCCGCATAAACGGCAATGTTATGCTTTATAAGCTTCTCGATCGTTCTCCCATATGCATTATCCGTACGTAGTGCTTTAATTGGCCTAAAGATAATAGGGTGATGTGCAATGATTAAGTCGACCCCTTCCTCAATCGCTTCATCGACTACCGATTCTAGTACATCGAGGGCTACCATAATTTTTTTTATTGGCTTACTCAAAGTACCTATTTGTAAACCAACTTTATCACCTTCGACAGCCAATGACTTTGGAGAATATGATTCAAAATATTGAATAATAGTTTGCCCATTCGCCAGTTTCATTGTAAAACCTCCCTTAACCAATTCATTTTTAAGCCAACACTTTTCTTTTTCTCTAACAATGCCTTTGAAGTAGAATGAGATTCATTTATTTGAGACGCTATTTTTTCTAATTGCTCATATTCCTTTTTCCACTTTTGTATAAATGGTGTACTGTTCTCCTTTAAGAGATATGGTCCAAGCCACAATTCCTTTTCAATTTCATCACTATAAGGCGTTTTTGCATCCCCCTTTTCAGCAACTAATATTTCATAAATATGACCATCTTCTTCTATAATTGTCTCGCTCAGTAAACACCAGCCTTCTATCAAAAACCATTTCCTAATAGCGTCTGCAGCTATATTGGGCTGTAATATTAACCTATTTACATGTTGTAGCATATGTTTACCGTTCTCTAATATTTGGGAGATTAAAGGCCCACCCATTCCAGCAATGGTAACTGTATCGACATCAACCTCATCCTTTAATACGTCTAAACCATCACCAAGCTTCACTTTTATCTCGTTTTCTAAGTGACATCTCTCTACTTGCGCTTTTGCTGATAAAAGAGGTCCTTTATTCACCTCACCAGCAACAGCCTTAATAGCAATGTTATTCTGAAGTAGAAAGATTGGTAAATAAGCGTGGTCTGAACCTATATCTGCAACTACTGATCCTTTTTTAACATAAGAAGCTACTATTTCAAGTCTTTTCGATAATTTATTTTCGTTCATTTCATTCACCTTTTTATTAAATATCTATTTTTAATGGCTATGTCAATCTTTTTTGATGATTTCGCTTCAAATGCTCTTATACCGCAGGCGTCTCGCACCTTTCGTCAAAATCAACACTAGTCTTTAACAGAATCTTTTTATTAAGCATCAATTTATGTAGCAAACGAAGAATGTCCCACTAACAATGGCTAGGGCACGTGACACGCCGGTCATAAGATGACACATTGCTTAAAGGGTGACTCGTAGGCCAAAATAACCTTCGAGTCACCCTCTTTACCGTCGTTACTATTCTGAAAATGATAAGATATATTGTGCTACCGCTTCTGCCTCTTCTCCTAATTGAGGGAATGCAGGCATCGCTCCAGGTCCTTCATGAATAATAGCAACTATTTCTTCCTCAGACTTTACTCCTTCAAGTCCATTAATAGCAGGGTTTGAACCAACACCAGCCAAATCTCCACCATGACAGTTGATACAATTTTGCTCGTATACGTATTCTCCTAATTCAATCGGATCATCAAATTGTGGTGTTTCTTCCCCACCATTATCTTCTCCTGCCATGTCTCGACTTTGATCTAATCCGATAAAAGACAAGACAACGATTAAAGCAATCCCCAAAATAGCTGTTACTGCAAAAGGATAAAGGGGTTTCCCTTTCATGTTATGTACCTCCTTTAAAAAATAAGAAATAATCCCCAAAAGCTTGCCAAAGCTAAGCTATAGTATATTGTACTTTATATTTTATCAATAAGAAAGTAAAAAAGCTAACTTCCTCTATCCATCTCCCCTAAGGTGATGACATAGATTCGGAACGAATAAAATCCGTTAGCTGTTTAAGGTTGCTAGTAATGATAGCATCAATATTATGACGCTGACACTTTAAAGCGTCTCTCAAACGTTTAACATTATAAGCACGCACCGGTAGCCCATTAAGTGTCCACCTTTGATAATAATATGATGATTGGAATGTGTGACGAATATGAATAGCGTCAGCATTAACTTTCTTAGCATATTTAACAGCCTTAATCACTGGTAACTTTGTTAATAATGCTGTTCTTATTGCTGGATTTATTTGCTTTATCACATTTAAATAAGGATGAAAAAAAGTACTAATGACAACTGACTCATTCATGTTATATTCATCTATTATTTGCAAACATGCATGTAAGTAGCGATTCGTTTTTCTTTTCTGACGTTTTAACTCGATATGCAACGTTAGTTCTTTATCTTTTGCCCAATGGACAACTTCCTCTAAAGACGGTATTCTCTCACCTCTGAATCGAGAGTGAAACCAACTCCCTGCGTCGTATTTTTTTAATTCGTCAAAAGTATAAGATGACACAGAACCTGTTCCGTTTGTAGTTCGATCAATTTTATCATCGTGAATGACGACAGGTATTTCGTCTTTTGTAAGTTGTAAATCAAATTCAATACCATCAATCGGGTACATAGCGGCTGAATGGAATGAAATCATTGTATTTTCAGGATAGTATTGTTTATTCCCACGATGAGCAATAATCTTCATAGGTAAGACTCCTCTTCGCTTTCCACTATCATTCACAGTAGAAATTTTTTTACATAAACTGAAAAATAAAAAACAATACAATACCGACGCCACCGGCAATACATAAATATTGTAGTTTAAATCGATATCCTATATATACCCATGTTAGACACAATATAAAAATAAAAACACCTAAATACAGATGGTTATTATCAAAATACAATGAGTGCATATGTAATACAGTGATAAACGACATAAACGCAGTCACCATTACATAAATATGTGCAAGTAGTAGATCTCTTTTCAAAAGTTTATAGCATACAAAGAATAATGTTCCTGTTATGCCTACCATAATAAGAATTTGCATTGAGGGGGAAAACTGAGTAAAATAAATGACAACAAATGATAGCGCTATCAACAATAAAGCTAATAGTATCATTAACATAGCTTTAAAATATTGAATCATTTGATTTGCGTCATGTTTTTCGATTTCTTCACCTTCTGAATATAAACGCAGCAAAAAATTGCAATATATTTCAGGAAGTAAGTTGTTTTCTTTCCAATAGTAAATTTCTTTAATAATTATTTTTTTCTTGCTATCCATATACGGCTCTCTCTTTATGTATTTTTGAAAAAATAAGGAGCCTGACAACAGCTAGCATTGCCAGGCCTATTATTTTAATTATTCTAAGAAATCCTTTAGACGTTTACTACGGCTAGGGTGTCTTAACTTACGTAATGCTTTCGCTTCAATTTGACGAATTCTTTCTCTTGTTACACCGAAAACTTTACCTACTTCTTCTAGTGTACGAGTACGTCCATCGTCTAAACCGAAACGGAGACGCAAAACATTTTCTTCACGATCAGTAAGAGTGTCAAGAACATCTTCAAGCTGTTCTTTTAATAACTCGTAAGCAGCAGCATCCGACGGCGCTAGCGCTTCCTGATCTTCAATAAAATCACCTAAATGTGAATCGTCTTCTTCACCAATTGGTGTTTCAAGTGAGACTGGTTCCTGTGCAATTTTCAAAATCTCTCTCACTTTATCTGGTGTTAAATCCATTTCTTTAGACACTTCTTCTGGGGAAGGCTCGCGACCTAAATCTTGAAGAAGTTGTCTTTGAACACGAATTAATTTATTTATCGTCTCTACCATATGAACAGGGATTCTAATTGTTCTCGCTTGGTCTGCGATTGCACGTGTAATTGCTTGACGAATCCACCATGTCGCATAAGTACTGAATTTGTAACCTTTATTATAATCAAATTTCTCAACTGCTTTTATAAGTCCCATATTTCCTTCTTGAATGAGATCTAAAAATAACATTCCTCGGCCGACATATCTTTTAGCGATACTGACAACAAGTCGGAGGTTTGCCTCTGCTAAACGGCGCTTTGCTTCTTCATCACCATCTTCAATTTTCTTTGCTAAATCTATTTCTTCAGAGGCCGATAAAAGTGGTACACGTCCAATTTCCTTTAAATACATACGGACAGGATCATTAATCTTAATTCCTGGTGGTACACTTAAATCGTTTAAATCAATTTCCTCTTCTTCTTTTTCAACTTGCTGAAGACTAGGCACACCTTCTGTTTCATTTAGTATTTCAACACCTTGTTCACCTAGAAATTCAAAGAATTCATCCATTTGATCTGAGTCTTGATCGAATACTGCGAGGCGCTCTGTAATTTCTGCGTATGTTAATACACCCCTCTTTTTACCTGCCTCTAGTAATTGCTCTTTAACTTGATCGATGGTTAAATCCCCTTCCGCCATCGGGCGTAGTGGTTTGTCTGCCATACGATCCCTCCTTCCTCTAATTCAAGACAACTTCCGCATCGTCCTATTTATCCGTTTTTTATGTCTTGCTCTATCTTAATAATTTCCATCGCAATTTTTGCTGCTTCTACATATTCTTCTGCTTCTTCAAGCTTTTTCCTTTCAACTTTTAATTTTTCTACTTCTAATCTTTTCGGATAATTTTTGATTTGTTTAATATAATCGGCCAATTCTTGCTCAGACATTTCTTCCGTAATCGTCATCATTGCAAGCTCAGACGTTATTCTTTTTAATTTATCATCTTCTAAGTATTCTATGAAGGAAGATGGATTTGGCTCGAACCCATCAGCATAATAGCTAAAAAGGTGAGCTGCAATTGCTTGATACTCATCTATATTAAATGCCCCGCCAACCTTTCTTTGTACTTGATTGGCGACACTGTTGTTTTTTAACATATGTGCAATTAATATTCTTTCTGCGTTTTCATAAGCGAGTAAAAGCCTTTTTTGTTGCTTTGAAAAATTTGAATGAACAACTTTTCGTTCTTCATTTTTACCTTTACTTTGCTTATAAACTTGAATTTGTTGTTGCTTTAATGCTTCAAGTGAAAGAGAAAATTCCTCAGACAACCTTCTTAAATAATGATCTCTTTCCACAGCATGAGAGAGCTTTGACACTTCCTCAATCATTTGATGAATATAGGTCATTCTTTCCCCATCATCTTTCAAATTTTTACCACGACGATAATATTGAAATTTAAAACCCATTAATGTTAAGCTTTGACCAATGACATCTTTATTAAAACGATCAACACCCATTTTTTGTATATAATCATCAGGGTCCATTCCATCGGGAAGTATGGCCACCCTCACTTGTAAACCTGCCTCTGATAATATTGCTGCATTCTTCATTGTTGCATTTTGTCCAGCATTATCAGAGTCATAGCAAAGGATAACGTGGTCTGTTAATCTTCTTAGCATTTTTGCTTGCGTCGTTGATAAAGCTGTCCCTAGTGAAGCGACACCATTATCCACGCCAGCTTTCCAAGCAGAAATGACATCAACATATCCTTCAAATAAGATAGCTTCATTTTTCTTCCTAATCGAAGGTCGAGCTTTATGAAAATAATACAAAGTCTCACTTTTATTAAATATGGAAGACTCGGGGCTATTTAAATACTTCGGATTTCCTTCAGAAAGAATCCTTCCTCCAAAAGCTATCATATCTCCTTTGTTATTCCATATTGGGAATATAATACGATCGCGAAATCTGTCATATGGTTTTTGATCAAATTCTCTGACAGATAGTATCCCACATTTGACCATTTCATCCATCGGAAACTTCCTTTTCTCGAGGAAGCTTGCTAAGAAATCCCAAGAATTCGGAGCATAACCTATTTGAAATGTATCAATAACTTCCTTAGTAAAACCTCTATTTCTAAGATAGTCTCTAGCTTCTTTTCCTTCATCCGTTGAAGTTAGTACGTGATGAAACAGTTTGGCAGATAAAGCATGCGCATTATGCCAAATTTTTGTTATACTATCTTCTTTGCTTGTAGCTTCATCAGTTACATGTTCCAACTCTGGTATTGCCATATTCATACGGTCCGCTATTTTTTTTACTGATTCTAAAAACGGCAGCCCTTCCGTTTCCATAATAAAAGAAAATACATTTCCACCAGCGCCACAGCCAAAACAATGATATAACTGTTTATCAGGTGATACAGAGAACGATGGGGTCTTCTCTCCATGAAATGGACAGAGTCCAATAAAATTTTTACCTTGTTTTTTCAATTGAACATATTCACTAATGATATCTACAATGTCGATGGACTTTCTAATCTCTTCAATTATGTCTTCAGATACACGAAGACTCAATGTCATTCACCAACCTTCTTTCAAATAAGAAAAGTAAAAGGTATGTATTTCTTAGTTGAAAATTGTTATACACCTTTCCTATTTCCTATTTTTATTAAAAAGGTGATGGCGTATATAATTTCGCCCTCTCCGTCAAAATTCCTGCTAAAATGACAAGATTTTTTGTAATTGTTCTTTAAAATAGCATTTATCTTGTTCTAATAGCTTTTTTGGCCCTTTAGTTTTTTCACCAGAACGACGCCTTTTAGCTGATTGATACCTAAAGTCCATTAAGTATTCTATCTCTCGATTTGTAATTAACTTCCCTCTAGAGGTTAAGACAAGAACCCCCTTTGCTAATAATAAACTAGTTAATCCGAGGTCATCTGTGATTGCAATATCACCCTTCATTACACTGTTTGCTATTTTTAAATCAGCTGCTTCCCTATCTTGATCAACATAAATACACTCAACAAAATAAGGGAAACTTTTGTTTGTTGCATGTGCATAGGAAGAAATGAATATAACAGATAGTTCATTTTTATGTGCTATAGAGAGGATTTCTTCCAAAACAGGACAAGCATCACCATCGACAAATATTTTAACATTTTTATTTTGCATATGTCTGTATTCTACATCCTTTACAAGAATCCTTCTTTCTGCCTATACATTTCCCATTTACTATCTTTACCAAAAAAACGAGAAAAAGTCTTGACATTTACAATTTATTTGTTCTTTTATTGTTTATGCCCATTTTTACAAAAAAATAATATGAATTCACAATATTTCATTATAAACTACCTTTGATTTTTATGCTAGGAATTTATTTTTTTCATCATACTTGTTCTCTTTTTGTCTATCCTTTGAAAATATATGCTCATAAATGTAACAAAGGACAATTTTTTTTATAATTAATAAAATAGAGTAGGCGCATGAAATTATTCATGCGCCTCTCACAGATCCGTACGTGCGGGTCATCGCATACGGCTCCTCCATGATTATCCCCGTTGGGGATGATGATCATTGTAAAGTTTTACAAGTGAGACAAGACCGATTTCTACGAACCATTCTTTAGGTAAAGCAGTATGTACTGGGGTAGACAAAGAGCTTCTCCATCTATTCATACGCAATCTAGGGAGATCTCCTTTCCATTTTCTTTTCCTCAGTTCCCTGTGCAATTTCCTAATATTTCTCCAACTTCTTAATTGAACTGATCTTAATCTTCTACGTATCCATCCATCAAATATAGTGAATATAGTCTTCCCATAAAAGTGACCAAAGTAGTTACCCCAACCTCTTAGGTATGGATTAAGTTTTTCTTTAATCAATGTCTCGATGTTTACGGTTTGGTTTCGCCTAGTGATCTCCTTAACCTTTTCTTTAAATTTCTTTAAAGCTTTAGGAGATGCAGAAACATAATAACCACCCTTGAATTCGTGACCCAAAAATAGAAATGGTTCTTCTAGGTTATTAACAACCTTAGTCTTTTCAGGGTGAACCGTTAAACCTAGTTCCTCGTTTAAGAAGCGAGTTACTGATTTAAGGACTCTTTCAGCCCCTTTTTGTGATTTACAACATATAACAAAGTCATCAGCGTACCTTGTGATTCGATGCCCCCGTTTTGTCATCAGTTCATCGAGTGGGTGTAAATAGATATTTGCAAGTAATGGACTAATAACCCCACCTTGAGGTGTTCCTTTTTCAGTAAGGTGGAAGCTTCCTCCATCCATAACCCCTGCTTGTAAAAAACTCTGAATCAACCGAATAACACTACCGTCTACTACTTCTTCCCTTACAGCTTGAATGAGTTTATCCTGTGGGATTGTATCAAAGTAGGCTTTTAGATCAGCGTCAATTACGTACACATACCCATCCATTAAATCCTTTCGGATTTTCTCTAATGCCATATGTGCACTTTTATTCGGTCTGAATCCGAAACTACAATCCAAAAATTTGTCTTCGAAAATTGGCTCTATAATGCGACGTACAGCCGCTTGAACAACACGGTCTCTCACAGTAGGAATTCCTAAAGGTCTTTTCGTCCCATCCGTTTTTGGAATAAATACACGCTTCACGGGTCTCGGTCTATAGGCCTTTTCTTTTAATTCACGTTGAAGAACTTGTACATTGTCCTCCACCCCGTGTTCAAAAGTACGGATAGAAACTCCATCTACTCCTGCAGACCCTCGATTTCGTTTTACCTCTTTGAATGCTTCCTCCATGTTGGACATAGCCCATACCTTATCCATTAAGCTATACCATTTTCTCTTTTGTGTAGACTTTACTCCATCACGAAAACTCTTCTGATTTAATCTCTCGCTCATGTTCGTATCCTTCCCTTGGCTCTCTCGGATGACTAGCACACGGCATTTTCCGAGTTTTACCTAAAGTACTCCGTCCCAAACGGTCTACTTACTATTCGACCCCAGTTCTTAGGCTCCACCTCACTGGCTTCTGCTTGGCACATGACGGCTTTCTAAATTGAATTGCTTTTCTTCCATGGACAGACGGGCTTCGCATCAAGTCCCTTCCTTTTGGGTAAGGGCTCGCCTTAGCAACGCCATGCTAAGTCACTCGCCATTACGACTTTTCCGACGAGCTTATTCACTAATATCCCCTGCTCTGACTTCTCACCACCCATAATCCCAACTCGCCCCTCACGGACTTGTTTGAGAGTTACCACTGCATAGCGGAGATGATGAGATCTCCTTGGGTCACGTCATCAAACTTTCCCTCGAACCCAGTCCTCATAACTTACAGAACCCTCTTGTGGCACTGGACTTCCCCATCTTTCGCAAGGTTATCCGATTCTGTCAGCCAACATGGTGGTTAGTCGTCTGTTCCGAGATTCGCCTTCAGGTCCTCCACACATTTCCTCGCGGACATGCACTACCTGTCAGCTATACACTTCCGCCACTTCGGCGTGTTAGGGACTTCCACCCATTAGTTCGATGCGCTGCCAAGCGCACAAAAAACGAAGTGAGGTATTTCTCACTCCGTTTCGCATTATTGATTTTTTTGTATCATGTGATAAATCATGTTTGCAGTTTCTTCCACTGCTTTGTTCGAAACATCAATGACTTTACAGCCAATTCTGTTCATTACTTCATTTGAGTATACTAATTCTTCTTGAATTCTATTCACATTAGCATAATTGGCTTGCTCTTTTAATCCTAACGCCTTAAGACGTTCTGTTCGGATACTGTTTAGTTTTTCTGGACTAATGGTTAAACCTATTACCTTTTTACTTGGGATATTAAATAATTCATCTGGCGGCTTTACTTCTGGAACTAAAGGTATATTTGCCACTTTTAATCGTTTATGTGCCAAGTATTGCGAAAGAGGCGTTTTTGAAGTTCTTGACACGCCAACTAATACTACATCAGCTCTTAGAACTCCTCTAGGATCTCGTCCATCATCATATTTAACCGCAAATTCTATTGCTTCTACTTTCCGAAAATAATCTTCATCCAACGTATGCATTAAGCCCGGTTCATTCCTAGGCACACTATCGAACCTCGTTTGAAGGAGATTAACCATCGGGCTCAATATGTCATACGATGAGATTTGCGCTTTTTTTATTTTTTCTTCTAAGTACTCCCTTATTTCTGGGACTACTAGTGTATATGCTATAATCCCCTTATTTTCTTTTGCTTGTACAATAACATCATCAATTGTACCTCTATCCTCTACATAAGGAATACGACGTATATCAATAGCAGATGAACCATTAAACTGACTAGCAGCAGCTTTAACAACGAGTTCAGCCGTTTCTCCAACCGAATCTGATAGAACATACACTATCATCTGTTTTTTCATAAAACTGTCTCCTTCGTAAGGTCTATATTTATTCTTCGGAATGAAAGACGATAGATTGAAATTCTGCAAATTGTGTAATAAGCTTGGCCGCTTCATTCATTTGGTTTAATCTATTTGTTTTTAAAGCTGTGTCATCGGTCATTACCATTACGTGATCAAAATAATCATGAATGTATGGCTCTAATTGCTTTAGCTCATCGAAAGCAGCTTCAACATTTCCCGATTTAAGTAAATCATTCATTTGTTTGCTCACAGCAGCATTCATTTTGAATAAGTCTTTCTCAGCTTTTTCTGTAAATAAGGAGTCATTCACGTCCATATGCTGATTATCTTTTGCTTTTTTAGCAATGTTCGTCACTCTGCTAAACGCTTCTACTAGTTTCTTAAAAGAAGTTTCATTAATTTTACTTTGTAAGACATTAGCTTTATCGACTAGCGTTGTAATCTCACCAATATCTGTGTTCATAACTGCATCAACAATATCATACCTTATACCCTTGTCTTGAAGAATATTTTTAACACGAAGTTTGATAAACTCGACTAACTCTTCTAAGACAGTCTCTTTATCACGCTTAAGTAGTCCGTGCTTTTCTGCTAATTGGAGTGCTTCTTTAAAAACATCTAATACATTTATTTTCCATTTATTAGCTAAAAATATTTGAATGACACCAGCAGTTTGCCTTCTAAGTCCATGAGGATCTTGTGACCCTGTTGGTATGAGACCAATCGAAAAACTAGTTACGATTGTATCCACTTTGTCGGCAACACTAACGAGTGCTCCCACAGACGTCTTCGGTAACTGGTCGCCAGCTTGTTTCGGTAAGTAATGCTCATATATTCCTTGAGCTACTTTTTCATCTTCTCCTGATTTTCGTGCATATTCTTCTCCCATACGCCCTTCTAATTCTGGGAATTCGCCTACCATATGTGTCACTAAATCAGCTTTACTGAGTTGTGCAACTCTTAACACTGTTTTTAGTTCTTCTTCATTTAAACCGTTCCATTCCGCGAAAGTAGTAGCTAACCCTTGAATACGGCGAACTTTGTCCCCGATTGATCCTAACTCTTCATGATAAACGATCGATTCTAGTCGTTCTAAATTTGCATCCAAAGGCTGCTTTAAATCCTCTTCATAGAAAAACTCAGCATCTGCAAGTCTTGCTCTTAATACCTTTTCATTTCCTTTTTGGACATTTTCCAGGTGACGGTGATCACCATTACGAACAGTGATGAAATGAGGCAATAAATTCCCATTACTGTCTTTCACAGGAAAGTAACGTTGATGCTCACGCATAGAAGTGATTAACACATCACTTGGCACCATGAGAAATCTTTCATCAAAATTCCCAATTAAAGATGTCGGGTATTCTACAAGATTATTAATTTCCTCAAGAAGGTCTTCATCCACTGGTATGACATAGCCTTCTTGTTCTCCAATATATTTTACTTGTGAGCGAATCGCTTCTTTTCTTTGCTCAGGATCTGCGATTACATATTGACTTAATAGCAGATTTTCATATTCATTTGCTTCACTAAGTGTTATTTCTTCCCCTAAAAAACGATGACCATATGTTACATTACTCGATGGAACATGAGCAATTTCAAATGGAATTACTTCACTTCCGTATAGAGCTACAAGCCATTTGATTGGCCTTACATATCGAAATTGAAGTGAACCCCAGCGCATATTTTTTGGGAACTGTAAGCTAATAGCTACTTCTTTTAAGTCTTGCAATAGCTCATTAGTCGCAGTTCCTTTCATAAATTTGTTTACAAAGACATATTCTTCGCCTTTAATTTCTTTAAAAAATAAATCACTAACTGATACGCCTTGTCCTCTGGCAAAACCTTCAGCTGCTTTCGTCCAGTTTCCATCAGCATCTTGTGCGATCTTTTTAGATGGCCCCTTTGCTTCTTCTTCAATATCGGCTTGTCTATCATCAAGGCCATTTATCTTAATTGCTAACCTACGTGGTGTAGAATAACGTTGAACCGCTTCATAATTTAGTCGGTTATCTAACAACCACTTTTCAACCTTTTCTGCTAATTGATTCATTGCCGTAGTCACAAACCGCGCTGGCATTTCTTCTAATCCAATCTCAAATAAAAAAGTTTGTTTACTCATTGACATCATCACCTTCCTTTTTTAGCATTGGAAAGCCTAATTTCTCTCTTGCATCATAGTATTGCTTAGCGCACTTTCTCGCTAAGTTTCGTATTCTACCAATATACCCTGTTCTCTCTGTAACAGAAATTGCTCCTTGGGCATCTAAAAGGTTAAACACATGAGAACATTTCAGAACATAATCATAGGCAGGTAAAACTAAATGATCCTCTAATGTTCTTATAGCTTCGCTTTCATATGTTGAAAATAAGGAGAATAACATATTACTGTCTGCAGTCTCAAAGGCGTACTTTGATTGCTCATACTCATTTTGTAAAAAAACGTCTCCATAAGTAAAACCATTTACCCACTCTAAATCAAATACATTTTCTTTCTCTTGAATATATGAGGCTAACCTTTCAATTCCATATGTGATTTCAACTGATACAGGTTTAGACTCTAAACCGCCCACTTGCTGGAAATACGTAAACTGCGTGATCTCCATCCCATCTAGCCATACTTCCCATCCAAGCCCTGCTGCCGCTAAAGCAGGGTGCTCCCAATTATCCTCAACAAAGCGAATGTCATGTTCTAGTGGGTCAATCCCTAGTTCCCTTAAACTATTTAAATAAAGCTCTTGTATATTATCAGGTGATGGTTTCATAATGACTTGAAACTGATGGTGTTGATATAACCTATTAGGATTTTCCCCATACCTCCCATCTGCTGGTCGACGTGACGGTTCAACATAGGCTACATTCCAAGGTTCAGGTCCAATACTTCGTAAAAAAGTCATTGGGTTCATAGTCCCTGCTCCTTTTTCTACATCATACGCTTGTAAAATTAAGCAATCCTGCTCTGCCCAAAACTTTTGCAGTGTCAAGATCATTTCTTGTACATTCATCTTTTTACCCTCCAATGTTTGTGTTTGTTATACAAAAAACAAAAAAACTCTCATCTCTATGTCATTTTGAGACATAGGGACGAGAGTTACCCGCGGTTCCACCCTATTTGCTTTATTCAATCCATCATAAATAAAGCCACTTTCTAACACTTGTGCTCCAGAACGCCTTCCTTACTATCCGTATCCCTAGCTTCCACTATCCTAGGTTCGCTGCAATTATTTTTATACAGAGGGAGTAAGTACTCCTTTCTTTCAAAACACAAATATGTAATTAATCAAATCTTACTTAAAAAAATTTACTATGTCAACTTAATTAGGGTACAAGCGATCTACTTGGTCTAGAAAACGTTTTGACTTCAAATGAATACCGACAAACTCATCATAATAATAGGACAATATTTCCTTTAACTGTTTTTTTGTTTCCTGCTTCACATTGACTTTGCCTAGACGCTGAATATCTAACTGTTGAAATAGTCTTAATAGTTTAATAACAGCTATATTTACTTTAATATGGTTTGGATCCTCATATTGACAACGTCCACATAAAAGACCAGCTTGTTTCATTGAAAAAACATAGAATTCAGATTCACTTCCACAGCTCGTGCATTGTGTTAACACAGGGGTTACACCAGCAACATGCAGCATTTTTGTTTCAAAAATTCTAGTAAGAATTTCCGGGTCTAATCCTTCATTTAAAAATTGAAATGTTTGATAAAGTAGCTCAAATAGAAAAGGATTTCGCTCACGATCTTCAGTAAGTCTATCGATTAACTCGACGATATACGCTCCGTGAGCCGTTAACTTTAAATCACTTCTTACATCACGAAAAGAATCAATCACATCTGATTGACTTAATGTTCCTATACCAGTGGAGCTTTGGTAAATAAAAATACCGTATACAAATATTTGGGCACTTGAGGCAAAGCGGCTTTTGGGCCGTTTTGCACCTCGTGCCATTAATGCGATTTTTCCATTTTCTCTAGTAAATATCGTTACAATCTTATTTGTTTCACCATAATCGTTCGTTCGAATAACTAACCCTTCAACTTTTTGAAGCACTTATATCACCACCAAATTTGGCGGGATTAGAGGTCTAATGGGTTGGAGGATTTACTTCTTCTGACACTAACTCCTCATTGCTTTCATCCAAATTAAAGCTATCTCGTTCAAATTCCTTATACAATAAGTATGAATCGATATTGCCTGACATGGAGAAGACCTTCCAAGTTAAGTCCATCATGAGTAAACTCCACCTTTCAAAAAGAACTATTTGCCTCCATATAATTAGCATGACCTCTTAAGCCCATTTTCATGTTAAGGAAATATTGACAATTGCCTTCCAATCCCTATTTACCGCTATCATAGACCTTTTTCTACAAAAAAACAATGGGAATTTTGTAGAATCAGCATAAAATGTGCAAAAGTCTAAATTAATACTCATCCTCTCTATAGCCGTATTCTTTCAAATATTTCGGCTTGTTTCTCCAATCCTTTTCTATCCGCACCCATAGCTCTAAAAACACTTTAGAACCTAATAATTTTTGAATATCTTCCCGAGCCTTTTGGCCGATTTCCTTCAGCAATTTCCCTTGTTTACCAATAACAATTCCCTTTTGGGAGCTTCTTTCTACTACAATTACAGCACCTACATACACTGTTTCATTTTCTCGACGCTTTATTTGTTCTATTTCAACGGCAATGGAATGTGGTACTTCCTCGTGAGTTAAATGCAACACCTTTTCTCGAATCATTTCAGCCATTAAAAACCGCTCTGGATGATCAGTCACTATGTCTTCAGAATAATATTGTGGTCCTTCATCTAAATACTTAAACACTTGATCTAGCAATGTTTCAACATTATTTCCGTACAGTGCTGATATCGGAATCACTTCGGTAAATTCGAATCTTTTACGATAATCATCGATAAGGAGAAAAAGCTCGTCAGGATGCACTTCATCAATTTTATTTACTATAAGAAAAATGGGAGTAGTTACATGCTTTAGCTTTTCCATAATAAACTCATCGCCTTTACCGCGCCCCTCTTTTGCGTCCACTAAAAAAAGAATCGCATCAACTTCTTTTAAAGTTGTTTGAGCGATTTTCATCATGAAGTCACCAAGTCTATGCTTTGGTTTATGAATGCCAGGGGTATCGATAAAGATTACTTGTCCTCTATCTTCTGTATATACTCCTTGAATTCTATTTCGAGTTGTTTGTGCCTTATCGCTCATGATCGCTATTTTTTGACCTAATACTTCGTTTAATAATGTTGATTTACCTACGTTTGGTCTACCAATTAATGCAACAAAACCTGATTTTTTTTGCATATTTTCACCCTTCTAAGTCTTGTGGGGCAAAAGCACCTGGCAACAAGTCTTTTACGGTCCACTCTGCTATATCTCCGTTTAAATTTGTTAAAATTATTTTAACATCTTTTGAAAGTAATTCAGAAATCACTTGTCTACATGCTCCACATGGCGAAACAGGACCTTCAGTATCCGCAACTACAGCAAGTGCTTTAAAATGACGAACGCCTTCAGATACCGCCTTAAAAATAGCCGTTCTTTCTGCACAATTACACATACTATAAGCTGCATTTTCTATGTTACAGCCATGGAAAACCTTATCATTATCAGATAGTAAAGCTGCCCCAACTTTAAATTTTGAGTAAGGGGCATAAGCTCTTTCTCTAGCCTTTTTTGCTTCCATGATTAATGCATCTACTTGCATCACAATCTCCTTTTCAAAAATTAATTTTTTTGTCTTACGTAAATAAAGCAATTATTTTAGGAATAAAAATAATTGCTCCAACGATAACTGCTGTTATCGAAAAAACAAAGACTGCTCCTGCTGCTGCATCCTTTATTATTTTCGCCCTAGTATCATATGATTGAACAATTAAATCGACGCTGTGTTCTAAAGCGGTGTTTATTAATTCCAACGCTAGCACGCCACCAATAACAATGACTAACAGTGCTTGTTCGATTAGAGGCACTTGTAACACTTGTGCAAATATAAAAACTAACACTGCTATTAATGTGTGAATTCTAAAATTTTGTTCATTTCTCCAAGTATGAGCCATTCCTGTCGATGCATATATAAAACTTTTTTTTACTCGGTTCCACGATACAAATGGATTATTTTTTGAGCCCATATTTTTCTAGTATTTCCTCTTGTTTTTTAAACATCTCACGTTCTTCCTCCTCGGTGTTATGATCATATCCAAGAAGATGTAAAAATCCGTGTACCGCTAAGAAACAGAGCTCTCTATTAAATCCGTGACCGTATTCTTCAGCCTGCTGCTTGGCCCGTGGAACCGAAATAATGATGTCTCCTAATAGCTCAGGTAAGCCTTCACCTGTGATAGGCTGTTGATCACCTTCATTTAAAGCAAACGATAAAACATCTGTTGGTTGATCTTTATCTCTATATTCACGATTAAGTTCCTGTATTTTATCATCTTCAACAAATGTGATGGATACTTCTGCATCTTTACTTACTCCTTCATAGCTCATTGCAGTATCAACGACATTGCCGACTAACAATAATAAATCGTCTTGTATCGTTTTGGTTTCATCTATTAGAACAACTTGCTTACTTTCCACCATGCTTTCCTTCACCTTCTTCCTTTTTCACTTCCTGCTCCTCTTCCTCATTCGGATATTCAATCCTTGTATGGAAAGTACCTTGTAGTGTTTCACACATAGAGCGCGCAATACTATTTAATTCTTTTAAAGTGATATCACACTCATCAAATTGGCCATCCTCTAAGCGATCGGTAATGATCTTTTTTACAAGTGCTTCTATTTTTGCTGGTGTTGGCTTGTTCATTGATCTCACAGCTGCTTCCACACAGTCTGCAATCCCTACAATTGCTGCCACTCGTGTTTGTGCTTTTGGCCCTGGATAACGGAATTCTTCTTCTGGAATTTCCTTATCGGCTTCTTGATTAGCTTTATGATAAAAATATTTTAGTAAAGTTGTACCATGATGTTGCTCAGCTATTCCAATAATCTCTTTAGGCATACGATGTTCCTTTAACAATTCAGCTCCGTCATATGGATGAGCAATAATAATAGTTTTACTTAGCTGCGGTGATATTTTATCGTGCGGATTGTCAATCTTCATTTGATTCTCAATGAAAAAATGTGGCCGCTTCGTTTTCCCTAAGTCATGGTAATAAGCACCAACTCTTGCTAAAAGACCATTTTCACCTACTGATTCACAGGCAGCCTCTGCTAAATTTGCCACTATCACACTATGATGATACGTTCCTGGCGCCTCGAGTAATATTTTCCTTAATAAAGGATGATTTGGGTTGGATAGTTCAATTAATTTTGTTGTAGATAACACTCCAAAACCTGCTTCAAGAAAAGGGAGAAACCCTAACGTCAATACTGCTGCTATAAAACCAGACAACACTGCAAAGCCAAGACTGAGACTAACTTCAATCCAACCGTAATGTGCATTTTTCAACAGTAGAAATGCTATTATAACTAATACATTTAATAATCCTACAAAAAAACCAGCTTGTAATATTCTCATCGTTCGATGAGATTTACTTAAAAAGAAGACTCCAGCTACCGCACTAAAAAACACGTATATTCCGTGAGTATAATCTAGTACACCAGCGGATTGCTCATTAAACATAACACTAGAAATAATCGCCAGAATCATCGCTGTAAATAAAGCAACCCGAGAATGCAGTAAAATAGTAATAAGCATAGACCCCATTGCAACAGGTGCTATATAGGTTAGTCCTACTACGTCAATAATATTGGCTAAACTTACAAGCTTTAGTATGATTAACGTAATTGTGTAGATGATAACATACATTAATAAATGCGTATTATTCTTCTGTAAAGTAGTTTTTGCATCACTTAAGTAATACGCCAGCATAGAAATAAGTATAAGAACAATAATGGCTAGTCCTACATATGGAAATACATTAGAATGATCATCCAACAAACCAACTAATGCAAGTTGATTATAAATGTCTGATGTAATCATTTGTCCTTCTTCCACTAACAATTGCCCTTCCCTAATCATAACAGGGTCAATCATATCAACTGCCGTTTGCCTTGCTTCTTCTGTAGCTACTTCATCAAGTAAATAATTCGCTGTAATCCCGAATCTCGCCAATTCAATCATAGATCTAAACAAGCCTGGGTCTACCGTGGAAATAAGCACTTTTCTCTCAGCTTCATTCTTTGCTTCTTCGACCTGATCAATGTGTACTTCCTCGGCCATTACATCATGTATCACACTCGCAGTTGTCTCTTGTGCTATTTCTAAGTCTTCTTCTGATGCTTTTAATAATGTTTCAATCGTTTCATCTGATAAATCTTCACTCGTCTGCTGATTAATGATATTTCTAACACGTTCTAATTGATCACGAATAGAGATTTCTTCAGGAGCTACTAAATCCTCCAACTCCTCAGCATCTTCATCTTCATCCAGACTCTCTATTTTTGCTTCGATAGATGCGATTTCTTCTTCTCTCTCTCGCGCTTCAGTTTGAACTTGCATAATAGTGTAGAAAATATCATTTATACGCTCAACTTGATTCTGAGCATACATCGACTTAATAGAATAAATCGGTTCAATTGATTCGTATGCCTGCTGCTTCAAACGTTCTGTCTCTTGTTTGTTTTCAATTGTAATCGGAGATCGAATATCTTGTTCTGCAACACTTCCATGACTTACCTCTAATGTTTCCGGAATAACATTGTTCACGGTTAGAGCATACGTAATAACACCGACTAATATAAAAAGTGAAAAACGAATAGAACGGTGATCTTTAATTTTTTGCCACCACTGTTGATGATCAATTGGTTTACGTTTCCCCATATAAGTTCACCTCATCAAGAATTACAGAAATTAGGTATAACGCTTTATATATGTTATTTCTGCTCCTTGCGGTCTTCGACTTCATAAGCATCAATGATTCGCTTTACTAACGTATGCCTAACGACATCTGTTGATTGTAAGTGGATAAAGGAGATACCATCCACATTGTTTAATATGCGAAACGCTACATTTAGTCCAGAAATTTTCCCTCTCGGTAAATCGATTTGTGTTAAATCGCCAGTAACAACCATCTTTGAACCAAACCCTAGTCTAGTAAGAAACATTTTTATTTGTTCTGATGTTGTGTTTTGAGCTTCATCTAAAATGACAAATGAGTCATCTAGTGTTCTTCCTCTCATATAAGCCAACGGGGCGATTTCAATTGTACCTCTTTCCAACAATCGTTCTGTTTGTTCAAATCCTAATACATCATGGAGTGCATCATATAATGGCCTTAAATAAGGATCAACTTTTTCTTTAAGATCCCCAGGTAAAAAACCAAGGCTTTCTCCTGCTTCGACAGCAGGTCTAGTGAGAACGATGCGCTTAATGTGGCCTTCTTTTAATGCATGAACAGCCATCACAACAGCAAGATATGTTTTTCCAGTTCCAGCCGGTCCTATTCCAAATACAATATCATGTTTTCTAATTGCAGATACATAATGTCTCTGCCCTAATGTTTTTGCTAAAATAGGTTTTCCTTTTGCACTAACTGTAATTTTATCATCAAATAAATCAGGTAATTCGTGCAGCATATCTCTCTCAGCTAATTGCGCTGCATACACGACATCTCTTTCATGAATTGGTGTCCCTTTTCTAATTAGCTGAAGAAGCGTAAGCAAAATACCCTCTATTTTTTGACCAACTTCTTCAGAACCCTCTATGCTTACTTCTTCTCCTCTCGTTAAAATTGTCGTCTCAAACGCTTCTTCTAAACGTTTTAAGTGGCGATCATTTGGCCCGAAAAGAGCTTGTACTTCGTTAGCATTTTGTATAGAAAGTAGAATATGTTGTTTCTTATCAGTCAATCTTCTCAGTCTCCTTGAATTATCGGTTGTTTCGTGCCTATTTCATCCACTATTCTATAGTGAATGATTACTATAACTTTACCATCCTCAACCTCGTGGTGCAAAACTTTTTCGTCGATTTTTTGTGCACTGTCCGAAAATTGAGACAACACCTTCTCTCCACCCTCTTCTACCGCTATTTCTATTGCTTGTTCTACCGCTTTTTCTTTCTCTATTTCTTCCGCTTCTAAAACATCTTTATATCCGTAATTAATGGGCATTTGAAAACCAAAGATCTCCCACTCTCCCTTATAGTTTTCCTCTTTAATATGCTCATATTCAGGTGGATTCCATCCCCATATAGGAATACTAAAATCTCCAAAATAAAGTTGATGAGTTCGATATTGATTACCTGTTACTGCATGAAGTGTACGAGATAATGGAATCTCAACACTAGCTTCGTACCACATTTCACCTAAGATTTCCCCTTTTGCTGCAACTTGCTCTTCTTCCCCTTCTTTACCAATCAAACCAGATACTAGCATCTCACCTTTTTCTACGAGTTGATTTATTTCTACAACTGGTTTCCCTTCTTCTACGAACAGATCATAGACGACCGCCTTTTGCTTCGCTACTATGTGCCCGGGTGCTTCTTTCGGTTCTTTTTCAGCCAGTTGTTTTTCTACGACTTGAAAATGATAGGTTGTACCTTTTTTTGTCACACCAATCCAAGTTGCATCTGTAATCTTATCCGTAACAATTGACTGAATTTCTTCAGGTGGTGGTAATCTAAATTGAAAAGCACCTTGTTTAATACCTAAATCAGTCACTGCTTCACGGAGATCGTGCTCAACTGGTGCGGAGGCGCCTTCTATTTCAA
Organism: Evansella cellulosilytica DSM 2522; assembly: GCF_000177235.2. Classification (NCBI taxonomy): domain Bacteria; kingdom Bacillati; phylum Bacillota; class Bacilli; order Caryophanales; family Bacillaceae; genus Evansella; species Evansella cellulosilytica. The sequence goes on along the minus strand of NC_014829.1, from coordinate 1,795,463 downwards.
TTCCCCATACCATGTTAGATAAAATATATAGTAATGCAAAAAATGCCGCAGCGCCAAAGAGTAATCCATTTCTTTTCCACAATTTAGCCCAAAGAAAAGGGAACCCTTTTCTTTGGATAAATTTTATTTTACAATCAGATAATCGTGCCATTCTACGGAGCTTTGGAGTCTCGTCCAATAATACAGAACAAACAAGTACTTCTTTGCCCACACTATGGATATCCCAAATATTAATCCCGTTATCAATACAGCGATTGATAAATAGTTCTGGGTATGGTCCAGAAATTTTTATTCGAACATACCCAGAAATTTTATGCACCCATTGATTCTTCATAATATCATCACCTACTATTGCTCCCTTCTTTTATAAAACGGATATCGTCAAGAACTCCCTCCAATAATATCTCCTCAGGTAATATATTTTTGATAACAAAATCACTGCCAACAACGAGTAGTTCGCCTTCTGTTAAACGGAGTCTTAATTCTTCTCTCGTGAAGCGAATAACCCCTTTATGATTTTCTATGTATATATGAAAGTTACCGATCATTGTAATTCTCGGTAAGTCCATCATGACATCTGCTGGCAGATCCATTTTTTGAGTCATCCATCGTTTCATGCGCATTCGTAGTTGCTTCATGATGAACCTCCTTTCCACTCATATGTATGATTGAAATCAATTTTGTATCACCGAAATATGATGATTTTAATAAGTAATTATTATTGTCATCAACATTAAAAGACCGGAACAAACTCATCGGTGAGTAATAGGAGTGCACTGAAAAAGGCGATTAAACCATCCTAAGTAACTCGATGAATTAGAATAACTATTGTAGCCTTGAAAGCAGTTTGCATGTATTTATATATTTATATAAGAAAAGACTAAAACCGAGCTCAGTTTAGCTCGGTTTTAGTCTTTTCTTAGAAGCGGTGTAGAAATGATGCCACATGTCTTTTAAGTAGTAGTGAGTGCTCTTCTCGCTACTACGCGTGGCATTATTTCCACCGCTAACATTTTTACATATTTTTCCATAAGGAAGTTGTCCCATAAATGTAGATAGTATTGGCAATGGCTTCGTTCGTTGCGCGACTACTATGAGAAACCCACTCATAGTAGTCTTTTAAAAGATGCAACGACTACGCTCATTGCTTTGAGGGACTGAAAAACTGAAAGAACACCACTTTTTCAGTGCCCTCTGCTCTTCTCGCTACTACGCGTGGCATTATTTCCACCGCTAATATTTTTACATATTTTTCCGGAAGGAAGTTGTCCCATAAATGTAGATAGTATTGGCAATGGCTTCGTTCGTTGCGCGACTACTATGAGAAACCCACTCATAGTAGTCTTTTAAAAGATGCAACGACTACGCTCATTGCTTTGAGGGACTGAAAAACTGAAAGAACACCACTTTTTCAGTGCCCTCTGCTCTTCTCGCTACTACGCGTGGCATTATTTCCACCGCTAATATTTTTACATATTTTTCCGGAAGGAAGTTGTCCCATAAATGTAGATAGTATTGGCAATGGCTTCGTTCGTTGCGCGACTACTATGAGAAACCCACTCATAGTAGTCTTTTAAAAGATGCAACGACTACGCTCATTGCTTTGAGGGACTGAAAAACTGAAAGAACACCACTTTTTCAGTGCCCTCTGCTCTTCTCGCTACTACGCGTGGCATTATTTCCACCGCTAATATTTTAGTTTTCTTATCTTTTATGAAAAAAAACAAGGACAATGAATATCATCCTTGTTTTTTACAATAATCATTTTTTTGATTTAGGCTTTCCTAGCACTTCGGACCAAATGATCCCTTTTATAGCATCCTCACGAGTCATATTAGAAAAGCTGACTCCTACATTAGTTTGCTTTGTTATATCCTCAGTAAAGATCGGGGAGTCCTTTTTCATGACTTGTTCCAGTTCTCTCGCTCTTTGTTTACGTTTCTTTGTTGCTTCATATCGATCCTGTAGCTCACTATTAGCCTTCGCTAGCTCATCCTCTGAATTGTAATACGAATCTGGTGTATAAACATCGTTAACTGAACTTTTTTCTGCTGGTTCTTGCTTTGATTCCTCCTGCCTAAAAATATCTTCCCAATCTATTTCTTGTTGAGGTGTATTTCTTTTAGGAGGCTGCTGCTGTTCTTCCGTGTTACTAGCACCAAGCCGTTGAAAAAAGCTAAATAATGCACCAATAAGTAAAATGAGAAGGAGCGGGTTTCCAAGTAACGCTTCAATTAACCCCATCGATTATCAGCTCCTTTTATCTTCGTATCCATCAGTGTTATTTTTTATCTTTGTTATTGTCAGTTGCTTTACCAATTGAATCTCTCATATCAGTATCAGCCATGACATTTTTCATATTCATGTAATCCATTACGCCCATGTTTCCTGAGCGGAACGCTTCTGCCATTGCTAAAGGAACTTCTGCTTCCGCTTCTACAACCTTTGCACGCATTTCTTCTACTCTTGCTTTCATCTCTTGCTCTTGGGCAACGGCCATAGCACGACGTTCTTCTGCTTTCGCTTGAGCAATTTTCTTATCTGCCTCTGCTTGGTCTGTCTGTAGCCCTGCACCAATGTTTTTACCGATATCAATATCGGCAATATCAATGGAAAGAATTTCAAAAGCCGTACCTGAATCAAGACCCTTTGATAATACCGTTTGAGAAATTAAGTCTGGGTTTTCTAGTACCCCTTTATGGTTTTGGGAAGAACCAATTGTAGATACTATCCCTTCACCAACACGAGCGATAACTGTATCTTCACCAGCACCACCAACGAGACGATCGATGTTAGCTCGAACAGTAATACGTGCCTTTGCTTTTACTTCAATACCATCCATCGCTACACCGGCAATAAATGGTGTTTCAATAACCTTCGGGTTAACACTCATTTGTACAGCTTCTAATACGTCACGACCTGCTAAATCGATCGCTGCTGCTCTTTCAAATGGTAATTCTATGTTCGCTCGCTGTGCGGCAATAAGTGCATTAACAACGCGGTCTACGTTACCACCAGCTAAATAATGTCCCTCTAACTTGTTCGTGTTAATGTCTAATCCAGCTTTTACCGCTTTAATTAATGGATTAATAACACGATGTGGAATGACACGACGTAATCTCATCCCTACTAATGTGAAAATTCCAACCTTAACTCCTGCTGCCCATGCTGAAATCCAAAGCATGACAGGAACAAACGTAAATAATACAGCAAATGCGATAATTATTACCCCTAGAATAATAATTAAGCCAATATCTCCTGTGTTCATTCTAATTTCCTCCCTTTTTTTTCTTTAATCATTTGTTTTCGATTCACGAACAACAATACGTGAACCCGAAGTACTCACTACTTTTACTTTACTTCCTTTGGCGATAAATCCACCTTCGGAGACGACATCTAATCGTTCATCTTCAATAAGCGCTGTCCCTGACGGTCTTAATGCTGTTAACGCCTCACCTGTCCTGCCTACAATTTCACTACGGGTCACATTCGAGATATAACCTTCCTCAGTTTTAATTGAATCTTTTAAAACTACCCGCTTTAGTGGACCTTTATAGCCAACATATTTGAAAAATATGATTGACACAATAATAGTTAAAATTGCCGCTATTAACAAGGAAGTAAGTACAACAGACATAGAGTAGGAAGCTAACACCATACTTCCGATAATAGCCCCAATACCTATGATACCAAATATTCCAAAGCCAGGCACGAATATTTCGATCAATAATAGTACAACACCTACAGCAAACAGTATAAACGTTTCCATCCCTGCAAATCCGGCCACATGATGACCGAAGAAAAATAAAAATAGTGCAGAAGCTCCCATAATACCTGGTACTCCAAAGCCTGGCGAGTATAACTCTAAAACGAGACCTAAACTAGCGACCGATAACAAAATAGAGATAACAATAGGATTTGTCACGAATCGGGCAATTTGCTCTGCAAAGCTAACTTCCATTTCTTGCTCACGGGCATTCTCTAAACCTAAAAACTGTAAAAGCTCTTCTCGATTTGATGCAATTGCTTCCGCATAGCCTACTTCTAACGCTTCGCTAGCTGTTAATGATAACAAATCATCTACTCCAGCACGATACTCAGGTAAATCAATGCTTGGATCAGCCATTGCTAATGCATACAAAGGGTCACGGTCATTTCCTTCCGCAGCAGCCTTCATAGTCGCTAACCATGCTGAATGAGCTTTATCGTCAGCTGCATTACCGTCCCCCCCAGAAATTACTTGGGCGGCACCCATTCTAGCACCTGGGACCATCACAATTTGGTCCGCTTTTAATGAAATATAAGCGCCAGCTGACATCGCCTCATCGATAACAAAAGCAGTCGTTGGCGTAGGAGTGTTTTCGATTAAGGCTGCGATCTCATTTGCAGCAGCAACAAGACCTCCTGGAGTATTTATTTCAAATACAATATGATCTGCTCCATCCTCTAAGGCTGTGTTGATAGACCTTTGTAAAAATGCGACAAGACCTCTTTCAACTTCCTGTTCAACAGGAATGTAGTATACGAGCTTATCTGACCCGTCTCCTTGTGCTTGAATAGGGACAAGGGACAAACCTATACTAAAAAGCATCATTAATGAGAAAAATATTAACCTAATTCGTTTCACTATGCCACTTCATCCTCCTTTCCCAAAAACAACCTCTTTTTATGTACGAAATAATGACGAAAAGGTTCCAAATTGTTTATAGCTTATTCTGTCCTCCTTATTATACTAATAAAGCCATATATTTTAAACATAAACGAATGACCAAGATATTGAGTCCGGGAATCTGAATACTTATAAAGATAAGAATAAGAAAAGACTAATACCTAACTGCACGAAGCAAGGTATTAATCTTTTCTTTAAAGTCATGTGGCATCACTTCTTTATCGCTTCTAAGAAAAGAGGAATGACCCATTAACTGAAATAGTACACTGCGTTTATTAATAAAGGGGACTCAATAGGTAATAATTCACCTTTTGAGTCCCCTTTTTTTCATTACGTTAACAATGTTTGAACAAGTTGTTTTACTTTTCCACCATCCGCTTTTCCTTTAACCTTCGGCATGATGGCTCCCATCACTTTCCCCATATCTGCTTTATTAGACGCTCCGACCTCTTCGATTGTTTCTTTTACGATTTGCTGGAGCTCTTCATCAGATAGTTGCGACGGCATATATACTTTAAGAAGTTCAATCTCTACCTTCGTTTTTTCAACCAGGTCTTCACGATTGGCTTGTTCAAATTCATGGAGGGATTCTTTTCTTTGCTTCATTTCACGATTGAGAACAGTAAGCTCATCTTCCTCCGATAATTCAGCCCCGTGCTTTATCGCTTCATTTTGCAATAGCGACTTCACTGATCGAATTACAGATAGACGTTGCTTTTCTTTTTTCTTCATCGCGTCCTTCATATCTTGATTAAGTTGATCAAGAAGACTCAAGGAAATACACCCTCTCTTAGAACTTACGCTTACGAGCTGCTTCTGATTTCTTTTTACGCTTAATACTTGGTTTTTCATAGTGCTTGCGCTTACGAACCTCTGCCAATGTGCCTTCTTTTGACATGGTTCTCTTGAAGCGACGAAGAGCAGCGTCTATGGATTCATTTTTACGTACACGTGTTTCTGCCATTCTATATCCCTCCCTCCAAACAACCAATCGAAAGACACACTAAAATGCATGTCTTTGTTGATTATAAACGAATGATGACTTTCGGTCAACTTATATCACGAAAACATTCGCGTTTGATCAAAAATTATATTTTATCTCCCATACTTAAAAGCTTGTCATCGATGTCCTATTTTTTCATACACATAATTTGAGAGGAGGAAATCATCAATGAATCAAATTTTTTCCCTTTTTGCAATATACATATCACTCTTTTTATTTGGAATGACTGTCATGCGACATGGTTTAATGCAACTACAACAAAACAAAATGAAAACATGGATATATACTTTCGTCGATCACCCTGCTAAAGGTTTTCTTGTAGGAATATTAGTCACTGCTATCCTGCAAAGCAGTTCTGCAGTCATGATAATAACTGTAGGATTAGTTGCTGCTAAGTATATTCCGTTTAAGCATTCTATCGGAATTATCCTTGGAACAAACATTGGTACTGTCGTAACGTTAGAGGTTTTAGCGATAGACCTTTCATGGCTAATTTTCCCTTTACTAATCATCGGGATATTTTTTCTTTTGACGAAAAATTATATTGTATTTAGCATAGGGTGCTTCTTATTTGGTTTTAGTAGTATTATAGTAGCTATGGATGGGTTTCAATCCCTTTCCTATCCTATTTCTTCCATTACATCTATATATAATTGGTTCTTAATTACAAATGAGTATACTGCTCTAGCTCTATCTATTGGTATATCATTAACAGCTATTATTCAATCGAGTTCTGCTGTGATTGCAATGTCCATGAGCTTTATGAATGAGAATATATTACATTTACCTACTGGTATAATAATCATGCTTGGAGCTAATTTAGGCACATGTACGACAGCTTGGTTAGCAAGTCTTGGTGGTAGTAAGGAGTCAAAACTTACTGCGTATGCGCATATATGGATTAATTTTATTGGTCTCGTTATCTTTTTACCCTTTGTCCCAATTTTTTCGCAGTTTATCGAGCAGTTATCATCCGTACCATCACAGCAGTTAGCCCATGCTACTCTCATTTATAACGTCGTTTGTTCCATACTTATACTTCCGTTTACTAACCAGTTTTCTCAGCTCATTCAAAGGATTCATAGGACGCCACTAAAATGAATAATATACGTTATCCGAATCCTTTCATACCTTAAAAAAAATCCTAAAAGGGTATTTACCCTTCTAGGATTTTTTTTAATATGTTTCAGTGCCTTTTTCTCCTCTAACGATAGCAATTCCAGCACTAGCACCTATTCTTGTTGCACCAGCCTCTACCATCGCTACTGCAGTTTCACGGTCTCTTACTCCACCAGATGCTTTCACTCCAATATTTGGGCCTACTGTTTTCCTCATTAAGGTAATATCATCTACCGTCGCCCCTCCACCAGAAAAACCAGTTGATGTCTTCACATAATCTGCTCCAGCCTTTACAGCAATCTCACAAGCTCGTACTTTTTCTTCATCTGTTAAAAGGGAAGTCTCAATAATAACTTTCGTTAATGCTTTATTTTGTGCTGCCTCTACAACCGCTTTTATATCATTATGTACGTATTCATCATTGCTTTCTTTCAGTTCTCCGATATTAATAACCATATCTACTTCTGTTGCTCCATTTTCAATTGCATTTTTCGTTTCTAGTGCCTTTACTTCAGAAGTGCTTGCACCTAATGGAAATCCTATTACAGTACACACCTTCACTTGTGTATCCTTTAATACTGCAAATGCTGTAGGTACCCAAGTTGGATTAACACACACAGAAGCAAAATTATATTCTTCTGCCTCATTTGCTAATGTAATAATTTGATCTTTCGTTGCGTCTGGCTTTAATAAAGTATGATCAATTAAAGCTGCAAGATTTGTAGTAGTCATAAATAGTCATCCCTTTCTTTTCATAGTAAAACCAATACAAAGAATATCATGTTTTTGTCAGTAAGACGAGGAATTACTGAAGTGTAAATCAACAACAATGTTTAACAGAGCTTAAAAGAAAAGCGAGCCTCTCTCACAACAGGGAGTATACCTCGATTGTCCCGAGTGGCAAAGTTTAAAAATAAACACTGTCCTAATAATCGGTTAGCGATAGGACAGTGTTAGTTTCATACAACTTCTTGTTTAACTTCTTTTATGATGCGTACAAAACTCCCTTTATTAAAAGGGTAACCGGCTTTGTCTATTTTAACTTTAACTATTTCACCAACTATACTCTCATCCGCTTTGACTCTGACTTTTAAATAGTTATCTGTGTAGCCCACATAAAGTCCAGCATCAGGATTTTCTTTATCTAGCTCTTCAGGGATCATTTCTAATACTTCCCCTTCATAGCTAGATGCATATTCTTTCGCTAGCTGAGTTGATAAAGCAATTAATTTATGAACGCGTTCGTTTTTAACATCATCGTCAACTTGATCATCCATTCTTGCTGCTGGCGTACCTGTGCGCTTTGAGTATGGGAAGACGTGAAGTTCAGAAAAACCAACTTTCTTAATAAATTCAAATGTTTCGTTAAACTCTTCCTCAGTTTCACCAGGGAATCCTACAATAACATCTGAAGTTACCGCTAGACCAGGTAGTGCTTTTTTCAGCTTTTCTACTCTTTCATAGAAAAATGCTGTCGTGTACTTTCTTCTCATTCTTTTTAATACACTATTTGATCCAGATTGAAGTGGTACGTGTAAATGGTTAACAACCTTTTCGGATTGATCGATGACTTGAATGACCTCATCCGTAATTTGACTCGCTTCTATAGAAGAAATTCGTATGCGTTTTAGACCATCTACCTTCTCAAGGTCTAATAATAGATTCGCTAAACTGTAATCCTTCATATCTTCCCCGTAACCACCTGTATGAATACCTGTGAGGACAATTTCTTTATAACCTGAAGCTACTAATTGCTCAGCCTGTTTAATTACTTCCTCAGGCTTTCTTGAACGCATTAAACCTCTCGCCCATGGAATGATACAAAATGTACAAAAATTATTACAACCTTCTTGGATTTTCAAAGAAGCCCTCGTTCTATCTGTAAATGCTGGAACATCTAATTCCTCATATACACGAGCCTTCATAATATTACCTACCCCATTGATCGGCTCTCGTTCTTTTTGATATTGCTCAATATATGGAATTAACTTATGTCGGTCCTGCGTTCCTACAACAATATCAACTCCAGGAATGGCCATAATCTCAGCTGGAGAAGTTTGCGCATAACAACCAGTTACACAAACAACTGCTTCTGGATTTTTACGAATCGCACGCCTAATTACTTGGCGACTTTTTTTATCACCTGTATTTGTTACCGTACATGTATTAATAACGTATACGTCTGAACTATGGTTAAAATCAGTTTTCTCGTATCCTTCCTGTTGAAACAGCTGCCATATCGCCTCTGTTTCATAATGATTTACTTTACAGCCTAATGTATGGAAAGCTACAGTTGGCATTGTCATCACCCCAGTAATTCTAAATGATATGATATGGCTGTTAACCCATATAAAGGAGCAGTTTCACTCCTCAATATTCTAGGTCCCAGCCCACAAATAAGTGCACCTTTTTTTGTTAATTCATTAATTTCACGATCAGAAAAACCACCTTCAGGTCCAAATAGGAATAAGATTGATTCTCCTTTTTTCACTTCCTGTAACACTGAAAACAATTGGCTTTTCTCATCGTTTTTAGCTGCTTCTTCATAAGCAACTAAAACATAGGAATAACCATCAACATGATCTAACAATTGAGAAAAACGTTGAACTTCCATTACCTTTGGCAATTGCTGTCGATGGGATTGTTCTGCTGCTTCCTTTGCGATTTTATTCCAACGATCTATCTTTTTGTCTGCTTTCTTTTTGTCTAACTTAACGATAGAACGTTCTGCTTCAAATGGTAAAAAGTTCTTTGCCCCTAATTCGGTGCCTTTTTGGATAACCCACTCAAATTTATCTCCTTTAGGAAGACCATGACCTATCGTTACATTCACTGGTAGCTCCACACTTTTAGATTCTTGTTTTTCAATAGTCGCATATATGTAACTATCTTTCATTTCAGATATTACACATTCGTAACATACGCCACTTGTTGTACAACAAATAATATTATCACCTTGCTCCATTCTCATGACTCGGCTAATATGCTTAGCGTCATCGCCAGATATCACTACATGATCTTCATGAAACATCTGTGGATTTATAAAATACCTTTGCATAACTCTTCACCTATTCTGGTTTTTTTGCAATGATAGCTAACCAATCTTCCATTTCAACGACTTCACATACTTCAAAGCCACTTTTTATTAACGCGTCTTTCACAAAACTTCTCTTACCTTGGATTATGCCAGAAGTTATTATTTTACCGCCTGGTTGTAAACAACCGAATGCATCATCTGTCATTTTTACAATAACTTCTGCTAATATATTTGCAATAATTAATGTTGGGTTACTCTCTACTTTTTCAAGGAGATTACTTTGTTTTACATCAATTCTATCCTGAACTCTATTAAGTTTCACATTTAAATTTGCAGCTTTAACTGCAACATCATCTAAGTCAAGCGCAAGAATATGTTGAGCGCCTAGTTTCGCTGCAGCAATACTAAGGACACCAGAACCAGTTCCAACATCAACAACAGTATCCCCTAATTTTAAATGCTTTTCTAACGCTTGGATACAAAGAACGGTTGTTGGGTGAGTGCCAGTACCAAAAGCCATTCCAGGATCAAGTTCAATAATAAGTTCTTTCTCGTGAACCTTTTCATATTCTTCCCACGTAGGCGTAATTGTAATATTTTCTGATACTTTCACTGGTTTATAGTACTTTTTCCAAGCTGTTGCCCATTCTTCTTCATTCACTTCGCTAAGCGTAACCTTGTTATGACCTATATCAATATCATAAATAAGGAGTTGGTTAATGGCCTCTTTGATTTCTTCAACAGTTTCACCTAAAAAGCTATTAACAGGTAAATAAGCTTTCATTATTACTCCCTCTTCAGGGTAATCTTCTGGTGACAACTCATATACTTCACCAAAATTAGTGTCCCATACTTTAACTAAGTCATGTGGATCTTCAATGACGACGCCACTTGCCCCAGCCTCGTGTAGAATATTCCCAACAGGTTCCACTGCTTCTTGTGTTGTATGAATACATATTTCTGACCATTTCAATGACACCAACTCCTCTTTACTTATCTAACAATATAAACAATCATGATTAGTCACCAAAGCTTTTAAAAGCTCTTTTCACTTTTTCGAAGAAGTTTTCATTCTGTTCATCCGGTACTTCATTTCCACTGACTTCTGCAAATTCACGAAGTAACTCTTTTTGTTTTTCTGATAATTTTTTTGGTGTTATCACACGCACTTGGATATGCTGATCACCTTGTCCCATTCCTCGTACATTTGGAACACCTTTTCCTCTTAACCTAAAGTGTGTACCAGTTTGCGTTCCAGCGGGGATTTTTAGTTTTACCTTCCCGTTTAAAGTTGGTACTTCTATTTCATCTCCTAATGCTGATTGAACAAATGTTAATGGCATTTCACAGAAGATATCATCTCCATCACGCTTGAAAAACTCATGACTTTTCACATTAAACACGACAAATAAGTCACCTGGTGGCCCACCGTTTACTCCACGCTCTCCTTGCCCAGAAACTCTAATTTGTTGTCCAGTATCTACACCAGCTGGAATTTTAATATGAATTTTCTTTCGCTTTTTTACTTTTCCTTGTCCACCACAAGAACGACATTTATGTTTAATTTGCTTCCCTGTTCCACTACAATGGTTACAAACCCGACGATTAACCACTCTACCGAACGGTGTGTTTTGTTCGATATTTAATTGCCCAGAACCTCCACAGTGACTACAAGTCTCTGGACTCGTTCCAGCCTTCGCTCCAGATCCATGGCATGTATCACATGTTTCTTCTCTTGGTATTTCAATATCTGTTTCTTTCCCGAAAACAGCTTCTTTGAATTCTAAAGTCATCGTATATTGTAAGTCTGCCCCTTGTCTAGGTGCATTTGGATCACGTCTTCCACCACCGCCAAAGAACATATCAAAAATATCACTGAAGCCATTGAAGTCGCCCCCTGCTCCTCCTCCGAAGCCTTGATTCGGATCTGTATGACCGAATTGATCATAATGTGCCCTTTTTTGGGAATCACTAAGGGTATCGTACGCTTCTTTTACTTCCTTAAATTTTTCCTCTGCGTTAGCTTCTTTATTTACATCTGGATGATATTGGCGAGCTAGCTTCCGATATGCTTTTTTAATTTCAGCTTCAGATGCTCCTTTGTCTACCCCGAGAACATCATAAAAATCTCTTTTACTCATATATATCCACTCCCGACTCTAATCCATAACGAATATCTTACCATTGACAGCTCAATGAAGCAAGACTATAGGAATTCTTATGTAGATCGTTCCCTTTCTAGTTACGGGTTTTACGTTGAAAAAGTCAAAGTCGTAAAATCTGACTTTGACTTTTTCTAAACTATCATTTTTAAAGGATAGTTTTAGTGCACCCTTTATTTCTTTTCCTCTTCATTTACTTCTTCATATTCTGCATCAACGACGTCATCACTATTGTTTGCACTGTTTTCTGCAGAACTAGCATCTGCGCCTTGCTGAGCTTGCGCTTGTTGTGCAGCTTGCTCATATAGTTTCGTTGATAGCTGTTGAACAACTTCTTGAAGTTCATCTTTTGCTGAACGAATAGACTCAATGTCTTGACCTTCTAGAGCTGATTTCACTTTATCTTTTGCTGCTTCAGCCTTTTCTTTATCAGCAGCATCAACGTTTTCGCCTAAATCTTTCAATGTCTTTTCAGTAGTGAAAACGAGCTGGTCTGCTTCGTTACGAAGGTCCACTTCTTCACGGCGTTTTTTATCTGCCTCTGCGTTTTCTTCTGCTTCTTTTACCATTTTGTCAATTTCTTCATCAGATAAACCAGAAGAAGAGGTAATTGTAATGGATTGCTCTTTATTTGTCCCTAAATCTTTAGCACGTACATTTACGATACCATTAGCATCGATATCAAAAGACACCTCAATTTGCGGTACACCACGAGGCGCTGGTGGAATGTCCGTTAATTGGAAACGACCTAATGTTTTATTATCTGCCGCCATTTCACGTTCCCCTTGCAATACGTGTATATCTACTGATGGTTGGTTATCAGCAGCTGTTGAAAATACTTGAGATTTACTAGTAGGAATCGTCGTATTTCGATCAATCAGCTTTGTCATGACACCACCCATTGTTTCGATACCTAATGAAAGAGGCGTAACGTCTAGTAGTACAACATCCTTAACATCACCAGTTAAAACACCAGCTTGTATTGCCGCACCTAATGCTACCACTTCATCAGGGTTAACTCCTTTGTGAGGATCTTTACCTGTAAGCTTTTTGATTGCATCTTGAACAGTTGGAATTCGTGTTGATCCACCGACTAGAACAATTTTATCAATTTCATTAGCAGAAAGTCCTGCATCTTGCATTGCACGGCGAGTTGGTCCCATCGTTCTTTCTACAAGATCAGAAGAAAGCTCTTCAAATTTCGCTCTAGATAAAGATAACTCTAAATGTTTTGGTCCAGAAGCATCTGCTGTAATGAATGGTAATGAGATTTGGGTTTGTGATACACCTGAAAGATCTTTCTTCGCTTTTTCTGCAGCATCTTTCAATCTTTGTAACGCCATTTTATCTTGAGAAAGATCAATACCGTTATCTTTTTTAAACTCAGCAACTAAATAATCAATAATTACTTGGTCAAAGTCATCTCCTCCAAGTTTATTGTCACCAGAAGTTGCTTTTACTTCAAAGAACCCATCTCCTAGTTCTAAGATAGAAACATCAAATGTCCCACCACCAAGGTCATATACTAAAATTGTTTGATCATCTTCTTTTTCAAGACCATAAGCTAATGCTGCTGCAGTAGGCTCGTTGACAATCCTTTCTACTTCTAAACCAGCAATCTTACCTGCGTCCTTCGTTGCTTGACGTTGAGAATCGTTAAAATATGCTGGAACAGTGATAACAGCCTTTGTCACTTTCTCACCTAAATATGCTTCAGCATCTTCTTTTAATTTTTGTAAAATGATAGCCGAAACTTCTTGTGGAGAATAATTTTTACCTTCTGCTTCTACTTTATAATCTGTCCCCATGTGACGTTTAATAGAAACAATCGTATTAGGGTTTGTAATCATTTGACGTTTTGCAACTTCCCCTACTTGTCGTTCTCCATCTTTAAATGCAACTACGGAAGGAGTCGTTCTCGCACCTTCTGCATTAGAAATTACTGTTGCTTCGCCACCTTCCATGACAGCCACACACGAATTTGTTGTACCTAAGTCTATTCCAATAACCTTACTCATTGCATAATGCCTCCATTCTTTCGTTTATGTAGTACTACCCGTTTACTTTAACCATAGCAGGTCTAATCACTCTATCTTTTAGCTTATAACCTTTTTGAAGCTCTTCCACAACGATATTTTTTTCATATTCATCAGTCTCCACTTGCATTACAGCTTGGTGGAAATGAGGATCAAAAGGATATCCTACTGTTTCAACAGGATGGACTTCTTCTTTTTTTAATGCATCCTGTAATTGACGATAAATCATTTCCATGCCCTGTATAAGACTTTTAGCCTCTTCAGATTCTGGAGTAACCGTAAGCGCTCTTTCGAAATTATCAAGCGCTGGTAGTAATTCTTCTACAAGTCGTTGTGATCTATATTTAGCATCCGCTTCACGTTCTTGCCTTGTACGTCTACGGAAGTTTTCGTAATCTGCTTGTAAACGTAATAAACGGTTTGTTGTTTCTTCAAGTTTTTGTTCAACTTCTTGTTCAGGAGATTGTGCTTCCTCCACTTCCTCTGATTTATTTCCTTCAGTTTCAGTTACATCAGCTTCCACATCCTGTACTTCCTGTTGATCAACTTGTTCTTCTTCATGAGTCGTACGATTTTGCTGTTCCAAAACTTTCACCTCCTCAATTTTCTAAAAAATATCTATTAGGTGAAACTTTTTATATGAAAGTTTCCCTACCCAATCTAGGAGAATAAATGGACTTATACTTTTTGTCAACTAATATAGTTTTTACTTTTGATATCGATTTGATAATAGTTTCGACAAATCCTTCGTAAGATAATCCATAATTCCTATCACACGGGGATATTCCATCCTCGTTGGACCTAAAATACCTACTGTACCCATATGCTTACCTTCAACAGTATAAGTAGCTGTAATGACTGTACAATCATCAAAAGGCTCAAATCTATTTTCCTGGCCAATTTTAATTGTTATTCCTTTATCCTCTGAGCGAAACAACTTCGACATAAGCGCATCTTCTTCAAATATGTTGAATAACCGTTTCACTCGCTCAACATCGTGAAATTCCGGCTGTGCTAAAATGTTTGTTTTTCCACTAAAAAACACTTTGTCATGCTGCTGCGATAAAAATGTATGGTGCAATAAACTCATCACTTCATCGTACTGGTCAATATACGTACTGAGAATTTTTGCAAACTCAGAATTTAACTTTTGTCGAAGGTGTACGAGTGGGACATCTTTTAGCTGCTCATTAACAATATTTACAACTTTCTCAAGATCAGTTACCTTTATTCCAGTCGGTAACGTTACTGTTTGGTTTTCAACATGGCCAGCGTCAGTGACGATGATAGCCACGGCAGCATCGCTCGAAATAGGTACTAATTGTATTTGTTTCAATTTAGATTCGAAAATTTCAGGTCCTAACACAATTGAAGTGTAACTCGTTAAGTTTGATAATATTTTCGCTGATTGTTGTATAACATGCTCTATTTCACTAAAACGCTCACGAAAACCAGATTGAATTCCAGTAATTTCTTTTTTAGTTAGCTTTTTAGGAGATAACAAATGGTCAACATAATAACGATAGCCTTTTTGAGAAGGAATTCTACCAGCAGAGCTATGTGGTTTTTCTAAAAAACCTAATTCTTCTAAATCAGACATTTCATTTCTAATTGTTGCTGGACTATACGTCATGTCCTCCCGCTTAGATACACTTCGTGATCCTACAGGTTCTGCATGCGTAATATAGTCATCTATGATTGCTTTTAATATAAGAAGCTGACGTTCCGTTAGCATATGCATCCCCCTCCTGTTAGCACTCATCATCGTTGAGTGCTAAATCTATATAATAACTTACCAAAGAGGATTGCCATTGTCAATCTACAACGCTTGAATTTATGCATGATATTTAATGATTATTTATTCATTGAGAAGGAAACGTTCAAATACCTCATTTCCAAGTAAAAGTCCTGACTCGGTCAGCTTAATAACGACACCATTATCTTGTATTAAGCCACGATCTATGAGATCTTGTATGACACCAGGAAAAGCCTGTTCGATGTTGAGATGATATTTCTCTTGAAAATCTTGATGCCTAACCCCCGCTAGTTTCCTTAACCCCATAAACATTTCCTCTTCCATTTGTTCTTTTCGGGAAACAGGATGCTCTTCACGGTATGGAAAGCCTGTTTCTTTAACAGCTTCCATATACTTTGGCAGCGGACCGTGATTGATTCTTCTAACTTGTGCCACGTAGCTATGGGCACCAGCACCAATACCGAAGTAAGGTTCGTTTTTCCAATATGTTAAGTTGTGACTACTTTCATATCCATTTTTAGCAAAGTTACTAATTTCATACTGATTAAAATTATTATTTTTCATTTTTTCACGCAAGAGCTCGTACATTTTAGCTTCAATATCTTCACCAGGTAAAGATAGCTTTCCTTTATTCCATAACTGGTAAAACACAGTTCTTTCTTCAACCTTTAAAGAGTAGGCACTTATATGTTCAATTGGAAGTCTCGTTAATATATTTAAAGTTTCCTCAAATTGTTCCTCCGTTTGTTTTGGAAGGCCAAACATAATATCTATGCTCAGATTATGAAAACCTACTTTCCTTGCTAGTTCTATTGTATGGAATACATCCTCTCGTTGATGGTCACGACCAATTTTTTTTAATAAGTCTTCATGAAACGTCTGTGCCCCGATACTTAACCTATTTACGCCATATTCTCTCATCATTTCTAACTTTTCTTGATCGACACTACCTGGGTTTACCTCTACCGTCCATTCTACGTTCCTGTCCGTATAAAAATTTTCTTTTATGCTTGATAGCAATTTCGAGAGCTGCAAAGTAGTTAACGAAGTAGGTGTACCACCCCCGACATATATTGATGAAATAGCATGATTCGGGTGCACTTTTACAGTGTTTTTGATTTCTTGATCACATAAGGATAAATATTCGTCAACAGGTTGATTCTTCAAGAAAAATTTATTGAAATCGCAATAATGACATATTTGCTCACAGAACGGTACATGTACATATACGGCTTTTGTATCCAACAGTTTCACCTCATTCATGGTAAAAACCGCAGGATTCCCTGCGGTTTTATACGTTACTTATTTCCACCTTCATCCATGCTTAGAACTGACATAAATGCCTCCTGTGGTACTTCTACACTTCCCACACTCTTCATGCGCTTTTTACCTTCCTTCTGTTTTTCAAGAAGCTTTCTTTTACGTGAAATATCTCCACCATAACATTTTGCAAGTACATTTTTACGCATCGCTTTTATCGTTGAACGTGCAATAATCTTTTGTCCAATACTCGCTTGAACTGGAACTTCAAATTGCTGTCTCGGTATAAGCTCTTTTAACTTCTCAACAATTGCTTTACCACGTTGGTAAGCACTATCTCGGTGAACAATAACGGAAAGTGCATCAATTTGTTCAGCATTAAGTAAAATATCCATTTTTACTAAGCGACTTTCCTTGTATCCTATCATTTCATAATCAAATGAAGCATACCCTTTTGTATTTGATTTTAACGTATCAAAGAAGTCAAACACGATTTCTGATAATGGTATTTCATAAGTTATCGTTACTCGATTTTCATCCATATATTGCATATCTACATAGTCGCCACGCTTTTTCTGACAAAGTTCCATCACTGCACCAACATAATCGTTTGGAACCATCACTTGTGCTTTGACATATGGCTCTTCCACTGACTCGATTTTTTGCTGATCTGGCATTTTAGATGGATTATCAATTCTCATTGTTTCTCCATCAGTTAAATAAACGTGATAAATTACACTTGGAGCCGTCGTAATGAGATCTATGTTGAACTCACGCTCAATACGCTCCTGTATAATTTCCATATGCAGTAAGCCAAGGAAACCACAGCGGAAACCAAAACCTAATGCTTGAGATGTCTCAGGTTCAAATTGTAATGAAGCATCATTTAACTCCAGTTTTTCAAGTGCTTCACGAAGATCATTATAATCATTCGTATCAACTGGATATAACCCACAGAAAACCATTGGGTTTAACTTTCTATAGCCAGGTAACGCCTCGTCTGTTGGTCGATCAGCACTTGTGACAGTATCACCAACACGTGTATCGCCAACATTTTTGATAGATGCAATCATAAACCCTACATCACCAACAGTAAGTTCTTCTCTAACATCTGGTTTCGGTGTAAATACACCTAATTCTTGCACCTCAAACTCTTTACCTGTTGCCATCATACGAACTTTATCCCCAGGCTTTACTGTTCCTTCTACGATTCGCATATATACGATAACCCCTCTATATGGATCATATAAAGAATCAAAAATCATTGCTTTTAATGGCGCAGCAGGGTCCCCTGGTGGTGCTGGAACATTTTTTACGATAGATTCAAGGATTTCCTCAATACCAATTCCTGATTTTGCAGAAGCCAATACACAATCTTCTTGAGGAAGACCAATAACATCCTCTACCTCTTGTTTCACCCTTTCAGGTTCAGCACTTGGCAGATCAATTTTATTAATCACTGGAATAATTTCCAAGTCATTGTCTAAGGCTAAATATACATTTGCAAGTGTTTGGGCTTCAATGCCTTGAGCAGCATCAACAATAAGTAACGCACCTTCACAAGCAGCTAAACTTCGGGATACCTCGTACGTAAAATCTACGTGACCAGGTGTGTCAATAAGATGGAAAATATAATCCTCTCCATCGTTTGCCGTATATTTCAACTGAACAGCATTAAGCTTTATCGTGATTCCTCGTTCTCTCTCTAGATCCATCGCATCTAACATTTGCTCTTTCATTTCTCGTTGCGTTAAAGCACTCGTTTTTTCTAGTATACGATCGGCTAATGTTGACTTACCGTGATCTATATGGGCAATTATTGAGAAATTGCGAATTTTATCTCTACGTTTTAAACGTTCTTCAGGCTTCATGTAACTATCCACTCCTACTGTTCACTTCAAAGAATTTACTGTTATATCCGCTTCTTTGTAAAATACACTAACGTTTATTATAGCAATAGTTACATTACATCTTCAAATATTTCTTAAAAAGATTATAAGAAACATTTCCAAATATCTTTGTTAATGTACAATACATTGTCTAAAAAAGATAGGAGGGAGATTCATTTCGGCAAGAATACCGTGTTAAATCCCCCTCCATTACAGTTATTCAATTACTGAAAATAATGAACGAAACACTCCTTCAAGTGTGTCAGCTGTCCGAATCCCCATTTCAGAGAAAAAATTATGGCCATTTTTTTGTGCGAACTGTTGTTTATCTAATAAGTCTCTTTCTATATCAACATCTGACCTTAGTTCTTGTAGCACATCTTCACCATCGCCATAAATAACAATCCCCTCTTCATCCTCCATCTCGATTTTTAAATCGTCACTACTATCCTTTTTCTCATCATTTAGTATAAATCCAGGAGAAGGAACGCTCGCTTTTTCTTCTCTCTTTTCTGTCGGTTCATTTTCTATTAACTGTGATTCTACGGTAGCATGGTTAGAATAAACAACACCAAATATAAAACCAAACATAAGTATCGCTACAAATAAAAGGCCTCTGCTTAATAAATGTGCCATTATTCTCCCTCCTCAAGCTGATCCCAATAAAAATCACTAAAAATCTCGGCAAACACTTCAACGGTACGATAAACTTCTTCAAGTGAATTATCGACACCACCGAATTCAATTAAGATAGAGTTAGGTGACACGTCTTGATTATATAAACCGTTCCTTCCTGGACCTGCTGGTGGCTCAAATATTCCTTTACTAAGTCCTGGATAGTCCTCATCCAATCGTTCATGTAATTCTGTCATTAACTGTTGATTCTGTTCAAAATTCGGATTATTTAAACCTAAAACAAAGTATATTTGTGCATACTTTTCACCATTTATTTCAATTGTCGTCCTGTCTCTTCTTGCGGCATCACGGTGAAGGTCAAAATAAAATTCAAATTCTCCATGATCCTCAATATCATCTTTCAATACTTCTCGTGCCATATCATATGATTGACTGTATTGCCAGCTTCGCTCACTTAGCATCGCACCGATATCCTCCGTATTGACGTGAGAGCCTATACCGTATTTGGATAGCTCCATCCCCAACCTCTCTCCAGCTAAAGTGATGTTTACTGTTGGGTGATTCGCGTTATTTTCATTTTCAGTATCAACATTTTTTAACTCAGGAAAAAAAGATTCTCTGTTATGCGCATGCATGATGTGAACTACATTTTCAAGTTCGTCTTGTCCAGCCATTTCTTCCCTTAGCATGTCGATTTCAGCAATTCTCTCATCAGCCGCTTCACTTTCTGCCAACAACACTTCCATCGGAGGCGCTGATTCAAGAGGCATTTCGGTATAATCGACTCCTTCACCTGCTAAAATAATCGTTCCATCAAAAAGAGAGAAACCAGGTAACTCTGTTCCTAATAACGTTCTATGATCACCAGGATCTATGCTAGTAGCTAGCTCAAAAACTGTTGCTGACACTGATGGTGGATTGTAGTCTTCTGGAAGTGATTGTGTAAAATAAGGGTTTTCTATCCCCATAATTTGAATAAACATTTCACTCGATATATTTCTGCTAGCTTCGTTTATGGAAGAGGAAGAGAAAACACTCCCTGTTCCTAAAGAAGTGATTAATGTAATGAAAAAAAACAGCATGACTATTGACATTACAAGTGAGGAAAAGGCTTTTTGAATGCTTGTCCTATTCCGTTGTAAATTGCGTCGTTTAACAGTGGGGCGCCTTCTCATAAAAATTTCATCCTTTCTTGTCCACGTCTATAGACGATGTGTATGACAAAAAAGGATGAATTAGACCAAATTCTTATTTTTAACTGGGAATAAAATTAATGCGTATAAGCACCGACATTTTCTTGATCAATACTTCCGTGTAACGCAGCATTTAAACCTTGTGCTAAAACATTGCCCATATCTTCTATAAAGTCGTCAACTTCTTTCGGGGTAACCATTAAATTATGTCCTATCGGCGCTAGTACTTCAGAGATTAACTGTCTTTTTTCATTTTCATCAAGAGCGCCAACAATCCCCATATATTGTTGTCTCTCCTGTTCTCCTGGCATATCTTCATCTGTTAATTTTCTTTTTTCACCAAACGTCATACCCGCAGGGGCTAATCGACGTTTAGGTTGATTTTTTTCTCTTGTTTCTCTACCTAGGTGCTTTAATAAAAAGTCTATCGTATCACTCGTAATCGATACTGCGTCAACAACCGTAGGAATTCCGACTGCTATAACTGGAATACCTAACACTTCCTTTGATAGCTCTTTTCTTTTATTTCCGACTCCAGAACCTGGATGAATGCCAGTGTCAGATATTTGAATTGTTGTGTTCACCCTCTCAATTGATCTTGACGCTAATGCATCAATCGCTATGATAAAATCAGGTTTTACCTTTTCAACAACGCCATGAATAATATCACTCGTTTCTATACCTGTAATCCCCATTACACCTGGAGTAATTGCACTGACAGGTCTAAATCCCTCCGAGACATTTTCAGGTTGAAGTTCGAATAAATGGCTTGTCACTAATAAATTGTCGACTACAAGAGGTCCTAGTGCATCTGGAGTCACATTCCAGTTACCTAGTCCTACTACAAGACAACGATCATCTTGTTTGATTCCTAATTCATTTAAAAATTGATGAAATTCCTTTGCGAAAATTTCTTCAACACGATCTTGTATATTTGTGTCTTTACGGCGTATTCCCTGTGCTTCGAATGTTAAATATTGCCCTGCCTTTTTTCCAATCCTCTCAGAACCACCCTCAGAAATATCAACCTTTGTAATATTTACTCCGTCAATATCTCTACTTTCAACCTTGACTCCATCAATAGCAGATGAGGTTTCTTCTTTTTTCTCTTTCTGTCCCTCTCTTTCCACTAACATCTCATGTGCCTCTACTGCTAAGTCAGTACGTACTTGATAACTGCTTAAGTCTAATTCTTTTGTCATTTTTGTCACCTCTTTAATTTTGAGTAAAATTAGCTCTCTAAAGAAATGTTTTCTTTTATTACCCCATATTTTCTATTGCATTTTAAATTTGCTTTTGGTACAATCCTTAGTGTTGCACGGATAATGAAACGTTATTACGGTTGCATCAAGGAGGTGAAATGGATGGCAAACATTAAATCTGCTATCAAACGTGTTAAAACTACTGAAAAACGTCGCGCTCAAAATGCTGCATTTAAATCTGACCTTCGTACAGCAATCAAAGCTTTTAACGCGAAAGCTGAAAGTAACGATGTTGAAGGAGCAAAACAAGCATTCTTGGTGGCAACCAAAAAACTTGATAAAGCAGCTAATAAAGGGCTACTCCATAAAAACGCAGCAAATCGTCAAAAGTCGAACTTGCAAAAACGTTTGAACTCAGTATCTGCATAATAAAGCAGACAAGGCATTCACATCTTAGGTGGAATGCCTTTTTTATTTTTAATGCATTTATTCTTTGTTAAATACTATCGTTTTATGTAGAACGCTTGAAAGAGGATTACTAAATAGGAGCATTATCGGTACTATGATGGGAGTGAAGGGAAGGTGCGGTGCCATCTTACCTTCATGCTCTTTTTTATTTGCTCAAGGGCAGATGGGGGCTTCCCATCTTACCATAAGCCCATTTTTTCTCACTGGATAGAAAAGAAAAAGCTGACTCAATAGGTAAAAATAACCTACTGCGTCAACCACGTCTCTTTATTAATTCGTAATTTTTGCACGTTTAGAAAAGAAGATCTCGACAGCTAATACTTTATCAATTTTGCCTGTCTTTATTTCATAATCCATATTAGCTAACTCATCTAGTAAGGCTAACAATTCATCATCGTTAAATTGCTTTGCTTGTCCCATAGCAAGCTTCACAACGTATGGATGTAGCTTTAATTGACCAGCTATTTGCTTTTGTGAATAACCTTGCAGTGTCAATTGCTTCACCTGGTACAAAATTCGAAACTGCCTCACCATCAATGCAATTATTTTAAGCGGCTCTTCCTTCTGTTTAATTAAATCTAAAAATATTGCCCAAGAATGACTAATTTCCCTTCTTACTACACCCTCTACTAAAGAAAAGATGTTCTGCTCTAACGAACGAGGAACTAACTCATTTACTATTTCTTCTGTTATTCTCCCTCCATCACCAACATGAATGGCTAATTTTTTGATCTCACTAGCTAAAATCATCAGTTTTGCGCTCGTTAACAAGACTAATTGTTCAATTGCCAAATCATCAATAGTGACATTGTTATCCCTTGCACGATCCATGATCCATAGCTTTAAGTCCTTCTCTTCTAAAGCAGATCCACTAACATACTCACCTGCTTTTTTTGCTAACTTCACAATTTTTTTTCGTTCATCAAGTTTTTCGTATGGGGCTAATAAAATCAAAACCGTTTCTGGTGCAGGGTTTTCTAAATACCCCTCTAATTGCTTCGTGTTGTGTTCAATTTTTGATGATACCTTTTGAGAAGTTAAAAAGTACGCATCCTTAACAATCACAACTCTTTTTCCACCCATAAACGGAAAAGTATATGCTTCTTCGACAGCTAATTCAATTGGGTATTCCTTCATATCGTATGTTGATAAATTAAATTCCTTTTCTTCATCCGCTAATGTATTCTTAATGATGAGATGAATCGTATCCTCTAATATGTATTGCTCCGTTCCAGTTAAGACATATACAGATGCAACATGCCCTTTTTTTATCTTTCTAACAATATCTATGTAAGCCATTTGGGTACATCCCCTCTCGACAAATTCACACCTCCATTTTATCACTTTTAAAGAAAAAGGGAAGAAAGCAAGTATTTGCCGTCTCCCCATTTATGATAAACGCTACAGTAAAGCACCTAGGACACTTCACTATAGCGATATCCGCTTTTCTCTTCTGTACTTGTTATCATATCCTATGCCACGTGTTAATATAGGTGACAACTCTTTACAGGAATAACAATGTATAATATAAAAAGGGAGAAACCGACTTGGTGAGGATAAAAATGTCAATGTTCAGTGAATAAAAAGGTTATTTTTAACTCGTAATAATCCTCGACTTTATTTTGTGGATTTTTATGAAGATATTTCGTATACTATATAGTTGATAGGGGGGCTTTGAATGGCAAACGAATTTGAAAAAGACGTTCAATCAAAACGAAACGATTTAATTGATAGTGGGGTTGGGTTTGTTGTTACATTTGGTTTCTTCATGACAATCTTTATTATTGCTCAAGTAATTGAATTTTTCGGTACAAGATAAGTACATATAAGAGGTTGACTCAAAAGGTAAAAAAAATCGAGCTTTTGAGTCAACCTCTTTCTTACCTATAGTCAAGTGTTTCTTGTTCTCTTTTCACCGTTGTTTCAATTTTTATTTTGTTACTCCTAATTTTTATCATAACCGCACCATCTAAGTCTGTGCGAAATGCTTTTACATTATATTGATCTAACCTTGACATTACTTCTTCATGAGGATGACCAAACCTATTATTTCTCCCAGCAGAAATTACAGCAATATCAGGTTGAAAATGCTCTATAAAACCTTCGCTTGTCGATGATTTACTACCATGATGTGCAACTTTTAAAATGTCTATGTGAAGATCTGCAGAATACGAATTTATTAACCTCGTCTCAGCATCCCCCTCTATGTCTCCAGTTAATAGCACTTGTTTCCCTTCTAGGTTAACAAACAATACAATTGATTTATCATTTTCTTTTGCTTCATTGCCATATGGATTAAGAACTGCAAAGTATTGACCTTTTTCATTCCACCATTCTCCCTCATTTACAAACTGTACTGGTACTTTCTTGTTTTGTGCACATCCAAAAGTATCATGAGCTTCAACAGCAATATTTTCTGTTTTTGGGTACATTATACTTTTAACATCCATTTCTTCTAACAAATAGCAAGCTTCTCCTATGTGGTCATAGTGACCGTGGGTTAAAATTAATTTATCTATTTTTTTAATTCCTTTACCTTTTAAATACGGTTCAATGACATATTTACCGGGGCCATAAACGGTATTCGACCTTTCCTCTCCCCATGATACATAGCCGCCAGTATCCACCAAATAAGTTATTTTGCTTCTTGGAAGTGTAATAACAATTGCATCTCCTTGTCCTACATCTAATATCGTAAGTTCAGCAAAGGCATAAAAATATGGTTGGAAATATTGAAAGCTTAATACACCTATAAGAAGAGAGGATGATATCCACTTTAAAATCACTATTTTTTTCTCAAATGAAACTAAACATAAGATGATAAAAGCGTACAGTAATACTAAAATATAGATGGATGGTTGTCCAAAAACTAGCATATCCCACTTCCACTTTGAAGCGACATCTAACACCTTATGTGAAAATGATAAACTTGTTGAAGCGATATAAAATGTCACATGTGAAAGTGGTGGAAACAACAATTGAAATATAACCGTTAGAAAAGACAGTGGAAGAATCCACATTGAAATAAATGGTATAAAAATTAAATTAATAACTACTGATAATAGGGAGATTTCATAAAAGTGATATAGTATAAGAGGCATTGAAACTAGCTGTGCTATAAAGGTTACCTTAAATAAAGTGAATATTTTATTTGTATCATTCAATAATGATTGGGACAAAATGAGTGAAAAGCTCGTGAGAAAAGAAAGCTGAAAGCCTAAGTGGAAAATATAGAATGGATTAATGATAAGTAGTACGATGCATAGTATTGATAATAAATCGATGACTTTCATTTTCTGATTAACTACTGTAGCCAATAGCACTAACATGCACATAATTGAGGCACGTATGACAGAAGGCGCTCCACCAGCAATCACAATATATACAGGCAGTATTAATATTAAAATGAGACTAGTTTTTTCTTTCGTCAATCCTATCCTACAAAAAAAGTAAAATAGTGATAAAGTAATTAAACCAATATGTAGTCCTGAGACAGCTAATAAGTGAATAATTCCAAGTTGACGATACGTTTTGACTCTCTCTTCAGTAAGATAAGATCTGTCTCCATAAACTAATGCTACCATTAGGGCAGAAGTATCACCTTCCTCTATGTTTATTAGCCTTTCAATTCCCTTTTTCCGTAATAACTCAACCTTTCCCTTCATAGTTACCTTTTGATTTATACAACCCCCTTTTATTTCCTCAACAGATAGTACCCAATGGACACCTTTTTCTTGTAAATATTGTTCATAGTTAAAAGTATAAGGGTTTGTATTTGAGTGAGGGGGTGAAATACTTCCGCTAAATTGACACACTTCGTTGTAGAAGGGCTCATTTTCTACAGTTGAGAATGCTTGTATTCGTTCTCCGTCTTGAAGTTTTACTTCGAATGACCAGCGCAAAGATTGTGTCAATGTCGGTTGTGTAACTACTTTGCCTACAATAGATGTCTCCTCGCCTGTCAGTGTTGATTCACTCTTATCTATCGTCCAAAGTCCATAAAAATAAAAACAAATTGAAGTAAAAATTAAAAGTAGTAATGTCATGGATTTGTTTTTCTCATGGTGATTAAAAATGAGGGGTAAAACAGCTACTATAAGAAGAAAAAGGGGAATAACCCAATTGCTTGTCAGAGATAATATTAAACCAGCAATGGACACTAGAGTATATGAATACATTCTTCTAAACAACTTATCACCTCTATTCCAATTTTATGTTAGTATTTGGGGAGGATGAGGGCCTTAACAGTTATTAAGCAAACTATTAAACCCCCTATCCTTTAGTGGATAACGAAAACGACATTCTTTAAGTCGAAGTATATAAACGATTTGCTTTTTCTTTTAACTCATTCAACTCTTTACCTTCTATACCTAATTTTTTAAGCCTCGCCAATAAATCTGCAGTGAACATGAGCTTCTCTTCATTATTTCTATCTAGAATCATTTCCTCAAGCTCTACTTGTTCGACAATGACGTCTGCTTGCTCAAAAAGCTCTAAAGCGTATGGGTGATTTTTATAATCGTTGGCATAGTATACTTTTTTAATGCCAGCTTGTATTAAAGCTTTGCAGCAATTTAAGCATGGGAAATGCGTGACGTATATTTCGGATCCTTCTGTAGCAACACCAAACTTAGCACATTGTAACAGTGCATTAACTTCTGCGTGAATCGTCCGAACACAATGGTCATCTATCACATAACATCCTTCATCTATACAATGGACACCACCAGATATGGCCCCATTATACCCCCCAGCAATGATACGTTTATCTCGTACTATTGTTGCCCCGACCATTAAACGGGAACACGTGCTTCTTAATGCAAGTAAATGACTTTGCGCCATAAAATATTGATGCCATGATATTCTATCCAATTGAATCCCTCCTCCAACAAACTCCATTATTCGTCAAATATATTATAAGTTTAGACAAGCATCCACATATGCGTCAAATAAAATTTTACTTTATAACATCAATAATGAATAATTTAAGGAACCCTTATGTATTCACGAATATTTTCTAGTGTCTTTTCCCCTATTCCTGGTACATTAACTACATCTTCTATTTTTTGAAAATGGCCATTTTCTTCTCTAAAATGAATGATTGCTTTCGCTTTAGCAGGTCCAATGCCGGGAAGTTCAGTAAGTTCCCCTTCAGAAGCAATATTTATTCGTACTTTTCCATCTGTATTTTCTGATTGAAGAACAACTCCTATATCCTCTCCTTCAAACTGTGAGGGTACATAAATTACCATCTCATCAAAGCATTTTTCTGCTAAATTCAACGCATTTTTCTCAGCATTTTCTGTAAATCCTCCGGCTTGTGCAATAGCGTCATGGACACGTTCTCCAAAACTCATTTCATAAATTCCAGGTCTATTCACCTCTCCTTTTATATCAACAATAATAATATCATCGATTTCTTCCATCACTATGTGCGATTCACTATCTTCAAATATTAAATTCCAATCCTCCTCCCCCTCTCTTTCTTGAGTTACTTGCTGGAAAATAAATAATGAAAGTACTCCAAGTAAAAAACATAGTAAAAAAGCAGCTACCATTGGCCATTTTTGTTGAAACCTTAAAATAAACATGAATTTACCACCCTTCACTCATATATTTCATTTTCATTCATACAATGATGGAAGAACGCTATAAAAAGGAGGGGGAACGATTGAAGAGAATTGGCTTCATCGGGACAGGAAGCATGGGGAAAATATTAATTGAATCATTCCTTGATGCTCATGCAATCACCCCAAACAATGTGACAATTACAAATCGTACAATTGACAAAGCAAAACAAATTGCGGATTCATATGAAGGAGTAAACGTTGCCGGAGATGCCCGAAGTCTCATAAAAGAATGTGATTGGGTATTTTTATGTACAAAACCTTTACAAATGATTCCGCTCTTAGAAGAAGTGAAAGATATACTTACGGAACGCCATGTACTCATTTCTATTACTAGCCCACTTTTAGTTGAAGAGTTGGAAAAAATAACAGAGGCAAAGGTTGTTCGATTTATACCAAGTATTGTTAACCGAGCTCAAGAAGGGCCTTCCCTAGTTACGTTCGGTCAAAATGTAGCGAATGAAGATAAAGAAGAATTGATGAGATTCTTTAAAACGATTTCGACACCTGAGTTAATATCGGATGACGTCACAAGGGTAGCGTCTGATATAGGCTGCTGCGGCCCAGCATTCATTAGTTTTTTAGTCGAGGAAATGATTAAGGCAGCTGTTCAAGAAACGAATATTAAGGAAGATGAAGCAACAAATATTATGGAATCGATGCTTATTGGTTACGGAGAGCTATTAAGAAAGAAGTATTTCACCTTACAGACTTTGCAAGAAAGAGTAACTGTACCTGGTGGGGTGACAGGGGTAGGCTTAAATGTTCTACGCTCTGAAATTGGCCAACAATTTAACCATTTATTCAAAAGTACTCATGAAAAGTACGCTGAGGATCGTCATTTAATTCAAAAACAATTAACCGAAAATAACACGCGTGCTGAGACTGGAAAATAACGCAAAAAGGTGTCCTATTAACTCTTTTTTATAGGGCACCTTTTTATTTCGACAACTAATTATAGAAATCCTTCTATTTTTTTTCTGCTTTAAAAAAAATTCTATCATCAGCCTCTATTACGGAAGTTTCCCCGAAATTACTTGAAACTTCAATATTATGGAATCCCACAAATTGTAGCCACCTTACATATTCTTCAATAGGAAAAGTTCGTTGACTATGCTCTTCATCCGTTCTTTCATATGATCCATCTTCATTTTTAACAAAGAAAGTAAAAGAATGATCAACACTGTCTGTTTGCGATCCATGGTTGCAAAACCATAAGTAACTAATATCCTCCCGATTTTCACCAAACAGCTGTTCATTGAAGGTGTTTCTGATTTTAGATAAACTATGTACGTCAAACAAAAAGATACCTCCTGACTTTAAGGCAGATGCGATCCTAGTAAATGTGATTTGAACATCAGTCTCATCCATTAAATAATTTAGTCCATCGCAAAACAAAGTCACAGCATCAAGTTGTGAAAAACCTGAAAGGGAACGCATATCTTGATGAAATAAAGGAATCGGCAGTTGCTTATCTCTTACTTTCTCCTCTGCTATAGTAAGCATATCTTCTGCTATGTCAATTCCTGAAACTGTGAAGCCGGCTTTATATAATAAAATTGTGAAAGTGCCCGTACCACAAGCTACATCAAGAACTTCACTATTATTGGGTATGTACTTCTTACAATAATCTACCCACTTATGATAGGGGACATCTTCCATTAATACATCATAAATAGCAGCAAAATGTCTATCGCTCATCATTTGTAACTCCTTTACATCTAACTGTTTAACACTTGCTCTACAGTTAAGGTAGGCGCATCTCCCCATAATTTTTCTAAGTTATAATAATGTCTCTCATCCTTATGAAAAACGTGGACAATTACTTCATTAAGATCAATAAGTACCCATCGACTTTCCTGTAGACCTTCTAACCTTTTTAGTTCTATTCCTTTTTCCTGTGCACGGTCTTTTATTTCCCTCGCAATGGCTTCCACTTGCTTTTCGGAATTCCCGTGGCAAATAACAAAGTAGTCTGTAATGAGAGAGACACCTTCCATATTTAGTACAACAATATCTTCTGCTATTTTGTCATCTGCAGCTCTAACTGCTAAATCTAACAACACTTTTTTATCCATAAACGATTCACTTACCTCCTTTTATTTTCTGAGCAAAATCATTATATGCTTCAAATGTATCAGGGTAAATAGATTTCTCTACACCAACGAGAAATTGAACCGTATTCCTAAGAGCAAGAAAGCAAGCGTGGTCCAAATCTTTATATGCCTTCTCTCGTACTTCTTCCACACCTCGGAATGTTCTACCCGGTTCAATATAGTCCGCTAAAAATACGACTTTTTCTATGTCCGTCATCTGTGCTCTTCCAGTAGTATGGTATCGGATAGCAGATATTATTTCTTCATCGTCTACACCTAATTCCTTTTGAACATATGTTGCTCCAACAAATGCATGTAGAATTTCGTTTCCGTAAAAGAGCAATCTCTTATCTAACTTTTCGTCTTTTATCGTCTGTTTCATTTCTTCAACTGAGCGGTATTTTGCATAATCGTGAAGAATTGCAGCAACCCTCGCCTTTTCTATGTTTACATGATATTGATTTGCTAATTTCTGCGCTTCATCCCTCACCCTAACTGTATGCTCATACCGTCGCGTCTTTAAAGCCTTTTTCACTTCTAAAAGTGCTTGCTCCTCATTCATATAAGTGACGCTCCTTTATCATGTCGAATACACCTTTAGTCAACAAAAATCGATTAAACGTCCCTGTATTCAATGTTTCTCTAATTGTCGTAGACGAAACATCTATTGTAGGACCTTCTAGCAATGTTATACCTTCTGTTGCCTCATTAGTATCGTAACCCGGTCTACGGATAACAATAAATGATACAAGCTTTTTTATTTCTTCACTCTTATACCATTTATGTAAGTTCATTAAACTATCCTCACCAATGATAAAATAAAATACAGCATTGGGATGTTGGCCTCTTAATAGTTTTAACGTATCTACCGTATAAGAAGGTCCTTCTCGATGAAGCTCTATATCACATACCTTAAAATGGCTATGTAATGATATCATTTCTTTTACCATTTCTAATCGATCTTGTTCTGTTGTGTCGCTTTCCTTCTCTTTATGAGGGGGGATTTTATTAGGCATCCACCAAATTTCATCTAAGTTCATCTGAAGCCTTGCTTCTTCAGCCATTAAAAGGTGACCGATATGAGGTGGATCAAAAGTTCCTCCTAGTATGCCAATTCGCATTTTTTTCGCCTCACGATGGAAGTTCAATTGTTTTCTGATTTTTAGACTCTTTATATAAAACAATAGTACTGCCGATTAATTGGACAACCTCTGATCTTGCCCCTTCTGAAATTGTTTGTGCTACTTCATCACGATCCTCATCACAATTTTGCAGCACGCTCACTTTTATTAATTCCCTAGCTTCTAAGGCATCATTAACTTGTTTAATTAAATTTTCGTTTACCCCACCTTTTCCAACTTGAAAAATGGGCTTTAAATGATGCGCTTTACTTTTTAGAAATCTCTTTTGCTTTCCGGTTAACATTTTTTTCCTCCTTCTAATTGTTGTAAAACAGCCTCTCGCATAACTTGAGTTGGGGCGTTAATACCTGTCCACCGTTTAAATGCAAGGGCACCTTGATATACAAACATGTCTAGGCCATTTAAAACTCGACAACCCTTTTTCTCCGCTTCTATTAAAAACTTTGTTTTAAACGGTGTATAAATTAAGTCACTTACAATCGTATCACTTTTTACTTTATCTAAAGAAATAGGTAGTTTATTTAAATGTGGAGCCATTCCTATAGAAGTAGTATTAATAACGACATCAAAGCGCTCAAGATTTTTCTCCACTTCTTCTAATGACATAAATGACGAAGGACAAAACTTCTTACAATCTTTTACTAATTCTTCCCCTTTTTCAGCAGTTCGATTAGTAACGATTATTTCCTTTACTCCGCTATTAGCAATCGTTAGTGTAACTGCTCTGGAAGCTCCACCAGCACCAATCATTAACACTCGTTTCGTTTGTAGGTCACCTTGTATAAACTCGTACAATGATTGTAAATAGCCTTCACCATCTGTATTAAACCCAATAAGCTTTCCATCTTCATTGACTATTGTATTTACAGCACCTAAATGTCTAGCTAATTCATCTACTTCATCCAAATAAGGAAGAACGTTTACTTTATGTGGAATAGTGACATTTAGTCCTTTAATCCCGAGTCCTCGAACACCTTTTAAAGCATTTTCTAGTTGTTCTCGCTTAACGTGAAATGCATGATACTCCATATTTATCCCTAATTCACGATATGCTGCATTGTGCATATGTGGAGATAAAGAATGACCGATAGGATCACCAATTACACCAATAATTTGCTTCATAATCCCCTCTCCTTTCATAGAAACATGGAATGAAAGCCATCTTTTAAAAGGCTATACTCCGAGAAGTCTCGACGGATGCAGCTTTTTACATAGCTTTTTTAAAAAATAGATGGTCTTATACTTACATGTACTCCCTTTGGTGCAAACGTACGTATTTGTGCACCTTTTCCATGTACTGTTACCCAGCCTAGTCCTGAGATCACGATATCTTGCTTTTCCTCAGTAAGTTTCCATTCTTTTTTTACTAGTTCAGGAAAACTGTCTACATTTTCTTTAAATGGTGGTGTGAGTAACTCCCCAAGATGGTTTTCAAAAAGTTGATCTGCTTTTTCAAGCTTTGTCCTATGTATATTCAATTCATTCGAAAAGTAGCATACAAAGGATCTACCTTCCCCTTGTAAAAAATCAAGCCTTGCTAAACCACCGAAAAACAAAGTTTGTTGATCATTTAGCTGAAACACCGTCGGCTTTACTTCTTTTCGTGGGGAAATCACCTTCAACTCATTTTTATTTAACCTATGAGCCATTTGATGATGGTTAATGATACCTGGAGTATCAAATAATGATGCTCCATCATCAAGCGGTATGTCAATCATATCTAATGTCGTACCAGGGATATTAGAAGTCGTAATTAAAAACTCATCATCTGCACCAAACTCTTTTAGTAATCTATTAATAAAAGTTGACTTACCGACATTTGTACTTCCTACAACGTAGACATCTCGGCCCTCTCTCCATTTATCAATAAGGCTAGCTGTCTCCATCACGCCTTCGCCTGTTTCTGCACTCATTAAATGTATATCAGCGGGCTTTAAGCCATAATTTTTACTCGCCCATTTCATCCAATTAACTAACTTATTCCGCTTCACAGATTTAGGCAATAAATCGACTTTATTCCCGACTAATAAAATAGGATTATTACCTACAAAGCGTGGAAGCCCTTGAAGCCAACTACCATCAAAATCAAAAATATCTACTACTTTTACAATTAATGCATTTTTTTTACCTAGTTCATTTAATATTTTTAAAAAATCATCATCTGTTAAAGGAACATCTTGAACCTCATTATAATGCTTTAACTTAAAACACCTTTGGCATATAATAACCTCTCTAGTTAATGCAGACTTAGGTGCATATCCTAAATTGTTCGGTTCTTCGGTTTGTATGGAGATCCCACAGCCGGAACATATAATCTTGTCTTTACCAACATCCTTCATAAGGAATCCTTCCTCTCTATTTTTATGAAACATTTTAAAAAACCAAGATCTTCTATCTATAATACATTTTTTACATCTCCTATTTCAAACTTAACCATTATTTATTTTTTCGCTGCAGACGTTGAATTTAGTGTGTAGGATCTTACTTAAACATGATAAAGGGCAACAGTAACGAATAAATTTAATAATATGCTAAAAACTTTTCGACAAAAAACCACAAACACAAACAATTGTGGATAACATTATACACATATCCACCCTTACTTCGCCTTACATCACCCTCAGTTATATACAGTCTATTCACAACTTATCCACCTATATTTGTGGACAAAAGTGACGTTGAGAACGTAAGCAGAACGTGATATTATCAATTCAACACAAGAGAAAACGAGCGAGCAGAAAGAATAGAAACGTAAAGTTTATAAACAATTTTAAATTCGCATAAGTTGACATATTTTTTCAAAGTCGACTTCATTAATGAGACACGTACAACTCGGATGATGAAATAACAATAGGGGGGTGAAGCTGCCATGAGGCGGCGTGGGGCTATGAGATATTTATCTGATGATTTATTGATGGAAACTTATAGAAAAGCTCGCGAACTTCAATTGAGTGAAGATTTCATTACTCTTATTCGTCAAGAAATTGAGAGACGTTCAAGAAAGGACAAGCAATCTATTACTTCATAATAGCAAAGAGGCTGACTCAAAAGGTGTTCGACCATTAGAGCCAGCCTCTTTTTTTTTTGCAATAGTTAAAATATAGGACTCATTTAAGGCACTGTACAACGAGGGCAATACCATTATATTAAGATGTTGCTGTGTACTTCTATGGAACTAAAATACCGTGATTACCTTTTAAAACCCTTCTACAACTCTTCTTCAATGATTTCTATCTGTTTTTGCTTATTAACCTTTATATACTGCCTTGGTTGAAAACGGCGTGTATCTTCATCTTCTCCCATATGAAAGCCTCGAAATTCTTCATTATGTTGATGATCGAGAATTTGTTTAGTAGAATCAATATGAAATGGGATCGCAAGTAATAACAGTATAAGAAAGATTGCACAAGAAATGACGAACACTTTATTTTTCTTCAACCGTACCGCCTCCTTTGTTATAAGGATGATACGGTTTCTTTTTTTTTATACTTCTTGGAAGAGTAATTATTCTTTTTTTAACGTTATAAGTTTTAAGTAAGATGATGAAAAAAATATTTTTTTTCATCAAAAAACTTAGTTTCTTCATATTTAATAAATTGTAAAAAAATGTGAGAAGCCTAAATAGGCGAGAGATGCAACCAAAATTATTTTATATTATAATTTTACTTGCGATTATTCTATTGAAAAAAAAAGTATTATTTTTCACATTGATAAATTTTAAAGGAGGTATATCATTTGTCGACGCTTCACTACTTAGTCTTAGCACCTTTTGCATTGGCGATACTCATTCCATTTGTGTATAGATGGTTTCGTCATATTCATACTGGATGGTTTGTGTTGCCCTTACCACTCGTATTGTTTGTGTACTTATTTACACAATACCTCCCATTTGGAGGAGAATTTAAAACTGCAGCGGAATCTGTAGCTTGGATACCATCAATTGGTGTCAATTTTGATATCTATTTAGACGGCTTAAGTTTATTGTTTGCCCTTCTCATTACAGGTATCGGTACATTAGTAGTGCTCTATTCCATCTACTACATAGCAAACAAAAAAGACGAACCGTTAAACAACTTTTACGTTTACTTGCTCATGTTTATGGGAGCTATGTTAGGGGTAGTGCTTTCTGATAATTTAATCGTTATTTATGTGTTCTGGGAAATTACGAGTTTATCTTCGGCATTACTAATCGCTTATTGGTTCCATAAAGAGAAATCACGCTATGGGGCGCAGAAATCAATGCTCATCACTGTAGCCGGTGGTTTTGCAATGTTAGCAGGTTTTTCATTACTTTACATCATGACAGGGACATTTAGCATTCAAGCTATTATTGAGCAAGCTGGTAGCATTATGACACATTCATTATTTATTCCAGCTATGTTACTCGTATTATTAGGGGCTTTTACAAAATCAGCACAATTCCCATTCCACATTTGGTTACCCGATGCGATGGAAGCACCTACACCTGTTAGTGCGTATTTACACTCAGCAACAATGGTGAAAGCAGGAATTTATTTAGTTGCTCGTTTCACACCTGTTTTTGCAGGAACGCCAGAGTGGTTCTGGATTCTTACATCCTTTGGACTTATGACGCTAATATGGGGATCAATTTCAGCTGTTCGTCAAAAAGACTTAAAAGGAATACTCGCATTTTCAACAATAAGTCAGCTCGGATTGATCATGTCATTATTAGGATTAGGTTCAGCAGCCGTTCTATATAATGTAGAAAATGTAGATATGCTTTATGCAACAGCAATTATAGCTGCTGTTTTTCACTTAATTAACCATGCAACATTTAAAGGAAGCTTATTTATGGTTGTAGGTATTATCGACCATGAAACTGGCACTCGTGATATTCGTAAACTAGGCGGCTTAATGACAATCATGCCAATAACCTTTACGATATCTTTAATTGGGATTGCCTCGATGGCTGGTTTGCCTCCATTTAATGGCTTCTTAAGTAAAGAAATGTTCTTTACTGGTGTTCTCAATGCTACAACGATTGATTTCTTTAATGTATCGACATGGGGCATACTTTTTCCAATAGTCGCTTGGATTGCAAG
Organism: Evansella cellulosilytica DSM 2522; assembly: GCF_000177235.2. Taxonomy (NCBI): domain Bacteria; kingdom Bacillati; phylum Bacillota; class Bacilli; order Caryophanales; family Bacillaceae; genus Evansella; species Evansella cellulosilytica. Next base: position 1,759,105 of record NC_014829.1, on the reverse strand, counting down.
TGTCTTTACATTTGTTTACTGTATGATTATGTTCTTTAGGACGTTTACAGGTAAGCACCAGCCTGAAAAATTAGAAAAGGAAGCACACGAAGCGCCAATGGGACTTTTAATTTCTCCTATTGTCCTTGCTTCTCTAGTAGTCATTTTCGGGTTATTTCCAAATATTTTATCTTACTCGATTATTGAACCGACTGTGCAATCAATTTTGCCAAATTACACGGATGAGTTTTATGTCAATATTTATCACTGGCATGGCCTTAACACAGAACTATTTATGACTGTTGCTGTAGTATTATTTGGAGCACTTGTCTTTTTAAATTTAAAACGTTGGCAAGAGGCTACTTTCTTCTTAAAAGAGAGAGATCCGTTGAACAGACTATATGATGGTGGATTAGATGGCCTAGTTGCCGGTTCTCAGCGAGTGACAAATTTACAATTAACTGGTTTGTTGCGGGATTACTTTGCTTACATGATGGTATTTATGATTTTGTTACTTGGGTGGACAATTTTCCGTTTTGATGCAATAGCATTTGACTTTGTAAATGTAGCGACAGTATCCCCTTACTTATGGGTCATTACACTCGTATTAATTGCATCTGTGATTAGTGTTCCTTTCATTAGTAACCGAATTGGAGCAATCATCGTAGTAGGCGTTATCGGTTTTATTATCGCACTACTATTCGTAGTATTAAGAGCACCTGATTTAGCTTTAACACAGTTATTAGTAGAAACAGTAATGGTAGTATTATTCTTACTATGCTTTTATCACCTACCAGAGCTTAAAAAAGAAAAGTTTACACCTCGTTTCAAGCTAACGAACTTAGTTATTTCTATTGGTGTCGGTCTTGTCGTTACGTTAACTGCATTCAGTGCTCATGCAATGAGACACGATATCGGTGTGGAATCTATTTCTCAGTTCTTCATAGAGGCTTCTAAACCACTCGCAGGTGGCTATAACATGGTTAACGTCATATTAGTCGATTTCCGTGGACTCGATACGTTATTAGAGGTGCTCGTGCTTGCAGTTGCTGCACTCGGTGTAGTAACGATGATTAAACTTAAAATGAAAGGTGGAGAGGATGTATGAAGACGAATTACTTAATGCTGCATACGATTACGAGAGTAGTGTCCTTCATTATACTCTCATTCTCCATCTACTTATTTTTTGCAGGACATAACAACCCAGGTGGAGGCTTTATTGGCGGACTTATGACGGCTTCTGCGCTAATGCTTCTGTACATTAGCTTCGACATGAAGACGATCAAAAAAGTCATCCCTTTTAATTACTCTGCAATTATCGCTTGGGGCCTATTAATAGCGATTGGAACAGGTCTTAATGCGATGTTATTTCAAGGAGACCCTTTCCTTACGCAATACTTTGAGTATTATACGGTTCCGGTCTTAGGTGAAATTGAATTAACTACTGCTCTTCCTTTTGATTTAGGTATATATTTAGTAGTTATTGCTGTTGCATTGCTAACAATATTAACAATAGCGGAGGATGAATCTTAATGGAGATATTAATGATTATTACTGTCGGTGTTCTTGTCACTGTCAGTACGTACTTGTTATTAACAAAAAGCTTACTCCGAGTTGTCCTTGGCATTGTTCTCTTATCTCATGGAGCGCATTTATTATTGTTAACAATGTCAGGCTTAAAGGAAGGTGCTCCTCCACTTTTAGGGGAAGAGGCTGCATCATATGCCGATCCGTTACCACAAGCACTCATATTAACAGCAATTGTTATTAGCTTTGGGGTAACTGCCTTTCTACTCGTATTAGCCTATCGAACATATAAAGAACATAAAACAGATGATCTTGATCAATTAAGGGGTAGTGCCGATGAATAATTTAGTATTACTACCTGTCTTGATACCGTTTATCGTTGGGGTTATCTTAATACTTCTGAGGAAAAATATCCCATTACAACGGTTTATCAGTGGGGTTATATCTTTAGGGTTAATTGGATTATCTATTTATCTCACTTATGTAATATATCAAGACGGAATAATTGCAGTAGAATTAGGGAATTGGCAAGCACCGTTCGGTATCGTTTTAGTTGGGGATTTGTTCTCTAGCATCATGCTTGTGCTAGCGAGTATCGTCGCAGCTGCCTGTCTATTCTTTGCTTTTCAAACGTTACATCAAGATAGAGAGAAATATTACTTTTACCCTTTCTATTTTTTCTTATTAACAGGGGTAAATGGCTCTTTCTTAACAGGCGATATATTTAACCTGTTCGTATTCTTTGAAGTAATGCTCATTTCATCATTCGTTTTAATCGTGATGGGTGGAAAAAAATATCAACTACGTGAATCTTTTAAATACGTTGTCATTAGTACGTTCGGTTCGATTTTCTTTATCATAGCCATTGCTTTACTATACTCTGTAACTGGCACACTAAACTTTGCACATTTAGCAGAACGTGTCGCTGAAGTCGAACAAACTGGTGTACTAACTGTAGTTGCAATTCTTTTCTTAATCGTATTTGGTTTAAAAGGAGCATTAGTACCACTTCACTTTTGGTTACCTAACGCATACTTCGGCCCTCCGACAGCCGTTGCTGCTCTATTAGGTGGTTTGTTAACGAAGGTCGGCGTGTATTCCATTATGCGTACGTATACGTTAATATTTACGCATAACCAAGACTTCACGTTAAATGTAGTATTAGTTCTTGCCGGATTAACGATGTTCTTTGGTGTCCTTGGTGCCGTTTCAAAATTTGACTTTAAGAGAATCCTAGCTATTCATATCGTTAGTCAGGTAGGTTATATGATTATGGGATTAGGCATATTCACTACAATGGCTATTGCGGGATCCATTTACATCATCGCACATAACATGATCGTTAAAACAGCCTTATTCTTATTCTGCGGTGCGACAGAAAAAGTAACAGGTACAACAAACTTAAAGAAAATGAGTGGTGTTCTAAAAACCCATCCACATCTCGGTTGGTTATTCTTTATTGCTGCAATCTCTTTAGCTGGGATACCGCCATTAAGTGGATTCTTTAGTAAGTTTGCACTTGTTTTATCTGGGTTAGAAGAAGGACGCTATATTATCGTTGCTGTCAGCTTAATTGTTGGTCTTCTAACGTTGTTCTCAATGGTTAAAATCTTTATGTATGTATTCTGGGGCTCACCTTCGCTTACTCCTGAGGAGGCAAAGAAGCGTAAAGTTGGTAAGCTATTGTTACCTGGAATCCCTCTAGTGATGATTAGCTTTTTAATGGGTGTGCTGGCTGAGCCTTTATTCCAGCTTTTATTTGCTACAGCAGACCAAATGTTAGATCCATCAATCTATATAAATTCTGTTCTTAAGGAGTAGGTAATATGGCCTTTCAAATCCTGCTTAATATTGTTGTTGCGCTCATATGGATGCTATTGCAAAACAGCTTTACTGGAGTTGATTTTGCTATAGGATATATTGTAGGTTTACTGTTACTGTATGTTTTACGAAGATTTTTAAGCTTCGATTTCTACTTTAGGAGAGTGCTTGCCTTTATTAAGCTTTTCCTGTTATTTATTTACAAGCTTATTTTATCTAACATAGAAGTGATTAAAATTGTACTAAGTCCAAAGTTAAACATAAAACCAGGTATCATTGCTGTACCTACAAAGCTGAAAACAGATTGGGAAGTTACTCTCTTATCTTGCTTAATCTCTTTAACACCTGGTACGTTATCAATGAACTTTTCTGAAGACGGTAGAACAATTTTTGTACACTCTATTCACGTTCCAAATAAACACGAAGCAATAAAAGAAATTCATAATTCCTTTGAAAAAGCAATTATGGAGGTGACAAAGTAATGCTTCAAACATCAGCAACGATAGTGTTAGTACTTATGTCGCTCTCGATATTAATTTGCTTTACACGTGTTTTAAAAGGCCCCACTCTATCAGATAGAGTGGTTGCGCTTGATACAATTGGTATTAATTTGATCGGTTTCATTGGAATCATTATGATCATTCAAGAAACGGTCGCATATGCAGAAGTTATTCTTGTCATCGCTATTTTAGCGTTTATTGGTACAATCGCTCTCGCGAAGTTTATTGAAGGAGGTGTGGTTCTTGACAGAGATCGTCGTTAGTATTTTTATTCTGTTAGGTGGTATGTTTAGCGTATTAGGATCTATAGGCATTTTACGTTTTCCTGACGTTTATTTAAGATTACATGCTGCCACAAAAAGTGCCACACTTGGAGTTATCTGTATTGTAATCGGTACTTTCCTTTACTTTTTGATCATCCAAGATCAGTTTATTGGTAAGCTTTTACTGACTATTTTCTTTGTATTTCTCACAGCCCCTGTAGCTGGTTTTATGATTTCTAAGTCAGCATATAACGTAGGTGTAAAAATGTCAGAAAAGAGCATTCAGGATGATCTTGCAAAGGCAATAAAGATCGCTGAGAAAAAAGGAAAAAAGACATCAAATTAACTAAATTAAAATAGGGTGACTCAATAAGGTTCGTTTTCCCTTTGAGTCACCCCTTTTTTACAGTTAAGTGGTTTAACTACTATAAAAGTACCGCAATCCCTGTCCGAGCTTAGACAGTAATGCAGGTTAATCGTTTACACTAGTGTTCCGATCTTTTCACCCTGCCTAATCATAATATCTTGCTCATCAGTAGCAAAAGCTGTTTTTATCAACCCTGCTTCAAACAAAAGTACCACACTAGATCCAAAACTAAAGTAACCAAGTTCTTCCCCTTTTTCTAACTGCGGTTTCAAGTGTGATGCATGAACGCTGTTTACATTCAATGCACCTATCTTTGCTAACGCAACATGTTTCTGCTCTACCTTTAACTCCGTAATCAAACGATAATTATTTGCTAAAGGCTTTTCTCCTAAAAGTAGTCCCATTTTATTTACTGGCTCTGAATACTTTCCGAGCGCCCACCTTTTCACTACCTTAGCTTTAATTGGACTATGAATACGGTGATAATCCTTCGGGCTTAAATAAAAAACCATATATGTTCCACCAATGTAACGCCTAGTTGTATTCTTTAAGCCAAGCAATTTTTTTAATGGATAATCATTTTCCTTGACGTAAAAATTTGCTTTTTCATCAATAGTGCCCCATTCTGTGAGAACCCCATCAACCGGACTAACAACACTGCTTGGACTAACATCAACCTCTCTTGCCCCTTCTTTCAATTGCCTAATAAAGAAATCGTGTATTGTTGGATAATGATTTATTTCATATTGGAGTTCCTCTTGATTAATATTAAAGGCATTAACAAACGATTGATTTAACTTTCCACTCATTTTTGACGTTGCAAAACGTTTTAAAATGTCACTATAAATTGGATTGTTTGTAAGCTGAACCATTGCTTTATATAAGTGCTTTTTCACATTACTCTTCCTTTCTAAAAGAAACATGTTATCATATAGTCTGTTACATTGAAATATGGTATAATTATTCCTCAGTATGTAACTTTTTACCAACAGTCTTACAAGGGAGGGGTGCTTTTGATTTTATTTCAACACCTCGTAGACAATACTGTCAAAAAGCTGAGAAGTCAAATTGCAAATGTCCTAACTATTATTAATTTAGGTTTAGGTGGTTTTGCAATCATTTATGTTCTACAAGGACAGTATCATTTCGCTGTTTTATTTATTTGTTTAGCTGCAATCTTTGATCGCTTTGATGGACAAATTGCAAGAAAACTGAATATTACTTCAAGCTTAGGAAAACAATTGGACTCATTATGTGATCTTATCTCATTTGGTGTTGCACCAGCCCTTCTTCTTTATCAATCTACAGTATTTGAATTTGGTATTGCAGGTTCTATTTTCACTATTATCTTTATTGCATGTGGTGCGATCCGATTAGCTCGATTTGCTATTAGTGAACAGGAAGGTTTTTTTATTGGTCTCCCAATTACCGCTGCTGGTTGTATATTAACCTTAAGTCATCTTATGAACGCAATGATTACACCACCAGTGTTCATGTTTCTTATTTTATCACTATCATTATTAATGATAAGTAATTTTCGTGTAAAAAAGGTATAATATTTTTGACGTCTTCCATTTATGGAGGGCGTTTTCATTTAAGATAAGTCTCATTGGGTAGGAAAACATTTGAACAAATGGAGGAAAATAAGATGGAAATTATCACCTCACATACAAACCTTGATTTTGACGGATTGGCTTCAATTATTGCTGCTAAAAAAATACATCCTCATGCTAAAGTTGTGCTGCCGGATAGGCTGAGTCAGGAAGTAAGATCATTTTTAGGGTTATATAAAGATACATTTTCTTTTACATATATTCATTCTATACAAACTGATACCATTACTAAGCTCATCATCGTTGATACTAATACGCTATCTCGAACTAGTATAAATAGGAATAGCCTAAATAAAAATGTATGCTTTTTTGTTTATGATCACCACCCGCTAAAGGAAGAATCAATCAATAACTACACTGGTGAAATCTCAAAAGTAGGTGCAACAATTACAATTCTAACGGAACAGCTACAAAAAAATAATATTAATATCTCTCCTCTTGAATCCACGTTATTTGCACTTGGATTGTATACAGATACAGGCTCATTTACATATGAAACTACGACAGAAAGAGACTTAAAAGCTGGTGCATGGTTGTTACAAAAAGGAGCTAATCTTACTATAGTAGAACAATTTCGTAAAGCCCAATTAAGCGCCACACAACAAAACCTTTTACAAATGCTACTGGACAATAGTAAAACACATACAATTGATGGTGTTGAAATTGTCATTTCATCACATCATCAACAAGATTATATTGGACAACTTGCTATCATTACTCGCAGAATTCTTGAATTGACAGGTTCTGATGCAGTATTTTCCATCGTGAAAATGGGCGAAAAAGTATTTATAACCGGTAGAAGTAATTCTGAACGGGTAAATTTACTTCCAGTTATTAGAGAGCTTGGTGGCGGCGGTCATAAAAGCGCGGCCTCAGCAGTGAAAAAAAATAATGATATAGAGATTATCTATGAGTTTATCAAAAAAGAGCTATCAAATACAGTATCTCCATCCATGACCGCACAACATCTAATGTCTACTCCTGTACACGTAGTTGCTGAAGAAACCTCAGTCGAAGAAGCATCAAAAATGCTGTATCGTTATGGGCATACAGGTTTCCCGGTCATAAATGCTTCACAATTAGTTGGTGTCATTTCAAGAAGGGATATAGATAAAGCATTACACCATCAATTAGGTCACGCTCCTGTTAAAGGGTTTATGAGCCGGAATCCTTTGACAATTTCACCTGAGAAAAGTTTAGAAGCTATACAAGCGTTGATGATAGACAAACAAGTCGGAAGATTACCCGTTTTGGAGAATGGAAAATTAGTTGGAATTGTTACGAGAAGTGATGTTATTCATGCTATGCATGGAAAACTAAAAAGCAAAGGAATATCAACTACTCGATTAAACAGGATGAATGTTCGTCAAGAAATGAAACAACAATACACTTCATTTATATACAAACTTTTAAAGGAAATAGGAATAGGAGCACAGCACTTAAACATGAGGGCCTATCTTATCGGCGGTATGGTTAGAGACCTACTATTACAAAGACCAAATGAAGATGTAGACATTGTAGTAGAAGGTGATGGAATGAAGTTTGCCACCTACTTACAAGAAAAATTTGGTGGGCAAGTTCGCTTACATGAAGAGTTTAAGACAGCAACATGGAAACACCCTAATAACTTGAAAATTGATGTTACAAGTGCACGTACCGAATTTTACGACTTTCCTGCTGCCTTACCAAAAGTAGAAATGTCTACGATGAAAGAAGATCTATATCGAAGAGACTTTACGATAAATGCAATGGGAATAGCGCTCCATAAAGATCAGTTTGGCGTGTTAATAGACTATTTTCAAGGTTATAATGACCTACTAAATAAAAAAATCAAAATATTATACAATTTAAGCTTTATAGAAGACCCTACTCGCATTCTACGTGCGGTTAGATTTGAGTGCCGATTTCAATTTAAAATGGACGAAGAAACGTTCTTATTTGCCAAAGAAGCAGTTAATAACATTCCATCTTTATCGAAAACAAGATTATCAAATGAGCTTAAAAAAATGTTTCAAGAAGAAAATCCAGCCCTTATCATTGACAGACTCCACCAACTAAATATTTTACCGCTTATTATAACGACAATAGACACATACGAAGCAATTGAAAGAAGAGTACAATCTCTTAAACATAGTATATATGAACTATACAAAAAGGAAATAAGAATAGAGGAGTCTATTTGGATTGCATATTTAATAATGATGACCTCAAGCATAGAAACGAACGAACTAGTAATATTAGAGCGATATGATTTGAATAAAGACGAAATAAAACTTATGAAAGAAGTATTCTATTTAGTGGAAGCTCAGCATCATGTTACGACAGAGTCTCCCATGAGTGATTGGCATGAAATATTTAATCATACTTCAACTGAAGCGATCATCACCTATTATTCTTATCAAGCAAACGAACTTGTTGCTTGTGCATTAAACTATATATTAGCTAGAGAACATTTGATAGATAAAGTAACAGGGGAAGATTTAATACAAGCCGGCTTACAACCAAATACTTTATTTAAGTCATTATTGATAGAAGGTGAAAAATTGAAACTTGATATGCCAAGTTTAAGGAAAGATGAAGTTTTACAGAAGCTCCTCGTACATTACAAAAATATGAATAAACGCTTTTAACTTATCTATATATCCTCACTAGTAAGGTGACTCCCTTACTAGTTTTTTTATGCACCTCTCTGCTCTGTCTTATTCTTTGACATTTCTCTCTACTTTCAATACGATGAAAGTATGTGAATATTCACTTAATTGGAGGGAGTATGATGGAACTAGTAAAAGATAGTAGTTATTTTACTTACAGTGGTGAAAAATTATCTGAAAAGCAGATAAAAATATTAGAGGCTGCGATCATGATTATCTCTAAAAATGGATTTAACTCAAGTAGAACAAGTGAAATTGCATCTCAAGCAGGTATTTCAGAAGGAACATTGTTCCGTTATTATTCTAGTAAAAAAGAAATCTTACTCTCATTGCTCCCCATTGTTATTCATCACTTTTTTAAGCCAATCATCGAAGAGAGCTTCATTCGGAACAAATCAAACCAGCATCGCACAATCGAAGACGAGTTAAAGTATTATTTCCATAAGCATCATCAATTAATTAGTGAAAACGAAAGACTATTAAAAATCATTGTCGTAGAGTCTTTATACTTTCCTGAAATTAAGCTATCCTTCCAAACTTTTATGAAAAATAGTGTTGTACCGTCGTTGGAAAAAATGATAGAAATACAGAAAAAAAAATATAAAATGAAAAACGTTGATACAAGGTTAGTAAGTAAAACGATTATTAGTTTGCTCATTGGACATGTGTTACTACAAAGCTATTTACCTGATATTTATGGTAACGAAGAGACATCATTTGAAACTACTGTTAATCTATTAGTAAATGGAATGAAAGAAAAACGTTAATAACAGCCTCGCGGAAGCTGTTTAACGTTTTTCATTTGAAGCGGTGGAATTTGCCGTATGTTTTAAAATACTAGTGAATGCTCTTTTCCCTAGTACGCGCGGCGTAAAAATTCCACTGCCATTTTATTACTGCGGGAACACATTTTCTATCGTAACATTTCTCTTCTCTCTTAAATTAATGTAGCCAGTCCCATCCTGTAATTCTATAAGTGGGCGGTTTAATTCTTCAATGCTTAACCTGATTATTTTCCCGTAATTGCCATCGCTTAACAACACTTTATTACCTACATAGCTCTTCATAATAAACTCTACAAAAGGAAACACAATTTCACCATTAAGCTTTCCTTTATAAACCTCGTTGACGAGTTCGGTTAACGCTTCTATCGGAGAATATTTATTTCGATATACTCGATCTGATGTTATCGCATCATACATATCTGCAACAGAAATGATTTGTGCTACGAGAGGAATTTTATCTTTCATCCCAAATGGATAACCAGATCCATCTAAACGCTCATGATGAAGTAAAGCCCCTAAGTGTAACTTCTCATTCGTTCCACTGATCTTTTCAAGCATCTCTTTCCCATAAATCGTATGCTTTTTCACTTCATTATACTCAAGCGTTGTTAACTTTCCCTCTTTATTTAATATCTCTGAAGGAATTTTCATTTTTCCAATATCGTGTAATAGTCCAGTTTGTGCTAGTAATACAATTGTTTCATCTTTACAGTGAAGAATCTTACCAATAGTTGCCGCAAGCATCCCAACATTTAGGCTGTGTCGGTATAAGTAGTCATCAAAGCCCTTTATATGGTGTAGCTCAAGAAAGACACTCTTTCCGTGAATAATTTTATCCAGCAAGGGTGTAAACGGTTTCATGAATGTTCTTAACGTTGGAATTCTATCTGATACTGCTTGTAAAAATAAATACTTTACTTCAACTAGGTTATCATAATACAAGCTTGATAGTTTTTCATTTTTAAAAATATGCTTTAGCTGAATATCAATGGGAGGCAAGTTATCTTCAAGAATAATATATTCGACTTCATGTTTTCTTAAAATCTCTACATGACTATCTGTAATTTCCATTCCTTTACTTAAGAGAAAGCTTCCAGAATCTGATATCACATCATTTGCTAGAACTTTGCCAATAATGGCACTATTATAATCATTTAATTGTATAACCGCCATGCATGTTCCCCTCCAAACTCCGACAAATTGTTATTTTTTTCTTCATTTTACCACAAAATAACTACATATCCATGATTTATTTTGTTTCTCCTATGATATTATGTTATTTTGTTATAAGTTAAATAAGAAAGGTTGGATGAAAATGAGTGTACATATCGGTGCAGCAAAGGGAGATATCGCTGAATCAATCTTGCTCCCTGGAGATCCTCTCCGCGCAAAATATATTGCTAAAAATTTTTTAGAAAATGTATCTTGCTATAATGAAGTACGAGGTATGTTAGGCTTTACGGGTACATTTGAAGGAAAAAAAATATCTGTACAAGGAACAGGGATGGGTGTTCCATCTATTTCAATTTATGTTCACGAGCTAATTAATAGCTATGGTGTAAAAAACTTAATTCGTGTTGGAACGTGTGGTGCTTTTCAAAAGGATGTTAAAGTGCGTGATGTTATTTTAGCAATGAGTGCTTCAACGGATTCCGGTACTAATCACTTACACTTTAAGGGGCTTGATTTCGCCCCTACAGCAAACTTCGATCTTTTAAAGTCTGCTTATGATAACACAGTAAAACAAGGTTTAAATGTAAAAGTTGGTAGTGTATATACGAGTGATGTTTTCTATAATGATAATAAAGACATTGTAGAAATGCTTGCAAATCACCAAGTATTAGCAGTTGAAATGGAAACTTCTGCACTATATACCATTGCTGCGAGGTACGGGGTAAACGCCTTATCTGTTTTAACAGTTAGTGACCACCTCATTACTGGAGAAGAAACGAGTGCCCAAGAACGTCAAGAAACATTTAACGAAATGATTGAAGTAGCACTTAAAACAGCCGTGGAATAGTCTCTGTAGAATAAGAGGGTAGCTCAATGATTATGTTTGAGCCACCCTCTTTAGCAGTATACGGGGGCGGAGCCATTCGAAGGACCCGCTATAAACGATTTCTTATATTGGCGTGCTCTGCTAGTATTGAAAACTATTACCTCAATACATCAATTCAACAATCGACTCTTTTGGGATTTTTCCAAAGTAATCATTCGTATCAATCTCTTCGACAACAGCATTTATAGCAGCTTTCTCATACTTAACTCCTATAAGCTTTTTTTGCACATCTTCTACATCACCTACACCAAAGAAATCTCCATAAATTTTGCAATCCTTGATCAATCCCTTGGATACATTTAAACGAATATCAATTGTGCCTGCATCAAATCGTTTTGAACGCTCTATATCAAATTTTGGAGACATGCCATAGTTCCAATCCCAATTGTTATATCTCGCCTCTGAGATAGCTTGTACGCCATTCCAGTCCTCATCTGTTAAATTGTAGGATTGAACATCTCCTTCACCAAAAATAGATGTGAGCAAAAGCTGCTTAAATTGATCCATTGATAACTTTTCATGAACAAATTCATTAATATTAGCTACCCTACTTCTAATGGATTTTATTCCTTTAGACTTTATTTTTTCATCTTTTACGTTAAGTGCTTTTACAACATGCTCAATTTCTGAATCAAGCAGCAAAGTACCGTGACTAAACATTCTACCTTTCGTTGTATACTGCGCATTACCTGATATTTTACGTTCTCCAACATGAATGTCGTTTCTTCCACTTAACGTAGCTTCTACACCAATCTTTGCTAAAGCATCAATGACAGGCTGGGTGAATTTCCGGAAATTTGAAAAGCTTTCCCCATCATCCTTCGTAATAAAGCTAAAATTTAAATTACCGAAATCATGATAAACTGCCCCTCCACCTGATAACCTTCTAACGACATGAATGCCGTTTTCCTCTACATATTCTTTATTAATTTCTTCTATTGTATTTTGATTCTTCCCGATAATAATAGAGGGCTCGTTTACATAAAAGAGTAAGTATGTAGAGTCAATATCGAGATTCTTTAGCGCATATTCTTCTATTGCTAAGTTAATTCTAGGGTCTGTAATATTTTTATTATCAATAAAAAGCAACGTATATTCCTTCTTTCTTAGAGTCTTGTAAGTTTATTTTAACATAGTGTTGCAGTTAATAAGAAAAACTAGAAACGAATTTGCTGAAGCTCTGTTTAGTCTTTTCTTAGAAAATTGTATTAATACTACATAGTTATAAGTTAAGAATTGAGGTTGTCCCATAAGCTACTATATGAAAAACACCAACTAGTACTCACTGTGGCCTTTCCACAAACAGCTAAAAGAGGGACTCAACAGGTAAAAATTACCCTCATGAGTCCCCCTCTACAATACCCAAATTATTTTAATCGGTCTTATATACTTCCTTTTGGTGCTTATAAAACTCATGGAACAGTTTCATTAATGCCCTTTTTTCAATTCTTGACACGTAGCTTCTAGAAATTCCTAACTCTTTTGCTATCTCTCTCTGCGTCCGCTCTTTATTCATGTCAAGTCCGAAACGACCAACTACAACCTCTTTTTCTCTCTCGTCAAGAACATGAATGTATTGATATATTTGCTTCTTCTCCATATTTAACTGGATCGTTTCCACAACATCTTCTGTTTCTGCTTGTAATACATCAATGAGACTTATTTCATTCCCTTCCTTATCCTGACCGATCGGGTCATGTAAAGATACATCCTTTCGAACCTTCTTTAAAGCTCTTAAATGCATAAGTATTTCGTTTTCTATACATCTTGCTGCATAGGTGGCTAATTTCGTCCCTTTTCCTGGGGAATAACTTTCAATCGCTTTTATTAAACCGATTGTACCAATGGAAATTAAGTCCTCGTTTTCCTCTCTTGTGTTTTCAAACTTCTTGACGATATGGGCCACTAAGCGCAAATTATGTTCAATAAGGAGGTTTCTTGCTTCGTCATCTCCCTCATTCATTCGCCTAATGTACTCTCTTTCTTCCTTTGCATTTAACGGTTGTGGAAATGCATTATTTTTTACAAAGGAAACAAAAACAAACAGTTCTTTTACAAAGTGAGTAATTGCTGCAAGTAAACTGGACATGCACACACACCTCCGTTTTGGGCATTGTCTTTCAAGTATATGCACGTCAAAGGTCGTCTGTGTCTGTCTATATATAAATTAATTAGCGTAATTATTTATTATATGCAATGCACATTTAAATGGAAATCATTTATGTTATAATGTTTCTTATTATATGTCTGTTTTTGTAATATTTGTTGCTTTCAGACTTAGTGAAAACAATAGTGGGCGACTCCAGTGACGAGTGTTACATCACGTTTAGCTTCGAGTTGTCTCGACGGATACAACTCCAGAGCGTTGCAGGTTGAGAGCTGAAGATCCATCGGGACGCTGAGGGATAGCAATGGCTCCGTTCGTTGTACTATAAGAAACCCACTTATAGTAGAGTTTCAAAAGATTGCAACTACTACGCTCATTGCATTGAGGAACTGGAAAAGGTAAATATCGAAGGGCACTGAAAAAATAAAAATCAAGATTGTATCGTGTATTAATATTCATAATCTATAATTTAAGTACGAATTGATGAGACTGGAGCAAGCGAGTTTACTGTCTCTTCCTCTACGAGCATATGCTACGGAGCGTATCCGTCGAGACAACTCGAAGCATTAGCGACGAAGTAACGCTCGTTCCTGTGGGAAAAAAGGCAGGGGTGAGACCCCGCAGACCACAGGTCGATGAGGCTCACCAGCCTCCCACGGAAAGCGAGCTAGCGCAGGGATCATCAATTCACAATATACAGAGCAACTTATAATAATAACTGATAATTATAGAATAATTACTTTTTCAGTGCCCTCAAATACCGACCTTTTCCAATCCCTCTTGAAGTCTTGCCCGCGGAAAGCGTCCCCCTGTAGTGTAACCAAGCTATTAAATAAATTTAAAACAACAATCTATGTGAAAAGAGCCTATTATATAAAAGTGGTGATTGAAGTTGGAATATACAGGAGAGAGAATTATTCCTGAGAAAATGAATCCGATGAATGGCATGCTGTTAGAACATATTGCAAGGTATTATTTTGCTATGCCATTTGTTCATGGGAGAGTATTGGATATTGCCTGTGGATCTGGCTATGGAAGTAAAATGCTAGCAAAAGCTAGAAAAAAACATATATCTGAGATTATCGGGGCAGATATTAACGAAGAAACGGTTCACTATGGACAAAAATATTATTATCATCCACTTGTTTCCTATAAAGTAGCGGATGCACTAAATCCAAATATTTGTGATTTACTAGGGACCTTCAACACGATTGTTAGCTTTGAAACAATCGAACACGTCCAAGACGATAAAGCTTTTATGCAGCAAATGCTTAAATTGTTGAAACCTGGAGGTACCTTAATCTTATCTACACCTTTTGGACAAGGTAGAGGAAAAAAAACGAACGAGCCCTTTCATTATCATCAACTTACAGTGGAAGAGTTTAAAGAACTCTTTGCACCGTTCCATTCTGTTGAATACTATTTTCAAAAGGGGGTCATGTTTGAGCCACCGCGTCCTGATATACACTATCCGATTGGTGTTGCTATTGCACACAAATAAAATATCCAAAATCAAGAGGCTGACTCTAAAAGACCAAGAGCCAACCTCCTACTTTTTCTAACTCATATAAAATCTATCTATTTCTCTTTGGCGCTCTAATGTCATCTTTACGTTTGACAAGTACTCTGGTGCTTGCTCCACTTGTTCTTTTGATACTTCTATCTCCATTTGCCTAGTTACCCAATTTACATTCCTTATTACATCCGTTGGTAGTAACACTTTCTTTCCTGGTAAGAACTTCCGTAAATCGACAACAAAATACTTTATTGTATATGTTTCCTCTTCAATAAGCAAATCTATTACTTTACCGAACTGTTCGTTAATAGTTGATACTTCATAACCGATCACATCTTTCGCATCATGAACAGCATTTTCTTCCCCACTATCTATCTGTTCGTTTTCTACTAATTCATGATTTTCCTCAAGCTTTTGAAGTTCCCTAGCTGTCAGTGCTCCGTTCCCCCAGGTGCCACCTCCGTGCCAATAAGGGTGCAGGCCATAATAAAGTAACAATTCATGTTCATGCTTTCTCGTAATTTTTTCTTCTTCACCAGTAAGTGGTGCTTTTTCTGCTTCGTCTTTCGTTAAATTTACATGAATCCCTCCTGTTTCATGATCAATATAAGTGATTGAAGCTGGGGAAACATATAACTTGTCCCTGTTAAAAATATGTCCTGATTTCACTTCAAGAAAGCGGACTGTCCAATGTTCTTCATCAAAAAAAGCATTTGATACTTTGCCTAGCTCACCTGATTTACCGAATACTGAATAACTCGCTAACCATGCGTTAAAATGTAGGAGCATTTTTCCACCCTTTCATTTTAGAGAGTTATTAAGCGTTTCCCGTGTAATTCTATTCCTAAACATCTTGTCCTTTATTTCGAGTACATACGTAGTTATTATTATAAATATCGTACCAAAGTTGCTATTTATCATTTCTATTAAATAAATAAGGGTGACATAAAAATCTACCTTTTTATGTCACCCTCTCCATACTTATATTATTATTTTGCGAAAAGGCCAGCATCAACAAGTTCTTGTGCAAATGCGTCGCTACCTTCTCCTTCAAACGTAATATCAACCTCTTGACCCGGTTGAAGAGCTAGGGCTAATACTCCTAGTAAACTTTTAGAATCAACGACCCAATGATCCTTCTTTAAAAGAATAGTTGCATTGTACTTGCTAGCTGTATTAACAAATTGACTAGCTGCGTCTGCAAAAATTGGTTTTTGTACCGTTAGTTTCATGAACAACACTCCTCATTTTATGTATTACTTTTATTATAAGTTTATAAGCAACGAATTACAATTACAAAATGAAAACATTTACATTTCACTTTTGAACTGGATTTTATACTATAATAATACATATAAAATAATGTAGTATCATATAGAATGTATGACAAATTGGAGTGACATATGCATGGATGATCGAATGATAAAATATTTCCGTTCAAGAAAATCGCAATTAATCGATAAGCAAAAACTTTATGAGTTTGCACTTGTCGTCCCACTAATTGTTCTTGACGACGAATACTATATAGTTTTTGAAAAAAGAGCTAAAAATATTACACAGCCTGGAGAAATATGCTTTCCTGGTGGAAAAGTAGATAAACTTGACGAGTCTGTAGAGTATGCTGCAGTACGGGAACTTACTGAGGAGCTCGGTGTTCCCCCTCATCACATAGAAGTTGTAGGAGAGCTTGACTATTTAATTACACCATTCAATATGATACTCTATCCATTCTTAGCGCGCATAGACAGTAAAACACGCTTTGAAAAAAATGACGAAGAGGTTGCGGAGATTTTATTTATCCCTTTATCTGATCTCATGAGCATGGAGCCAAAGGAGCATTATATTTATTTAGATGTTCGTCCTGAGGAGAACTTTCCTTATGAATTAATTCATCAAGGAGAGAACTATCCATGGCGTACTGGCACCTTTCCAGAGCAATTTTATGTATATAAGGGACAGGTCATTTGGGGATTAACTGCAAGAATATTAACGCATGTACTTGAAGAAATAGCGCAAGCAGAAAAAGGCCGTTTTTAAACAACAAATAAAAATACGAGTGAGTCGCTCTATTTCAGAAGCAATCACTCGTATTTATCTCTTTTATGATAAAACGTGCGTTGTATATTTTTAACTTTTCCTTATTCTTCTTCATATAGTTTCTGCTGGGAATGCATAGCAATACGGTGAAAAACAAACGCCATCATTAGCATTACAACGAGCATTCCAATCATAATTGTTTGATGGTGAGGTGCAACAGATTCGTGCGGTAAAACTAATCCTAAAGAGATAAATCCGCATAATGCTAATAATATAAATGCGAATCTTTTAAAATCTATTACTTTATTTTTTAATTCATTGATTTTTTTATCTGACATGTATTTATTCACCTCTTCTATAATAGATGAGTTAAATGATCTAACAAACTATGAATAGTATAACATGTCTTTACGTGAAGAGAGATAGTAATATATTCCAAATAACGCTTGATAGGAGAAAGTACCCTTATCAAGCGCGAGAAGTGTTATGAATGTTATTTCTTTTTTCTTAATTCCTCAAGCATTAACAGCACCATTTGGGCAGAATTGACAGATGCCTTTTCTAAAAATTGGTCATAAGAAAGCTTAGCATCCTTACCGGCAATATCCGATAAAGAACGGATAATCACAAATGGACATTGAAATTGATGACATACTTGTGCAATCGCCCCTGCTTCCATTTCAGAGCAATAAGGATTATTAAATTTTTGACGAATTTCTTCTACTCGTTCATGGTCGCTCATAAACGAATCTCCAGAAATAATTAACCCTTTTACTGAATTAATATTTAATTCCTCTACACATTCTTCCGCAATCGTAATTAGTTCCTCATGTGGCATATAAAACGCCGGCATGCGTGGAACTTGTCCAAACTCATAGCCAAATACAGTTGCGTCCACATCGTTATATCTTACTTCCGTTGAAATAACAATATCACCAACAGCAAGCTCTTGATGAAATCCTCCAGCTGATCCTGTATTTATGATGTAGTCAGGTTGGTATAGTTGTATCATAATTGATGTACAAATGGCAGCATTCACTTTCCCAATCCCTGATTTAGATAGAACAACTTCCACACCTTCTAGCCTACCGATAAAATATTCGCAACCAGCTATCAGCTCTTTATCAATCACATTCATTTTTGATCGAAGTAACTCCACTTCCTCTTCCATTGCTCCAATTAAACCTATACGCATCTGCAGACCTTCTTTCTTAAAATCATCTTTGTATATCATATCTAATCCACTTGCAATGAGCAAGTTGTTGTTTTTAACCACAATTATGTTGTTTTCATATTGCTAGATGTTTATTATTATTTTATGAGGCTTTAATCGTATGAAGGAACTTGAGGAGGTAACACGATGTTAATAAGTTCGAACACATTAAAAGATAAGGTAGAGTTTTTCGAAGCAAACGATTTATCTACGTTAGAAAAACAAATTGCGAAAAAAATAGATGACAATCAAGCGATTATGCTGGAAGTACACCACGTCTCTCACGAAGTGACGATAGAGCCTAAAACCGGTAAAAAAGTGTATAGTGCTGTCGTACATTTTAAAGGAGTAAAATAAGAGATTGACTCAAAAGGTAATAATTCGACCTTTTGAGTCAATCGGCAATAGGCGGATCCGCCAAAGATAGTATTCTAGTTTGAATAATATGGATTTTCGTCCACAACTTCAACTGAAACAGGCATCCACCCTTCGTTCGTAACCCATTCTAACCTAACTTTATATGGCGTATTCCTATTTTCCCAAGTACTCACATAACCAACTGCACTAACATGATCTCCACCATTACCTACACGCCATGTAGTCATTGCATCCAACTCTATTCCCGTCGCATAACTAAAGGCTCTATCCATTTCTTCTCTATTAATATGTCCACTATCATAAACAGCAACAAAAGGCTCTTCTTGTACCGTGCCAATTGGCTCCCAATCGCCATTTTCTGGAGTTACTAATTCTCTATCTGTATCATTTTCTTCATTTCCTTCTTCATTCAAATCACTTTCTTCAGCATCTGTATCAGGAGTATTATTAAATTCAGTATCTTCTGATGTGTTTTCGTCTACTCCTTCTTCTACTGTCTCTTCTTGTTCTTGCTCTCGCTCTTCATGCTCTTCTTGCAAGTCCTCTTGCTCATCATCATTTGCTAACGATGGTTCATCTGAATTCCCACCAAATATTAGCGTTGCAGACAAAAATACGATCGCAATGATAACAACACCAATTGTCCCATTTAACCATAAATCTTTTCTTTTCTTCTTCCTTATTTCAGCTCTTCGCTGTCCATAGCTGCTATATTGATTCATGTAGAAAAGCCTCCTTTGTACTCCTACTCCCTGTCCTCTATAATTATAGTCTATGACTAAAGAAATTTCGATATTTCTATAAAATAAATTATTTTTCTATTTGAATCAATTTCTCTTCTCCCCACGGACTAATAAGTGAGAGCGCTGTACGACCTTCGTATATATCACTTATCATTTGTTCAGCTTCTTCTACGGTAATATGATTTGGATATACATAGGAAACATAATAATGAGTTTCTTCCTGAGACAAGGACATTTGTTTTATTTTTCCAGTAAAATGATGCGTATTCATCTGTGTTTCTATATTAGATAGCTTGACTGTCATCCCATGAACACCAGCTTCCGCTAGCCTATCATCTCTTTTTTTTAATACTACAATCAATTCGAATGAGTAATACGATTCATCCCCCTCTGTATATGCTTGTTTTAACTCATGGTCGATCCTCTCAAACTCAATAGCAGCAAAGCCCTCTACCACTTTTTCATTCACTCGTTGCTCTGCTATATACAACACAGCTACTGAGCCTACTATCATCATCATCATATAGCTAACAACCGCTAGCTTTCTCCAGTTTTTTCTTGAGTATAGGTTTATAGAGAGAATACTAGAAAGGAGTAAGAATACAATACTCCACCATATCAGAACTTCAAAGAAGCTAATGGTCAATAAATTGGAAGCTGCACTATACCCATTCCTTTGCTGAAAAAAAATAGGAAATGTATAAGTTACATATACAAACCAAAAAATAAACGTAACCGCTACAACCACTGATGCCAAATGGTGGTTTTTTACATAATAAAATGGCAAATAAAGTGCAACGAAAAATGTATAAGAATGAACAAGAAACAAATATAAATGAATTACTTCTCCATGAGATATGCTATTCTCTAAAAAAAATCATCGGTATCGACATAACAATAACTGCGCAGCAGAACACGACCATCGCGGATAGATACCTAGATAATACAATTTTTTCTTTTCTTATAGGCAATTGCAATAAGCGTTTACGAACATGATTCAATTCTTCTACACGGCATATATGGATAAAGGAACTAAACGATAATATACCAGCAAAAATAAATGGGAAGTAAAAGTCATTACTTTCTGTTTTAACAGAATAAATAATGTAACTGTTAAAAGCTATTATTGCTAGAAGTCCGATTATAATAAAAAGCAATATGTTTTTTATGCTCAACAAATCTCTTTTAATTAATGTAAGCATCGCTTCCTACCCTTCCCTTGATTTAATTTCTACTCTTTCTTCCATCCAGGGACTATCATAATAAAATGTAAAGTCTTCCTCCGTATATAGTTGCTGAAACTCTCTTACGTCCTCCTTAGATAGTACTTCTTCTGAATGTAAATAAGCCGAAGTATATATTCTTTCCTTATTCAAATAATCACTAGATTGGAAATAAAGTGCCATATCGTTAAATTGATTTCTATTAATATATTTTGAGACAATTCCATCTACATTTAATAAAATATTCGCCTCTGATTCAATAACGTAAAAGTCATGAGTAGGCTGACTAAAATCAATTTGAAAATAGAGTTGATAAGCCTCTTCATAATGTTCAGATGGTACTTCTAACAATTGAAGATGTATTTCCTCTACTCTCGTATCCTCAATAATTTGCACATATTCATAAACCGCATTGTTGTTTATTACAGCACCTTGCACGTATAATGCACCAAGGGCAATGATGACAAAAGAAGTGAATGCGCCTCCTGCATATTGCAATGTTCTTCTCTTTTTAATTCCATATGCTGATACGAACATCGAAATCATGATCAGTGTGTATAACGGAAAAATCAATAATACCCAAGATGATGCAGCGTAATATGCTTCTAATTGTGTATGACCCACACCATATTTTTCACTAGAATACACGCTTGGAAAAATAAAGAAGAAAAAAAATGAAACGATAACGCTAACTCTTCCAACCCATACGCTTCCTAAAAATGTAATTGTATAGTAAGCTGCTAATCTCATATATATAGCAAATATAGTAAAATGTATAATGATTAAGGATACTTTCACCATAGTAACAAAAGTAGTCCATGGAAAATCATATATATAAAGATAAATACCTAGAAAAATATGAGTGATCAAGGATACGCTAATCATTATAATGAAAACTGAAATGTAACGAGACACTACTACTGTTAAGTTTTTTACTGGTGTTTGCAGTATTTTTTCATTAACACCATTCATTATTTCTTTATCTGAAATAGAAGTTGTTAAATAAAATGAAATTAAAATCATTACTATTATCGATAGTGTGATTAATCCTAATCGATCGACAGGTAGCAAATAAGATGAAATGATTATAGACAGCCATGTAATACTAATAATACAAAAGGAGATCAATATAGCTTTCCGTATACTAACTAAATCTCTCACAATAAGTGACTTCATTACATATTCCCTCCTTTCTCTACGACGAAATAAAACAAATCATCAAGAGAAGGCACCTTAAATACGGCATCCTTAAGTGCATCTATACACTCGCTATGTATAACCCCTTTCACCTCTAATGACGTTTTTTCAAAAAATGTAACACCGTTTACTTTACTAACTTCACGATCTGCTTTTACAGAAAACGTGCGATACTTATCTTTTATAGACATCACATCTCCATAAAGTTTGATACGACCATCTTTAAAGAATAAAATATAATCAGAAACATCCTCCACCTCTTTTGTATGGTGAGTGGATATAATGATAGATTTCGTGCCATCCTCTATATATTCTTGGATTAATTGAATAAACTGTTGTCTCGCTATACTATCTAATCCATCTGTTGGTTCATCAAGTAACACTAACGATGGTTGATGTGCCATACTTAATATTAAATTCAACTTCATTTTCATACCTTTTGATAGCTCGTGTATTTGCACATTCGTTGAAAGCTCGAAAATGTGAAGCCATTTAGACACCCAGTCATCATCCCAATTCAGATGAAGACTTTCTATGAAGTCGAGTGCCTGTTTTATTGTAAAATCACTATACATTTGAATGTCGTTACTAATGTACACGATGTCAGACCGAATCATTTCGTTTGAGAAGTTCATTTCTTCCCCGTGCATAAGTACCCTACCTTCATTGAATGGAGGGAGTCCACAAAGCCCTTTTAAAAATGTCGTCTTCCCTGCCCCATTTCTTCCAATGATTGCCGTGATCATCCCCTTAGGAATAACTGCATGTATGGGTCCTAATGTAAAGTTTCTATACTTCTTTTTCACATCGTTTACTTCAACTATGCTTTCCATTACTATCTCCCCTCTTTTCTAACATTTCAATGATGATCTGCTTCATATCAGTGTCTGATAGCTTTAACCTTCTTCCCTTTTGAATAAGCGATTCGGTATCGCGAAAAAACAGTGCCTTATTTCTTTCGTACTCTTGATTATTTACGGTCTTTTTAACAAAACTACCTTTTCCTCGTTTTGTTATGATGTATCCTTCGTTCTCTAAATCTTGATATGCGCGCTTAATAGTAATCACACTCGTCTTTGCTTCCACCGCTAATCTTCTAATAGATGGAAGCTCCTCACCTGGAGTAATCGCACCATTTACAATATCTCTTATTATTTGATCTTTAATTTGAACATAAAGTGGCCGATCATCCTCATTATTCAAGTGAATCCACATCTTTTATCACCTCTATCTATAAAAAGACCGAGTATACTGTATATACTTTTTATACACAGTATACTCGGAACTTTTTCATTTCGTCAACATATTTAGAAATATTTTCATTCCTTTCTTTACAAAAAAAGGTTCTAAGTCAAATGTTGGGGTGGGAGAATAATTCTCCTGCCCCTTTATCCTACTTGAATTGTCTTTCCTTTTAATTGATGATGTAATAACACTCGCATTCGCAATCTGTCATAACGCTTAAATCCAAATGCATTACGTTTTATGACCTTCGTTTGGTTGTTAAGCCCCTCAATTGGACCATTGGTGTAGCCAAAAGTAAAACTATTGACTATCTCAATCTCCCAGTTCTTGAACGTTTCGATCGCTTTTATAAACTCCTTCATCCCTGATTGTTTAACCAACTCATAGAAGTTATTAAGCCCTTGTTTTACTCGTAAGCCATCTTTGGAACCTATCTCTTTTGCCTCATCAAACCACAATCGGAAGGATTCCTTAAGTTCATATGCCCTTCTTAATTCACTGGAGAGACTTAAATACCTTTTCAAATACCAGTGCTGCTTTTCTGTTAAATCCTCGTAGCGTTTATTAAATACATGCTTCATTCGTTTGCACTTTTTTCGATCGTAATCATGAAAGTCTTTTTGAACTCTTCTTCGTACTTGCTCTAATGCCCAATATATATAGCGACAGAAGTGGAAACGATCCGCAATAATCACTGGACTACCCAGGGCTTTTTCTACAGCTGACTTAAAGGAATAACTCATATCCATGACTACCATTTTTACATTGGCACCTTTTTTTCGTAGGTAGGACTTAACAGTTTTCACCGAACGATCCGGAAGGATGTCCAGCGGTTCTCCTGTCTTTCCATTCGCTAGGATAACCTGGAATTTCCCCTTGTTTGTATCTCCTTTATATTCATCAATCGCAATTACTTCAGGTAATTCCTCCACTTCCTTAAACATCGGTGTTGAAATTTTATCAAATCGTCTTATTACAGTGGTTGGTGATGTTCGAAACTGGCTAGCTGTATCTTTAAAGTTCTTTCCTTGAATGACGCGTAATCCCAAAGCCTGATTCCATTCCACTGTATGACGCTGATACCTTTCTATCACTTTCGTCTTTTCAGGAAACCTCTTTCCACAGGAACACTTATAGCGCCTCTTTCTATAAAACAAATATGTGTTTCTTTCAAACATCTTCAAATGTTGGACCTTTTGAATTCGATAGTCATGAACTTGCTTCGTTTTCCCCTCACATACGGGACATCGATGTGTTTTACGTTCCATCTCTACGTGGACATGAAACGAATCTGCCACTACTTCTGTTTTTGTTACAGTCAACTCTTCTAAACCAGGGAAATTCATGATAAAATGCATATGCACGCAACTCCTATCCTTTTCTTGTTTCTTCGACAATTCAAGTTTAAAGGATATTGGAGATTGCGTGTTTTTATATGCTCAGAATTTTCTTATTACCCCAACATATATTTTAGAGCCCAAAAAATACCACATGTGGCAACAATCACCTCATGTGGTATTCTATCTTAAATGTGTTATTTTACTTCTAAAATTTCTACTTCCATATCTCCACCAGGGGTAGCAACTGTGACCTTTTGTCCAACTGATTTACCCATTAAACTTTGTGCCATAGGCGAGTCGTTAGAAATTTTACCTTCTAATGGATCTGCTTCAGCACGACCTACTATTGTATATTCTTCTTCATCACCGTCTGGTAATTCTTTAAATGATACCGTTTTACCTAAAGTTACTACAGATGTATTAGTACTATCTTCTTTTATCATGACAGCATTGCGGATCATTTTTTCAATTGTACTAATTCTACCTTCCACAAATGCTTGTTCTTCTTTTGCTGAATCATATTCAGAGTTCTCAGAAAGATCTCCAAAACTGCGAGCAACTTTTATACGTTCAACGACTTCTTTTCGTCGTTCTGTTTTTAAGTACTCAAGCTCCTTCTCTAATTTCTCCTTTCCCTCTAATGTCATATAATGTTTCTCATCTACCATCATTCTTCACTCCTTCTGTCTAATACAAACTACACTAAGTGAGCGCTTTCATTCTCTCTTCTAACAGCACTCGAATAAAAATAATAATATAGGAAAGAAACGGTTTCTGGAATAGTATGTTAAAAAGTATAAAAACATGCTTTTAATAAACGGTCAGCGCCCAATTTTCCCATATGGAAAAAATTGGGGCGCTGAGTGAACTAACATTATAATCCAAAAATCCATTTCCATAACTATAGCACGTATTTTATGCTATTACAAAATTAATTTTTGTTCAAGAATCGTTTTTATTTTTGTAACCATTAAATCTATTGCTACTTGATTATTACCACCCTCTGGGATAATGACATCAGCATAGCGTTTTGTTGGCTCAATGAATTGAAGATGCATCGGACGAACCACTTCTGTATATTGATCAATGACCGAATCAATTGTTCGACCACGGTCTTTTATATCACGCATAAGGCGCCGGATGATTCTCAAATCTGCATCGGTATCTACATACAATTTAATATCCATTATATCTCGTAATCGTTCATCTTCCAAGATTAAAATACCTTCTAAAATGATGACATCTCTTGGACTTTGTTTCATTATTTCTTTAGAGCGTGTGTGATTCGCATAATCATATACTGGTTTGTCTATTTCTTCTCGATCCAACAGTTTCCTTAAGTGATCTAAAAGTAAATCGTTATCAAATGCCAGTGGATGATCGTAATTCGTTTTAAGCCTCTCTTCCATTGGCAAATGACTTTGATCTTTGTAGTAAGCGTCTTGCTCAATCATTAATATATCTTGATTTTGAAACTTACAATATATTTTATTCGCGACAGTAGTTTTTCCAGACCCAGAACCACCAGCTACTCCTATGATGATGGGTTTAGTACCCATTTATATTGCTTCCTTTCTCATCATATTATTACTAAAGACAGGCTTATCCACTTTTATTTTTACAACTTGTAATGGATGACGGGCAGCATCTAGCTCTTCTCCATCCTCATCCCAAATCGTACCTACCTTTTGCTTAAATGTATTAATTTCAGGGCCGAAAAACTCAATCGTATCTCCTGGTTTAAAATAATTACGTTGCTGTAATGTTACAATGCCAGACTTTTTATCGTAATCAAGTACGAGACCAGCAAAATCTATCGTTGTTTTTTGGCTGTGACTCCAAAACATTTGCTCCTCAAATCCTGGTTCATTTTCAAAAAATGCTGGTGCAGTAGGTCTATTTGCACACTTTGCTAGTTCCTCTAGCCAAGCAGGATCGATTGTAAAGTTGTCTGGGTCTTCACAATACGCGTCAATCACTTTTCGATAGACACTTACAACTGTTGCAACATAGTGAATGGATTTCATTCTTCCCTCAATTTTTAAGCTATCAATTCCAGCTTCAATCAATTTTGGTATTGCCTCCACTAAATTTAAATCTTTCGGTGACATAGCGAAAGGGGCATCTTCTTCAGCAAATAATTTCACTTCTGCATGTTCTTCCCCATCATTATTTTCTGCATAGAGGAAGTAATCCCATCGACATGATTGACAGCACCCACCACGATTGGAATCCCTTGCCGTCATATGGTTACTTAGCGTACAGCGTCCAGAATAAGAAATACACATTGCACCGTGTATGAACGTTTCAATTTCAATGTCTACGTTTTTCTTCATTTCAAGCATTTCAGCTAAACCTACCTCACGAGCGAGCACGACACGTTCTAACCCTTCTTCCTTCCAAAACTTTACTGCTTGCCAGTTTGATAACGATTGTTGTGTAGAAAGATGAATTTCTAATTTAGGCGCAGCTTTTTTACATGTTTCTATAATAAGTGGGTCTGCAACAATAATACCGGCAATACCAACTCGTTCTAAATCACTTAAATATTCCTCTAACCCATCCATGTTTTCATTATGGGCAAAAATGTTTGTCGTTACATATATTCTTGCGCCATACTTATTCGCAAACTGAACACCTTCAGCCATTTCTTCAATTGAAAAATTGTCAGCATTTGAACGTAATCCGAACTCTTGTCCACCGATAAATACTGCATCAGCTCCATAATGAACAGCTATTTTAAGCTTTTCTAAGTTCCCAGCAGGGGCTAAAAGCTCTGGTTTTTTCGTAATGATTCTTTTTCCGTCTTCCGTTTTTGTCGCTACTTGTTCCATTATCAATACCTCCTTAATAAACCGTCTCTTTAAAGAAGAAGCCGGTATCTAAATCACGATTTGGTGGCTGCATCTCCTTTATTGCATCGAGCAAAGCCGGCTTTTTCTCATCATATTCATCGGGACTTTCTATATATAAATCGATAGCTTCTCGGTAAAGCTTTGTTACCTTTACAATATAATCACTAGACTTTAGAATACCGTCTATTTTGAATGAATCAATGCCTGCATCTATCATTTCCTCTAGCTCATCGATAATGCAAATATCTTTAGGGCTCATAATGTGCGTGCCATTTTTATCTTCCCATATTGGATATTTCGCATCTCTTTCTGGGTCATGTAAAAACAACGTGCGATCTTTACTTCTACCTTCTACCTTTAAATCCTTACCTTGAAACTCCATATAATTCCCTAATAAAGTACGCTTAGATTGAAACATACAAGTCATTCCTTGTACTTGTACTTCAATCTCTACTTCTGCATTTTCTTTTATTTCTATAATGGAGTCCATATTCAACTCCCGAGCTAGAACAGCCCTTTTTGAACCTTTTTTCCCCCAATAATTCGCTGTAAACCAATTTGTTGCTGTTGTTTCCGTGTTCCAATGTAACTTCATTTGAGGAGCTACTTCTCGGGTATTCATTAAAACAGCAGGATCACCGAAAACGATTGCGTCTACGTTAATAGAGTGTAGAAACTTAATATAATCTGGTAACAGTGGGAGTGTATCATTATGAAAGAGCGCATTCATTGCTACATAAACCTTTACCCCTTTTTCGTGGGCAAGGTCCACTGTTTTCTTAATATCGTCTCGAGTAAACTCTCCAGCAAGTCTCAATCCATATTGTTCTTCTCCAACAATAAAAGCTGTTGCTCCCGCATCTATTAACGGTTCAATGTCTTGAACACACGTAGGAGTTACTAATAATTCTGGTTTATTCATATTCTTTTACCACCTATTCGTCACACTTACTATTTTTTATACTAACCATGACCCCATCCCCTATAGGATAGATCATTGATGTAAAACGAGATTCGCTCATCATCTTTTCATTAAATCGACGTAGCTTATTTATCATTGGCTTTAACCTTTTCGAATGTATTTCAGTTTCACCCGCAACCATTCCTTTAAATAACACATTATCTGAAATAATGAGACCACCAATATTAACATAAGGCTCGTAAAGCTCAAAAAATTGCTCGTACTGACCTTTTGCAGCATCTATAAATAAAACGTCATATGGTGCATATTTCGCTACTTTTTCTACAACCTTTAAAGCATCTCCCTCAACAAGATGGATTTGCTCGTTCATACTTACCTTTTCGATATTTTTCTTTGCTTCTATTATTCTAGATTCATCTCTTTCTATCGTTACGATTGTTGCATTAGGAACAGCAATTCCCATTCTAATTGCAGAATAACCTATTGCAGCACCAATTTCTAATATATTTGCTGGTTTTTTTAGCATTATTATTTGCAATAATGTTTGCATACCTGTTGATTCCATAATGGGCACATTATTTTGTTGTGCATACTTTTCCATTTCTGAGAGATGTCCTTGTTGCTCTTGTAGTAAGAACGATATATATTCTTCTGTAATCTGAAGCTTCGTCATAAAAAAAGCGCCTCCTTTGGCTGCTTTATATCCCTAGTAATAATGCACTTCACAAAAGTAATACTATTATCGAGAGTACTTTGACCGATATATTTTAACATAAAGATAGGGAGAATGCGAATAACACATTCTCCCTTTTCAAGCTTAAATTACTATACACCTTATTGATATTGTCCTACCACTGCTTCATGTTCAGCTAATGTTTCTGTAAAATAAACATCTCCATTAGGTGAATGGTAGAAGTATAAATAAAAATGGTCTTCTGGTAGTAACGCAGCTCTAATTGATGCTTCTCCTGGGTTATTAATTGGTCCTATAGGTATCCCTGTTACATGATACGTATTATAAGGTGACTCTATTTCTAAATGATCGTATGTCGTTCTTGACAAATGCTCCCCATGAGCATAAGCAACAGTTGGGTCCATCTGTAGTGGCATGCCACGATCTAAGCGGTTTTTAATTACCCCTGAAATACGGTACCGTTCTTCGTCATTTCTTGCTTCCCCTTCAATAATCGAGGCCAGCGTAAGAATTTCATGGTACGTATATTGAGATCCAGCTGCGCCATTATCAATTAGGACGGATGAAGTTCTGTTAATCATCGTTTCGATTAACTGTTCCACTGTAATTTCCTCTTCAACAAAATCATACCTTGCAGGAAATAAATACCCTTCTAATGGGTACCTTATCTCTTCAGTTAGTATTACTTCCTCTAGAATTTCATATCTCTCAATGAGTTCCTCTAAATATTCCTCATCTGTGATCACTTCTAAAATATCTTCTTCAGATAAATTCGTATTTTCCTCCGCTAATTCAATCACTCTTTCTAACCATCGGCCTTCTGGTATAGTGAAGCTGATTTGGTAATCTTGATATACCATACCTTCTTTTAATTCCAAGATAATGTCATCCATATCCATATTCCGGGACAGTGAATAGTCTCCAGCCTGGAAATTCGATTCATTTTTAAACCGAACATAATATCTAAAAATAGAAGCATTACTAATAAGACCGTTTTCTTCAAGTATTTCACCAATTCTTGTAGTCGTAGAACCGATAGGGATGCTAACCTCAATATCGGTGTCGTCTGATTCATCAACAGGACCTATGGCATTCATAATATATTGATAAGAACCGTAACCGACTCCGGCTACTGTAAGTATAATTAAAAATAAACAAACGAATACAATTTTCCTCACTAAACTAGCCTCTTTCTGCCTTTCGAGTAGTTTTTCTCTATGTTTTTTTCTCCGTTTTTCCTTTTTTTCAGACAAAGTAGATTCCTCCTTTCACCTCATCCATTATACTACATCTTGCAATAAAAGGGGTCCTTCTGTCGAAACATTGTATCATGTTTTTCAACTGAGGAAAACAGAGGAAATAGGGTACTAATAGCTTAAAAAATGGTCCAGAATTAACGGTAATTTCATTAAAAAATGCGAGACACTAGTGAGAACAACGAATTATACAAGACCCCTTGCATTAGACGCCCCCACTGAAAAAGTCCACGTAACTTTATTCATGCCAATATATAAAGAGAGTTGAGAACTAGATTGCCATTGAAAGGGTGTGCCAATACACCTACATAAAAATAAAGTAAATATCAAATGCTATTTGCAAAGGAGGGGCACTTAATATGAAAAAAGTAACGACAGTATTTTGGGTTTCTATTGGCTTATCCATTATTTTTGTGCTGTGGGGAGCTTTTTTCCCAGTTCATTTAGGAAATGTAATGGATGTCACCCTGGCGTTCTTTTTAGAAAACTTTGGTTGGTTTTACCAGCTCGCTGCTACGTTTTTCTTAATCTTTGCACTCTTTCTCATCTTTAGTAAGTATGGAAAAATTAAGCTTGGGAAAGACGATGACAAACCAGAATTTAATCGTCCTACATGGTTTGCGATGCTTTTCAGTGCTGGTATGGGAATTGGACTATTATTTTTTGGCGTTTCAGAACCTATTTCTCACTTTGCAAGTCCACCATTTATTAGCGGGGGAACAGAAGATGCCGCAATCTTAAGTTTACGGTACACTTATCTTCATTGGGGCTTTCATGCTTGGGCAATTTACGCTACGATCGCTTTAGGAATTGCCTATTTTAAATTTAGAAAAGGTTACCCTGGATTAATGAGTGCAGCCCTCTATCCTTTACTTGGCGACAAAGTGAAGGGACGTACTGGTAAAATAATTGATATAGTAGCAGTCTTTGCCACGATCTTTGGAGTATGTGCTTCATTAGGACTAGGCGCAGCTCAAATAAACGGAGGATTAAGTTATTTAACAGGAATTCCAAACAACTTTTCGATGCAGTTTCTTATTATAGCTATTGTAACAGTACTTTTTATGCTAAGTGCTGGAACAGGCCTAAAAAAGGGAATCAAGTACTTAAGTAACACCAACTTAGTTTTGGCAGTTATTCTTTTCATTGCTGTAATTGCATTAGGACCAACGATCTTCTTAATGGATCTATTTACAACAACTTTCGGTAGTTATATCCAAAACTTACCCGCAATGGGGCTACGTCTCTCTCCGTTTGATGTAGAGAGTGCCGCTTGGCTTCAGGGCTGGACTATCTTCTATTGGGCTTGGTGGATTGCTTGGGCTCCGTTCGTCGGAACATTCATTGCGCGTGTTTCGAAAGGAAGAACTGTTAGGGAATTCGTTATCGCTGTATTAGTATTGCCTACTATTGTATGCTCCCTATGGTTCGGAGTGTTCGGAGGTACCGGAATCTTTTTCGAATACAATCTAGGTCTTGACATTTCAGGTCAAGCTTTGGAAACAGCTTTATTCTATGTATATGAGCAATTACCATTTAGTGGGTTACTTGCTTTTATCACCATCTTTTTGATCAGCACATTTTTCATTACTTCTGCAGATTCAGCTACTTTCGTTCTCGGTATGCAAACTACGAATGGGAGTACAGAACCTCCGAATATCGTGAAGTATAGCTGGGGAATCGTCTTAGCCGCTTCAGCAGTTGTCTTAATGGCATCAGGCGGATTGGAGGCAATGCAGACTGCAATTATTGTCAGTGCATTCCCTTTAACGTTCATTTTAGTTTTAATGACCTTCTCTATGCTGAAATCATTTAAAGAGGAGACAAAACCACAGCCTGACCCCACTACTGAAAACCGCAGATTCATGAAGCGAAGGTATAGGGATAATGCTAATCAAACATAATGTAACAACTATCGAGGTTGACTCAAAAGGTTCTTTTCTACCTTTTGAATCAACCTCTATGCTTCTTTTCACTGGCAATGCCTTCGTCCGTTGCGCAACTACGCTCATTGCTTAGGGACACTGAAAAAGTGAAAGAACACGAGGCCACTAAAAAAGTAAAAATCATGATTGTATCGTGTATTAATATTCATAATCTATAATTTAAGAACGAATTGATGAGACTGAAGCAAGCGAGGTTACTGTCTCTTCCTCTACGAGCATATGCTACGGAGCGTATCCGTCGAGACAACTCGAAGCATTAGCGACGAAGCAACGCTCGTTCCTGTGGGAAAAAAGGCAGGGGTGAGACCCCGCAGACCACAGGTCGATGAGGCTCACCAGCCTCCCACGGAAAGCGAGCTAGCGCAGGGATCATCAATTCACAATATACAGAGCAACTTATAATAATAACTGATAATTATAGAATAATTACTTTTTCAGTGCCCTCAAAGAACACCACTTTTTCTTCAGTGGCATCATTTCCATCGCCAAATATTCTTATCTTTAAAAAAATACCCAGCTCCAGGAAGCTAGGTATTTGGTCTTTTTTATTCCATTTCTTCTTCTGTAAAAGTGTTTAACAGCTCTTCTACCATATCCCATTCTTCATCGGTGTTGATAGGTATAAGCGCTAGGTCTTCGCCTTCAGGCTCTTTATACTCAAAGGCATGGACTTCAATTTCTTCATCCTCTGATTCATTTGATCCCTCTGGCACTAATACCATATACGATTTACCAGTTGCATCTACATCAAAAGTAAACAACACCTCAAATAAATGTTCATCTCCATTTTCATCTGGAATAATAATTCGTCTGTCACTTTCCTCTGGTACGTTCATTTGATAATTTGACACGTTATAAAATCCTCCTAATACATTACAAATTACTTTTTGGGTTACGATCTAGGTAGCCTTGTAAGATCATGACCGCAGCCATTTTATCAATGACCTTTTTCCGCTTCTTCCGACTAACATCAGCAGAAACTAACATTTTTTCGGCTGCAACAGTTGTTAAGCGTTCATCCCATAGTTCTACCTTTAAATTCGTTCTTTCCTTTAGCTTTTCAGCAAACGCTTGACACAATTCTCCACTTGGTCCAATTGTTCCATTCATATTTTTTGGAAGGCCAACAACGATTGTACTAACGTCTTTGTTTCGGATTATTTCATCTAGCCGAGAGAAATCTTGTTCTTCATCCTCTTTAGCTCTTTTTATTGTTTCCAATCCTTGCGCTGTCCATCCAAATGCGTCGCTAATTGCTACACCAATTGTATGGGTGCCTACATCTAAGCCCAGTACCTTCATGCTAGCCTTTTACCCCTTTTGGTGATGAGATAAATACGAGCGAAC
Source organism: Evansella cellulosilytica DSM 2522 (assembly GCF_000177235.2). Taxonomy (NCBI): domain Bacteria; kingdom Bacillati; phylum Bacillota; class Bacilli; order Caryophanales; family Bacillaceae; genus Evansella; species Evansella cellulosilytica. The sequence continues at coordinate 1,725,521 of NC_014829.1, read as the reverse complement.
TAGTTCTTCTATAATCTCATCACGTTCTATTTTTCTTATTAATGTTCTTGCATCATTGTGACGAGGTATATATGCTGGATCACCTGATAATAAGTACCCTACAATTTGATTTATCGGATTGTACCCCTTTTCCTCCAATGAAGAGTAAACTGTTAAAAGTATATCTTTAACATCTTCATCCATGGCGTCATCATTAAAATTAAATTTCATTGTATTATCCATTGAACTCATCAAGCACACCTCTCTCCATTTTGAAAAAATGATCTATCAACCACGTACACCTTGCTTGTCTCCTATTGTACACCAATTGATTGTAATTAGTAATTTCTTTTTAGCAAATCTGGCACAATTTTTAAAGCCTCATCTAATTTAGATGGATCCTTCCCACCAGCTTGAGCCATATCTGGACGACCACCTCCGCCGCCACCACAGCGTGTAGCCACTTCTTTTACGATATTACCTGCATGATATCCTTCTTTAACGAGATCTTTAGACACACTAGTAATAATATTTACCTTATCATTGTTAACCGCAGCAAGAACGAGAATACCTGATTCTATTTTTTCTTTTAAAGAATCGGCCATTTGCCTTAAGCGATTCATGTCAGGAACATTGACCTTCTTCACTAATATAGAAATGCCATCTACTTCTTTTAGTTCATCCATAACGTTGCCAGCCTCTACTTGGCTTAATTTTGCCGCAAAGGATTCGTTTTCTCGTTCAAGTTCTTTAAACTGCTGTTGTAGCTGTTCAATACGGAATGGTACATCATTAAGCTTAGCTTTTAACAAATGGGCAGACTCTTTTAAAACATCCAACTGTCCATTCATAAATTGATAGGCATTTTTTGCTGTAACTGCTTCAATTCTTCTTACTCCAGCACCTATGCCGCCTTCTGATACAATCTTAAATAAACCTATTTCAGCAGAATTGCTTACATGACATCCACCACAAAGCTCCAAGCTATAGTCTCCTACTCGGACAACACGTACCGTGTCACCATACTTTTCTCCGAATAGTGCCATCGCTCCCATTTCTTTTGCTTCTGTTAGGCTTTTGTACATGGTTTGGACTTCTATCCCATCCCAAACCTTCTCGTTAACAATAGATTCAATTTTCTCTAGCTCATCTTCACTTATTTGGCCAAAGTGTGAGAAATCAAAACGAAGACGATCTTGCGCTACGAGGGAACCTGCTTGATTGACGTGCCCCCCTAACACATCCTTTAAAGCTTGATGTAAAAGGTGTGTAGCAGTATGATTTTTGATTACTCCTTTTCTGTTTTGTGCATCAACTTTTGCCGCAAAGGTCATATTTTTTGTTAATGTTCCTTTTATAACCTCAACAGTATGAAGGTTTTGCCCATTAGGGGCTTTCTTGACTTCAAGAACAGCTAAAGTTACATTTTCATTTTCAAAGCTTCCTTTATCGGCAATTTGCCCCCCACTTTCCGCATAAAATGGAGTACGGTCTGTAATAACTTGTACTTTCTCCCCTTGCTTTGCTTCATTAACAAATGCTTTATCCTTCACGATGACAGAAACAACAGCAGGTATTTCAAGTAAATCATAGCCGACAAATTCACTTTCCTCTTTAATGTTTCCAAGGATTTCATCTTGCGTTTGCATTGACCCTGCATCTTGACGAGCGGCTCTTGCACGTTCACGCTGTTTTTTCATCTCAGATTCAAACCCGTCTCGATCGACAGAAAAGCCTGCCTCTAATACATATTCTTCTGTTAAATCGACAGGAAATCCATACGTATCATATAAGCGAAAAACATCAACACCGTCTATTACTTCTTTATTTTCACCTTTAGCTTTCTCTATCACTTTTGTTAAAATTGCTAATCCTTCATTTAACGTTTCATGGAATCGTTCCTCTTCATTCTTAATTACTTTTTGAATAAAAGCTTCCTTCTCTGTTACTTCAGGATAGAATTCCTTCATCACGCTTCCAACCACTGGGACCAATTCATACATAAATGGTCGTTCGATGTGAATCTGCTTTGCATATCGCACTGCTCTTCTTAAAAGTCTTCTTAATACATAGCCCCGACCTTCATTCGATGGTAAAGCGCCATCACCTATGGCAAAAGTTACAGTACGTATATGATCTGCTATCACCTTAAATGCTGTATCATCTACTGCATTTTTTCCATAGTTACTGCCTGAAATGTTTTCTGTTTCATGTATGATAGGTAAAAACAAATCAGTATCAAAATTTGTTTTTGCATCCTGTATCACTGAGACCATTCTCTCCAAGCCCATTCCTGTATCAATATTCTTCTTCGGTAATGGCATATAGCTACCGTCAGCATTATGGTTAAACTGGGAGAAAACAAGATTCCAAATTTCTAAATATCGTTCATTTTCACCGCCAGGATACAATTCAGGATCATTGTGGTCGTTTCCATATGCTTCACCACGATCATAAAAAATCTCCGTGTTAGGGCCACATGGACCTTCTCCTATATCCCAGAAATTTTCTTCTAGTCTGATGATTCTTGATTCTGGTAGCCCTATTTCTTTATTCCATAACTCAAATGCCTCATCATCATCAGGGTAGATCGTAACAGATAATTTTTCAGGGTCAAACCCAATCCACTTTTCACTCGTTAAAAATTCCCATGCCCATAATATAGCCTCTTTTTTAAAGTAATCACCAATTGAGAAATTACCAAGCATTTCAAAAAATGTGTGATGACGCGCTGTCTTCCCAACGTTTTCTATATCGTTTGTACGAATCGATTTTTGCGCATTCGTAATTCTTGGGTTTTTTGGTATAACACGTCCATCAAAATATTTTTTCAATGTTGCGACGCCACTATTAATCCATAATAATGTTGGGTCTTCATGTGGAACGAGTGATGCACTTGGTTCAACATCGTGACCTTTTTCCTTAAAGAAATCTAAGTACATTTGCCTAACTTCTGCGGAGCTTAGTTTTTTCATTATTCTTTCCTCCCTATTCTTTTGAACACACCTTTAACTAGTGAAATGTAAAATTATTCCTTCTTTTTCAAATAAAAAAAGTCCCCTCCCTAAAAGGGACGAGACATTACTCACGCGGTACCACCCTAGTTACAAAGCTTTGCTTTGCCACCTTAAACGAATAACGATCGTTGACCGGCAGGTTTTTCCTGCTCTCAGGAGTAGCACATTATTAACCTTCATCTAGAATTTCTCGCAGCCTAGGAAATTCCTCTCTGACAAGTATGCCTCTTCATACTTTAGATGGACTTTAATAATTCAGTTCCTTCATCAATTTAACCAATATATACAAATGTCATTATAGAAAAAGACAGAAGTGTTTGTCAATAATATATTCCTTTTCTTTCTCTTACAATTTGTCTTATGTGGAGTAAAATGACCCTTAAGACAGTTAGGATTGGTACTGAGATAATTAATCCAATCACACCACCTAGCTCCCCACCAACGACAAGCGCAAATATGATTAAGACTGGATGCATGTGCAATGTTTTCCCAACTATGAGCGGTGCAATTAAATTACCTTCAATAATTTGAACGATGAAATTGACAATTAAGCCTAATATGACGAGTTGAAACGATTCTGTTAATGCAATAAATACTACTGGTATGACCCCGATAATTGGGCCAAAGTAAGGTATAATATTGGTCAAACCTATAAATACAGCTAAAAGAACAGCATAAGGCATATCAATGATCCAAAATCCAATATAAGCTAATATACCAACTACTATACATACTAAAATTTGCCCTCTTATATAATTGCCTAAAGAATGATCAATTTCCTTTACAAGGCTAGCACCTTCTTTACGCCAACGATCAGGAGTAATATACCAACAAACTTTTTTCACTAAATCCATGTCTTTTAATAAATAAAAGACGATAAAAGGAATGACGATAAGAAGAAGCATCCAATCAAAAAGCTGGCGAATGATTAATCCAATACTTGTGATTGATTCTGCTATATACGCTTCCCCACTTTCCATCCAACCTTCTACTTGTTCTTGAAATGTAGATGGCAGCACTTCTGTTTGTGCATGTATGGTATTTGCAAAATCAGTATATGTTTGCGCCATTACAGGCAATTGATCTAATAATTCCTGGCCTTCTTCAAGAATATAAGGAGTTCCTCTAAATAAAACAATAACAAATAGAATAACAAATGCTGCATAAATAAGTAATATCGATAAAGACTTTGGAATATTTCTTTTTTTTAAGGCTTCAATTAAAGGGTGTAGTAAATAGGCGATAACTGCTGCGAGCAAAAATGGAGTAATAATACGCCCGATCAACACTAAAAAACCTTGTATATATGTAAAAAGCTGAAAAGTCATAAAAAGGATAAGGCCAACAAGTAGGATTAATAGTAGCCTCATTACGATACGAAGTAGACGGTTATCCATGTTGAGCTCCTTTTTAATAATATTAGCGTTGAAAAAGATGCCGGCCATAAAGGCCGACATGCTTATAAGCGTAGCATTTCATATAAATGAAATTTTTATGCAATGTTAAAGGTGTAACTTTTTCTTTATTCTATTTTTTGTTTTTTTATCCATTTTTGAATAAGCGTATGCACCTGCACCAAGTGCAGCAAGTGTAGCAATCCTTCTCATCACTATCACCACCTTATCGTTATTCAACCTCTACGCGACGTTCTGTTTCTTCAAATAAGTCATCAAGAGAGCTTAACGATCCATCTAATTCTACTTGGTGTAAGCAGAATCTTCCATCCTTTATCGTTAACTCGATAAAGCAGTTCCAGCAATAATATTGATTCGTACCAATTTTGCCAATATCTTTCCCTTTACAATTAGGACAGCGCATTGAAAGACCTCCATTTTCTTATGTTTCTAGAACAATGAAGGAATTTCCCCGATTAACTAATGGTGATTTAGGCTTTAATATTCTTATCCCTTTTCGTAGGTCGGAAAATAATCCTTCTGTTAGTTCATACCCTACAATTTTGCCCAAATCTGGTAAAAAGCATACGTCCTCTATTAAGCCTAACGTAATCCCATCTTTGTCAATAACCGGTCTTCCAAAAATATGACGCTTACCTTCAAAAAGTCTTCTGTCATACTTTGACATTGTTTGAAGAACTGTTTTCTCTGTAACATAAAATCCATTTATATCTTCATACGCTATCGATTTAAGGGAAAGATAATGTTTCTTTGACCACCATTGCCGGTTATGGATCCAATAACCTTTTACACTCTCTTCTCTTTCAGATAGTACGATGTCAGAAATTTCGCCAAGGAGACGATGCGTTTTTTCATAAAAAACTGGTGCACCTTTCACCTTTTGAAATGTCCGCAAAGGAACCTCCTCCTTTCGAACATTTCTAGTGTTTGGATGCACCATCAGTTTCATGCTGGTATTCATTTTCCATCGGTTCATTTTTTAATTTTAAAGCCAACGTCGTGTTCCGTTTTATATCTTGGTCATTTTTTACAGCATATTCAAGTGATTGCCATTCACCACATAGTAAAAGAAAGTTTTTAGCCCTCGTAATTCCCGTATAAATTAATTTTTTTCGGAGCATACGATAGTATCCCTTTACAATCGGCATAATGACGATTGGGAATTCACTGCCTTGTGACTTATGAATAGAGCAGCAATAGGCATGTGTAATTTGTGTTAATTCTTGTTTTGTATAGGTAATTTCTATCCCATCAAAAGAAATGACAATTTTTAACTCTTTATCTGTATTTTCTTTTTCAGTAAATATTGCAACAATTTCGCCACGGTCTCCATTAAATACATTTTCTTCAGGATTGTTCACTAATTGGAGTACAATATCACCAGTTCGATAAACAACATCCCCAAAAGGAACTTCCCTTCTTTGTGGTGTTGGGGGATTAAATAGTGATTGTAGCATGACGTTTAAATTTTCTACTCCTGCAATTCCACGGTACATCGGAGCTAACACTTGGATATCTTTAGGTTCATACCCTTTCGCTATTGCGCCTTTACATATTTGCTTTACTACATCTGGAATTTGTTGCTGTGCAGCCGGGAAAAAGCGTAAATCTTTACTATCTTTTTTGACTTGATCTAAGTGACCATCTTTCACTGAATGGGAAAAGGTGATAATATGAGAGCCTTCTGATTGACGATAAATGTCTGTTAATTTTACTGAAGGAACGATGTTAGTAGTTAATAAATCCGATAATACTTGTCCTGGACCAACAGATGGTAATTGATCCTCATCACCGACTAGTATTACTTTCATGTCATTCGGAATTGCTTTGAACAATTGGTTAGCTAGCCACGTATCGACCATCGACATTTCATCTAAAATAATGAGCTCTCCCTCTAGTTTTTCTACCTCATCGTCTTCATAATCTTCGGTACCTTTAAAACCGAGTAAGCGATGGATCGTTGAAGAAGGTAAGCCAGTTGATTCACTCATTCGTTTAGCTGCTCTTCCTGTAGGTGCCGCCATTATTATAGGAAAAGCATCTTTTTTAGCATAATCATCAGGGTTTACAGACATACCGTTTAATTGTCCATAAACTTCAACGAGCCCTTTTATTACTGTTGTTTTTCCAGTTCCCGGCCCTCCTGTCAAAATCATAACCGGGGAATGAAGCGCTTCTTTTATTGCCTCCTGCTGTGATGGTGCATAATGAATGCCAAGCGTTTCCTCTACTAATCCAAGCGCTTTATAAAACTCCGAATCTGGATACTTTTCTGGTTCTCTCTCCAATAACCGTTGTATGTTAGACACAATTCCTTGTTCAGCATAATATAACGTAGGTATATACATTTTATCTCCATCAACGATAACCTTACCTTCTTCGCCTAATTCAATAACTTGATCAGCTATTTTTAATGGAGATATCTCTTCGGTGTTTTCATACTCTAGTAAAGCCTTTGCTCCTTTAACAATCGTCTCATTTAAAACATACACGTGTCCCTCGTTGAGAGATTGCTCATTTAAGGTAAAAATAATCGCTGCCCTTAATCGGTCAGGATGTGCTCCTTCAATCCCTTGTTTTCTGCCAATTAAGTCAGCTTTAGCAAAGCCAATTCCCTCTACATCTTCAATCATCTTATAAGGGTTGTGATTAATGATATCCAAAGCATCAGTTTTATAAGCTTGGTATACTTTCATAGCTAGCTGTAAGCCAAACCCATATTCATATAGCCTTACTAATACTTGTTCAATCCCCTGATCTTCTAGTAGTGTCTCATAAATTTCATCAGCTTTATCACGTTTAATACTCGTTACTTTGTCCAGTGAAGAACGATTTTCAATAATGATCGAAATGGCATTCTTCCCTAATGTTTGAACGATCTTTTCAGCAGTCTTCTTACCGATACCAGGAAAACGATCACTAGAAAGGTATAAAATAATCCCTTGCTCCGTTTCAGGCATAATCTTATGAAATTGCTCCACTTTATATTGACGGCCAAATCGCGGGTGATCTGAAAAGAAACCATAAAAAAGGTAGCTAACATCTCTTTCAATTGGTGGCATAATACCAACTATCGCCACCTCTTTATCGTCCATGGAATATGACGTTTCTGTTACTTTGATTTTTGCTACCGTATAAAGCGATTCCTCATTATGATAAATTAAATGGAGCAAATCACCTTTAATATAATCCTTTTGATTGTCCTCTACCATAAACAATCCTACTTTCTTTATTCACCTTGATTACGTAAATTTTCTAATTGCTTTAATCCATTCGCGCTTAGTACATGGTCAGGTTGAATCTGTAAAGCCTTTTTAAACATTGCCGTCGCTTCATCAATATTATCTTTATATGAATAAGCAACTCCAAGGTTAAAGTAACTATCAGCATGTTGTTCATCAATACTTATTACATGTTGGAAAACAGATATAGCCTCATCTATTCGCTCTAATTGCGCTAACGTTAATCCATACTGAAATTGCGCATCGACATCAGTATCGTTTAATTCTACAGCCGTATGAAGACTAGGCAGTGCACGTACTAAATCACCTTGATTATAAAAACTTAACCCAAGCATATAATACACATCAGCTTCCTTAATTCCTTTATTTAATGTTTCTTGATATGCATCTATTGCTCCGAGATAGTCTTCTAGATTAAACAATACATTTCCTTTTCCATAGTAAGCTGCTCCTTGCTCACTATCCAATTCAATCGCCTTATTAAAGAAAGTAAGCGCTCTATCACTATCTTGAACAGCTAATAAGAGATTTCCAAAATTCGCAAAAGCAACAGCGTCGTTCGGGTTTTCCTCTATTGCTTCATTTAATAATTTCGCAGCTTCTTCCATATTTCCTTCCTTCATTTGCTTAACTGCTTGTTTATTTTTATCCATCCTCCACACAGCCTTCCTTTAAAAACTTCAAGTACTTTTAATTACCTTATCAATGACACCGCCCCCTAAACACACTTCACCATCATAAAACACGACCGACTGTCCAGGAGTAATGGCTCTTTCTTGCTCATCAAAAATAACTTTTACTTGACCATCATTCATGATTGATACAGTAACACCTTGATCTTTCTGACGATAGCGGAACTTTGCAGTGCAGTGAAACTCCTTCTTCCCTTTTATTAAATGTTGGTTTATCCAATTTACATCTTCAGCAATTAAGCCACTTGAATATAACGCTGGATGATGGTAGCCTTGTCCAACAAGTAATATATTTTTATCTAAATCTTTGTCAATAACAAACCAAGGTTCACCCGCTCCACCAATTCCTAACCCTTGTCTTTGACCTAACGTGTAGTACATTAAACCGTCATGATAGCCTTTCACTTCGCCATCTAACGTTTGCATTTCTCCTCGTTGAGCAGGTAGATATTGACTTAAAAACTCTTTAAAATTTCTTTCGCCAATAAAACATATTCCTGTGCTATCTTTTTTCGTTGCTGTTGCTAAATGAGCTTCTTTTGCGATTTCTCTTACGCGTGGTTTTTCAATTTCACCAATTGGGAAAAGGACATGCTTTAATTGATCCTCGCTTAGCGCATTTAAAAAATATGTTTGATCTTTATTTTCATCAATACCTCGTAATAATTCAACACCATTATCACTGTGTCGGACCCGGGCATAGTGACCAGTTGCAACATAATCAGCACCTAGTGACATAGCGTGATCCAAAAATGCTTTAAACTTTATTTCTTTATTGCACATCACATCTGGATTTGGTGTTCTCCCTGCTCGATATTCATTAAGAAAATAGGTAAACACTTTATCCCAATATTCCTTTTCGAAGTTTACCGCATAATAAGGAATATCTAATTGGTTACACACACGGATTACATCATTATAATCCTCAGTTGCTGTACAAACCCCAAATTCATCGGTATCGTCCCAGTTTTTCATAAAAATGCCGATTACTTGATAGCCTTCTTGCTTTAGAAGATAAGCTGCAACTGAAGAGTCAACACCACCTGACATTCCAACTACAACTCGAATATTTTGTTTTTCTGTATTCATCATCAACTTACTCCTCCCCTCATTATTTCGTTAACCTACGAATAACATCAACAGTTTTTTCCGCAGCCTTTTTAATCATTTCTTCCGTTAATCCGTATCCGAAACTAAACCTTACAGCGGAATGACTTCTATTTTTATCATCAAACATAGCCGTTAGGACGTGTGAAGGATCAATAGACCCTGCCGTGCATGCTGATCCACTTGAAACGGCAATACCTTCAATATCTAAATTCATTAATATCGATTCTACATTCATACCCGGAAAGCTAATATTTAATATGTGCGGTAAGTATGCTTCTCTATGGCCATTTATTTGAAAATCTAATTTATTGTCTTGAAAGGTATGAATAAGAATACGTTGGAACTCCTCATACATCGCTCGCTTTTCTTCTAGTTGGTCATACGCTATTTCCATCGCTCTTTTTAGGCCGACTACCCCAGCCACATTTTCAGTTCCTGCCCTTCTTTTTCTTTCTTGCTCACCGCCAAAAAATAGTGGTGAAATACGCTGCTTACTATTCGCATATAAGAAGCCAATCCCTTTAGGACCATTAATTTTATGCGCTGATACTGCAAGAAAGTCAACCCCTAATTCACGAACATCTATAGGTATAAGTCCAAATGCTTGTACTGCATCAGTATGAAAAACTGCTTGATGTGGCTTCAGTAATTCTCCAATTTCTTTAATTGGTTGTACTGTTCCGACTTCATTATTTCCAAACATACAGGAGACAAGGATTGTATCTTCCTTTAACGCATTAATAATAGAAGACGGGGTCACTCTCCCACTCTCGTCAACATCGATATACGTTACTAAGAAACCTAGTTTCTCCAAATGTTCAAACGCGTGGAGAACGCCATGATGCTCAATTTTTGTAGTAATAAGATGTTTTCCTTTTTCCTGATTCGCAACAGCATAACCGATAATCGCTAAATTATCTGCCTCCGTTCCACCACTAGTGAAAATAATATCTTCAAAGGAAGCACCTATTTTTCTAGCAATATATTCTCTAGATTCATCCAATCCTCTTCTTGCTTCTCGACCAAATGAATGAATACTAGACGGGTTTCCGAATTGATCTTCATAGTACGGCATCATTGCTTTTACTACCTCTGGGTGAACAGGGGAGGTTGCAGCATGATCCAAATATATTCGTTCCATTTTATTCACCTTCTATTTCCAACATTTAATATTATTTTATCCATATCATATAACCTTTAATAAGGATACATATTTTTCAGTGAAAAGAAAAGCGAGGATACCTCAAAAGGGCTAAGCCTTTTACGGTATCCTCATTAAATATAAAACATGTAATGCTCTTGCCCGCCCTTATCCTCATAATTCGCTAAGTCTTCTAATGTTGTACTATCTAAAACATCCTTCACAGCGTCTCTTATTTTTATCCATAAGTCCCTTTTTGCAGGTTCTTCATCATCAACGACTTCTACAGGTGTAATTGGGCCTTCAAGTACACGTATAATATCACCTGCTGTAATTTGTTCTGGAGATTTCGATAGCATGTACCCACCATAAGCTCCTCGAACACTTTTTACTAGAGTAGCATTTCTTAATGGTGCAATTAACTGCTCTAAATAATGTTCAGATAGATCGTGATCTATTGCTATCGATTTTAGTGATATTGGACCTTCTCCATATTTTTTTGCTAACGCCATCATAATCGTTAATCCATATCTTCCTTTAGTGGATATTTTCAAGTTTAACCCCTCTTTCTATTCTTCTATCAATCCAAGCTTGACACCAATTTAATGAGATACCCGTTACATGACCTATCGTTACACTAAATAATATTGTACCAATAAATACAGGACCACCAAGCATCCAACCACAAAACAATACTATTACTTCCATCATAATACGAACCCTAGCAACTGAAATCCCCAACTTATCAGAAACTGCAAGCATTAAACTATCTCGCGGACCAGCACCACATCGTGGACAAATATAAACACCAATTCCAAACCCCATTATTAAAATACCAATGACTAGCATGACTCCTTGTAGAAATAGAAGATTCGGGGTATTAATGAAAAACAAAAATATATCAACAAATACTCCGACTAGTATCATATTCAAGTATGCCCCTAATTTTGGCATTTCTTTCGTAAGAATTGTAGCTATTAATAATAAAACAAAACCCATAATAATCGTCCAAGAGCCAACAGTTAGCCCGATATTTTGCATCATACCAATATGAAGGACATCCCATGGTGCACTACCTAAATCTGCCCGTATTATTAACGCAATTCCAAAACTCATAATCATTAAACCTAATATAAATACACTCCACCGAAAAAAAGATGTGTGTTGAAATGGCTTTCTTTTTCTGACTTGATTTTTCACTCGCTCAACTCTCTTCTCCCAAGATGTGATACTATTATTTACTCAAAAACTTGTTAATTTTTATTCCTTTAATATAGCATACTTAAGTAGGTAAAAAATGTACAGACATGGTAATATCGAACTAAAGAATGAAAATTTATCTTTATCTATCATATCATGAAATACTTATCTGTTTACACAGTTTTATTGAAATAATTTATTAATCAAGTAAACATACGATCATTAGGAGGTAAACATGGATCTATTTGATCATTCTACAAAGAAAGAAGTGAAAGGCCCATTAGCTTCAAGAATGCGCCCTCGTACTATACATGAAGTAATTGGACAAAAAGAAATAGTTGGAGAAGGAACTTTACTAAGGAGAGCAATAGAAGCAGATCAGCTCACACCGATGATTTTTCACGGACCTCCTGGTACTGGCAAAACAACTCTGGCAAAAGTCATAGCTAACAGTACTTCAGCACATTTTGAGCAATTAAATGCAGTCATTGCTGGGATAAAAGATGTAAGAGAAGTAGTATCCCGTGCTAAAGAACGTTTAAAATACGACCAAGAAAAAACAGTTTTATTTATAGACGAGATCCACCGTTTTAATAAAGGTCAGCAAGACGCATTGTTACCTTTTGTGGAAGATGGAACAGTTATTTTAATAGGGGCTACGACTGAAAATCCGATGTTTGAAGTTAACCCGGCATTATTATCACGCTCACGCCTCTTTCGGTTACAATCTCTCACCAATGATGATATTAAACAGGTAATACATGCAGCAATTAACGACAAGGATAGAGGCTTTGGTGAATATGATATCACTATTGCTAGTGAAGCTTTAGATCATCTTGTTAACGTTGCAAATGGAGACGCTCGAACAGCGTTAAATGCATTAGAATTAGCTATTTTAACTACTGACCCGAATGATAGTGGAACGATTTGTATTGATCTAGAAACCGCTGAGGCATCGATACAAAAAAGAGTATTACAATATGACAAATCAGGTGATCAACATTACGACACTATTTCTGCATTTATAAAAAGTATACGTGGTTCTGATCCTGATGCAACTTTATATTGGTTAGCAAAAATGATCTATGCTGGTGAAGATCCAAGATTCATTGCTAGGAGATTATATGTACACGCTGCTGAAGACATTGGTTTAGCCGATCCTAATGCATTACTTGTTGCTCAAGCAGCAGCATACGCAGTAGATTTTATCGGTATGCCTGAGGCACGTATCCCTTTAGCTGAAGCCGCATTATACTTAGCAACAGCGCCGAAAAGTAATGCTGTTATTACCGGAATTGACTCTGCACTATCACTAGTAGAAAATGAAAAAACAGGTGACGTTCCTATACATTTAAGAGATGCGCATTATAAAGGTGCTTCGAGGCTTGGTCATGGTGAAGGATACAAGTACCCTCACAATTATGAGATGCACTACGTTCCACAGCAATATTTACCTGACCATTTGAAAAACAAGCATTTTTATCACCCTGCCGAAAACGGATATGAAAAAACGATTCAAAAAAGATTAGATTACTTCATAGAAAGAAAGAAACGTGGCAACTAATTATTTTCACCATTGATTTGTTCCCTTTATTTTCACTACCTATTTCTCTATTTAATTACTTTAGTTCTGCCTGTTTATCTTGAATGACAAAATCCATTGTCTTTTATTATCATTGTATAAATCTATACTTTAAAGCAAAAACCTATGAATTTTTCAATATAATGGTATATTTTGTCGTGACCATGCCCATCCTATTATCAAACAACTTTGAGTCTATTATGAAAGGATTGGAATAAAATGAAAGTAAGACAAGATGCATGGTCAGAAGAAGATGATCTACTATTGGCGGAAACAGTGCTGAGACATATTCGTGAAGGTGGGACACAGTTAAAAGCTTTTGATGAAGTAGGTGACGCATTAAATAGAACGTCTGCGGCGTGTGGATTCCGCTGGAATGCTGTCGTAAGAGATAAATATGAAGATGCAATCAAACTAGCAAAAAGACATAGAAAAGAGAGAAAGCGTCAAATGGCACAAGAAGCAAAGCCATTATCTTACTCTAAACCTCTTCAATCAGTCTATCAGCCTACTCCATCAACACCTTCAAGGCAACCTATAGCTGATTATATGAATGAAGAAAAAGAGATTACAATGCAAGATGTTATTCAATTTCTACAGCAAATGAATGGCAAAGGACATCAAGAGTCTTTACTGAAGCAAGAAAATGAAGCACTAAAACTAGAAAAGCAAGAGTTAGCGCAAAAAGTTGAGTTTTTAGAAGATGAATTGAAGAAGATAAGAGAAGAGCATAAAACGATTGAAGAAGACTATCAATCCATCATTCAAATTATGAACAGAGCTAGAAGAATGGCACTGCTAGATGAAGAGACAGACGATCGAAATGCACCCGCTTTCCGTATGGATAAAAATGGGAATTTAGAAAAAATTGCAAAGTAATTGGACAAGGCTGAAGCAAATAGTCAATTGATTATTTATTTGCTTCAGCCTTAAAAACTGTAATTTCTGTCGCTTTAATTGTTTTTTATACAAGGATACCAATCTAGCTAGAGACAGTAAAAAAACACCTAAACAGGTGTTTTTTTTTTGTCCCATGTGTGCCGTTTCTACTTTCAGTTTTGAACCTGCATCTAGCAGGTGGGTGCCCTGTTCTTCAATTCTAGCTTCCACTATCATTTCTTGAGGCTTGCTATATGTATCAGAAACACGGTGCTCCCAATGTAACGGTGTTGGCTCAAACATTTAAAGTTTTGACGTACACCACAGGACGCAGTTAAAATATAGTGGTTATTATAGATGTAATCTTTATATTTTTATATTACCCATATTCAGTATTATTAAACGTAAACGAGTTTTTTTTCAAAAAAAAATTTTAAAGAAGAGAGGGATTATTTCTACTTCATTAGTTGATTTCTTTCGTGAATGGACTTTAAGTCGGGGTTTATCTACCTTCAGTACGGGATATTCCTTCTAACGGGCTTTAAACTTTGTTTTATCTACCTTCAGCACGAGATAATACTTCTAACGGGCTTTTAAACACTGTTTTATCTACCTTCAGCACGAGAGACTCCTTCTAACGGGCTTTTAAACACTGTTTTATCTACCTTCAGCACGGGATAATCATTCTAACGGGATTTTAAACGCTGTTTTATCTACCTTCAGCACGGGATAATCATTCTAACGGGATTTTAAACGCTGTTTTATCTACCTTCAGCACGGGGTAATCTTTCTAACGGGCTTTTAAATCGTGTTTCATCTCACCTTCATTCAAAGCATCCTCTACATAATAAACTTAAAATACTATTATTATACATTCATCTGATGGTCCATCTCAAAAATAGCTTTTAAAATTTATTTCATAAAAGAAGTTATAATAGACTTTTCCAAACTATATATCAATTCACTTACAGTAGCTTCGCACATTGTAAAAGGACATAAGGGTAAAATTAAGAGGAGGCTGAAAAAGGTTGATATTTACCTTTTCAGTCCCCTCTAAATTAAAGACTATACTAGTTTTGACTCTTCTTTTTTCTCTACGACATTTAAATGAAGTTCATCTAATTGAGCATCACTTACACTGCTTGGAGCGTTTGTAAGTAAGCAGCTAGCACTTGCAGTTTTAGGGAAGGCGATTGTTTCTCTTAAGTTGCTTCTTCCGGCTAAAATCATAACTAATCTATCTAATCCAAGCGCAATACCACCGTGTGGAGGTGTACCATATTCAAACGCCTCTAACAAAAATCCAAATTGACTTTTCGCTTCTTCTTCTGTAAATCCTAGTGCAGAAAACATTTGCTCTTGTAATTCACGTTCATAAATACGCTGAGAGCCTCCTCCTAGCTCATATCCATTAAGAACAAGGTCATAGGCTTCTGCCCGAACCTCTTCTGGGGCAGTTACGAGCTTTTCTACGTCCTCGTTAATTGGTCTTGTGAACGGATGGTGCTCTGCAACATACCGTTTCTCATCTTCATCATAAGACAGAAGTGGAAAATCAGTGACCCACAAAAAGTTAAATTTACTTTCATCAATGAGGCTATGCTCCTTAGCAAACTTTAAACGTAACGCTCCTAACGCATCCCATGCTACTTTTTGCTTATCGGCCACGAACAACAGAACGTCTCCATTAGTAGCATCGAAGGCATCACAAAGTGTCGCTGCTTCCGTTTCATTGAAAAACTTAGCTATTGGTCCTTTTAATGTGTTGTTTTCCTCTACTTTTAACCATGCGAGCCCTTTCGCTCCGTATACGGAAACAAATGAAGTTAGATTATCTAAGTCCTTACGTGAATATTGGTCTGCAATCCCCTTCACACAAATTCCTTTTACGACGCCACCTTTTTTTACTGTATTAGCAAAAACTCCGAAGTCGCTATCCTCGACCGCTTTGGATACGTCAATTAATTCCATACCAAAACGAGTATCTGGTTTATCTGAACCAAAGCGATTCATTGCTTCTGAATGTGTTAGTCTTTGGAATGGGGTAGTTACAGTAATACCCTTTAGTTCCTTTAATAGCTTGGCCATCAATTGCTCCATCATAGCCAAAAGCTCTTCCTTTCCTAAAAACGATGCTTCAATATCAATTTGTGTAAACTCAGGCTGCCTGTCCGCTCTTAAATCCTCATCTCTGAAACATCGTGCTACTTGATAATACCTCTCAAACCCAGATACCATAAGAAGCTGCTTAAACAGCTGTGGTGATTGCGGTAGCGCATAAAATTCACCAGGATGTACTCTTGAAGGAACGAGATAATCTCTTGCTCCCTCAGGTGTACTTTTTGTTAACATTGGTGTTTCAATTTCCATAAAAGTATTTTCATCAAGAAAATCACGAATTAACTTTGTTGTTCTATTTCGAAGTTGCATCGTTTCAAACATTTTGGGCCTTCTTAAGTCTAAATAACGATATTTTAGACGAACATCTTCAGAAATCTCGACGTCATCTTCAATCATAAACGGAAGACCTTTTGACGCATTTAATATTTCAATTTCATCAACGATAACTTCGATTTTTCCAGTAGCAATTTTGTCATTAATCGTTTCTTCTTCACGAGCAACGACTGTACCACAAACTTCAATCACATACTCATTACGAACCTTCTCACCAATCTGTAAAGCATCTTTATTATTTTCACCGTTAAAAACAATTTGAACGTGGCCAGAACGATCACGAAGATCAACGAAAATCACTTGTCCTAAGTCACGGCGCTTTTTAACCCAACCTTGCAAACAAACTTTTTCTCCTATGTTGCTCTCTAATACCTCTCCACATAGATGTGTTCTTTTCTTCACGATAATACCCCTTTCAACGTCTATTTCTTTTTGGATTTTAAATAGCTAACTAATTCTTGAACTTTTACTTCCTCTTGCTCACCAGTACTTAATGCTTTTACCATAACAGAATCGTTTTCTAATTCTTGTTCTCCTAAAATAATAGCAAAAGAAGCATTGAGGCGATCTGCCGCTTTAAATTGTGCTTTCATTTTTTTATTTAAATAATCAGTATCGACAGTTAAACCTTGTTTCCTTAAATCGTGTAATA
Source organism: Evansella cellulosilytica DSM 2522 (assembly GCF_000177235.2). Taxonomy (NCBI): domain Bacteria; kingdom Bacillati; phylum Bacillota; class Bacilli; order Caryophanales; family Bacillaceae; genus Evansella; species Evansella cellulosilytica. Next base: position 1,708,158 of record NC_014829.1, on the reverse strand, counting down.
GTTTTGGAGCAACATTTTTTGGTTCTTCACCCATGACAACTAAATAGGCGTCAATACCTTCTTGAATAGGAAGCTCTATTCCTTGCGCCTCTAATGCCATAAGTAATCTCTCAATACTTAAGGCGAACCCAATTCCTGGGACGTCTGAACCACCAAACTCTTCTACTAAGCCATTGTATCTTCCACCACCACTTAATGTAGTAATAGCTCCAAATCCTTTGCCGTCTATCATAATCTCAAAAGCAGTATTATTATAATAATCTAAACCTCGTACTAATGTAGCATCTACAACAAATTCTATTCCAATAGCAGTTAAATAGCGTTGTACTTGTTCAAAATACGCTTTTGAACTTTCGTTTAAGTAATCAAGAATGGAAGGAGCTGTATCCATTAACTCATGACCATGGTCTTTTTTACAGTCTAGTATCCTAAGTGGGTTCTTTTCTAACCTCGCTTGACAATCAGAACAAAATTCTTCGATACGTGGCTTAAAATGATCGATAAGCGCATTTCGGTGTGCTGTTCGACTATCTTTGTCCCCTAGGCTATTAATAACTAACTTTAAATCTGTTAACCCTAAACCTTTATAAAGATCCATTGCTAGTGCGATTACTTCTGCATCAATGGCGGGATCATCACTTCCTAAAGCTTCAACACCAAATTGAACGAACTGGCGCATCCTCCCTGACTGTGGTCTTTCATAACGAAACATCGGTCCAATGTAATACAATTTCACAGGTTGATCAGGTAATCCATGCATTTTGTTTTCTACATAGGAACGTACGACAGATGCTGTCCCTTCTGGTCGTAATGTTAAGCTTCTTCCTCCACGGTCATCAAATGTGTACATCTCTTTTTGCACAATGTCAGTTGTATCCCCAACACCGCGTGCAAACACTTCTGTTTGCTCAAACATCGGTGTACGAATTTCCTTATAATTATACGTTCTACAAAGTTCATGTGCTCGTTGCTCAATATATTGCCATTTTGCAGATTGCTCAGGTAAGATATCCTGTGTTCCTCTAGGGATTTTAAAGTTCATCTCGTTTCCTCCTCATCATTGCTCAAATGTATTATTGTCTATATTACAAATTCTTTTAAAATTGGTAATTTTACTTATGTATTTCATGCAAATAAAAAAACTCCCGCCCCTGAACAATGTCAGGGACGAGAGTTTGAATCCCGTGGTACCACCCTAGTTGAAGCACAAATGGCTTCCTCTCGATCAGTTAACGCCTGATTACGATTTCTCCTACTTAAAGTACTACTTATTTTTCAGAGAAATACCTAAGGAGTGTTCATTCATGAAGTTCCATGTAGAAACGCTTACAGCCAACGGCATTTCTTCTCTGTCCATAGACGATCTTCATTACTCTTCTCCCTCATCGGTGTACATGTATATGTGAAATTATTTATCAAAGTTTCTTAATATAATACGAAATAGAAAGCAGGCTTGTCAACCATATATTTAAAATAATGATACTAATTTCTTTCTATTCTCTTTTTTAGTGACTTCACTTCTTTAAGTGATAAGCCAAATTCAGTGGCAATTTCGTAATTATCTGCTTGTTGTTCAATTTCAGTAAACCTATGAAGGTTTACACCTAATAGTCGTGCATTTGAATTTGTAAAGCGTTCTTGTTGATGTCCAGATCTCATGAGTATTCCCTCCGCTTTTTCTTTCAGTTTTGCCGAAAAAAAGGAAGGTTACTCATAAAGAAATAAAATTATTTACTTTCTACAATTAAAGTAACTGGACCATGATTCGTAAATGACACATCCATCATTGCTCCAAATTGTCCAGTTTCAACTGTCATACCTTGCTCTCTTAACTTGTTATTAAACAAATGATAAAGTTTTTCTGCGTGGTCCGGCTTTGCTGCAGCCATAAAATTAGGACGCCGACCCTTTCTACAATCTCCGTACAATGTAAACTGTGAAATAGAAAGTATTTGCCCACCTACATCTTTAACAGAAAGATTAAGCTTTTCGTTTTCATCTTCGAATATTCGTAAGTTAATCAATTTCTCAGCAACAAAATGAACATCGTGCTCTGTGTCATCATGAGTGATACCAACTAGAAGTACTAAACCGTGGTCTATTTGACCTACTATTTCATCATTAACGGTAACCTTCGCATGTAATGATCGCTGTACTACTACTCGCATAAATAAACCTACTTTCTTACTTAATGCATTATCCGACGAACAGAATATATATCGGATATTCTTTTTATTCTTTCAACAACTCTTTGCAAATGAGAGACATTTTGGATAGAAATCGTCATATGAATCGTTGCCATTTTATTTTTATCTGAACGACCAGAAACAGCATTAATATTTGTTTTCGTCTCAGCGACGGCTTGCAACACCTCATTAAGTAAGCCTCTACGATCATATCCAGAAATCTCTATATCCACATTATAATTTTTCGTTTGTTGCTGGTCACCTTCCCATTCAACTTCCAGTAGCCTAGTTTTCGCCTCATCTGTCGTAATATTAGGACAATCCGTTCGGTGAATAGAAACACCACGACCTTTTGTAATATAACCGACAATATCATCGCCTGGTACTGGATTACAACAACGCGATAATCGAATGAGCAGATTATCTATCCCTTTCACTCTAACTCCAACACTAGTTTTTCTAGTCGTATCATAAGGTTTCAATTCTTCAACTGCCGCATTAATCGTGAGCTTCTCAGCTTCCTCATCTTGTTGTTTTCTAATATTATCCGTTAGCCTTGTCACAATTTGAGCCGCAGTAATACCACCGTATCCAACTGCTGCATACATATCCTCTTCTGCGGTAAAGTTGAACTTGTTGGCAACTCTTTCAATATTCTCTTCGGTCATAACCTCTTTTAAGGAATAACCTTTACGTTCAATTTCCTTCTCCACGAGCTCGCGGCCTTTTTCCACGTTTTCTTCGCGTCGCTCTTTTTTAAACCATTGACGAATTTTATTTTTTGCATGGGAGCTTTGTGTAATTTTAAGCCAATCCTGACTTGGACCATAGGAGTGCTTAGAAGTAAGTACTTCAACGATATCTCCCGTTTGAAGTGGATGGTCTAATGGAACCATTTTCCCATTGACCTTCGCGCCAATACAACGATTGCCGACCTCTGTATGGATTCTAAAAGCAAAGTCTAACGGAACAGATCCTTTAGGTAATTCAATAACATCGCCTTTCGGTGTAAACACAAATACCATGTCAGAGAAAAGGTCTATTTTTAGCGACTCCATAAATTCTTGTGCATCGTTAGTATCATTTTGCCATTCTAGAATTTCCCTAAACCAACTCATTTTCGTTTCTAATGTTTCGTTTTGCTTCATTGTTTTGCCTTCTTTATATGCCCAATGAGCTGCCACCCCGAATTCAGCTACTTTATGCATATCCTCCGAGCGAATTTGAACTTCTAGAGGATCTCCCTTCGGTCCTATAACAGTTGTGTGCAACGATTGATACATATTAGCTTTAGGCATTGCAATATAATCTTTAAATCGACCAGGCATTGGTTTCCACTGGGTATGAATAATCCCAAGCACAGCATAGCAATCCTTTATACTATTCACGATAATTCTAACGGCTAGAAGATCATATATTTCGTTAAATTGTTTGTTTTGTAGTGCCATTTTTCGGTAAATACTATAAATGTGCTTTGCTCTACCGTGTATTCCAGCTTGTACTCCAACACCTTCTAATCTTTCACGAATTTTATTTTGTACTTCGTCAATATAATCTTCACGCTCTGCACGCTTTTTTTTCATTAAATTAACAATGCGATAATATTGTTGTGGATTTAAATAACGTAAAGATGTATCCTCTAGCTCCCATTTAATTTTGGATATCCCTAGTCTGTGAGCTAGTGGCGCAAATATTTCTAGCGTTTCATTTGCTATTCTCCGTTGTTTTTCAGGAGGTAAATGCTTTAGTGTGCGCATATTATGAAGTCTATCTGCTAATTTTATGAGTATGACACGAATATCCTTGGCCATTGCAACAAACATTTTTCTATGATTTTCTGCCTGCTGCTCCTCTTTAGATTTATATTTTATTTTCCCAAGCTTTGTTACCCCATCAACAAGCATGGCAACTTCATTTCCAAATCTATTAGCTAGATCCTCTAATTTGACATCCGTATCTTCTACAACATCATGAAGAAACGCTGCAGCGATCGTTTTAGGGTCCATTCCTAAATCAACTAAAATACCTGCAACTTGTACTGGATGCCATATATAAGGCTCACCTGATTTACGGAATTGTTCCTTATGGGCAACCTCCGCTACTTCATAAGCTTCCTTAATGAAAGCAACATCATTTTCTAATAAGTATTCACTTGCTTTATCAAATAGTTGATCAATTGTCATGGAATCACCTTAACATCCAGTCTATATTTCTTTTATTATTTAAAATTTCCGATAAAAGAGACTAAAAATTTTGTCGAATAGTCGTATAAAAAAAGAATCTCTTCCGTAGAAAAGACTTTCATTAAGAATAACATATTTTATAAAAAAAAACAGAATCAAATAGTATTTTCTTTAGAAAAGTATACGTGTAGAAATTATTCAATTATATTATGTATTTATAGATATCCATTTTCCATTGATGTTAAGGATGGGTGCCTTATACAATCGAAAGACACCCTTTCATACCATTCCTTAATATGTCATTAAAGAAAAGACATCATAATCGACTAACTTTTCTCTTCCACTTAAATAACTAAGCTCAATTAAAAATGCTATTCCAACAACTTCTCCACCTAATTTTTCTACCATTTTGATTGTTGCTTCAATCGTCCCACCTGTAGCTAATAAATCATCTGTGATTAATACTTTTTGGCCAGGCTTAATCGAATCTTTATGAATATTCAAGGAGTCTTTCCCATACTCAAGTCCATAATCGACTCCGATAACTTCTCTTGGAAGTTTTCCCGCCTTGCGTACAGGTACGAACCCTACACCCATAGCATAAGAAATTGGGCACCCTACAACGAATCCTCTTGCCTCAGGTCCGACAATAACATCTACATTTCTTTCTTTCGCATAGTTCACCATTTCATCGATTGCTTTTTTATACGCTTCACCATTCTCCATCAGCGTGGTGATGTCTTTAAAGCGAATCCCATCTTTTGGGAAGTTTTCGACAACAGTTACAAATTTTTTGAAATCCATATATTGTTTCCTCCTATTTTTTACAATCGACCACGTATACTTTACTTATACTATACAAAATTCTATAAGCTAAACAAATCATGATGACTATTTTTAGGGGACACTGATAAAGTGAAAGAACGCCACTTTTTCAGTGTCCTTAAAGAACATATCTTTTTCAGTGCCCTCCGATATTTACCTTTTTCAGTCCCAGGAATTTAGCTCATAGTAACTACTTCTTTTTCCATTACATTTTGAATCCAAGACTTTAATTCGTTGAAAGAGGAATATAACAATACGTTTTCAATTTCAGATTGTTCTATTCTCTTTTTATACGTTGGTGATTCTTCCAATTCCTTTTTTCCTGGTGAATCTACAATTGATATAAACCCATTGCTTATTTTAACAAATCCTAAATCAAAAAACACGCTACAAATAAATTTTAAGCCGTTTAAGGACCAACCTTTATGTTTTGCAAGGTCAGCACCGTGCTTCTCAATATCAAAAGTTGTGCGCTTCTTTAAGAATGCATAAAACCATACGAAATGTTCCCTCGTAGGTAGCATTTCAAAATAGTGATCCTTTTCATGTATAAAGCTTGCATATACGCGTTTTGGCTTATCGTGCACTGAAAAAATAGACTCTAATTGCTCGAAAGACTCAGGTAAATCTAGTAAAAGGACAAACTTATTTTCAAATACGGAATAGTCAACTTCACCTTCAAAGAAACTAATCGTCTTCCACTCAGCCGGAATCTTAGATAATAGTGAGGCTGATTCACTTCTGAATGCTGCGACCACTATGCTTTCACTATGCTGTTGGTTAATCTTCGTCCAAGGCTCTTTCTCACTCCTCAAATCAAATAATTGCCACTCATCTACCTTTATATCTTCTATAATCATTTGCGGTTTAACGTGTCCATTCCATTCATTGATTGATAGCTGTCCAACGACCGATAGCTTTGCTATTGGAGAAAGTTCATCGGCAATATTCCCCATCCGAAACGCAATTCCATCTAGCACTGATTCTTCATCTTTTAAAGATAGCTTCAAATGATCCTCTTTTGCTCCAATTTTTTTTGTCATTGCAAGCTCTACATTTTCTATTAAAGCTTTAGGAGCAGGATTCCCGACTCCAAAGGGAGCCATTTCCTGTAAATGAGTAATAGCTTCTGTAGTAACCTCACTCACCTTTACAGGCAAATCAACAGCTAATGACTTTATCCAGTTTTCTTCAGCAACTGTTGTTTCAGCAATGTTGCACATTTTTTCTTGAAGAAGGTTAATATTTTCTATTTTCATTGTTAAACCAGCAGCCATTGGATGCCCCCCAAAATGAGGTAACCATTCGCGACACTGCGATAAAGCTTGGAACAGGTCAAATCCTTCTATACTACGAGCAGATCCTTTCGCTAATCCTGTGCTTTCATCGAGACTTAATACGATTGTAGGACGATAGAATTTTTCTACTAATCTACTAGCGACAATACCAATTACACCTGCGTTCCAGCCTGCTTGTCCAACAATTAAAACGGAGGGAACCGTGTCCTTCGCTAAAACTTGTTCTTCCGCTTCCTTCGCCATCTCATTTACAATTGTTTGGCGTTCCTTATTTAAATCATCAATCATAATGGCTAATTCATATGCCTCTATATCATCTTCACTTAATAATAGTTGTATCGCTGGATCTGCAGAGTCTAAACGCCCAGCTGCATTTAAACGCGGGCCAATCATAAATCCAATATGTTCTTCATTAAGTTCTAAAGGATTTATATTACAATGCTCCATAAGTGCCTTTAGGCCAGGACGTTGCTCTCTAGTTAAAGAGTGAATCCCTTCAGCTGCAAGAAATCTATTTTCATCTATTAAAGGAACAAGATCCGCTATAGAGCCGATCGCAACTAAGTCAATATATTCAGTAGGTACTCTATTTAATAATGCGTGTGCCACCTTAAATGCCACACCAACACCAGCTAAATTCTTGTTTGGATAAAAACAATCGTCCTGTTTTGGATTAATAACTGCATATGCATCTGGAATCGTTGGTGGTGGTTCATGGTGGTCCGTTATAATTAAATCTACACCGAGTTCTTTAGCGACTTCGGCTTCATGGTTCGCTGCTATTCCCGTATCAACAGTAATAATTAACGATACATTCTCTTCTTTTGCATGTCTAAACGCTTGCTCATTCGGACCATATCCTTCGGTAAAGCGATTTGGCACGTAAAAACCAACGTTTGCTCCTAATTGTTTTAACGTCAAATACATAAGTGAAGTACTTGTTACCCCATCGGCATCGTAATCACCAAAAACAAGTATATTTTCATTTTCCTTAATTGCAGTGTGAATTCTCTTAACTGCTTTTTCCATATCCTTTAATAAAAAGGGGTCATGTATCATTGATGCGTCCATATGTAGGAACGATTGTGCTTTATGAACATCATCATATCCCCTTTGAACTAAAAACCTTGCGGCAATCATCGATATATTTAATTGATTCGCTAATTCCATCACTTGATTTTCATTCGCTTCGGTTATTTTCCATCTAGCCTTCGGTTGTAACATAAAAAAACCACCCCTGACCAAGTAATTATACATAAGGTATTCAAAGGTGGCAATGTTACCGTTTATTTTTTTTGTTTCGTGTACGGTTTTACTTCTACTTGTTTCTCATCTTTCTTATCTGTTTTCTTGTTCTTATCTAAGTTTGATTGGGTATGTGGCATTTTTTCTTTTAAACTTTTTATTTCCATTTGGAGGCGGTATATTTTGTAAATACCGACACTTCCTACAATTATGCCCCCCATTAAGACAGAACCTAAAATAACTAATACGAGAGGCCATTCATTTTGACCAAATAAATAATTTACCTCTACTGGATCTACGTTAATGACTGCAAATGTAGCAATTACGATCGCAATGATTATTCCTACGATTAGTGTCCATTGTCCTCGCATGTTTTCACTCCTTTTCAGTCGAATAAGGATTAATATGTACCCTTACATCTTGTACGTATTCATCCTCCATCAGTTTTGCTTTGACATTTTTTCCTATCGTATGCCCTTCCTCAACAGTGATTTCAGGATTTACTGCAATTTTTATATCTACAATGACATAATGACCATGCTCACGGGCCAATAGCTCGTCTACTTTAAAAACACCTGCTACATTTTGAGCAGCTTGTAGCATTTCCTCTGTATCTTCATCGTGTAATACGTGGTCTAGCGTATTATGTATAGATTCACTTCCTAGTTTCCACGCCATTTTTCCAATTAGTATCGCAACAAACAATCCTGCTACAGGGTCTGCATAAACGAGCCAAGGGATCCCTACATATCCGCCAATAATAGAAGCGCCTATTCCTAACAATGCTGCTATTGAGGAAAAAACATCTGATCTGTGATGCCATGCGTCTGTAATTAAAGCATCACTTTTATACTTCTTACCCAAATATATCTTATAACGAAACATAAGTTCTTTCACGACTATCGAAAAAATAACCGCATAAATAGCAATAATCCCAGGAACAGCAATAGGTTCAAAGAAAGCATTTATTGCACCAATCGCAATTTCTAAACCAACAATGAATAAAAGCACTGCTACAATGATGGCTGTAATTGTCTCCGCTTTACCGTGTCCATAAGGGTGGTCCCGATCAGGTGGTAACTGTGCTGCACGAATACCAATAAGAACAGCCACTGAGCCAACAACATCAGAAGCTGAGTGCACAGCATCAGCCACTAACGCCCGACTATTCGCTAGCATACCGACAATAAATTTTATAACTGCAAGAGCAATATTTCCAATAATACCTACCCAGGCTCCAAATTTAACCTTTTTATATCGTTCTTCCTTCATGACATCTGTACCATTCACTTTAGCCACCTACCATCGCTTTAATATCCTCTAGTACATTATTTGTAACAACATGTATTTTTTATTAGTATTCATGTGTAATTCTTTATTACTCACCCTTTTTCCATATTCATGGAAAGAGAATTTGCTTTTAGATTCAGAAACGAAAAAGTGAACAAACACCAGTGATTAAATTTTTCAAGGTGGGAATCGACTTCATCATTAACAGGTAGATCAAAAGGTGGATTTTTTCTATATGAGTCAGAGACCTTCAATAATGTGCGGGAGTTTCCACTATCACTTAAAGCCCACTATAAGTGGATTATAGTGGGCACTCGGTAAGTATAGTTAATCGTTATATATTGGTTTTGTGTAAACCTCACACAGCGAGTATAGGAATTGCTTGTACCTATTAGTAGCTCTACTATGCATTTGTTGGCTCTACTGGATTTCGCTTCTTTTTTGCTAACTGTCTCGATTTTAATACTAACCAAAGCTGTGCAGCGATGAATAGCGACGAGTATGTTCCTGCAACAAGCCCTACTACTAAAGCAAAGGAGAAAGTACGAAGCGCTTCTCCACCAAAGACAAATAATGCCCCGGCAGCAAATACAACAGTTAATACTGTGTTGATTGAGCGTGCCAATGTTTGTACTAGGCTTTTATTCACTACTCTAGCAACGTCATCAAAATTCTTGACTTTCTTTTCGTAGCTCATATTTTCTCTAATACGGTCGAATGTCACGATCGTGTCATTAATCGAATAACCTACTATCGTAAGTACTGCGGCGATAAAAGGAATGTTCACTTCCATTTGTAAAATACTAAACACCACTAATATAAATAACGCGTCGTGAAAGAGAGCAACAATTGCTGATATACCGTATAAGAACTCAAAACGGATTGTAACATATATAATGATCCCAACGGCTGCAATTAAAACAGATATAATTGCATTTCGCGCTAACTCTTCCCCTACCATAGGTGTAACCGTATTTACTGTAGGCCTGTTCTCGTATCGTTCCTCAAAGTGACTTTGAACTGCTAGTCCTTCGTCTTGTGTAAGCCCACCAATGAAGACTGCTCGTCCAATTTCATTATTATTTCCTGCAATAGTAATATCATCTGGTTCAAAACCAATCGCTTCAAATTCCGCTTGAATTTCTGCTGTAGTAACAGAATCATTTGATAACACATCAACCGTCGTTCCACTTCTAAAGTCTATTCCAAGGTTCAAGCCTAAAGTTGCTAACAAAACGACACCTAGCAAAAGGAGAGTCCCAGAAAATACGAAAAATTTCTTGCGATGTTTTACAAAATCTAATTTAGTTTCTTCGTGATCAAAGTTCACCTATTTCACTCTCCTTTACACCAAACAGACGAGGCTTTCCATTTAATGCTCGACTATTTACCCATAACCCAAGCAATAAGCGTGAGCCAAAGACAGATGTTAAAAAGCTCGTTACTATACTCACGATCAGCATAACTGCAAAGCCTTGTACAGCACTTGTACCGAAGTAAAATAATACTGCTGCTGCTAACACTGTCGTAATATTTGCATCTAATATCGTCGATAATGAGCGGCGACTACCAGCTTTAAAAGCACTCATGACTGTTTTTCCAGAACGAATCTCATCTTTTATACGTTCATATGTAATAATGTTTGCATCTACAGCCATACCCACCCCTAAAATAAGGGCAGCGATTCCTGGGAGCGTTAATACGGCATTCATCCAGTTAAATACGACGAGGACGATATAAATATACACGCTTAAAGTAACTACAGCTACAGCACCCATAAAACGATAATAGAAAAGCATGTAGGCAAATATTAAAGCGATTCCGACAAATCCAGCAAAAACTGCTTGATCCATTGAACGTTCACCAAGAGATGCTCCAACAGAGTTAGCATAAAGCTCTTCAAGCTCTACTGGAAGTGCACCAGCGTTTAATATGCCTGCAAGCTGGTTTGCTTCTTCTAGTGTGAAATCCCCATTGATTTCAATATTCGATGTACGTAGTGTTTCACCTACTGTAGGAGCGGATACTATTTTCGAATCTTCCTTTAAAATTTCCTCCGCATACGTATCGCCCTCTTCCCAATCTAGCCAAATGACAAGTCGATTTTCTGGGAAATCCCTTGGCCATATTTCGGACGTTACATCTCCAAACAGATTGGCGTCTCTTATCGTAACGGTTACATTCGGTTGATTTAATTCAGTAAAGCTTTGTCTAGCTCCACCTTCAACTAAGTCTGAGCCATCAAGCATTAAGTTGTCGTCAACATCACGGAACGATAACCTAGCTTGAGTAGATAATAACTCTCTTGCTGTTTGCTCATCAGAGACACCAGCTAATTGGACCCGTATCCGGTCATCTCCTTCAACTCGTACATTTGGTTCAGAGACACCTAAAACGTCAATACGTGCTAAAAGTGACGTAACAGTATCACTTAAAACAGCTTGATTTATTTCTTGTCCTTCATTTATAGGTTGCGCTTCGTATAACACTTCAAAGCCACCTTGTAAATCTAATCCTAAATTAATTTCTTCAGCATGATCAAGCACGGTCGTAGCTATTAATGCAGCAAAAGCTGCAACGACAACAAAAAATGTAATGATCAGACCCTTTTTGACCCCTCTTTTCTTTTTCATCAACAAATGATCCTCCTTCAACGAACGGGTGAACTTCATTCCAGTTTCAAATCGATAACAATATGTAATCGTACTAGTAAGCCTCCCTTGTCCATTATAGACTTGTAAAAAAAGCTCTGCAATACTAGTACATTATTCTATTGGAACTGAAAAAGTGAGAGAACACCACTTTTTCAGTGCCCTTTGGTCTTTCCCTTATTCAGTTCTTCCATTATTCTAAGACCTCTTTTTTCTTCTCATAGTGATTTAAACGAAAATCAATTGGTTCTTCATCGTTGAACCAGCTTGGTCCTCTGTACGCTTCTAATGTCAACCAATTCATGTAATGGTTCACATTTAAATGGAATAATTGTTGAACGACCCAATGTGGTCTTAATGTTTCGGGAACATCAAGTCTTGGTAGCATGGACATAAAGCATGCCCAAACATCCTCTTGACTAACTCTATCATGTCCTAACAGCTGCCATTCTTCTGCTTTACTTTGTAATACAGGCTTCACTTCTTTTTTCCAGTAATCCCAATTGTGTTTAGTCATTATGAAACCCTCCTCTTTTTCTCTATCCTTTTGATCCGAGTAAGAAGGCAGTCGCTGCCCCTCCAATAAACGTTATCAAACTAGGAATAATGACGTAAGTCGAACTTATTCCAGGATAGACCACAACTGTCGATCCGATCACTAGTCCGATGATGACAGCATACGTCATGTAATGGTAGTTTTTCAACAAAAATTTTATTAGTTTACTGCATATAAAAAATCCAAGGAGAACACCTAACCCAATCACTATTAGTATTGGTAAATTAAAAGTTGCTAGCGCGTTAATAGCTGTTGTATGAGCTCCAAGTACAAGTAGCACGAGAGAACCACTTATCCCTGGCAATAGCATAAACATACTCGCTATCCAACCTGCAAAAAATAGTACAATCGCGTCACCTAACGTAAGTGACTCAATGATTTGATGATTTTCTGGTAAAAAACTCATCAATCCGACTAATATAGCGGCAATGATAATAGCAAAATAGTGGTTGGTTTTGAATGTTTCTTTAGCACGTGATTGACTAATTAATAATGGGACAACCCCAATAATTAAGCCTAAGAAAAAAAATCTTGTCGGTTCTTCAAAATGTGTTAAAAGTAATTTAATAATATTGCTAAATCCAACGAGCGCTAACGCCATTCCAGCTCCAAGTGGGATTAAAAACAGTAAATGACGCTTCCAATCCTTTGTCGTTATCCCATTAATCGCAGCAATTAAACGATCATAGATGCCTAGCATCACCGCAATCGTACCACTGCTTACTCCTGGAACTAACTCAGTAATTCCCATCATGGCACCGCGATACAAGTTTCTCCATTCCACTTCCACATTCTCCTCTGCGCTGTAGTTTTCGTACCTCTCATTTTATGTAATTTCAAAAAGAACTGAACCATTTTCGTAAACTTGTCATGCTTGACCACTTACTCAGCATATACATTTTTATAGAAAAAATCTATTGTTTTTATAGAAAGTAGGGCTGTTTATGACGAAGCAATCCTTTCTTAAAGGAGCATTCATTCTAATAATAGCAGGACTTATTACTCGATTATTAGGCTTTATTAATCGGATAGTTGTTGCCCGTATTATGGGAGCAGAAGGTGTCGGCTTATATATGATGGCTGTTCCTACCCTTCTTCTCATTATTACTTTAACACAATTGGGGCTTCCTGTAGCAATATCAAAATTAGTAGCAGAAGCCGATGCTGATAATGATCGCGAAAAAGTAAAACGAATCTTAGTAGTATCACTATCCGTAACAGGTGTATTAAGTATTGTATTTACAGCCATTATGATTCTCGGTGCACCGATTATCTCTCAAACATTATTGACAGATGCTCGTGCTTTTTATCCATTGATTGCCATTTCACCTATCGTTCCAATCGTTGCACTTTCCTCTGTATTACGAGGGTACTTCCAAGGATTACAAAACATGAAGCCAACTGCTTATTCACAAGTCATCGAGCAAGTCGTGAGAATTACGCTAGTAGCAGCTTTTACAACTGCATTTTTACCACTTGGGCTAGAATATGCCGCAGCAGGAGCAATGATTTCTGTCGTGTTTGGAGAGCTAGCATCTCTTATTTTTATGATTACAATGTTTAAAAGGAATAAGAAAATACGTATTAGAAGACAATTTTTCACATATGTGAAAGGTGGTAAAAGAACTTTTCATGATTTAATGGGTATCGCCTTACCGACAACAGGAAGCCGATTAATTGGATCCTTTTCGTTCTTCCTCGAACCAATTGTTGTTGCCCAAAGCCTTGCACTAGCTGGGGTTGCTACAGCGATGGCAACGTCACAATATGGAGAACTCTCAGGCTATGTTATACCAATGCTTCTTTTACCGACTTTTATTACGTATTCTCTATCTGTATCTCTAGTTCCTGCTATTAGTGAAGCTGCATATCAAAAAAATTACAGTATGATTCACCACCGGCTATCACAAGCGTTGCGATTAGCATTAGTCTCTGGTGGCGCAGCTGTTGTTGTACTCTTCGTTTTTGCAGAACCTATTATGGACTTAGTATACGATGCTCCAACAACAGCAGCCTATATTAAAATAATGGCTCCTTTTAGTTTATTTTTATACTTTCAATCGCCGTTGCAAGCAACACTACAGGCTTTAGGACTTGCAAAGGCAGCAATGATAAATAGCTTTATTGGAGCATTCGTAAAAATTGCGGCCATCTTTATTCTTGCATCACGCCCTGAGTTTGGCATTATGGGTGCTGCTCTCGCTATTGTTATCGGTTTTTTACTCGTTACATTTTTACACTTTGCAACCGTTGTTAAGGCGATTAGTTTCTCATTACGTATAAGGGAAGTTCTTAAAGTGGTGATAGCGATGGTAGTTTCCGGCGGGCTAGCGATGTGGTTATTGGAACACTTTTTATTACAGCATAGTTTAATTATAAAAACTGGTGTAAGCATTACAGTTGTATTTCTAGTATACATGCTTTTTATTACACTTTTTGGATTAATAAAAAAAGAAGAGGCATCCCGTATCCCTATTTTAAAAAACTTGGTCAAATAAATTGAATGACAAAGAGGGTAAATCAATAGGTAAGTTAAGACCTTTTGATTCACCCTCGATATTTAGTTATTACTTATTACTCATCAATTAAATCTACGTAAAAGGAATCATCCTCCTTTAAGGAGCAAAATGAAATTTTTTTTATATCTTTAAAGCCAAGGTTTTTAAGTTGCTGACGTAACCAGAACTGATTTTTCCCTAATTGTTTCAAGTGGTCATGCTTAATTTTCCCATCCAATATTAATGGTAATGGAAGAAAATGTGGATGAGATTTAGCATTTGGTCCAGTTTCTTTTTTAATGATTGATAAATCACCAGATGGCTCTAAGATTGCAAACTCGACATCAGACATATATTTAATATCCTTTTGTCTCAACTGCAACATTAAGTCGTCAAAATTGTAACGTTGTTTACGCATTTCCTTTTCATCAATTTTCCCGTTTCTAATAATAACAGAAGGTTTTCCATCAATAAATTTTCGGAGATTTTCACTTTTTAATGAAACGTATGCGAGACTAATTTGAATAAACATAAGAACTAACATCGGAACAATTTGGTGCGACATAGGTGTCGAGCTATCCTCTATAGATAATACCGCTAATTCTGCCAGCATGATCGAAATGACAAAGTCAACGACAGAAAGTTCCCCAATTTCCCGTTTACCCATCATCCGAAAAACGAGGAGAATTACTATATAGATGACAATTGTTCTCATAATCATCGTTCCAAATACCATATGTAATCCGCTCCTCTACATACTCTTTCCTATTTATTTTTACCATGCAGTTCAAATCCATGAATGAAAAGGTATGGAAATTACCCATCTAAAGTCGTTTACAAGTTTATTCATTGTAAAAAACGAATAAAGGGAGACTCAAAAGGTTGATTTTTACCAATTGAGACTCCCTATATAAATCATCGTTTTCTTACATTGGGTTTACGACAAATTAGTTATTCCTAGGACTTTCCGCGGTTTGTCATTGGAAATATATTAAATACCTAAAGTAAATATAAATACTCGAAATAATGAACGATACAATCGCTGTCGGAGCTCCGATCTTTAGGAAATCCATATAACTAAACGGTTGCTTCGCCTTCATAGCTAGACCAGCTACAATAACATTGGAACTAGCACCAATTAATGTACCATTTCCTCCTAAGCATGCACCTAATGCAAGTGCCCACCAAAGTGGATCTAAGTTTGTCATACCATAATCTTGGAATTCTAATATTACTGGTATCATTGCCGCAACAAATGGGATATTATCTACAAAACCAGAAAGTATGCCGGATGACCAAAGTATAAGCATGGCTGTTTTTGGTACGTCACCTTCTGTATAGTATATAATCGATTTTGCAATTTCATCAATAATACCTACTTCCTTTAAGCCTCCTACTAACATAAATAAACCTACAAAGAAAAAGAGTGTCACCCATTCAACGCCTTGAAATACTTCTTCAGTCTCTTTATCTTCATGTGTTAAAAGCATTAACAACAACGCACCCGCCATCGCCACGCTTGTTAAATCTACATTTAGTAAAGGTTGGATCATAAAACCTATTGTTGTTAATGTAAGTACTGTTACGGATTTAAACAAAAGATTTTTGTCCTTTAAGTAACTTCGAGGATGCACCTTCATTAATGTACGTTGATCCTCAAGCTTTACGTGCAATTGCTTCCTGTATAAAAAGCAAATACCAATCATAATGACTATGTATATCACAAGAACTACAGGGCCTAAATGAACTAAAAAATCATTAAACGTGAGATGATCAACAGCCTGGCCAATCATTAGGTTAGGAGGGTCACCAATTAACGTTGCAGTCCCTCCAATATTTGAAGCTAAAATTGTTGCCATTAAATAAGGGATGGCAGATATATAAAGCATTCTCGTTAATGTAATAACAATTGGCACCATTAACAGAACAGTCGTCACATTATTTAATAGCGCAGATCCTATTGCTGTTAATGTTGAAACCATAATTAGGAGAGGTATCGGTTTACCCTTTATAATTTTCGCTAAAAATACGGCTAAGTATTCAAAAAATCCACTTTGGCTTGTAATCGACACGAGAATCATCATTGATAATAACAGTACGATCGTATGCCAATCTATATGATTTAAAAATGCAGCATTTAAATCAAGAACCCCTGCAAAAAGCATAAATACGCCACCTAGACATGCAATAAGTGCTCGATTCATTTTTTCACTTATAATAAAGATATAGCTAATCGTAAATATAACTAAGGCAAAAAACCAATCCATTCCTGTCCCTCCCCATTCATTCCATACATTGTATGAGGCAAAGTGGACAAACATGAATCAATTCATCATGGAGAATTCGCCATTTATTTTATTTTCATATTTTATTCACATAGAGAAGTAAACAAATTGCATAAAAGCTCGTCTAAATTTCAGTTACGTGAATATGCATAAAGTAAAAGCTTTAGGGAGGGAGAGAATCTATGCATCATCGACTATTTAGCAGTGCTTTATATGGAATACTCACCATCTTAATACTTGTGATCGTTGCTAGCTTCATTAGTTCAGCACTACTTCGTTTTACATCACTACAAGAGGGCAGCCTCACTTGGTTTTTAATTGGATTTCCATTTTTAGCAGTATTTATTGGAGGGTTTATCGCTGGAGGAAGAACAGGCCAAAAAGGATGGTTTGCCGGTGCTGTTACCGCCATTCTTTATTCTTTTGTCATTTTCCTCGTACAATTTTTAGGCTATAATCAAGGCTTTGACACTACACAACTATTGATTCATAGCGGGTATGTAATTGCAGCAATATTAGGTGGTATTATTGGCGTTAATGTAAGAGGAGAATCTTTTAGTTAACGAGAGGTGGGACTCCAAAGTTGTAGAGACCCGAGTTTTCTAGAAAAAGCTAGTGAAACCTTACATGGGAGACAATCACTAGCCTATAGTTTAAAAAACCGATTTCCACTATAACTCCAGGAAATCGGTTTTTACTTTAATCTTTATTTATTACATCACGTACAGCTTGACGATCAAAAGTGAGCTTAGATGATCCTACATCTAAAACGATACGATCTTCGTCAATGGCATCAATCTTACCATGTAAGCCACCAATCGTAATAATTTTATCTCCCTTTTGAAGCGCTCCATGCATTTCTTGAATCTTCCTTTGTCGCTTTTGTTGTGGACGAATCAATAGGAAGTAGAAAATCGCAAACATTAACAATAGAGGTAATAATGCTGTCATAAATTCCATGTATTTATTCCCCCCTTTCGGTGATAAACCACGTTGACTTTTCTCTCTTATGTACAAAAGTCTGTATTCATCTTATTTCATTGTAAACTTGTCTACTATACTATTTTAGACAATAAGTATTGATAAAATCAATAGATAACCTATATGTTACACAATTTTACTCACCAAACTTAAAAGTTTTTAGCATTGGGTTTATTAAAACCATACATTTCAAAAAATTCTTCTCTAAAATCTAAGAGACGATCTTCTCTAATTGCTGTTCTCACATTTTCCATTAACGTTAATAAAAAATGTAAATTATGATACGTAGTTAATCTAAAACCAAATGTTTCACTGCACTTTACTAGATGTCTAATATAGGCTCGGCTATAATTTTGGCAAACGTGGCAGCTACAGTTTTCATCAATCGGTCTAAAATCACGTGCATATTTAGCATTTCGAACGACTAGGCGCCCTTCACTTGTCATTAAAGTACCATTTCGTGCAATTCTAGTTGGTAGTACACAATCAAACATATCAATCCCTCTAATAGCACCATCAACTAAAGAATCAGGAGAACCTACTCCCATTAAGTAGCGCGGCTTGTCTTGGGGTAAAAGTGGTGTTGTGTACTCTAGCACTCTGTTCATCACGTCTTTAGGTTCACCAACAGACAGTCCTCCAATTGCGTAACCTGGGAAATCCATTGCAATAAGGTCATTTGCGCTCTGTCGTCTTAACTCCTCATACTCCCCACCTTGTACTATTCCAAAAAGACCTTGTTCATCTGGTCGAGCATGCGACTTTATGCACCTTTCAGCCCATCGTGTTGTACGCTCCACAGAAGCTTTCATATAGTCATATTCAGCAGGATATGGTGGACATTCATCAAAAGCCATCATTATATCAGGCCCGAGGTCATTTTGAATGCTCATACATTTTTCAGGTGATAAAAATAAGCGTTCACCATTTAAGTGATTTTTAAACTCCACACCCTCCTCTGTAATCTTTCGCATATCACTTAAGCTAAATACTTGAAAGCCACCAGAGTCAGTTAAAATTGGTCTATCCCAATTCATAAATTTATGGAGTCCACCTGCTTCTTTAATAATGTCATGCCCAGGTCTAAGCCAAAGGTGATACGTATTACTTAATATAATTTTTGCCCCCATATCCTTTAAGTCCTCAGGGCTCATCGTTTTAACGGTTGCCAACGTTCCTACTGGCATAAACATCGGAGTCTCAAAAGATCCATGTGGCGTGTGAACAATCCCGAGCCTCGCTCCTGATTGCTTACACGTCTTAATATGTTCATATGTTATTGCCGCCATTTCTACACATCCTTTACGTAATTGACGTTAAATAATTAGCATTGCATCGCCAAAGCTGAAGAAACGATATTTTTTTTCAACAGCTGCATTGTAAGCACTAAGGATATTCCCTCTTCCTGCAAAGGCACTTACAAGCATGACAAGTGTAGATTTCGGCAAATGGAAATTAGTGATCATGCCGTCTATTGCTTTGTACTGATAGCCTGGATAAATAAAAATATTCGTCCAGCCAGATGACGCTGTAAATGCTCCATCGTGCTTTGACGCAATTGTTTCTAGCGTCCTTACCGATGTGGTACCTACTGCAATTATTTTATTGCCATTACTTCTTGCCTCGTTTAAAACACTTGCCGCTTCACTAGTCATGTCATAATACTCTTCATGCATCGTGTGTTCTTTCACATTTTCTACTGCTACAGGCCTGAATGTCCCTAAACCTACATGTAGTGTAATAAAAACAATATGTACACCTAACTGTTCAATGTTTTGTAAAAGTTCCTTCGTGAAATGGAGTCCTGCTGTCGGCGCTGCAGCAGAACCGCTATGCTTCGCAAATACGGTTTGATATCGATCTTTTTCATCAAGTTGCTCCTGTATGTATGGTGGTAAAGGCATTTCACCCAACTCATCTAATATTTCATTAAAAATCCCATCAAACTCAAACTGGATTTTTCTAATGCCTTCCGGTAATTCTTCCACACATTTACCTATGAGCTTTCCCTCTCCAATAACGATTTTTGTTCCTATTTTCACACGTTTCGCTGGTTTCACTAATGCTTCCCAAGTATAGTCACTTTCTTCACGTAAAAGCAAAAGTTCTATTTTTGCACCCGTGTCCTCTTTTATCCCAAATAGCCTAGCAGGCAATACTTTCGTATTATTTAACACTAACACATCGCCTTTTGAAAAATATTGCAATAAATCTTTAAAGTGACGATGCTCTATACTCCCATTTTCCCTATTTAGCACTAATAGTCTTGATGCTGTTCTATCTGCCAGTGGAGTTTGGGCAATTAATTCTTCTGGTAAATGAAAATCAAATTGTGTAACATCCATACTTTTTTTCAACCTTTCTTTCTTCCTAAATAAGCATTAACGGAAACGCCCTATAATGAAAAAGACTAAGGATAATAATATACTAATAACGATAGAAGTGACAATAGGAAAGTAGAAAGTCGTATTCCCTCGCTTTACGAATATATCACCTGGTAATTTTCCTAAAGATAAGTATTTCCCACCAACTTGCCACAATAACCCCACTATGATTAAAATAATACCTAGAGATATGAGTAATTTCGGCAGTTGATTCACTTTCGAGGCACCTCCATTTGTAAATGTTTATACACATCATCAGTAACCATTCTTCCCCTTGGTGTCCGTTGTAAAAAGCCAATTTGTAATAAATATGGCTCATATACGTCTTCAATTGTATGTGACTCTTCCCCTATGGTCGCTGCGATTGTATCTAATCCTACAGGTCCACCTCTAAACTTTTCAACTATATTCCGCAGTAGCTTGTGGTCTATTTCATCGAGTCCTAACTTATCTACTTGTAGTAATTGAAGAGCATGTTGCGTTACGTCAAGCTTAATAGTATTATCTCCTTTAACCTGAGCGAAATCTCTTACCCTACGAAGTAATCGATTTGCTATTCTAGGTGTCCCGCGAGATCTTCGAGCAATTTCAATTGCTGCTTCATGGTCTATTTCAACATTCATGACTAACGCAGTTCTTTCCACAATTTCTGTCAGTTCTTCATGAGTATAGTATTGTAATCGACTCACAACACCAAATCGGTCCCTTAAAGGCGCAGATAGCATTCCTGCTCTAGTTGTTGCCCCTACTAATGTAAATGGTGGAAGGTCTAAACGAACAGAACGAGCAGAAGGCCCCTTTCCTATGACAATATCTAAGCAAAAGTCCTCCATCGCTGGATATAGAACTTCCTCAACAGAGCGATTAAGCCTATGAATCTCATCAATAAACAGCACATCTCCTGGCTCTAATGCAGTTAAAATCGCGGCTAAATCACCTGGTCTTTCAATCGCCGGTCCCGATGTCGTACGTAACTGAACATTCATTTCATTAGCGATAATCATGGACAGTGTTGTTTTCCCTAATCCAGGAGGACCATAAAGAAGTACATGATCTAGCGTTTCTTCTCTCATTTTTGCAGCTTCAATAAAGACATTGAGATTATTTTTTACATTTTCTTGACCTATATACTGTGTTAGCGTTTGTGGTCGTAAACTATGCTCCTCCCAATCTTCTTGTTGGTTGGATTCACCGCTTACTAATCGATCATCCATCATTTTTCTTCCCCCGATAAAATCATGATTCGAGCATTAATTTAAGAGCTATTTTAATATAACCATCCGTTGTTTCTTTTGTATCTTTTAATTTTGGCAATACTTTATTAATTTCCCGATCAACGTATCCTAGTGCCTTTAAAGCTTCAAGCGCTTCCTCTAACTCATAATTTTCAAGTTGCATATCGTCATCGATAGCTATAAGTTTTGTATCTTCTCCACCACTTTCTTGTAAGAAATCAACTAACTTCCCTTTTAAATCAAGGATAATTTGACGCGCCGTCTTCTTTCCAACACCTGGAAATTTAACTAAGAACTTTTCATTCTCTGCCTCAATTGCTTGAACAACTAGCGTTGGTTCTCCTGTAGCTAATATTGCTAATGCACCTTTTGGACCTATACCAGAAACTTGCAGTAATTTTTCAAAAAGCTTCCTCTCATCACGATTTTTAAAGCCATAAAGCTTAATAGCATCTTCTCTTACATGTTGATATGTATAAATTGTTACTTTTTCATTTATATTTTCTTCATAACGAAACGGGTTTGCACAAAATACTAAATATCCTACATCGTGCACATTAAGTGTTACACTTTCTATTTCAATATTCGATACTACTCCTGTTAATGATTCAATCACAAGTCTTATCCCCTTTTCAGCACTTTAATGAGAACACACATTTCTATTTTAGCATAAGAAAAAGAGGTTGTCTCAATCACGGAGAAAACCTCTTTACATTCCTTACAGTTCGTTCACAGCATATTCTTCACACATTTTCAGAACTTGTAAATATTGATCCTTTGTAGTAACTGGTATTCCATTAAGTAATTCTTGATGTAAATGACTTTTGAGACGACTCGTATTCACTTGAAAGAATGATTGAATAACATTATTTTCGATTGGTTCTCCATTGTATATGTTTAATGTACCATCATCAGATAAGCCAAAATAACCATGCATTTTTAATAATGGAGAAATATCATTCAAATCTTTTTTAAATATAATTTGGCTTTGATTTTGATCAACAAGCTGCCAATCATCATAAAATGCCCAAAAGTCCTCCATTGACCAGATTGTTTCATGCACAACCTCTTCACTTATTTCGCCATCTAAATAGTGCCTTTGTAATATTACTTCAATTGTATGATCTTCTTCTATTTTAATACTGTCATTTGCCAATGCTTTATTTGCACCAATAAATATTGTTGCTAAAAAAACTCCAATAATAAAAAGTAAGAATAGGTCAGTACGATTTTTTTTTGAAAACGCACATGATGATAACATTTTCATGACGCCTCCTTGTTAGACTTTACCAAAGAATATTGGTTACCTATAGATTCTCCAAATAATATAAGATTTATCCATATTTATGTTTAAAATGTGAGAAATTGATGACTATTAAAAAATATTAGCCTACATATAAATACATGTTAAAAGTTATCATGGTCATCATTTCCACCGCAAATATTCTTTTCTTCAAAAAAAGAACAGGCAGTCTTTGCCTGTTCTTTACATTCAATATTATCGACTTCTTTCAAATGGTCTTTGAACAGCATCCCCTAAGTCACCAAGCATTTCATTAAAAGTTGCACCAACTTCTTCAAATGCTTCACCAGCACGTAAGCGATCGTTTAAACCTCTGATATCATTTACGCGTTCTCTGTCTGTCACAACATGAACGTTGCGATCCCCAGAAAGATTTCCAATTCTATCTCGTACAGTATTGTCATTAAAGTCATTATCAGAGTCAACACCTACAAGAACATCATTACCGTGTACAATGACATGTGCATCATTTACACCATTCGCACCTGATAAACGATCAGTCATATTTGTAGCTAATCGTCCATCTTCTCCATTAAAATAATCACTCGTTCTTGTTTGTTGCCCAGTAGTGGTACCATTTCGCTTTCCATGGTTTAAAGTACCATCATTTGTTCCTCGATTAAAACCTCGTGTTCCATTTGTTCCTCTATTTAGACCAGTAGTGCCACGCTGTTCACGCGTACGGTCGTTCACTACACCATTCTCGTCAACCATCCCAGGACGGTCATTTCCAGTAATTCCGCGCCCAAAACCAGTAGCTCCATCTCTTCTATTGTTTATTCTAGCTTCATAAGCTGAATTTGTATTATTGTTTTGAGCACCAAAATTTTGTCCATTACGTGCACCATTTCTATTTAGTCCGCCAAAGTTTTGTCCGTCTCTAGTGACATTTCTGTTTTGTGCAACGTAATTTTCAGCATTTCCAAAGTTTCTTTCATATTGAAGACCCGTGCCATTTCTTCTTGTTATATTTTCATCGTTAGTGCCACCCGGCTGAGTGCCAAAGCGGTAATTGCCTGTACCAGCCCCTCGAGTACCGTATCCATTATTATCATTATAACCAAAACCGATACGGTTACCTGTTGTACCATCATTAGTACCTAACCCGGTTGGATTTGTCCTATTATCATTGACACCGAATCCAGTTTGTTGTCCAATTTGTTGGCCTTGATTCGTATTGTTCATACCCGTGTCGTTTACATCACCACAACCAGCTAACCCTGAAAAAATCATACTTGCTGCTGTTAATGTAAGTGCAATTTTTCTCATTTTATTAACCTCCTCCTTTCACAACTTAGGTTGGCTTGTAAATGGAGGTTTGATTCTAACAGTTTTATGCAATTTTTAATGTCATTTATTAGGAATGGTTTCACTAGCTGTTGTAAAGCCAATCTTCAGTTTTTTCCTATACGTTTTTTTAAAAAAAAATGCCCCTGATTAACCATATGAAAAGACGTTATACCAGCTCCGAGAAGCTCGTATAACGCCTTTCTTTTAATGCAGTATGTTTCGCAATAACACTTAAATTACTAATAAGCTCACTTTTGAGGACACAGGAACGAGCGTTGCTTCGTCGTTAATGCTTCGAGTTGTCTCGACGGATACGCACCGTAGCATATACTGATCTTTTCACTAGTATGCACGGCAAAATACTTTACCTTTAAAAAAAAGTGTTACAAAGACACTTTCTCCTTTGTAACACTCTTCTTTTAATTTGAAGACTCTATTATTTATTGCTCATTATCTGTTTCTTCATCATCGCGCACACCAAATGGTTGCTGATAATTTGGATAAGGCATTGGTCCCGGATAAGCATAATGATTCACATCGTAACCATATTGTGGTCCAGGATAATAAGGTTGCTGTGGCTGCGGTTGTTGCGGATATTGTGACGCAGTTACATCCCCATACGTCGGATGCGGTTGCGGTTGTTGTGACATTGGTTGATGCGGTTGTTGCGGTTGTTGCGCTTGTTGCGCTTGTTCCATTTGCGCATGCTGATGATCCATCGGTTGTTCTCCAAATTGTGGTGAATGTACCATTTGTGGATGAGCAGAGCCTGCACCTTGTGTTGGATATGCTTGCTGTGGATATAGCGGCATTTGATGCCCTCCATGTGGCATTTGTCCATGTGAAAAAGGAAGTTGCCCATAACTAGGCGGTGAACAAGGTGAACTATGATAAACAGGTGTCACTGGATAGCATCCATGTGGATACTTCATTTGTGTTGGAACAGGTTTCACCTTTTCGTGGTCACACTGCTTTTTTCCTTTAACTGGAACTTCCTTCTTTTTTGGCGGTTCTTTTACTTGTGGCATTTTAGGTGGTGCCGGAACTTTAGGAGCTTTAGGCTCAACTTTTTTCTGCTTATAAATATTAAAATTCATGTTTGTGTTTTGCAAGTGATAGGATGGCGCCTGGTGCTGCATCGGTACTTGAGGAGGTGTAGGCATAGGTATAGGTGCCTCCTTTTCCTCCTTCAATGACGGTGGCGGCATTTTTTCTTTTTCTGGCATTTCTTTAATTGGTTGTTCTTTTTGTGGCTTTTCCTTAACACCAATGTGATCGAACGGCTTTTCTTTACTCTGCATCTCTTTTTTTGCTTGCACGCTTCCTGAAGGAATTTTCACCTTCATGCCAGGCATGATGAGATCTGGATTACTCAAGTTGCTATTAGCAGCTTTAAGAGCTTCAAAATCTACACCATACTTCTGAGCAAGCTTCCAAAGTGTGTCACCTTTTTGTACAATATGAATTCTCACTTCTCAGATCCCTCCCATACAATGTCATTACATCCTATGCGCTATTGGGCGAATCGTCACTGCTTTTTTCCAAAAATTACGCTTTTCTCAAACATTTTTATGCTGTATTCAAAAAAATAGCACTAGATATTATTATTTTTTCGGTGATAGATGTATGAAAACTATCAGCTATTTTCTACGGAATCAATTGTAGTTGTTATACTTTATAAAGGTAGGACGTATGAATTATGCACTCCTTATACTTTGAGGAGCTATTATTAACTCTGTATTATTCATGCTGGTTTTTAAATTACTTCATTTGATTTGCACTGAGGTGGGAGAGGGGGAAATGGTAATCTTACTTTCAATTGCTTTTTTGTTTGTTCAAAGGCAGTTGGCGGCGCACCATCTTACCTTCACGCTACTTTTCTTTGCCTCAAGGGCAGATGGCAGCTCCACATCTTACCTTCAACCACTTTCTCTATACCTCAAGGTTAGATGGCGCCTTACATATCGCATACAGCTCACACTGTTCTAAAAAAAAGAAGCCTTAACTTATATTTAAGACTCTCTCACATCACTATAATCTATCACTTGTTTTGTAAAGCACATAAAGCTTCCCATTGAAAGCACGGATAACTTCCTAGCACTTCAACTTTACAGCCTAATGCTTTTAGTTCTTCTTGGACACCCGGAATCAGCACCTCATCCTTTTTCATGTCGATATCAATAATGAAAAAGTAATTCCCGAGTCCTGTTTTCATTGGTCTAGATTCTATTTTGCTTAAGTTAATTTTCCTCCAAGCAAATGCTGATAATACTTGATGTAACGCACCTGTGTAATCAAGCGGTAAAGTAACCATTATTGTCGTTTTATATAGAGAAACTCCGTCCATTTGTTCAAAGGATTTATTTAAACTACCTTTTTGTAAAGCGATAAATCTTGTACTATTATTTTTGTAATCGTTGACCTTTGATTTTACAATAGCCAAACCATATTCACTAGCAGAAGTTTCATTAGCTAATGCAGCAATCTTTTCTTCACTTTCACTAACGAATTTTGCTGCTTCTGCAGTAGAGTTAGTGTAGCGAATTTCTGCATTTGGTATATAGTTGCGAAGGAATTGATGACACTGAGCAATTGCTTGTGGGTGTGAGTAAACTGCATCAATTTCCTTCCAGTCATCAGCATGTTTTTTATTTGTCATTAAATTTTGAAATATTGGTGCTGTTACCTCCGCTGCCATCTCCATCCTTTGATGATGAATGAGATAATCTAATGTAATATTGACCGATCCTTCAATAGCATTTTCCAGTGGTACGATTGCACGATCTACAGCGTCCTCATTAACTGCGTCCATACAATCAGGAATGGAGCGGAAAGGAATATGTGTTTCATTAGGAAGCAGCGCTTTTGCTGCTACTTCTGTAAAAGAACCTTTAGGACCTAAATAAGCTACAGTTTTCATATTATT
This sequence comes from Evansella cellulosilytica DSM 2522, assembly GCF_000177235.2. Lineage (NCBI taxonomy): Bacteria > Bacillati > Bacillota > Bacilli > Caryophanales > Bacillaceae > Evansella > Evansella cellulosilytica. Next base: position 1,681,022 of record NC_014829.1, on the reverse strand, counting down.
TTCCCCTTCCATTACGTCCCAGAACCGATAAGTTCAACTTTTACTACTGCATCTAACTCTCGAATTTTATCAAGCAAGACTGTTACGTCTGAATGCATTGCTGCTGTTTCAATCGATAGCGTAATCGTCGCCCTTCCTTGTAAAGGGATTGTTTGATTGATTGTTAATACATTTGCACCTGTTTGTGCAATGAGTGATAAGAGCTTTGACAATGACCCAGAACGATCTTCTAGGTAAATAGATAAAGTAATTATTTTTTCCTTTACCATAGTATGAAAAGGAAAAATACCATCTTTATATTTATAAAAAGCACTTCTACTTAACTCAACCTGTTTAACAGCCTCATTAATTTTTTCACATTTCCCACTTTCTAACAACTGTTTTGCTTCCACTGTCTTCAACATCGCTTCAGGAAGCATATCTTCACGAACGAGATAAAATTGGTCTGTTCGTTTGCTCACTTATTCCACCACCTAGATTCGTACTATCCATCCATTATAAATATGAACGAAACTATTGACAATACTATTAGTCATAAAAAGTGTTTAATTATTCAGAAAACACTACAATACGTTATACCACCAGCAAGGTAAAGTTCGACCTTTTGACGAGGCTCCGTTCGTCACTCGCACTAATGGAGAAGTTCACTCCATTTGTGCTCTTCTTTGTGACGACTTCGCTCTCGTTACGTAAAATCCCCAAAAGGTAAAGTTCGACCTTTTGGCGAGGCTCCGTTCGTCACTCGCACTAATGGAGAAGTTCACTCCATTTGTGCTCTTCTTTGTGACGACTTCGCTCTCGTTACGTAAAATCCCCAAAAGGTAAAGTTCGACCTTTTGGCGAGGCTCCGTTCGTCACTCGCACTAATGGAGAAGTTCACTCCATTTGTGCTCTTCTTTGTGACGACTTCGCTCTCGTTACGTAAAATCCCCAAAAGGTAAAGTTCGACCTTTTGACGAGGTTCCGTTCGTCACTCGCACTAATGGAGAAGTTCACTCCATTTGTGCTCTTCTTTGTGACGACTTCGCTCTCGTTACGTAAAATCCCCAAAAGGTAAAGTTCGACCTTTTGACGAGGCTCCGTTCGTCACTCGCACTAATGGAGAAGTTCACTCCATTTGTGCTCTTCTTTGTGACGACTTCGCTCTCGTTACGTAAAATCCCCAAAAGGTAAAGTTCGACCTTTTGGCGAGGCTCCGTTCGTCACTCGCACTAATGGAGAAGTTCACTCCATTTGTGCTCTTCTTTGTGACGACTTCGCTCTCGTTACGTAAAATCCCCAAAAGGTAAAGTTCGACCTTTTGGGGATTTTACTATTCTACAAATTCAAATTCGTGACTAAGTATTCGGACTGTGTCGCCGTCTTTTGCTCCACGATCTCTTAAAGCTTGGTCAATTCCCATATGTCTCATTTTACGTGCAAACCTTCGTACAGAGTCGTGCCTATCGAAATTCGTCATCTTAAACATTGTTTCAATTTCATGTCCTGCAATGACATATGCACCATCATCATCACGAGAAATTTCAAATGGAGCCTCTTTTTGCTGAAATTTATAGACAACTCTTTGTTCAATTTGCTCTTCCTCGTATAGAGGGAATTCAGGTGTTGTCTCTACTTTATCAACAATTGAACGTAACAAAGGGTTTAAGCCTTTTTTCGTAACTGCAGATATCGGAAAGATTTCTACACTGTCCTCAACTTTTTCCCTAAAGGCTTGTAGGTTTTCTTCAGAAGTTGGAAGGTCCATTTTATTAGCAACGACAATTTGCGGTCTTTCTGTTAAGCGCATATTGTATTGTTCCAATTCTTCATTAATCGTTACATAATCCTCATAAGGATCTCTTCCTTCTAGTCCACTCATATCTATAACATGAACAATGACTCGAGTTCTCTCTATATGCCTCAAAAATTGATGTCCTAAGCCTACCCCAGAATGAGCCCCTTCTATTAAACCAGGTAAATCTGCCATGACAAAGCTCCGTTGATCATCTGTTTCTACAACACCTAAATTAGGTGTTAAAGTAGTAAAGTGATAATCTGCAATTTTAGGTCTAGCTGCAGACACAACGGAAAGTAATGTCGATTTACCTACGCTTGGGAAGCCAACTAAACCAACATCTGCTAACACTTTTAGTTCTAGAACTAAATTACGTTCTTGACCAGGCTGTCCATTTTCAGCTATCTCTGGTGCCGGATTAGAAGGAGAAGCAAAACGGCTATTTCCTCTTCCACCACGTCCACCGTGGGCGATTACTGCGCGCTGACCATGCTCGGTTAAGTCGGCAATAATTTTTTCCGTTTCCTCATCAATAATAGTCGTTCCTGGTGGAACTTTTACTACCATGTCATCACGACTTTTACCGTGTTGATTTTTCGGTCTCCCGTTTTCTCCACGGTCCGCTTTGAAATGCTTTTGATAACGAAAATCCATTAACGTCCTTAGTCCCTCGTCAACTTCAAAAACAACATCTGCTCCTTTTCCACCATCACCACCAGCTGGCCCGCCATCTGGAATGTATTTTTCTCGACGATATGCAACCATTCCATTACCACCGTCGCCACCTTTAACATAAATTTTAACCTTGTCTACAAACATGATGCTATTCACCTCATTCTCTTATACAACTATCATCTACGTCATTTTAATATGAATATAGATACTGTTTTCTTCGCTTTCTAATTCAGCAATAACTGAACTGAAACTCTCTTTAAATTTCCTTAAATCCTCCTGAAAGGCTGTAATCTTTGAGAGCTGTCCATGATAGTCGATTTCAATTTCAATCCCATTTAAATCCTTTAAAGTTAAGTACAGTTGGTTATCATATCCTTGCTTTGCATGTTCATTAAAAAATGTGAACAGGGCTTCTAAAATTGACATCACTTTAGTCTCAGCTGGTTGCCAGTTTTCTTTTCCGTTAATGACTTCAAAATGTAAAACAAAGGGATGCTCCTCCCAGTTAAATGTCAACAATCTCGTTGCTAAGTGTTTTACGTTCATGTTAGAAAGGTGACTTTCATTCTTAGTTTGTCGAATTACATCATCAATTAAACTATCCACCTTTTCCAATCTTCCAATATCTAGGTTACCCTTAATTAACTGTAATTTATTTAGCCAATCATGCCTATAATGTCGTAGTACTTCTACGACATCCCACTCCTTTGTCATATTAACACTCCCAAAACGTCCTCAACTTTTATAAAAATACAATGGTAATTTTTATCATAACATAATACGGACGGAACCGTTATCTGCATGATGAAATTACTTGCTTTCTTTATAGGGTAATAAAATACTGAAGCTTGTCCATTCTCCATGTGACCACCATTTCACCGTTCCATTATGCTTTTCAATTATTTGCTTCGTAATAGGTAACCCAATCCCTTTACCTAGTTCCTTCGTACTTACAAATGGATCAAAAATCTTACTCTCAATCAATCGTGGAATTGGTGGCCCATTATTTGAAATAGTCAACATCACTTTTCTATTCTGTATCCCTAATTTCAAATTAATTTCTCTATTCTTTTCAATAAGCAATAAAGCATCTACAGCGTTATGTATGATTTTATATAAAGCCAACTTTAATTGATCCCTAACACCATGAATAACGATTTGTTTTTTAATCTCTATATTAAACTGTATTTCATGCTCTTCAAAAATCGGTTGAAATGTACTTAACGCTTCAAAAACAAGGTCATTTAGTGACAATTTAGACACTTGAAAATCATGATGATTTTTGCGATTAGATAAGTACAGTATTTGATTGACTTGTTCTTCTAGGTCTTTAATCTCCTGGTTAATGTATTTAAAGTATTTCCTTTCATTTGCTGGCTTATCTATTCTACTTTCCAGTAATTGTACAAAACCTTTAATTGAAGTAAGTGGATTTCTTATTTCATGTGCAAAGCTATTTGATAACTTTGATAACAGCTGTAATCTATCTTGCTGTAGCTTTTTTAGTTCTTGATTTTTCTTCTCTATTTCTTCTTGTTGGTCGTTGTAAATAATTACAAACATCTCTTTTTGTATATCAATAAAAATAAGATTGAATAAAGAAATAAATGTTTGATCACTTTTTAATTTTTCTATATTATTAATTTTATTTTCTAATTTCAAGCGAACATCTTTAAAAAACGACAATAAGTCTTCGAGCAATATATTCATTCCCTGGCGATAGCTTTCAAGGGTACGAACAATGACAGCTAGCTCCTTGTCACTTCGTTTATTATCTCTTACTCTTTTAATAAATTCCGCAGTTAATGCCTCTATTATTTCATGTGTACATTTGTTTGGACATCCTATGCGTTCACGATATATGTTTACTATCTCTTTGATGATGAGGAATTTATTCTTGTATAAATAGTCAGCTATAAAATGTTCTTTTTGCTGTTCCACCATCACATTTCACCCCAATATTTTATCCCATCCCTAAGTATAAGACAACAAGACTTTGATGTGGAAACAACTTTACGACAAGTAGCTCACTTTTTATGTAAAATTAAACACAATTAGTGATAGCAACCTTTCATTCGACATAGTTAACGCCATTTTTCGATGAAATGCTATGATTTTTTTATTATTTTCAGTAAAAAAATTTCCAACCTGCTCTACCATTAGTCATCTTCTACTTCGAGTGATATCTCCAGCAACAGATTTTACGACATTGAAAAAAGCTAACCGAGATATTTCAGTTAGCTCCAAGCTCAGACAACAAATTACTTACACCTTTTTTTCCTTGATCGATACAATCAGGCATACCAATCCCTTCAAAGGATCCACCCGTCAAGTAAACTCCAGGTAATTGCTTCTTCATACTGACATAAACATCATTTAAATTATTCCTATGACCTACTTCGTATTGAGGCATCGCCTCTTTCCAGCGTGTTACAGTAGAAAACTTCGGTTCTCCTTCTATATCCATTATTGCACTCAAATCCTTCATAACTGCATGTATAATTTCTTCATCTGATCGGAATACGATGTCTTCGTTTCCTTCCCTCCCTACATAGCCACGTAATTGTGCATAACCTTCAGGAGTAGAATGCTCCCATTTTTTGTGTGTCCATGTACAAGCAGTAATGGAGTAGTTTGACTTTTTAGAAACAACGAAACCAGAGCCGTCAATATCTTTCTTTATTGCTGATTTTGGGAAAGCAAGAACGACGGTGGCTACTGAAGTTGCAGGCATTTTGCCTAAATAACTTACTGCTGAATAATCCTTTAATAACTGATAAGTAATATGATGAGGGGTTGTTATAAGCATATAATCCACTACATCATCTCTTCCATCCTCGAATAGCAACCGATATCGATTATCAACTTTTTTTATTTGCAGAAGCTTTGCATTCTTCTTCACTACAGATTTGTCTAATTGCTCTTCGATCGCTCTAACAAAAGATTGAAGTCCACCTTTAAAAGATAGAAACATTCCCTTCGGCTTTGTTTTTCCCCTATTTTTTGGCTTCCCTTCCTGCTGTTTAGCTATTGAAGACTTCATACCTAAAATCATGCTACCATACTTCTTTTCTATTTGTTCAAAGTGTGGAAATGTTGCTTGTAAGCTAAGTTTGTCAATGTTTCCTGCATAAATACCAGATAGTAACGGTTCAATTAGCTTATCAACAACTTCATTACCAAGCCGTTTTCTGAAAAAGCTCCCTAATGACACATCTTCACCGTTTTTCATTACTTTCGGTAAAAACAGATCCCCAGCTGCTCTAGCTTTTCCAGCTGGAGAGAATAAACGAGTTTTTAAGAATGGCCCCCACTGTGTTGGTATCCCCATAATTGCCCCGCCTGGCATGGGATAAAGTGTATCATTGTGAAGAATATAGGACTTACCTGAGCTGTTATGTACGAGGTCATTTTCTAATCCAACTTCTTTCGCTAATTCAGCCATACTTTTTTTCCTAGCCAAAAATGAATCAGGTCCTAGTTCTGATATAAATCCATCGCGATAAGATGTTTTAATTTTACCACCTAGCTCGTCAGCCGCTTCATACAACACGAATTCTGCATCACTGTTTGACTTGGATAACTCCTTTTGTAAATAATAGGCGGCACTTAAACCTGTAATACCACCACCAATAATTGCAATACGTTTCGGCATTATTGAGCATCCTTTATCGTTTTTTGAATAACAGTCGCGAGCGTATCTATAAAGGCATCTTTTGCATTTGGCATTTCCGGTCGATAGTAAGCTACTCCTAATTCATCCGTTACTACTTTACATTCATAGTCATTGTCATACAAAACTTCTAAATGATCCGCTACAAACCCAACAGGACAGTATACAAATGCTTTATACTCATTTTTGTTATATAAATCTCTTGTTAAGTCTTGAACATCTGGTCCTAACCAAGGCTCTGGCGTGTTCCCTTCACTCTGCCAACCAATTTCGTAATTTTTCACCCCTGCTTTTTCCGCAATTAATGCAGCTGTTTCCTTTAATTGCTCAGGGTAAGGGTCACCGTTTTGTAAAATCTTTTCAGGTAAACTGTGTGCAGAGAAAATAACTACATGATTACTTCTTTCTTCCTCTGACATCGTTTCTCTCGTTTTTACAATTTGATCTGCCCAATATTCAATGAACTTAGGTTCTGTATACCAGCTTTCTACAGAAGTGATTTTAGGGCCTTCGATTGATTCTGATTCTTCCTTTGCTCGTCCGTTATACGATTTCACACTAAAAGTAGAGTAATGTGGTGCTAGGACAATACTGACAGCTTCTTCAATACCATCTTCTTTCATAGCAAGAACCGCATCTTCAATAAATGGATCAATATGCTTTAATCCTTGGTAAGCCTTAAACTGTCTATCAGAATAACGGCGATTTAATTCCTTTTCTAATCTATCTGTTTGCTCTTCTGTAATTTTTGCCAAAGGGGATATTCCTCCAATAGCTTCATATCTTTCAATAAGGTCATCTAACTGTTCTTGAGAAGGCTTTCTCCCTCTACGAATATGCGTATAGTACTGTTCTACTTCATCAAGGCTTCTTGGTGTTCCATAAGCCATTACTAATAAACCTACCGTTTTTTTCAACGTCATTCCCTCCTTAATGATGTTATTTATTTCAATACAGACATCTTCTCAGCTGAATATTCATGAACAAAACTAGTTAGTCGCTTCAGTGTTGCTGGTTGAATTTCTGGGAAGACACCATGTCCTAAATTAAAAATAAAGCCTGGTTGCTTCATACCTTCGTCTATAATTTCCTTTGCTTTTTCTTCAATCACATTCCAAGGTGCCATTAACACGCTAGGGTCTAAGTTTCCTTGAACTGCTTTTGTAATGCCATTCTCTCTCGCTTCTTTAATTGGATATCTCCAATCTAAGCCAACTACATCTAAAGGTAAATCGTGCCAATCACTAGTTAGATGACGCGCTCCTACGCCAAACATAATTAATGGTACGTCTTCCCCTTTAAGTTCTGTAAAAATACGATGCATCACTGGTTTTACAAACGTACGATAGTCTTCTTGATTTAATGCACCAACCCATGAGTCAAAAATTTGGATAGCTTGTGCACCAGCCTTAATTTGCGCCTTTACATATGAAATTGTCATACTTGCTAATTTGTCCATAAGTAAAAACCAAGCTTCTTTTTGAGAATACATAAATGATTTCGTTTGATTATAGTTTTTTGAAGGTCCACCTTCAATCATATAACTCGCTAATGTAAATGGTGCTCCACTAAAGCTGATCAGAGGTACTTCTAGCTGTCCTCGTAATATTTTTATCGTCTCTAAAACAAAATCCACATCTTTTTCAGGCGTAATTTCTCCTAGATTTGAAACATCCTTAATCGACTCAATTGGATTACTTATAACTGGACCTATACCAGACTTAATCTTCACATCAACACCAATCGCGGGTAGCGGCGTCATAATATCTTTATATAGAATTGCAGCATCGTTATTATACTGATCAACAGGAAGCTTCGTTACATATGCACAGGTCTCCGGTCGATGTGTAATTTCCTCAAGTGAATACTTCTTTTTAAGCTCTCTATATTCTGGCTGTGATCTTCCAGCCTGCCTCATATACCATACAGGCACGTGATCAACAGCCTCTTTTTTACACGCTTTTAAAAACAAATCATTAAAACTTTTTTCCTGACTCATTCGAGACACCCCTTAAACAGTTATGTATAAATCTAAATGAAAATAAATTTAGTAATTCGAAAGATCGCTTATAATATACATAGGTCATATCAGTTTGTACACAATTTCAGCGAAATTGTCACTAAATAGATACATTTTCAAATTGACACACTTCCTTCTAGTTTCAGGTCATTTTTGCATTCCTATTCACTAGAAACGACTATATTATACCCTTCTATATTTCAGAAACAAAACATGTTGCTTAAGAAGAAGTTGTCCAGTAAGGTATATAAGTCCTTGAAATGAGTGTTATCAACGCGTTTGCTATAAAAAACACTTTTAATATTTTCTGCGGTGTTTCATGCATTGCGTAAAGGTTGACTCAAAAGGTAAAAACATCGACCTTTGAGTCAACCTCTCCTTTCCTGCTATTAATTTGCCCATTTTACTAGGAAGCCTCATTTGAAAATAAATGAAACTCTGCTTTCGCAATGTTTGATGGTTCCCCTTCTCTTTCGATTTGTGGATTATAAGGAACAACAATATATGAATTTAACGAAAATAGATTAACTCGATTTATTGTATATTCAGTATCTGTAATTTCTGCTATTTTTTTTGTTCCTTCATCTGTTTTTTCATAAATAATATATTGAAGTCGCTCATCATCACTACCTGACCAGGAAAGGTTTACTTTCCCTCCAGACCAACTAAGGGAAGCTTTTGCCGATAAATCATGAATACCGACAAACCGAATTGGTGCATCTAAGTCTTCAATACCATTGGGAATATGAAATGCAACTTCTCTTTCTTCTTCATTTATCGATTGCGAGAGTACGTTTTTAAACAATGTTGTAGGTACACTACTACTTGCTGTTAAGAAGTTATTTTCATCTGTCCGATCATACCCCATCCAAATAGCCCCTGATAGTTCCGGGGTATAGCCTGCGAACCAAATATCTCGGTTGGCGCCTGCGACATTTTCATAAGCAGTAGTACCTGTTTTACCAGCTAAAGGACCATCGTAAACGCCCGTATTTCCGGTTCCATCAGAGACAACGGCCTCCAACATCCTTGTCATATACCAAGCTGTTTGTGGAGACAGCACTTCCATTTCAATGCCTTCATTTTGGGCAACGAGAACACCATTGCGATCATATATTGCTCTAATATAAAAAGGTTCTCTGTAATTTCCACTATTAGCATACGTGCTATAGGCTGCAGCTATTTGTAATGGACTTACACCATCGCGAATACCACCTAATGCGATTGCAAGACCGTTATCATCAAGAGGTATATTTTGCTTTTCTAGACTATTCTTGGCTACATCAGTACCTAGCTCATTTAAAAGCCAAACAGCTGGCGCATTTGCTGAATCTTTCATTGCATCGTAAATGGTTATTTCTCCCTCATACGTATTCGAAAAATTCCTAGGAATATAACCTCCATAATCTATTTCTTCATCAGGAATGATGGAATAAGGGTGAAATGTTCCCGTTTCTAGCGCTGGGGCAAATACAGCCAATGGTTTAAAAATAGAACCTGGCTGGCGTTTTGCATGTGCGCGATTGAACCCCTTGCGAACATATTCTCTTCCCCCTTGGACTGCAGCAACACCGCCTGTTTCATTACTAATAAGCACAATGCTACCTTCTACTATATTCTCTCCTGTTGAAGCAGGGAAATTATTTGGATCTTGGAACAAATCATAGGTCGTTTGTTGCAAATTACGATCCATTTCTACTACAATTCGATATCCACCTCTAAGGATTTCTTCCTCGGAGAGATGATACTTTTGTTCTGCCTCTTCTAATACTAAATCAATATAAGAATGATAAGCTGCATTATTCGTTTGTGCTACATGATTTACTGGAATATTCCTCCCTTGAAGACGTACAGCTTCTTCTGCCGATAAATAACCGTGACGCTCCATTAACCCTAAAACAACATTCCTTCGGTCCTTCCCTCTCTCTAAATCCTTTAGAGGAGAGAAGTGATTAGGAGCTTTCGGCAGCGCAGCTAATAACGCTCCTTCATCTACTGTTAGATCAGAAACATCCTTATTAAAATATAATTGACTTGCCGCTTGGATCCCGTAAGCCCCATGACCAAAATAAATGCGGTTTAAGTACATTTCCAAAATCTCGTCTTTTGAATACCTACTTTCCAAGTTAACTGCAATTAAAACTTCCTTCGTTTTTCTTAAGACCGTTTTTTCAGAAGAAAGAAACACATTTTTTGCCAACTGCTGCGTGATCGTACTCGCACCTTCTGCTTTAGAACGTGTGACGATATCTCTATATAAAGCCCGGCCAATTGATTTAAAGTCAATTCCTTGATGAGAATAAAACCGGTGATCTTCAACTGCGATAAAAGCATGCTTCACATGGTCTGGTATTTCATCGATAGATACTAGGTACCTATTTTCTAAATATAAATGACTAATAACCTCACCTTGGAAGTCCTCTACTGTTGTCGTTTCATTCATAACGAATTGTTTATTATCAATTGTATAATTCCCATAAAGTATAATACATAAATATAGCGTAAATCCTGTGATTACTGTTGTGAATAAAAAGGCAACACCAAAAATTATGCGTTTTTTCGACATAATTCCACCCCCTCTCTTCATATCATACTCTATCTATACATTTTTGAATATCATTAAGCTTTTTATATGAATATAGAAAAGTTAGTAACTTGCAGAATGACTTTTATATGAGTTATTGGTAGTATGAACGTAATAGCAAAAAAAATGATAAAAAAATCGGTTTAACAGCTTCACGAGGCTATTATAACGATTTTCTTTAAAGCAGTGGCATTTCGCCGTATCTCTTAAAGTACTAGTGAATGCTATTTTAGACTGAAAAACGTAAATATGTGAGGGCGCTGAAAAAGTTGCTCTGTACTTTTTCAGCGCCCTCTTCTCGTTATTACACACGGCGGAAAAAATTCATTGCCACGTTTTATTTTCAAAAGTTCTTTAAGCGGCACGAATGACAAATGATGATTTTTTATGTAGCATGTAGCTATACAATTATTCATAAAATAATATTTATAAAAAGCATAAAGCTTAGTAGCAGTTTACCGGAAAATGGAGGCTAATAAAATGACAGTTTTGAGTGTTTTTAATATAAGTGAATTTACATTTCTATCTATATGGATTGCTTTGTTTGCAGGCATAGTATCATTCCTTTCCCCTTGCGTTTTCCCTTTAGTACCTGCATATATAGCACAGCTTACTGGAAGCAACATTTCAAATAACGAAGTGATCGCAGATAGGAAACTAATATTAACAAGAAGCATCGGCTTTATTATCGGTTTCTCTTCCATTTTTTTAGTGCTTGGGTTTTATTCCTCCTATTTAGGTAGTTTATTTATCGAAAATAGCCAATTGCTAGAAAGACTTGGGGGCATCGTTATTGTGTTATTCGGCCTTCAATTGATGGGAATATTTAGTTTTAATTTCTTAATGAGTGAAAAAAGACTTATGAGGCCTTCTAAAACGACAAGCTTTGGACGCTCAATACTATTTGGACTTGTTTTTGCTGCGGGTTGGTCACCATGTATTGGATTAGTTTTAGGTTCTATTCTAGCACTTGCTTCACAAAGTGGTGGTGCTTTTGGTGGCGTAATATTATTACTAGTTTATTCTCTCGGATTAGGTATTCCGTTTTTAATAGTTGCGATGCTTTATTCCAAGTCTTTAGAAAAAATTAGAAATATTAATCGATACTTACCAATTATTCAAAAGGCTAGTGGCGTTATTATGATCTTATTAGGTGTTATGCTATTTACTGGATTATTTTCAAGATTAGCAGCATATTTAGCAAGGTTTATTCCTTTTTACTTATAATTATCAACAGGTTGATAAGAAAAGCGAGGTTGACTCAGAAGGTCGATTTTTACCTTTCGAGTCAACCTCTCTTCATACTCTCCCCTTCAAAAATATCTTCTTCTAAAATAGATTTCTACTAAATAAGAATGAATAAGCAAACAATTAATCTTTTTTCGATAAAGGATTTAAAACTAATTATGTCGAATTACGAAATAATGCTGAATTTTTGAAGGAGCTGCGATAATATGATTGAAAAATTAGATGAAATACTAGAAGAAAACTTTCATGAGATGGTTAGTGTAAGAAGGTATTTACATCAACATCCTGAACTCTCGTTTAAAGAAGTGGAAACCCCTAAATATATAGCAAACTACCACAGAAATTTAGGGAGTGATGTAAAAGAATTTGTTGGAGGTAGAGGCGTAGTGGCTACTTTAAAGGGAAAACTCCCTGGACCAACAGTCGCTTTAAGAGCCGATTTTGACGCATTACCTATCCAAGAGGAGAACGATCTTCCATATAAATCCCTCGTCCCTGGGGTCATGCATGCATGTGGACATGATGGACATACCGCACAATTACTATTGCTTGCAAAAGCACTTCATGCTATTAAAGACAAATTAGCAGGTACTGTAGTATTTATTCATCAACATGCGGAAGAGTATGCACCTGGTGGGGCAATAGATATGATTAAAGACGGATGTTTAGAAGGGGTAGATGTCATATTTGGAACACACCTCTGGGCAACTGAACCGTTAGGGAAGGTTCAATACAACACAGGAGCATTAATGGCTGCTGCAGACCGTTTTGAAATTGTGGTTAAAGGGAAAGGCGGTCACGGTGCTCAGCCGCATTATACAAAAGATGCGATATTAATTGGGAGTCAAATCGTCCAATCTCTTCAGCATATCGTAAGCCGGCGAGTAGATCCTTTAGACTCTGTCGTTATTAGTTTCGGCGCATTTGAAGCAAAGAATGCCTTTAATGTCATTGCCGACACTGCCAAGCTTGAGGGCACAGTGCGAACATTCGATGAAGGCGTTCAAAATAATGTGATTAATTATATGAAAGAAGTGATAGACGGTATTGCTCAGAGCTATGGTGCTACGGCTCAATTTAACTATTACAAGGGCTATCCCGCTCTCATTAATCATCATGATGAAGGCGAGCTTGTGAAAGAAGTTTCACTAAATACTCCTAGTATTAAGGAAGTAGAATACGCAAAACCACAAATGGGTGGGGAAGACTTTAGCTATTACTTGCAGCACGTGAAAGGCGCATTCTTTTTTACAGGTGCAATGGCCCCAGATACAGTTGATCCTTATCCACATCACCATCCGAAATTTAATTTCGATGAAAAAGCGATGCTACATGCAGCAAAATTACTTGGTAGACTAACGATAAAAGCGTTTGACGAATATAAACGAGGTTGAAAAGGTTAACAGGTACCGTTACCTACTGCAAAACTATCATTTCCATACCGAAATGTAAGTGAAACTGTATATTAAATTGCGCTGTATTTTGCAGCGCTTTTTGTTTATAAAAAATAACTCAGTTCAATTTAAACCGAGTTGCAACTTATGTTTGAATATATTTCTTTCTTCAACGCTTCACGTTTGTTCAATAAACCCAAGATTCATTATCCCTCCTCCATAAGAGAAGGGCACTGAAAAAGTGAAAAACTTGCTGTTACGTTGCATTAATATTCAATATATCTCATTTTAGGGGAAGTTGATGAGACCGGAGCAAGCGAGACTCCTGTGGGATCAAAGGCAGGGGTGAGACCCCGCAGACCGCAGGTCAAGGAGGCTCACCAGCCGCCCACGGAAAGCGAGTTTGCACAGGTATCATCAACTTCTATATTCAAACAACCTTATATTTATTAGTATACCCTTTGAATTTAAGTACTTTTTCAGTAGCCTTGTGTTCTTTCACTTTTTCAGTGTCCCTAAGAGGGCGTTCCCACTCCGACCAATGAAGGAATCAAGAACATGTGTTGATATTATAAGGCCCAAACTACCCATAATTTTGATATAGCACGAAAAATAATGTTTTATATACAACTCTTAACTTATCTTAACATGCGGTATCGAAAGCTATTTTTAGCATGATCAGCTAATAAATCTAAGAACTTATAATTGGCAATTGCACCGACTATCGCGCCAAATCCAGGGATTAATTGCATCATTTTAGGTAGATCGATAAAATCTCGATATTCCAGCTGGAAAGTCTTCCAATCAATACTGTTTAAATGTCCTTTCTCTTCCGGCAGTTGTTTAAAAGTTGCTTTCCAATTTTTTATTCTCTTTAGCGCTGCAAGTTTTTTTTCTTCCTTAGAAAAAGCGAGCTGAAAAATAGACAGTAAAAATAGTCTTTCACGATAATCAGAAACATCATGACCATATATTTTGGCTGAATCAAAGAGAAACTTCATTTTAATACTCAATAATAAAGGGAAATCTGCCATTCCAAGGAGAATTCCTCCAGCACCAGTACCTGCCCCTTCTAATGCTGCAGTACGCTTATACTTTTCGATAACTTTCTCGAGTTCTCTTTCTCTTTCCTCTAAGGTAAGGTTTGTCATTACTTTTTGGTCTGAAAAGTAATCACTCCCGAACAAAGTAGCTTTAACCATTTGCTTCACACTTTCAGCTACTGTTTGATGAAAGCGCTCTGGAATTTTAGCATTAATCTTATTTTGCCACCCTTTTGTCAGTTTGCTCGTTACAGATGGAGGTCGCTTAATTCTTCTTTCCCACCTATCAAGCTCCCTTTCTACCTTATCTATATAAGTCATGACGCCCCTCCCCTTATTCAATAAAATAATGATATTGATATGGAAGTAGTTTTATGCATCATTTTATTGCTTCGCATAAACTCTTTTCAGTAACAGGACGCTATGTATTATATACACCGTCAAGGTCATAACAAAAACAAACAAAGCCTCATATAAGCTATACATGATAGAACTAGATAAACTAAAAATAAGCGCTTGAAATGTCCCCAGTATATATAGCCAATATTGATGGCTTCTAAATTTTTCTTTCATAGAAACTGGATAAATTTCTACCATACTACTCGTATCAAAATGATGCTTTAAAGTTTGAATCTGTAAAGCTGTCATGTAAGAAAATAAAATGACAATAAACCAACGTCCCCAGTCTATTTCAATAACGCTAACAAATAAAATAGCGAGTAACGTCAACCTAATGTAAATTCCGAAATAATCGTTTGATCGTGTAAATGCTCGGATAAATAAATAATGGTAAACGTGTGCCTTTTTATATTTTACGAATGAAAACAGAAACGATAACCATTTTCTCGGTCGAACTTTAGATTTTAATACTGGAACATCCGTGAATGAGTTTGCAATTCTATAAAAAGTCATGACAGTTTGATTTTCAATTTCAACGAGTCTTTCCCACTTTAAGCTATGTGTTTTTCCGAGCTTCTGAAAATAGCCGAAATAAAAAATGACTAATAAAAGGACTAGTGCACCAATAAAAAAGATTGATTGAAATGTAAACAATGCGTAAATCGTAATCGCATTTAAACCAAGTCTGATAAATCCATGAAGATAGTAACGATTTTTTTCTTGAAGCCTCTGTTCTTCAAAGCTAGTCATTAAATTCCAACACTTTAAAAAGCTAAGGAAACAAAGGATTGTAAGCATAAAGGCTCCAGAAGAATGAATACGGTCAAAAAATAAAGGTGCTAATAATAAAAATAGGAAAGAAAGATACACTGTTTCCATTCCCCAGCTGTAGTACATAGCAGAACGAAAATACGAAGAGAGCTTTTTTTCAGTAGGTGTTAAAAAGAACAAGTCTCCTTGCTTAGCAAAAGTTCTCACTCTTCCCCTCGTAATCATCCATGTAAAAACAATCGTAAAAAAAATTGTTGCTGGAAACGTCTCTGGTAACCATTGTAGAAATTTCCCGTAATAATAGCTACCAAAAACAAATAAAAGGTATAGCGCAAACAAAAAGCCACTATTTCCGATCAGCTTTAAGTATTTTATCGCCATTCCCCAATAATCTGCTCTACGCTTTATCCAAATTTGCTTATCGTTCACCATATTATTCATCTTCCTTTGTCATCACTACGTAAATCTCATCTAAATCTGCGCCTGGCATGTTCGCTTGCTGTTGCAATTCTTTTAATGTGCCTTGTAAAACAATTTTCCCTTCATGAAGTAATATAAATCGATCACAGTATTTTTCCGCAGTAGCTAAAATATGTGTAGACATTAACACACCACATCCTTGACGTTTCATTTCAACCATGCGATCTAAGAAAGATTTAATTCCAATAGGATCTAAACCTACAAACGGCTCATCGGCTACATATAATGAGGGTCTCACTAAAAATGCGCACATAATCATGACCTTTTGTCGCATTCCTTTTGAAAAATAAGATGGAAACCACTTTTTCATTTTTTCCATCCTAAACTCCTTTAAAAGTGAGTCCGCTCTCTCTTTAAATGTTTCTTCATCAATATGATAAGCCATTGCAGTCAACTCTAAATGCTCCCAAAGTGTCATTTCATCATAGAGTAATGGCATCTCTGGAATATATGCTAACGCTTGACGATAGTCATCTCCGCTTTCAGCCCAAGTTTTTCCGAGCAAGCGCACTTCCCCCTTGTGAGGTTCCATTAAGCCTAAAATATGTTTAATCGTTGTACTTTTCCCCGCACCATTTAATCCAATTAAACCTACAATCTCATGACTATTAACAGAAAAAGAAATATCATGTAAAACTGGTCGAGTACGTTGGTAACCACCCTGCAATTGATTTATATGTAATAATGATTCCATCTATTTAATGCCCCTTCCGCATATTACAGTTATCACTCTACTACCACCTTTTAACCTACTATATCTAATTTATAAGAGATTTTAAAGAGATGATATAGAGGACAAGCTATTTACTATATAGGTTCGTTAATTGTGTGTCATCTCCTCTTTTTTTTGCACCTTAAAAAATAACATTCCATATATGATAATAACAAACATTAAAACTATCCAAGCGATAAAATATGGAGATACAATAGATCGTATTAGTCCGGCAATAAATGGAGATGTAATCGTCCCTACAGAAAATACGGCTGATAAAAAGGCAAAAGCTTTACCTCGATTTCCCTCACTGACTACATCCGTCACTAAAGTCATAATTGCAGGCATCGTAATTCCTATTGATGCACCAAACAATAATAAGCTTGAAAAAGGTGGTATACTTCCAGAAAACATCATCCAGCATAGCGCAGTTGAAAGCATTATTAACCCTAAAAATGCTCGTATTCTTGCTGTTAAATAATGTAGAAATACAACCATCAATATGCATAAAGTTCCTAGCCCCATTACTCCGGCCATTCTTCCAACATAATCTTTAGACATTCCTTGTTCAACCGATAAAAATGGTAGCTCATACATTAACGTACCTTGTGCAAACATGAGAGCAAAAGCTGCTAAAAAAACCGGAAGCAAAGGCTTATATAACACGAACTGAATAATACTTAACTTTTTATCTTGCTTTCCAGATACTTTCAAAGGCTTTTGAGTAAGAAATAATACAGCTAATAAAAATGATATAAAAGTAATAACACTGATCATGAAATAAGCACCTGTAGAACCAAATCTATCACCTAGCATCCCACCTAATACTGGCGCTATCGTCATAGCAATCGTCACTACAAATGTATTCATTGCCATGTTTTTACTTTGCGAATGACTATTTTTTGCAAATGAAGAAAGCATCGTCATACACGCTGGTGTTAGGAATGCTAATATAAAGCCATTAATCACCCGTAATAGGAACAAATGATAAGTCTCTGTTATGAAAGTATGGGCAAATAATGATAAAGATAAAAGAAGAAGTGGAAATACGATAAATATTTTTGTACCGAATCTATCAATAAAAGAGCCAGCAACGATATTACCAGTTAAATTAATAAACGACGTCGTGCTAAGCATCACGCCAACTAAAAAGCTTCCTGCTCCTAAAGAGACAGCTAATGGAGTAAAAACTGGAAATTGCATGTGAATACTTACAAAAATTAAGAACAGAATGAGAAATAAGACTCCTTTTTCTTTACTACTATTCATAAAGACAACCCCCTTCTCCACAATAAATATGAAGAAAACACCTCTATTAGACATGCTTTTTCGTTTTGAGGATAATTGTGGTAATATAAGTGAAAATGTTTAAAGAGGTGATTGAGATGGCAAAATCAGATTCATGTATATTTTGCAAAATTATTAACAAAGACATCCCATCAGCAAAAGTGTACGAAGATGATAACGTCTATGCATTTTTAGATTTAAGTCAAGTAACAAAAGGCCACACACTCGTAATCCCCAAAAATCATGAGGAAAACGTTTATGAACTTTCAGAGAAAAATTGCGAAGCTGTTTTTAAAGCAGTACCAAAAATTGCGAGAGCTATTAAAGCTACGTATGAGCCAGAAGGATTAAATTTATTAAACAATAATGGCGAAGCCGCAGGTCAATCTGTATTCCATTATCACGTTCATCTTATTCCGCGCTATGGAAAAGGAGATGGATTTGGAGCAGTATGGCATGACCATAGTAAAGAGTATTCTAATGAAGATCTGCAAGACATCGCCAAAGAAATCTCTACTAAAATCTATTAGTATTAACAAATGAAGATGTCCTTTTCATTCCAGGGGACATCTCCATTTTTAAAATATGGCATTTTTTTGACAACAACGTGAACCTTTCTACATATTTCTATCTTTTTTTACTTAATTACTTTAATTCGAAAAAGGAAAATGGGTGTTAAAATAGAATATATACGTATATAACATTTTAACGGAGGAATTATTTATGACTATTTACAATTTTAACGCAGGCCCTAGTGCCCTTCCGCAGGAAGTCATTGAAAAAGCACAGAAATCGTTATTTAATTTTGAAAATTCAGGATTGTCTGTTATGGAAATGAGTCATCGCAGTCCTATGTATGAGGAGATTCATTTTGGAGCGATTTCAAGTATAAAAGAAATATTAAATATTCCAGATGACTTTGAAATTTTATTGCTTCAAGGTGGTGCAAGTATGCAATTTGCTATGCTCCCTATGAACTTCTTACAGTCAGAGCAAAGCGCTGCATATGTTTTATCAGGGTCATGGTCAGAAAAAGCACTAAAAGAGGCTGGTCGTATTGGCGATGCTTACGTGCTTTCGTCCTCAAAGGAAGATAATTACAAATCAATCCCAACAATCGAATTTGATAGTGTAAAAGAAAACACAAGCTATATTCACTTAACATCGAATAATACCATTTTCGGTACTCAATGGCAGGAACTACCTGAAAAACAGCGTACACCTATTTTTGTAGATGCTTCTAGTGATATTTTTAGCAAACGAATAAATTGGAATAACGTTGATGTACTTTACGCAGGTGCACAGAAGAATGCAGGACCATCAGGGGTAACAGTTGTTATAATGAGAAAGACGTTACTAGAACAATCGAATACAAGCATCCCACAAATTTTAACTTACAATACACATGCAAAAGCAGATTCACTTTACCATACACCACCTACGGGGTCTATTTACGTATTAGGTCTTGTTATGAATTGGATAAAGGAAAACGGTGGTATTGAAGGAATGGAATCGAGAGCTTCAAATAAAGCTGCATTATTATATGATGTTATTGATAATAGTAACCAATTTTATGTTGGACATGCTTTAGTTAATAGCCGTTCATTAATGAATGTTACATTTAGATTAAGCGACGAAAATTTAGAAAAGAAGTTCCTTCAAGAAGCGAAAGAATTTGGCTTTGAAGGGGTGAAAGGTCACCGCTCTGTAGGAGGATGTCGGGCATCCATTTATAATGCTGTTCCTGTTGATCACGTAGAAAAATTAGCTCATTTCATGAAAGAATTTCAAAATAGCCATTAGTACACTAAGAACTTATCGTTGGAAAATGTTAGGGGGAGAAACTATATATGTATAGTTCTCCTTCTTTAACAAATAAGGGGGAGTCTAAAAGTGAAGAAAACTTCTACTTTTATTTTAGGTACGGTTGCAGGAGCCTCGATCGTGTCGGGAGCACTTGTTTTTTATAATGATCGTGAAAGGTCTATACCACTAAGTAGCAGTAATATCAATCAGTATAAAGAAATAATACGGAATAGATGTATCAACCTTAAAGAGGAAATACAAGAGCTGCTCGAGATGAAAGAGGAGATCCATGAGCTAGCCTTAACGTATATGAAAGATAAGCTTCCCGTCATTCAAGAGAAGCTACAATCGATTATCAATAGTGTTCAACCATCTATTGAAGATGCATTTCATTATATTCAAGAAAAAATAAAGCCTTTGGTGGAAAAGCTAGTTGCAAAAGTGAAAGAACTTGTGAATCGTAATAACCCACAAACTGTTCACTAAATAACAGGTTGACTCAACAGGTTGATTTTTACTTATTGAGTCAACCTTTATGCAATACGCGTAGCTAGCACAGAAATTTAAAAGCCATCATTTAATGTTTTTTTATTGAAGTTTAGTCATTAATTTTATTATCTTATGCAAAAAATCTGTTAGTTTTATTTTTTTTATCATTAATGTGATTGCTGCCCTTCTTAATGAAGGCAGCTTATCAACATATTCACAAGGGCAAGACACTTAATTTGACCTTTTAAAAAATTTTCAGAAAATACTGAAAGGCTATTGAGAAAAAATATTACATTATGTTATGATGTTAATATCATTTTCCTAGAAAAATAATGAATTTTTAGAGAATATTTATTTTTAACGGAAATTCAGGGATGGAGGGACACTATGGAGCAACAACAATTACAATCCATTAAACAATCCATTATGTTTAGTCATAAAGTTGCTCAATTGAGTAAAGCTTTATGGAAGATGGTAGAAAAGGATTGGCAGAATTGGATTAAACCTTATGACTTAAACATTAACGAGCACCATATATTGTGGATTGCTTATCATCTAGAAGGTGCTTCCATTTCTGATATTGCCAAGTTTGGTGTGATGCATGTTTCTACGGCATTCAATTTCTCGAAAAAATTAGAGGAGCGAGGATTACTAACTTTTTCAAAACGTCAAACAGATAAGCGCAACACTTACGTATTTTTAACCCAAGAAGGTGAATCACTTTTTATTGAAACATTAGAGGCTTATAATCCAACAAACTCAGGCGTATATAACGGAGCACTGCCGATTAAAGAACTTTACGGTAAGTTCCCAGAATTTTCTGAATTACTTAGTATTATTAAGCATATTTATGGCCCTGATTTTATGAGTATTTTTGAAAATTCAATTACAAAAATTGAAGCTGAGTTTGATGAGGTTGATGGGAAATTAGTTTCTAACCTCTCTAGTGAAGAAGAAGCCAAATCTTCTTAAATAAGCGTTTCTGGAGTAATAATCTAATGATTAACACTCGGTACACACTAATAAAGTGTGACTTAAAAGGTTAAATTAACCTCTTGAGTCACACTTTTTTTGAAAAAAGTACTTGATTTCTTGTTCATACTGGCGTAAATTACTATGGTGTACTTGAACGAGAGGTGAAATCCATGAATTGCTGGAGAACGATTTCTATAGAGGATGAGTTTGGAAAAGATCGTCTATGGTGTATGTCAATTTTTGTTATGCTTTTCTATTTTATTTTACATTTTGTTATATTTAGAACATTTATCACGCAAAGCGAAGTGCTTAATGACTTAGGGTTAATATTCTTAGTGTTTCTTATTCTTATAGTTGGCCCAACACATGTATTTTTACATTGCTTACCGATTTGGTTATTTGGTAAAAAAGCAGCTTTTTCGATACGTAAAAGTAGATGGCCTTTTATTTATTTTTCTTCCAAGCAGGCACTATCCAAACAACTGATTTTATTATCAATGAGCTTACCAACGATAACGATTACGGCTGTATGTATATCACTATCATTCTATTTCCCTCAATGGGTTCATTATTTTGCAATGATTGCAGCACTAAATATGGGGATGAGTGTGAATGATTTACTCAATTTAAAACAAATTAGCTGTGCTCCGAAATCTGCAGTGATAGAAGAACACCAAAATGGCTATCACATCTTGTGTCAGAACCAGTTTATTGATAACCGTTCATAGTGTTATAGAGGTTGACTCTGGTTGAAAGGACACTGAAAAAGTGAAAAACTTGCTATCTTGTTGCAATTCAATATACCTAATGATAGAAAAAGTTGATGAGACCCGAGCAAGCGAAATAACTGTCTCTTCCTCTACGAGCATATGCTTTGAAGCGTATCCGTCGAGACAACTCGTAGCATTAGCGACGAAGCGACGCTCGTTCTTGCGGGAGAAAAGGCAGGGGTGAGACTACGTAAATGCAAAGCATCAAGGAGGCTCACCAGCCGCCCGCGGAAAACGAGTTTGCACAGGTCTCATCAATGTCTATATTATAACAACCCTTATAGGACACCCACTTATTCGCTTTTTTAATCTGATATGTTTAAGAAAGAAACAGACGCATTTTAATATTATTGTCTTGCAAATTAAACGTATCAATTTTAATTTGAACATCCTCAGATATGCCATTAACTAAATCTAAATAAAATTTTCTTTCCTCTGGATAAATATAAATCCACTCTGGTAAATCAACTGTATTTCTTAACAAAACAAATACTGTTTCTGCTGGCAACGTATAATTTCCAATCATAAATGACCTTTCTACCAGTTCTAAGTTCCCATTATTTGTGATATGAGGATCAAATTCCATTTGTAATGGTATCGTTACTCCAAAAGCATTAATTTCTGTTCGAATATGAACATATTCCTCTAAATATAGGTGAAAGTTATTATTCGAATGTCCATCCTTCTCTAATTGTTGTTGCAACCAAACATTTACATCATCGACAGTAGTACTTATTTGAAATTCTGCCCCCTCCAATTCTCTTTCGTCTGAAATAATAAACGATTCTCCTTCTACAGTTAATAAACGATAAAATATAAAACTACACACAATGATAATAAGCAAAATAGATGATAATAAAGTAAAAAAGGCCCATTTCCACTTATTAACTCCTCTTCTTTTATACACTTTACACCTCCAAAAATTTAATTAAGTATAATGAATTTTACCAGATCACTATTCAATTTAAACATAATTTGTTAAAGTTATAAGGAGTCTACCTAAATAATTGGGGGTTAATAGATGTATATACCTTTTTTTATATTTGCCAGCTTTTATTTATTTGTTATTAACTCAATGACAAATACGCTATGTATACAGAAGGAAATACCTGAAGAAAAACAATCGAAAGTCTTTCGTACAATTAATGTACTTATAACTATTCTTTTAACTTCTTCATTTTTCCGTATTTTCGTTGTTTAAGAGATAGTTTGTACTTATATATAAACACAAACGTTTCTCACAGTATTCAAAAATGGGGTGACTCTATAGGTGAATTCCCACCTATTGAGTCACCTTTTTTCTTATTTTCTCCTCTTCAGACCGCTGACTTTCTGAAGCTAAACAGATTTCATCATAAAGTAATTTTATACATTTTAATATGTTAGGCAAAGCACAATTATTTAGTTTATCATGTTCTTTTGCATTCTCATAAATGAATCCAGAAAATCACATCCCAATATAAAAGTAATACTACAAAAACAAATTAAAAAGTAGGCATTTCCAAAGAACATTCTCTATGCTATAGTTAATTTTATTGAAGTTAAAATTAGACAAAAAAAGACATATGAGGTGGTCATGTTGAAAAAGTCATTATTGTTTCTTTCTCTATCTTTTGTATCGTTATTCATTATTGGATGCTCTAATAATGATGCAAGTAGTCAAACGAATGAAGAGGTTATTGTTGAAACAAGTGCAGGTAATGTAACAGAAGGCGAATTTGTACAAGCACTTAAAGATATTTACGGCGAAGAAGTACTCACTGGTTTGGTTCAATTAAGAATCATCGAACAAAAAGCAGAAGAACTAGGAATTACAGATGAAGACGTACAACAACAGATTGACGATTTAAAAGAAGGCGTTGGTATAGATAATGACGAAGAATTTTACAACTTTCTTGCGAGCCAACAAGTTCGAGGTGAAGATGATCTTAAAGAACGTTTTCTTAGCCATTTAGTATTAGAACATCTTGCTGGTCATGTTGGTGACCCAACTGATGAGGACCTTCAAGAATTATACGAAAAAGGCGAAGAGGTAGAAGCAAGTCATATATTAGTATATACAGAGGAAGAAGCACTTGACATTTATGAGCGAATTGAGAATGGAGAGGATTTTGCTACGCTAGCTCAAGATTATTCTGAAGATGGTTCCGCTTCTCAAGGTGGACAATTAGGTTACTTCGGTCGTGGAGCAATGGTGGCTCCTTTTGAGGTAGCTGCTTTTAACTTAGATGTCAATGAAGTTAGTTCTCCCGTAGAATCACAGTTTGGTTATCATATTATTAAAGTAACGGATAGATTACCATTTGAGGCTCCTTTTGAAGAGGTGCGGTACATGCTTGAGGATACATTCAACAGTCAGAAAGTAAACAAAATGATGGACGCACAGGATGAATTATTTGTTGATGTGGACGTAAATATTCTAGATGCACAGTTTGAACTTCCATTCTTCACAAATTAATTTGTATAATTAGGCGTAATGCTAGTATTGGCTTTAGTTACTACACATAAATTAAAAGGTGACTCAAAAGTAAAAATTTACTTTTTAGAGTCACCTTTCATATTATAATAAGTATCTTCTCCATTCTTCCTCTACATGATCACTGTTTTCTGCAGTAGGAGAGTTTCGATGCCTTTCAAACATTTTTAGCACTTCCTTACCTTCCTCTTCTATTTGTTTCTGCTCTTTCCTTTTTTCTTCCAAAAGAGAATGAACAAACATAATCACACTAAATAAAAGTGCTAAATATATGACATATATCCACCAAGGTGTAGCTGCTGCCATTTCTCCCTCTGTGGAAATGGAAGTAAATGATAGTAAACGTACAACAAACAATAAGAACAAACCACCTAATGTTGAAAAGACTATAACGATCGGATTCATTATGTTACCCCTTTCTATTGTCTATTAATCTATTAGCTATTGTACGTTACTAGATTAATAAATATGCTAGAAAGTTACATAAAGAAACTTTATTTGTTAAACCATGTATAAGCAAGTGTTGAATTATAAATCTAACGGTTCATCATGAAAGGTTGGTTTATACAAGGAACGGTTCTCCATTGGGAAAATCCTTTCACTAAACTCACCAGGCTTTACATTCATGAGTGCTCTATCCATCATATTCATCTTTGCATCAATATTATCAATCATGTGTAAGATTTCTGCTTCGCGAATGAGAGGCGGTTTGGGGCTTCCCCACTCTCCCTTACCGTGATGACTTAATACTAAATGCTGGAGAACTAACACTTCTTCCCCTTCTATTTCTAGCTCCTTTGCCGCCTCATCTATTTCATTAACAATAATCGAAATATGTCCCAGTAGCTTTCCTTCTAACGTATACTCTGAAACAATTGGACCTGCGAGCTCTCTTACTTTGCCTAGGTCATGTAAGATGATTCCTGCATATAGCAAATCTCTATCCAACGAAGGATATAATGTAGCAATGCTCTTAGCTAATTCAAGCATCGATACTACGTGGTAGGCTAATCCTGATACGAACTCGTGATGATTCTTTGTTGCTGCAGGTGATTGCGAAAACGCAACTTGATGCTTTTTAAATAAATGACGCGTGATTCTCTGTATCTTTGCATTTTGCATTTCAAAAATATATTGTGTTACTCTTTCGAGCATTTCTTCTGGGTCTAACGGTGCAGATGGCAAAAAATCAGCAGGCTTCACTTGATCCATGCTAGTAGTGGGTCTAATTGATTTAATCTTTAATTGACGCATTCCTCGAAATTCTTGTATTTCCCCTGTCACATGAACAATGGTAGCACTAACGAATGTCGCTTCATCCTCAGGTGCAATTCCCCATAGCTTTGCCTCAATTTCTCCCGATTTATCCGACATGTGCAATGTTAAAAAGGCTTTCCCATTGCTAGCCGTCGCCTTTTTGGCAGATTTAATTAATAAATACATATCAATGCTATCACCAATTTTATATTGATTGATGCCAGTCTTCATTGAATTACCCCTCCAGCTCTACTTAATTTAACAATATTATAGCATAAACGAGAAAATAGACTGAGGGAGATCAAAAGGGGTACCTATTGAATCTCTATCGCTCAGTCCAAAAAACATGTAGCTAATTGTTCTCTGTTTTCTTTGGTAGGATTATTGTAAAGCGAACACCGTTACTTTCATTCACAACAGTTGGATATCCATTGTGTAGGTCACAAATACGTTTTACTATCGCTAGTCCTAAACCGAATTGCCCCTTCGATCCTTTCGTAAACGGTGTGAATAAATGCTCTATTTCATCATCTGGAATTGGTTCTCCATTATTATACACCGTGATGTAATAGTTTTCTTTATCCGAAAAAGCACTCATATCTATCGTATCTACAGTATACCTAAAGGCATTTTCTACTAGATTCTCTAAAAGTACACTAAATGATTCCTTATCACCAAAGAGTTCTACGTCATCACCCAAAATATTGATGTTTACATCTTCTCTATATAAACGAAAACGCTCTTCTATACGATAAGCAATAGAACCAAATAAAAAAGAGGTTTTCTCTAGAGGTGTTTCTTTAAATGAATCTAATTTTGTATAATAAAGCATGTCTTTTACTCTTTTTTCCATCCGATTTGATTCTTCTATAATAACGTCCATCGTTTGTTCTATACTCTCTTTCGGTAAAATACCATCTTTAACGGACTTAGCATAGCTTTTGACAACCATAATTGGGGTTTTCAATTCATGGGATGCATGTTGAATAAATGTTTTTTGTGCTCTATCATAACTGATTAAATTTTGTCTCATTTTTTCAAACTGGTTAGACAACTTTTCGAAGTCTTCATCCGCTTCCCATACAAACGGCTCTTTCCAATTTCTATTTGAAATTTGTTCAAAATGGTTACCTAAGCTTGCTAATGGCTGTTTCAGGTAATGTTTTAACCAAAAGGCTGGAATAAGGCTTACACCACCAGCTAATATTAATATATAAAATAACCTGCCCCATAATCTATTCACCATTTGATCACGATAAGTATCCCACATAAAAGAAATGAGATAAGCATCACCGTTAGCATAAATCAACTTCGTTACAGAGTAAAAAAGTGTTGCCCCATTATATGTGAGTTCGTATCGACCTCGCATCGCAGTTTGACTGTGCGCTTGATTCCTCATTTCTAAATAAACTTCATTCGGTACCATTACGCCTTCAATACTTCTAAACTCATTCAAAAGTAACAAGTGACCTACTGACCTCTCTGCTTCACGCCTTTCGATGAAGTCTAGTTCAGTTTGTGGTGGTAGATTATGTTCACTAAAAGGATTAGTATATCTTGATTGCTCTTGCTCTATAATTCTATATGTTTCTTCCGTGAGTGTACTCTTTAATGATATCGGATAAATGACCCCAATGAGCAATCCAACTAGTAATATGAGTGAGATAAACGAAAACCATATTCGTTTCGTTAAATTCATTCGTATCATGAAGATAAAACCCTATATCCGTATCCATATAAAGTTTCCACATGGATTCTAGGGAGCTTCTTCCTCACTCTTCTTACAACATCATCTACCGCTCGTTCAGAGCCATAATAATCACTACCCCAAACATATTCAATAATTTCCTCTCTTGATAGCGATTTACTAATATTCGATGTTAATAAGATGACAAGATCCATTTCCTTTGTTGTCAGTTCAATTGGTTCATTACCATCTTTTACTGTTCTACCATTTGGATCTATCGTATATCCGTTCAATGTAAACTGCTCTGGCGCTTGGACATCATTCTTATAAATTCTCTCTAGTAGCTTTTTTGCACGAATGACAAGCTCTTCTGGAAGAAATGGCTTTGCTAAGTAATCATCGCTTCCTAATTCAAGTCCTAACACTCGATCTAAGTCTTTATCTCTAGCTGAAATAAAAATAACAGGTGTATCATTTCTAGACTTAATTGCTTTTAATAATTGGTAGCCGTCCATACCAGGTAACATAATGTCAAGCACCCATAGATGAGGAGATGAATCAATATGTTCGGCCGCTTCTTTTCCATCTGAAAAGTGCTTCACTTTCCATCCTTCCTTTTCCATATATGCTTTTATCACTTCTGCCAAGTTTTTTTCGTCTTCAACTAAATAAACGTGAAAATGATTCAACTTTCTCACCCTTTTAAACGTGATTTATTTCATATTTTAATACAAATATATATTAAAATAAATCGATATCACAGTGTAAAACTATGTAATATAAAAAAGAGACTATGTCATAAAGCACTGCATTGCCTTTTGACATAGTCTCTCGTTATTCTTTTACTTTTGGAATAAAATCATATATTTTCCCTGATTCTACTGTCTCTACAAACTTGAGAAGCCATTTATAATATTGACAAGCATACTCAAGTTTTTCAATATCACTCTCTATTTTGCTTATTAATTCCTCATCATTTGTCTTTGTTATTAGTTCTTGTAACTGTTCAATTGCCTCTTTAGCTTCCTCTATATTTGTGTCACTCGCCTTTCTCCACTGTCTAGAAAAGAGAGCTGTAAATGACTTGTACCAATCTTCTTCCGCTTTGTATAAATCCTTTCGAACTCCTCTTCGAAAAACTGGTTCTACCATGTTCATATCTACTAACGTTCGTACACCGGTGCTCATGCTCGTTTTACTCATTGCTAAAGATTCTCTCATATCGTCTAAAGTCATTGGGTCACTAGAGAAATATAATGTTCCATATAGCCGTCCAATAGTAGGAGTTATTCCATAAAGATTCATATTTTTCGCCATACTTTGAATAAAAATATCTTTTGTATCCTCATAGCTTTCTTTTATGTTATTGTCGTCATTGTTTATACTCAATGGTAAAACCTCCTAATAATCGACTCTACACGTTATGATTTTAGCAAAAGTACAATAATGATGAAAGCGTTTCATGTTATTTTTGCAAGAAAATCCTATTCCCGATAATGGAATCTGCAATATGACGATGACATGTTAAAAAGATAACTTGTCTATTTTTTGAAAATTGATCAAGCACGCCTACAATTAAATCACGGCGCTGTTTATCAATATTTACTATCGTTTCATCCATAAAGAGTGGCAATGAATCAGATTGAGCAAACTTCATTGCTAATGCTAGTCGAAGTGATAAGTATAATACTTCGCAAGTTCCCCTGCTTACTTCGCTCGGATCAAATCTTATCCCGTCTTTCCTTTCTAGGATAAAACGTTCTTCCCCTAATGGTGCAAACAGCCTTGGATATTCTCCATTTGTCATTTTCGAGAGAAACAATTGTGCACTATGTAAAACATCTGGTTGCTTCTCCTTTTCATACAGTCTTTTTAACTCACGAATCATGACCATGCTTACCGATAATGTTGCCCACTTTTTAGCTAGAGTTTTTAATTCCTCCTTCAGCTGGGTAAATCCTTGTACAAGTTCATCATAGCTCCCATCTTCTTCTAATGTACTGATTTCATTTTTTACATACAAAAGTTTTTCTCGGGCACTCTCGTATTCATTCAAACATGCTTCATTTTTTTCTTGCACTAATTGTAATTCCTTCGTAGGATCGGATTGTTCACTAAGCAATTGTTCCACTAATCGATGTAAGTGTTGATCATCAGAATACATCATTTTCATTTGTACCCAGAAATGGTTTTGTTCTTCAACTAACCTGTTGTAATCATCAAGCAAAATGGCCTTCCGACGATATGCTTCTTCCTCCTTCACATTTGCAAGTTGAAAAAGATGTTCAATAGCCTGCGTTATTTCACTAATTTCAATATGCAGTCTCGTCTTTACTTCCTGCAAATGTTCAATTCTTTCCTCTTTCTTTATTCGTAACTGTTGTTTTTCCTCTTGATTCTTTACTATTTGCTGTAATACTTTTATTTTTTGCCTCATCGTGCTTTTTATTTCATCACTGCAAAGTCTTGTCACTAAATGGTTAACTTTTTCTTCAAATTGCATACACTTCTTTTTTAACTTGATATTGTTTTCTATTATTTCATTATATTTATTGCGATAACTTAGAAAAGCTTCACACATGTCGATAAAGGATCGCATGTTATTATAATGTATATTAGAAGGGAGCCCGTATTTTTCACACCAAGCATGAATGCTATCATGATTTGACTCTAGCTTTCCTTCATATAATTGTAAATCTTTCTCTACTTTCAACAACCTTTCTCGTATATCGTTCATTTTATTCTCACATAGTAAATATTGCTTTTTTTTCTCACTATGTTCATGTAAAATATCGTGCCATTTATTTAACATAAAAGTGCTTTCGTCATCTTCGTCAAATTCATTCTCCATTAACTTTTGTTGATAGTCCTTTTTTTCCTTTTCAATAGACTTTAATATTTTCTTTACTGATACAATTTTCCAAATAAATACTGAAAATAAAACAACAGTAAAAAGCGACACTAAAAAGGCTATTCCCCATTCATTCATGATGAACATAACGATGGAACTAGCAGCTAAAAACAAAGTGATGATGAAAAAAACAAACTGCTGTGTTTTTTCACTTTTTACGACAGAGTGGTAATGATTGATAATGAAGTTATGCTGAGAAGTGAGCGCTTCATTATTATTGCCCCCGTTCTTTTCTTTACCTTTATTCATTTTATTCTCTATATCTTTCACTTGATCTTCTGTAAGCATCTCACTCTCAATAGAAGAAAGCTCCGTTGAAAGCTGCTTAATATGCTCTTCTAACTGTATTAACTCACTCTTCAAGCGCTTTTGGTTCCAATTATGAACGTCTACTTCCTGTTTCAACAGTTCGAATTCTGACTTCATATTTGCATTTACAATAATATTATCAAGATGAATAGGACCTTCTTTCCTTATTTCCTCACTCACCTTTTCCATGTCTTCTTTTACTTTTGTTGCCATTTTTTCGCCGTTTTCTATTTCTATTAAACGTTCGTAATACAATTTCTCTTCAAGCTTAAGTTCATCTAAATCTTGCTTCGATTCATTCCAGCTAGCAACCGGCTTTAATTTTTGAAGCTCAGAATATAATAATTCTTCCTTCACTTGCACATCCTTTAGTTCTGATTTTGTTTCTATTAATTTCTCATTTAATGCGTTTAATCGTTCAATACCGTTTGCAGGAAAGCTTTTCACATGAACTAACTGCTCCAGTTGAATTTGTTTTTCTTTCCATGAAGTTGCTAGTTCCTTCAACGTTTTTTGCTTCTCTTTTTCTTTTATTTGATCTATATACGTTTTCTGTTCTGATTTTAAGTCCGTTATCCTTTGTTCAAGAAGTGTAACATTACTCTTCAAATGTTCATATTCGCTAACTCTTTCTTCCCATTTCGTTAGCTCTCTTTCCTTTACTTCCAGTTGCTTTGCAATCACGTTCATTTCGGTTTTTTTACCTCTTGGTTTAAACAATTCATCCATTTGTGTGGCAGTTTGTTTCTCTATTTCAGCTAGTGAACGACTTCCGCTAAGTCCTGCATCGTAAAGATATTGATTTAAGTTATCAGCATTCATCATCCCTAAGCTGTTCAACGAATCCAAATCGAAGTGAAAAATACCTTTAAACGTTTTTTCGTCTATATCTTGGAGTATCTCCCTTAACTCCTGTTCACCACCTAAAGACCCGTCAGAGAAGTATACAGTAACATCGCCCTTCACTAAACGACCTTTCACTCTTTCAATGACGACAGTTCCGAATTGTTCTGTATGTGCTGTAACAGTACCACCATACGCATTAACCGATAACGGTATATACTGTTTTTCTCCTTTTTTAGGAAAACCATAAAAGATTGCAAAAATGAAAGCCATAAAAGTAGATTTGCCAGATTCATTATTTCCTTGAATTATTTGAATACCATCCCTTGTAAAACTCCACTCTTGATCGATCCACTTACCATATCCATAAATATGTACTTTTAATAGCCTCATCATTACTTCACCTCACGCATTAATGAAGTTAATATTTTTCTCTCTGCTGTCTCAACAATTTCCTGTATTTCTTCTTGAGATAAGCATTCTAAGTATTTACGCATGACTAAATGTGAAAACACTGGCTGCAATGCTTCCTCTACATGTTGTTCCTCTAGTGTATCTACAACACGTACGATATCTCCCAGCAGATCATCTTTTTCTTTCAATCTCTCTCGCTCAATTGGAAGCGTTGTATTTACATACAAACTGTTTATCCACACGTTACTACTGTGAAAAACTTCAGATCTTAATATTGTCATTAATTCTTGTTGTACATTATCTTGAATAAGCTGCTCGTGTAAAGGGCCACCTCCAGTTAGATGTACCTCCACTAAATAATGCTTTTGTAAATCTAAAATCTCGCTTATCTGTTGTATACGGTCTAATAATTCATCCATTATTTCACATTCATCAATACTAATGTTCATGTGCTCCCACTGCACACGTGATGTCGGTAAAAAGGTTAACATAGTATCCGTCTTTGTCATTTCTACATAGTAAGCTCCCTTTTCGCCATTTTCCTTTTTATGAGCGCCTTGAATATTACCAGGATAAACAACCGATGGGTTTGAGGATAAGATTTGTCGCTTATGTATATGTCCTAATGCCCAATAATCAATGTTTTTTTGCTTCAATTCATTTAAAGAAAAAGGCGCATACGGTTCATGATCCTTTTGAGAAGATTCTTGTCCATGTAATAAGGCAATATGATATGCAGACATTTCTCCAATCGTTTCATACATTGGTATCGGATTATCATAATAGGCCTTATTCGGGTAGCTAAAACCATAAAGGTATACCTTTTCATTTTTTGCAGTTAATAATGAAACAACTTCAAATTTCTCAGAAAAAACATGAACGTTTTCAGGTAATCTATTGTTGCTGTGTTCAGCTTTGATTGGGTCATGATTCCCGTGTATCACATAGATAGGAATATTCACTTTTTGTAGTCGCTCTGCTTGTTTTTTTAAAAACCATTGTCCCCTATAAGAGCGGTGCTCACTATCATATACGTCACCACTAATTAACATAAAGTCTACATTGAACTCTATCGCCTTATTTACAATCGATTCAAACGATTGATAAGTGGCGGATTGAAGTTGTTTAATAAAGCTTGCTGGTAAATCTGCATGTGTTTTTATTGGTCGTCCTAAATGAAGGTCAGCGCAATGAATAAAACGAATCATTTTACCAACTCCTTCCATTAATATATTTGCTAGGTTGTTATTATTTTTTTAAAATATGAACAGAAGTGTTACCTTAATTCAAGGTCATGTCAAAATGAACCAACAGTATGTATTAGAGCCAATCTATTAAAAAATTATACCACAAAAAGGGAATAAATGTTCGCTTTTCTGTATATTACATACATATCGTCCATATTTGTCACGAATATGTTTGACAACAAAAAAAAACGAGAGGTTGACCAAAAAGATAATTTTTATCTTTTGAGTCAACCTCTCCGACTTTTAGTAGCGTAAAGGAACAATCTCTTAACAAGCTTATTGAACACGCTTCATTGTTATTGATAAATAACTTCCTTATGACATAACCTTAAAAAGCAGATTTCCATTATGAAATAGGATAAAAGGTGCCTGACACTTTCGCAAGTAATTTACCTTCTTCATTTTTCAATTCGCATTCCACAAACTGCACTTTTCTCCCTTTTTTTGTAAAGTAAGCAGTAGCTGTCACTGTACCTTCACGTGCTGTGCTTAAAAATTGTGTTTTTAACTCTAAGGTTACACTTGGTGTTTCACAAAAGGCTGCACATAAATGTCCCATTGCGGTATCTGCAATATAACTGATAATTCCACCATGAATAAAACCTATTGGGTTAAACATGATCGGCGTGATAGGTACTTGTATGACTACTTGTTCTTCCTCTTCTAAGTATTCTATATTAAAATCTAGTAGAGAATACATAAAAAGGTTACCAGAATGATCTTGATGAGTGTGTAATGCATGCTCAAATAATTCTCTTAGTTTGTTTTCTTCCATCTTTTCCCCTCCTATAAAGATCATTATAAACATTTTAGATTATCATTGAGGGAAAAGCTGTGACAACATCTCCACTTTTTTATGTGTATAGTCTTTGTAACGGTCTATATATGTCTGTGGATCTTTAGGGTTTGCATACCTGTCGATATCCCCTGTTCTTGGATCAACCCATTTACTTGAAGCACCACACCCTAATCCAATAATCGTTTGCAGCTCTTCCATTATCATAATGTTATATATACTCTCGTGATTATCCATAGCATAGCCTACATTTTCAAGGTTACCGAGTATATTTTTTTGACGATATAAATAATAAGGTGCATAGCTATGCTTATTCATCCAATCTTCCGCCAATTTCATCATTTCGTGTATTTCATCTCGATCAGCTACTTTATATTTTTCCTTATATTTCGTCATTTGTGATGCTCTTTTATATGATAATGTGTGGACTGTCAAAGAGGCTGGTTTTAGTTCACTTGTAACTTGTAATGTGTGCGATAATTCTTCCACACCTTCTCCTGGTAAACCTATAATTAAGTCCATATTAATGTTTGTCATTCCCATTTCCATGGAGAGCTTATACTTATCAATTGTTTCTTCTACTGAATGATGACGACCAATTGCCTTTAACGTTTCATTTGTAAATGATTGTGGATTAACACTGATCCGGTCAACGTTCCACTTTTTTAACACCTCTATCTTTTCAGGAGATATCGTATCTGGCCTCCCAGCTTCCACCGTTAGCTCCCTTACGTCAGCCATAGGAAAAACTTGATACATTTTCTCATATAAGGCATCCATTTCCCGTGCAGTAATACTTGTCGGTGTTCCACCACCATAATAGATCGTTGTCACTTTTATATTGCGTTCCTTTAGCCATGTACCCGTTACTTCCATCTCATAATGAAGCCCAGTTAAAAATTCCTCCACTGATCCATTTTTCCCATTAATCGCATACGCAGGAAATGTACAATAAGCACACATTGTTGGACAAAACGGAATTCCGATATAAATACTTACTTCGTTTTTTATATGATCGAGATCAGGTACAACTGCAAGCTGGCGTGTAGCTATATTGGCTAGTAGTTCAATTTTCTCTTTTTGTACGGAGTACCGTTCACTTAATTGCTGACTTATATTATCCACCGATAGCCCTTCACGTCGCATAGAGTGATAAAGCTTAGTAGGCCGAATCCCCGTTAAAATTCCCCACGGTTGAATTATCCCTGTGTAAGACTCCATCAGCTTTAATAAACATAAATTTTTAACTTGCTTCTTTACCTTTTTAATCGGATTAGCTTCTAAGCGCAGCTTTGTTTCAATACTGCTAATGGCTTCTCCTTGATCATTTATCATAACTCCTGTCACAAAACAAACATCATCAATAACCGTTACTTCAGTAAATGAAATTGCCACCTCGTGATGGTTTTCGTTCTCAGCAATAAAGTTAACTTTCATTTCGTCACTAAATAGCTGAACAATTCTCTCACAAGCGCGTTTATGTGTTTCTTCTATATTAATTAGTGAAATTGAATCCATCATATCGACTTTCCTTTCTATCATTCATGCATATTACAGTTTAGCGGTATGAATTGTGTAGGTCAATAGGAGAGGTGGGAAGAAAATATAAATAGGTTGGTGATACAGACGATTGGGTAAGGGGAAAAGTTTGAAGTTATTGATTTTTTTAGTGTAAAAATAGTATTTTTGGGGCGGTTGGTGTGGGATTGGATAGTTTCATTTTACCTTTACTGGCATTTCCCTTTTCTCAGGCGATGACAACGCTCCATCTTACCTTCACACAACTTCACTCTCGCTCAGGGGCAGATAGCACTACCCCATCTGCGGCAACGCCTCTCTTCAAATAGCGCCCCACCTTATGACAGGCCGAAAGAGGTTAACTCAATAATGACAACTAATACGTGACAAACTAAAAAAAACCGCTATGAGGATCTCCCCTCCTCATAGCGGCTACAATAAAATGATTTCAAACTGATCCTTACTACTCACGATTTCAGTTAAGTAAACCTTTAGTTAGTATACTCTACTTATATATTTCTGGATGAAGCTGCTTTCTAAACACTTCTCTCACTGCATAACCGACACCATTTTGATTGTTGGATCTAGTCACCCAATCAGCGATGCTCTGTATGCCCTTTTCCGATTGTCCCATCGCAACACCTAATCCTACTTGTTCAATCATTTCTATATCATTTTCTGACGATCCTATTGCAACCATTTCTTGTAGTGAGATTCCGAGCTTTCTACCTAAAATTTGTAACCCTTTTGCTTTTGATGCAGAAGCATCAACAATATCTAAACTACCTTCTGCCGATGACGTGATATGAGTGTTTCTTACTACTTCTCTCAATTCTTCAAGCGCATCTTTTCGCTCTTTTTCACTCCAAAACTGTGCTCTAATTTTTGGTACTGTTAAAGGCTGGTCAATTAAATGATGACTAGGTGAATCTACAAAGTTCACTGGATAGAAAAGAGGATCACCTACACTTAAATTCATCCTTGACATTAAGTTACGTTGGCGAGTTTTATTTCCAATTGCATATTTTTCATGTAAAAGTCGAATATGGCAATGATAATTTTCAAGAATATCAACAATTTGATATACCCGATCAGAATCTAATCTTCTTTCGTAAATTGGATCGTCTACTTCTGAAGCTACAAATGCTCCATCGTGAGTAACTAAATATGCATCGTCCAGTTTTAAAGCTTTTGCTACTTTTTTTGCAGAGGGGAAGGCCCTCCCTGTTGCTAACGTTACATATGCCCCTTTCTCCTTTGCATACTCTACTGCTTCCTTCGTTTCCTTCGCTAACCGATGATTCGACTTTAACAGGGTACCATCGATGTCTAACGCTAATAAGCGAAATGTCACTGTTGTCATCCCCCTTCACTAATCCTATCGTTCATTGGTAATACATATATGTCCTTCTTTTCTAAATTAGAACTAATAGCACTAGAGATAACGAAACAATCACTTTCATTTTTCCTAGAAACGAGAAGAGATTAACGATATTTTGGTAGCCATTCTCCGTGAGCTTCGATGAGATCATCGCACACAGCTATAATATCATCCATAGACAGCTCAGAATTAGTGTGCGGATCTAGAAGTGCTGCTTGATATATATAGTCCTTCTTACGTGTAATCGCTGCTTCAATAGTTAGTAATTGTGTATTGATGTTTGTACGATTGAGGGCAGCTAATTGTTCTGGAAGCTCCCCGACATACGTCGGCATGACGCCATTACGATCAACTACACAAGGAACTTCTACACACGCTTTCGTTGGTAGATTAGAAATTAGTCCGCCAGTATTTAATACATTTCCTCCAAATTTAAATGCATTGTTTGTTTCCACTGCCTCAATTATATATGAACCATATTCGTGTGTTCTTTCATGGGTTAACTGCGCATTGTTCACCATTTCTTCTCTCATTTTTTTCCAACCCTGAATTTGCTCTACACAGCGGCGTGGATATTCATCTAATGGTATGTTAAAACGATCAATGAGCTCTGGGTAGCGATTTTTTATAAAATATGGATGATACTCAGCATTGTGCTCTGAAGACTCCGTTACGTAATAACCGAACTTATCTAGCAATTCAAAACGAACCATGTCATGATGCTTCGTTTTTTGCTTTTCTTTTGCTCTCCGCTTAATTTCAGGGTAAAGATCAACCCCATCCTTTTTCACTTCAAGAAGCCACGCCATGTGGTTAATACCTGCAATTTTTTCTTGAATACCTTCGTGCTCCATATCTAGTGATTGAAATAAATCAGTTGTACACACTTGTACGCTATGGCATAGGCCTACTGTTTGAATATTACTGTAACGAAGCATCGCGCCAGTTAAAGTTGCCATTGGATTTGTATAGTTTAAGAATAGAGCGTCTGGACATACTTCTTCCATATCCTTCGCAAAGTCCAACATAACCGGAATCGTCCTTAAGCTTCTAAAAAGGCCACCGATTCCAACTGTATCAGCTATTGTTTGTCTTAATCCATACTTCTTCGGGATTTCAAAATCAATGACAGTACTTGGTTCATAGCCACCAATTTGTACTGCGTTAATGACATATTTTGCACCACGTAACGATTCTTTACGGTCTAAATACGACTTTACTTTTATGGTACTGTTATATTTTCGGGTAAGATTTAATAGCATTAACTCTGAATCCTTCAACCTTGTCTCATCAATATCATGTAAAGCAAATTCGAAGCCATTTAATGCCTCTATAAACATGCAATCACCAAGAACATTTTTTGCGAAAACGGTACTCCCTGCTCCTATAAAAGTTATTTTAGACATAAGTATCCTCCTAATGGTAATTTATTGTCGATAATATCAAAATAAATATTCTGTTAATTAGATGATAAATTGTTGTAAGTAAAGAGTAAATGGTAAGATAATGCTATGAGGAGGGTAAAATATTGTTATGTATCATTCATTAAACTTACCAAACGAAACGATAGGTTTTAGAACACATGAAAAAGTAATAGGGACGTTAGTAGATATTCATGTTGTCGGAAAACAATATGTTCATTCTCACGATTATTACTGGGACGGTATGAAAAGAAATGATAAAAATACATTTATTTTTCAATACACTTTGTCAGGGGAAGGCGCTGTTTTTATTGAGGGGAAAACGCATAAAGTTCAACAAGGGCAAGGGTTTATGCTTGAAGTACCAGGGGAGCACATTTATTATCTTCCATCACATAGCCATCATTGGGAATTTATTTTTCTTACTTTAAGAGGTCAAGCAGCGGCTGATTGCTGGAGATATGTTAATAGAAAAGTAGGACCTATTATAAATATTCCAATCGAGTCTGCGCTTATTGAGCAAGTGGTAAATGTGTATGAACTTGCTTTTAAAAAGAACCTTATAGACCACTATTTCGCTTCCTCGAAAGCATATCAGTTTGTTATGGAATGCTATCGTTATTTTAAATCATTTAAAGCGAAGGAACAGATGCCAGATACAATTACACAGGCCATCAACTTTATTAATAAAAATTATAAAGCATCTTTTTCCGTACAAGATGTTGCTACTAATATCAACTTATCAAAATATTACTTTATTAAGCTTTTTAAAGAGTCCATGAACATGACACCTGGGCAATATATAACAAAAGTGAGACTAGAACAAGCTATTAACCTATTAAGTCATACAGAATTAACGGTAAAAGAAATTGCCATGCAGGTCGGTTATGGAGACGACAATTATTTTAACAAAGCATTTCGAAAAGTAGTCGGGACATCCCCTGGTGAATTTCGTAGAAGTAAGCATTTACCATTTGACAGACTAATTATCCAATAATAAAGATGGGCGAAAAAATTACCCCACTATATATTCATAAACTTAAACGGAGTCGCTCTTGATAAGTAAGAAAAACATAATATTCAAAAAGCTTCTTTTCGTCTTATCTTTGAAATGGCGGAAAATCTACTTTATCAAAAAAAGTGAGCTAAGCGCTATCGCGCTTTCACTCACCTCGTCTTTAAGTGGGACCGACCATCAAATTTCACCTTGCTTGTACGACGATATTATCCACACCAATATTTAACATCAATTAACCTTCTTGTGGTTCACCTGCACCGTATAATTCTTCTAACGGTTCAGTAATTACACGGTTAATGTCACTAATGACTTGACTCATTTTTTGTTCTGCTTCCATTAGCTTTGAAATTGTTCCGTGCTGTTGTACTAATTCAAATTGCTTTTGGGCTTGTTGAATTTCTTCTTCAGTAATTTGGGCGCCCTGCATTTGCTTTTGTTGTAGCTCTAGTTGAACATTACGGAAGTTGTCTAACATACGTTTAGCAACTTCATCATTGTTCACCTCATCATGTAAGTTCTTTAACGTAGCAAATTCATCGCTGTCCTTTAGTACTGTAGCTAGCTCTTTCGCCTTATCAAACGGATTAGCCATAAAAAAATCCTCCTTTAAAATGTATACGTAAATCGAGAAATGCAGTTATGTAAAAACTAACGATACGTATGTATGTATTCTACC
Organism: Evansella cellulosilytica DSM 2522; assembly: GCF_000177235.2. Taxonomy (NCBI): domain Bacteria; kingdom Bacillati; phylum Bacillota; class Bacilli; order Caryophanales; family Bacillaceae; genus Evansella; species Evansella cellulosilytica. The sequence continues at coordinate 1,640,965 of NC_014829.1, read as the reverse complement.
CTTACGACTATAACATGAAACAAAACATAATTCATCCAATGATATATTTTCAAAATATTACTTTAATTTTTTCAATAAAACAATTGAATCAATTTTATAAATCTCGGCCCTTATGGGCCAAGGGTCTCAAAGCATGAAAAAAGGAGGGCCTACCCAAATATCTAATTTAGTATTCAGTAGCAGTATAATTACCCCGTTTTGTACAAAGTATTGTTGATTGAACGAAAGGGTACGAGACGCCTGCGACGAGCGTTACATCACGATTAAGCTTCGAGTTGTCTCGACGGATACAACTCCAGAGCGTTGCATGTAGAGGAAGAGACAGGTTGTGAGCTGAAGATCCATCGGGGCGGGCAAGGTGGATAGCGATGGCTCCGTTCGTTGCGCGACTACTCTGAGAAACCCACTCATAGTAGTCTTCCAAAAGATTGCAACGACTACGCTCATTGCATGGAGGGAAGTAAATAAGGTAAAGATCAACCTTTTTCACTTCCCTCTTGAAGCCTTGCCCGCCGCACCGAGCATATACTTCTTGAATACGCTGCGAGCTGTCTCGACGGATCAAGCTTCAGTGGGAAACTAGAAGAGGAAGAGACAAGCGAGTAGCGTGAAGTGAAAATCAACAACAAAGTTAAGTTAACAAGAATTTCTTTAATATGATGATATTATTCTTAGACTATGATCTTTTTTAGAAAGTGAATTATGAAATTGATTCAATTTGATCTCTATAAAAAAAATAGTAAACTAACACCTTGTACTAGTCCTATCATTGCACCAATTGCAGCTCCAAGGACAGCTATCATTTTCAACTCCTTTTTTGCAATTGTAAGTAAAATAGTTTCTAATCTGCGAAGCGGAAACGCATTCACTTGCTCAGTAACAATGTCTCTTATCCCAATTCTCTTAACTGCTGACTTTAAGTTTATTTGGAGGACATTAATCGTAATATCGACCACTTTTGGTAATAATGTGTGCAATATAACATTTTCGTAACGTTGTGACCATTGGTTAATAGGCTGATGCATTTCACCAATGATAGGAATCTCACCCATCAATCTTTCAGAAAAAAACAAAACATTCGTTTCTACATTCATTTTCCCTAACAATTGCTCTGGTGTTTTATCTATTTGTTCCTTCATCTCATTTCTTATCCAACTACTTACTACTTCTTTCGTTTTATCATCCTGCAATAGCTTTGTAAGCTCTTTTATGATGAGAGTTGTAGGAGACGTCCGCTGCAGCATTTTACCAAAGAAAGATCCAACATTCCCCTTTGAATCGAAAAATCTTGAAAGCATTTGCTTTACAACTTCTTCTCCTTCTGGCGATTGTACGTACAACTCAGCTTTATTTAATAGCTTGGATGAAAAGGTTGGAATTTGCGATTCAAGCTTTATGATCCATTCTTCTAAGAGGATGTCCTTTATCTTTTTACCTTTGTATTCATCGATGAGTGATATTATTTTACCGTTCATTGCTTCTTGCACCTTCACATCTATTCTTGATAAAGAACCTATTTTATCTTCATGTGAATTTAACCAATGAGCTAAGCTTTCCTCTCTACGCATAAATTGAAGCACTGCTTCTTTTAATTTTTCTTCCATCAGTTTTAAAAAAGATTGATGAAAAATTCTCCGTGATATACCCTCTGGTGTAATAAGATGCTCCTCTACCATTCTTCCTAACTGATCAGCCAATTCCTCGCGCCTTTTTGGAATCAACCCTGGAGTAAAGGGAATTCGAATTGAAGCGATTTGAATGGGTTTATATGGGCGAAAAAGCATACGTATCGCTAAAACATTCGTCCCTCCACCAATAATCGCACCTACTACGACGAGAGAGAGTAACCAAGTCATTTCCATTATCATTGTTATCACCTTTTCTAATCACGTTTGCACACCTTATGATTTACACTCATAAGATACGGTATCCACAAATACCTAAAAACTTAATTATACACTTTTTAAGCTACACGATTATCATACAACAAAATGAGGGCTGGCAATGCTTTCTATACCGTTTTATATATCTAATATTGAAGAAAAGCAAGACTTACATCCTAATAACTGTGTTATCCCAGCTAAAATAGCGTCTATATGGAAAATAGATGATACAGTAGAACATCATGCAACACTGACGAATCATTTCATCTCAAAAAATATTGAGATTGTTGTTGATCCCTATTTAGATGATCATATGATTCAATTACCACCACAAGTAATACACCATTTACGTCTCAATAAAAACTGTAATATCCAATGTTTATACGATAGAAATACAAATACGTTTCATCTTGGTCCAAGTATCGGTGTTGTAGTTGGAGATGTTTATGATGAGGAGCACCCATTTGGACCATTAACGCCGTATTTAACAGAAATGGGGAAAACAGCAACACAGCTTTATTACTTCTTTATCGTTTTTTCATACAAGGATGTCCAAGGTTCCTTTATCAACGGTTTTTGTTACCAAGATGGAAAGTGGAACAAATGCATAACACCTCTCCCACACGTTATTTATAATCGAATCGGTAGGCGTGATCAAGAATGGTCACAAAGTGGAAAAACTTTCTTTAAAAGATTAAATGAAATGAATATTCCTCATTTTAACGATCGTTTTATTCATAAATGGGATACATTTTCCTATTTATTTGAGGAACCTATACTTCGCCCTTACTTACCAGAAACAAAACATCTTACGTCAAAAGATGTTTTGTACGACTTGCTGGAAAAATATAAAAGTAGCTATTTAAAGCCTTTTTGGGGAAAAGAGGGCTCTGGAATTATTAAAGTCTTGAAAAATGAAGGTACCTATTTTCTTACTTATCCACATGACCAAGGATGGTTAACTAAAAAGGTAACAGCTGATGAAGAACTATTTACAATACTAAAAGAAAGAGTAAATAAAAGGCCATACTTAATACAGCAAACAATTGATATTAACAAGCTTGACGATGCCCCAATAGACTTTAGGATATTGTGCATTAAAGATATAAATGGTTACTGGCAAGCTTGTTCTGCAGTAGGAAGAATAGGGAAAAAGGATACGATCGTATCTAACTTGTCGCAAGGAGGCGTCCAAAAGAAGATAGTGTCTATCTTAAGTAATTGGATGAATGAAGACGATGCTCTACAAACAGAACGTTTTCTTCACGAATTGGCAGTAGAGGCTGCCTATGCTATCGATAATAGAGCCGGTGGTGTTTTTGGAGAATTAGGGTTTGATTTTATTATTGATAAAAATAACCAAGTTTGGGTTCTTGAAGTCAATATAAAGCCTTCAAAGGGGGATTCTCTACAGATTGATAATCACGTATTACCGTCAGTAAAATATCTTCTCATTTACGCTGCTTCGATCGTCGGCTTTGCAATAATATAGAAAGGGTGAAACGAGTGGTTTCATTAGGTTTCTTACAATTAAAAACAGATGGACACGATGAATACATTCATAAAGTCGCAATAGCTAGTGCTTCCAAACATTTTTCAGTATACCGTTTCAGCCCTTTCGATTATGATGTTAAACGTAACCGTGTCAATGGTCTCAAATTTGATTGCAAAACGAATGAATGGAGAAATGAATGTTTCCCTCTCCCAAAATATATATACGATAGAACAGCTTTTTCTCATCATCCTATTGATTATAAAAGGTTAATACATTTCCGTATAAGTAAAATAGAGGAACAGACAACATTTTTAAATAGTAACTTACCTTGTAAATGGTATGTTTATCAAAAATTAAAAGATAGCACCTTAATAAAACCATTTTTGCCACATACAGAAATTGTAACTTTTCATACACTCAAGCTATTTTTAAATCAATATAAAAAAGTAGTGTTAAAGCCTAATATAGGATCAGGTGGTAACGGCATATATGTCATAGAAAATAAGAAGCATTTCTATTCTATTCGGAATGGTGAAATGACCCAGGAGTATATAATAGATAAAAGCATAAATGATTTATATAATTATGTAAAAGACCATATACTTTCAAAAACTTATTTAATTCAGCCTTTTTTATCGATACAAAAAAATGACTATCCGTTTGATTTAAGAATAGTAGTTCAAAAAAAAGCGACGAATTGTTGGGATATCATCGGTAAGGGGTATAGAAAAGGAAAGAAAAAATCTCTTCTATCTAACCTCCACGCTGGTGGAGAAGTGTGTGTAAATATGAAGCTACCACGGAAAACGAGAAAATATATAGATCCCGTAGTCGAAAATATAATCCCTCATATACCACAGCTATTAGAGGACCGTAACAATCGATTCTTTGAACTTGGAATTGATTTAGGAATAGATATTTACGGTGACATTTGGCTATTAGAAGTCAATTCTAAGCCTGGCTACAAGACCGTACTCGAATTTACAGATAATAAAGACGATCACATTTTTAGTGGACTTAAAAATATGATTAATCATATCGAAACAAGTAGTCTTTCTTAATAAAACTGTAGTGTACTATAGTAGTAAATAACCGTCTTTCTACCTTAAAAAAGGAGTGCAATTTATATAAGGAGTGAATGACTAGTGACTATTAAAGTGCTGGTAAAGCAGCGTGAAATGAATGATAATGATGACAACGATTTGTATTTCCCGATCTCATTATTAAAAGAATGGAATTTAAACGAAGGTGATTTACAAACAATCATATATGGTACAAAAGAAGTCCGGTGTAAAGTTAACGCTTTAAAAGGTGATTCACATAGCATATGTGAATTATCGAAAGAAGCTTGGAGTTATTTCTCGCTCCCTTTTTCCATTTCACTTTCTATTAATCGGATTTCTAATAATAAAATGGTACTCGGACCAATTACCGGCATCTATACTGCTGGATTTACAGGAAGTATATTACGCCCTGTAGGTGACCGCTCGTTTTTATTGGCTAAGTATATTCATGCGGCAAGATGCATCGGTGCATTTGCGTATGTATTTGGTGCTCACCATATTAACTGGGAAGAAGAAATGATTGAAGGATATACGTTTTCTGATTCAGGATGGAAAAAAGTTATCGTTCCTTTTCCAGACGTCATATACGACAGATTGCCTAATCGACGTACAGAGGCACATCCCCTTTTTTCTAATGCAAGAGAAAAGTTACAAAGCAAGTACGAAATCCCGTGGTTTAATCCAGGTTTTTTTGATAAATCAAAGATTTATGACATACTCATTCAATTAGATGAAGTGAATCATCTACTCCCAAAAACGATTAGCGCACCGACACAGGATGAAATAATTGCATTCATTCATGAACAAGAGCATGTTTATATGAAGCCAAAAAATGGTAGTTTAGGAGTCGGAATACATCAAATTACGTATGATCCAAATAGTAGTTTTTATTATTGTCGTTTTAGAGACAACACTAGAAATAGATTAAGGCGATATAGCTCATTATTACACTTACTTAAAACGCAGTTTAAACAAGGTTATGACCAGTATGTGATTCAACAAGGGATATCTTTGATGAAATATCAGAATAACCCTATTGATTTTAGAGTGCATACGAACAAGGATGAGAAAGGAATATGGAGAATGAGTGCAATTGCTGCCAAAATTGCTGGTCCAGGAAGTGTAACTACTCATGTAAAAAGTGGTGGTCATATTAAATTAATTGAGGAGATTTGGGAAGATTTAGACTTAAACAAGTCTCTATTAAATAATATAAAGCATACTGCCCTTAGATTGAGCAGCGCAATAGATAAAAAAACAGATGGTTATATTGGGGAAATAGGCTTTGACATAGGAGTAGATGAACAGGAAAGAATTTGGATGTTTGAGGCAAATTCAAAACCTGGTAGAACAATATTCTCACACCCAAAATTATCAAAAGAAGATCTATTAACCCGGAAAATGCCCATTCAGTATGCCATCTATTTATATGAGTCAATGATTGAAAGTTTGTATTCAAAGAAAATTACTTTGATTCAATAACGTTACTCGCAAAAGAAAATATGCGATTAAGGGCTGATAACATTGACAAAAAACATTATCATATTAACTGGAAAAGGGAAAACTCGTTTATTTACTGGTGAAGAAAAATATTATAAAGAGCTTTCTTTGAATTTAGTTAATAATGGTGCAAATGCTTATATACTCCCTATCCATTCTAATGAATCGGAATGGACGGCATATTATTGGGATAATAACAAAGCAAAATGGTTATCGACACCTTGCCCTATCCCTAACGCCGTTTATAATCGTTACGCTCGTACGACAAAACATAATAATTCAAACATTACAAACTACTTAAATTGGCTAGAGAGAGAGAGTATCCCTTACTTTAATCGCAGCTTTTTTCAAAAAGAGGACATCTTTAAATTAATAAAAGAACATAAACAGCTTAAGTATTATTTTCCTATGACAAGAAGGCTAGAAAAATATAGTGACTTAAAAAAATTTATACAAAGGTTCCCTAATATATTCATAAAGGATTCTGAAGGGTCCCAAGGTAAAGGAATTTGGAAAATAGAAAAGCATCATTTTGACTACACTCTACACACGCAGCAAAAAACGTTTAAGCAATTAAGAGATAAGCAATTACAGCATATTATTACATCCATTATCAACGATAGACAACTTTTAATGCAGCAAGCAATATCCTCGGTTAAACAACAAGATAATCCATATGATTTTCGTGTTTTAATGCTCTACTATAATAATTGTTGGACATTAGTTGGTATTGGAGTGAGGGTTGCTGCCAATGATCGGTACACGACCCACGTACCTCAAGGAGGCAGAATTGCATCATTAACAGAAGTTCCACTTTCCCCTTCTCCCACTAAAGTAACAGCAATTGGTGATATGTTAGGGAAGACCTTACAAGATCATTACAGAAATGTGAAGGAATTCTCCTTCGATGTTGTGATGGACAATTCAAATCAAATTTGGATTGTAGATGTTAATAGTAAACCTATGTCTTTCGACGAACCTGCCATTCAAAATAAAAGAATTCAATTGATATCTCATATATTAATTTCTTTATAAAATGTTTTATTAAGCATAAAATCCCCACATGATGAAAAAATATAGTGAGGGAGGTTGTTAACATGTCTTCGAAAGAGTCTAAGTACGAAGGAAGAGACAAAGTGATGGTCGACGTCGATAGAATGACAAACGAAGGTTTAGCTGGAGGAAAAGATCACATCACTCATGGAAAACGACAAATAGACGAGGCGCAAAATTTCAAAGAAGAAGAACCACCATATAATGTAGCAAATAACGACAAATAAGCGATACAAGGGTGACTCAAAAGTTTACACTACCTATTGAGTTGCCCTTTAGAACTTTTATTTGCTCGTACGACATCCTCTTCTTTTTTCAAGAATATGTGTTGGAGTGTTTCAACGGTTACTGTCTATCACCTTTGAAACACTCTTATTTTTTATCATAGATATATAATAGCGATTATGGACTAGATTTTATATACTGTTAATAGTACATAGTAAAAGAAGGAGTTATACTGATATGTTAAATCGCTTAAAATCTAAATACGCATATGCAATTGTAGATGATCCATATACAATCTCGTCCGCATTCAGGCTAACTGTTGCTGATGCAAATGGAGATGTTCTAACTTTCGATAAACGTCAACTAGAATTCGAAGAAAAAGATATGTTGGAAACTATTTTCGACGTGATAGACCCTCGATCTGTCATCGCCTCACCCGGAATTGAAGAAGACTTATATACTTGGCTAGTAAACGAAGAAGATACTGAATTATCGCTTATAAAAAAATATATTTCCTTACCATGTCGGATTATTCACTTCTATATAAAAGGATCATTAAGCGAACAAAGTGATTTTGAGGAAGCGATGAAAAGCTTATTTCCCTCAAGTGTTGTATTTCTTTGGTTAAATCCATTTAAGGGAATTCTCATTGAAAAAATAGACAACGACTCTGATGAATCACCCACAGAGAAGTCAATTGTCGATACGATCGCTTCTGATTTTTATGTGCAGTTATCACTATATATTGGTACAACGATATCTTCTCTCGAGAACTTGAGATCGCAGTTTTCTTGGGAAGATCGCGTGTTCGATATTGTCAAAAAAGTAATCCCTTCTAAAAATATTTTTATTGAACAAGAAGTAATTCCGTTTCTCATGATGAATGACTTAACAGATGAAACGAAAAAGACAATGTCTGAAATGCTTTCTCCCGTTATTGAAGATCAAGCATTGCTTGATTCAGTAAAAGTTTTTTTAGAATGTAACATGAACGTAAGCCTTGCAGCTAAAAAAATGTACATGCACCGCAACACGCTTCAATATAGAGTAGACAAATTTATTGAGAAAACATCAATAGATATAAAACAATTCCCGAATGCAGTAGCTGTCTACTTCATGTTCGCCATGCTACATTTACATAGGGAAGATTAAATTATTCACCTTGCACAAAAACTTCAATTGTTTTTTTGTGCAACTTTACTATAGTTTTGAAAACCTTTTCAAGATACACTATACCTATAAAGAAATTCATTCATTGAACGTTACATATTGTAAGAAACGTTCAAAAAATAGAGGAGTGACATTCATGGCAGAAATTACTTTTAAAGGTCTTTACAAAATTTATGACGGAGATGTACAAGCGGTAACTGATTTCAACCTTGATATCGAAGACAAAGAATTTATCGTATTCGTTGGTCCATCAGGTTGTGGTAAATCAACAACTCTACGTATGGTTGCGGGACTTGAAGATATTTCAAAAGGAGAGCTTTACATCGGAGACACACTAGTAAACGATGTAGCACCTAAAGATCGTGACATCGCAATGGTATTCCAAAACTATGCCCTTTATCCTCACATGAACGTATTTGATAACATGGCATTTGGTCTTAAGCTTCGTAAATTTCCGAAAGAAGAGATTAAAGAGCGTGTTACAAATGCTGCTAAAATTCTAGGTCTTGAAGAAATGTTAGATCGTAAGCCAAAAGCAATGTCTGGTGGTCAGCGTCAACGTGTTGCTTTAGGACGTGCAATCGTACGTAACCCTAAAGTATTCTTAATGGATGAGCCATTATCAAACCTTGATGCGAAGCTTCGTGTACAAATGCGTGCTGAGATTACAAAGCTTCACCAACGCTTACAAACAACAACAATTTACGTTACGCATGACCAAACGGAAGCGATGACAATGGCAACACGTATCGTTGTTATGAAAGATGGTTATATCCAACAAGTTGGTCGTCCAAAAGATATTTATGATAACCCTGATAACGTGTTTGTTGGTGGATTTATCGGATCTCCTTCAATGAACTTCCTTAGTGGAACTTTAAAAAATGGCTATTTCGTAGTAGCAAATTCTGAATTTAAAATCAAAGTTCCTGAAGGTAAATTAAAAGCGCTAGAAAGCTACAACAACAAAGAGGTATTACTAGGTATTCGTCCTGAAGATATCCATGATGAGCCTGTATTTATCGAAGCTTCTCCTGAAGCTAAAATTGAAGCTAAAATCGACGTTTCTGAGTTAATGGGTGCTGAGACTTTCCTTTACTCAAAAGTAGAAGATCAAAATATTATTGCAAGAGTAGACTCTCGTACTGACGTTAACAGTGGTGACACTTTAACACTTGCATTTGATATGAACAAATGTCACTTCTTTGATGTTGACACTGAAGAGCGTATTCGCTAATCTAACTAATTCGTTTACCCTAAAAATAGAAAAGGGAGACTCAATAGGTTGTTTTATACCTATTGAGTCTCCCTTTCTCAATCTGTGGAACCGCCGGAATTTACACTTAATAATGACAACCTACATCATTTTTCTATTCATATACTCAAACTTCATTAATCAAAACGATCATATCATGTTGACAACTCGTGCATGTTAATATGTGAGGACAATTGTTGTTTTTTCCATCATCTACTATACCATCAGTTTGCTTAGTTAATTCTATAGGTAAATAAGCACTGTAATCATCAAAATAATCCATATAGCGGCCATTGTCTTTCATTAATTCGGAACAATGGGGACAATTCTTTTTTATTTGTACTAACCCATTACAAACTGGACAATAACCCATATTATCACCTTATTATCATCTTATGTATAACCTATCGTTTACTTTATAAAAGGGGATGGAGCTTGTCCATCCCCAAAAACCAGTTATTCTGTTATTATTGTTGCTGACCACCAAATTGCTGCTCAGCCATAGATACTAAACGCTTCGTAATTTCTCCACCAACAGACCCGTTAGCACGAGAAGTAGCATCTGCACCAAGCTGAACACCAAACTCTTGTGCAATTTCATACTTCATTTGGTCTAAGGCTTGTTGTACACCAGGTACAAGAAGTTGATTTGAACTGTTGTTGTTTGCCATGTTTCTCACCTCCTGACGTAACCATAGTATGAATCAATTGCTATATTGTATGTAAAATAAACACTAGAAATTTTTAGGGAATTTTATAAAGCAAGCTTTTCGTCTGTCTCCCCGTGGTCTTTAAGGGATTGCGGTGGCTACGCACATTGCTTAGAGGTTGACTCAAAAGGTAAAAGATCGACCTCTTGAGTCAACCTCTTCATTTAGCTCACCTTCAAGCTCCTTTTTTCTCTCGTTTTCTCTCGCTTTGAACCTGATACTTTTGAACCCGGGTTCCCACTAACCCGGGTTCATTTACCTCACCTTCAAGCTCCTTTTTTCTCTCGTTTTCTCTCGGTTTGAACCTGATACTTTTGAACCCGGGTTCCTACTAACCCGGGTTCATTTACCTCACCTTCAAGCTCCCTTTTTCTCTTGTTTTCTCTCGGTTTGAACCTGATACTTTTGAACCCGGGTTCCCACTAACCCGGGTTCATTTACCTCACCTTCAGTAAAGCTAGTATCCTTTTTTTAATGTCGGTTCTGTACTTGATTGAATTTCTTCAAATGAATATTCTCCAATGATTTCTTTTAATATTAACCCTTCATCTGTAACATCAATGACAGCTCTATCGGTAATGATTCTGTCGACAACTCGTTTTCCTGTTAAAGGTAAGGAGCATTTATCAACTATTTTAGGTTCTCCGTGTCGATTGACATGCTCCATAATAATGACGACTTTTTTAGCTCCGTGAACAAGATCCATCGCTCCGCCCATTCCTTTAATCATTTTTCCAGGTATCATCCAATTTGCTAAATCACCATTTTCTGCAACTTCCATAGCTCCTAATATAGCTACATCAATGTGTCCACCTCGAATCATTGCAAAAGATTCAGCACTACTAAAATAAGATGCTCCATCAACTGTCGTTACTGTCTCTTTTCCAGCGTTAATCAGATCAGGGTCAAGTTCTTCCTCCGTAGGAAATGGACCAATTCCTAATAAGCCATTTTCTGATTGAAGTATGACTTGTTTATTTTCTGAAATATAATTTGCAACCATTGTTGGCATTCCAATTCCTAAATTAACATATGCACCGTCATAAATTTCCTTTTCCGCTCTTTTAGCAATTTTTTCACGAATCGCTTTACGGTTAATACTCATAAGTAATTCCTCCTCTCTCTATACGTTCGCGATCGTTTTTCTCTCAATTCTTTTTTCCTGTTTCCCGACAATTAATTTATCTACATAAATACTCGGTGTATGAATATGTTCTGGATTTAAATCGCCTGGTTCTACTAGGTGCTCCACTTCTGCAATCGTCACTTTGCCTGCAGCAGCCATCATAGGGTTGAAATTTTGAGCTGTTTTTCGATACATTAAATTACCATGCTTATCTCCTACGTAAGCCCTCACTAAACTGAAATCAGCAACTAGTGCTGTTTCCATTAAATATTCCTTCCCATTAAACATCCTGACTTCTTTGCCGTCAGCTATTTTAGTACCGACTCCTGCTGGTGTATAAAAAGCCGGTATTCCCGCTCCACCAGCCTTAATACGTTCTGCCAGTGTACCTTGAGGGACTAGTTCGACCTCTAATTCCCCTGCTAACACTTGTCTCTCAAATTCTTTGTTTTCTCCTACGTATGAAGCTAAAATTTTATCAATTTGTTTATTTTCTAATAGTAAGCCTAAACCCCAATCATCAACACCACAATTGTTGGAAATAATCGTTAAATTCTTCACACCTGTTTCACGAAGTGCTTTAATTAAATTTTCAGGAATCCCACAAAGTCCGAATCCCCCTACATGAAGTGTCGCACCATCCTTTATGTCTGATACAGCATCCTCAAACGACGTTAAGACTTGTTTCACCTTCTCACCCCATTTAATCTGTTTTGTATCATTATATTTGTGGATATATTGGATATACCGCGTCTTTGATTTTAGAAATGATTAAATATTCCATTCAAACTCTTTTCTGTATAAGAGTTATTACTATCAACGAAACTTAAGAGGGGAACAAAGGGTAATTTACTTACTGTTCAAGTCATTCTCATAAATAAATAATGAGCCACCGTGGTCTACTATGACCAACGGCAGCTCATTTATTTTTAAAAATATTTATTTCTATTATTACACATTGTCAAACATTCGCTCGATAGCAAGTTTAGCGTCTTTGGCAATATGTGATTGTACAGTAATTTTGTTTATTGGTTCTCCTTTTTCAATTTGTTCTAGTGCCCAAACAAAGTGTGGGAGATCAATTCGGTTCATGGTCAAACACGGACACATTTCCGGATTCAGTGATACAATATCTTTATCTTGATGATTTTGAATGAGTCTATTCACTAAATTCATTTCTGTACCAATTGCCCATTTACTTCCTGACGGAGCATTTTCAATTGTTTCAATAATATATTTTGTAGAACCATCCAAATCACTTGCACGAACAACCTCATGTGTACATTCTGGATGAACGAGAATTTTTCGATCAGGCTCATTTTCTCTTAATTGCTGCACGTGCTCCATTCTAAAGTTTTCATGTACGGAGCAGTGCCCTTTCCAAAGAATCATCTTAACACCATCATGACTATCTCCTTCAAAACTGTCTGTGTGAGGATTCCATACGACCATGTCAGATAAGGAGATCCCTAGATCAAATGCGGTATTTCTTCCTAAGTGTTGATCTGGTAAGAACAATATGCGTTTCTTTTGTTCAAATGCCCATTTCAACATTTTTTTTGCATTAGAGGATGTGACGGTTGCACCACCATGCTTTCCAACAAATGCTTTAATCTCTGCTGTTGAGTTGACGTACGTTAACGGTACGATCGTTTCACCAAAGTGTTCAACGAGCTTTTCCCATGCTCGTTCAGTTTGTTTCATATTAGCCATATCTGCCATCGAACAGCCCGCACGCATGTCAGGCAATACGACTGTTTGTTGATCACTTGTTAAAATGTCAGCTGTTTCAGCCATGAAATGCACACCACAAAATACTACGTATTCCGCGTCCTTATTTTGTGCAGATACTTGGGCAAGCTGCAGCGAATCCCCTGTCGCATCAGCAAACTGTATCACTTCATCCTTTTGATAATGATGACCTGGAACAAATAATTTATTGCCGAGCTTTGCTTTTATTTCTTCCGCTCTTTTCTGCAATTCTTCCGTTGTTCTTTCTTTATATTGTTCAGGAATAGTTTTTTGTACCGCCTCAAACAAACTATTTGCTATCATATTTTGTTCCCCCGTTCACTTTAATGTTTAAGCTAATATCTAGCGCCTTAACTGAATGGGTCAATGCACCTAAAGATATATAATCAACACCACTGTGTTTGTAGTCAGCAATCGTTTCTAACGTAATACCACCAGAAACTTCTGTGATAATATGATCCGGTATATCTTTTACCCTCTCCGTTGCCTCTTCTACAGAACAATTATCGAGCATAATGACATCAGCACCTGCCGCTACTGCTTCTATCACTTCTTCGATCGATTCTGTTTCTACCTCGATTTTCACCATATGTCCTATTTTTTCTTTAACCCTTCTTACGGCCTCAGTAATAGAACCACTTTGAGCAATATGATTATCTTTAATCATGATTGCATCATCTAATCTTAGGCGATGATTAGCACCTCCGCCACATACTACAGCATGTTTTTCAAGCATACGTAATCCTGGGGTTGTTTTCCTTGTATCACACACATTTGTTTTAGAGCCCTTTAATTGATCCTGTGCCTTATTTGTTAAAGTAGCAATCCCACTCATACGCTGTACTAAATTAAGTAACACCCTTTCCGTACTTAAGAGCTCTACAGTCGGGCCGGTAACCGTTGCTATCACATCGCCTACCTCGACTTTCTCTCCATCTTTTTTCATTAACTTTAACTCAATATCCTCTTGAAGAAGGGCATATCCTTCCTTTAATACCGTTTCCCCAGCAAATACACCTGCTTCTTTTGCAATATATATAGCCTCACTAGTTTCATCGCTAAAAATTGACTGACTCGTACGGTCCCCGAATCCGATATCTTCTTGAAAAAAACGAGTGAGCTGTTCTCTAAGCAAGAATTTGTTCATGATGTACCTTCCCTCCGCTACGTTTTGTGTAAATATTTTTATCTTTCTCAACAATAATTTCTACACCTTGCCACTTCTCATTTTGAGGTAATGGAAAGTCCATTCGAAAGTGGCCACCACGACTCTCCGTTCTTGTAAGTGCAGCTGAGGCAATGAGCCATGTCATCGTTAGCATTGTACACCTGTCAATTTCCTCTCTCGACATTTGCAGCCTTGTCGATAATGCCATTCGCTTTACACCTAATGATTCACACCATTGAATCAATTCCTTCAATGTATTTGCGTCTCTTCTAACACCTAACGATAGTGACGCTTTTCTTTGTATCTCTTTTGCAGAAGGTATCACAAAACGAGCTTCCTCTCTCGTTCGCTTTATGCGCAACTCCTTTTTCTCTTTTACGGTAATAGATGTACTGCTAACTGTCTTGACAATGGCTTCCGCTGTTCTTTCTGCGAAGACAAGCCCTTCTAGTAATGAATTACTTGCAAGTCTATTCGCTCCATGTACTCCCGTTCTTGCTACTTCTCCAACCGCGTAAAGGTGAGGTAGCGTCGTACATCCATTTGCGTCAGTTTTTACACCACCCATTAAAAAATGTGCACCTATTGTAACAGGAATTCTCTTTTCCTCTAGAGGTAATCCTGCTTCTTCACACATCCGATATATAGCTGGGAACCTCTCTTTAAAATGGGGAATCATAGAAATATCTAAAAATATAGAACTTCCACGATTTACTTCTCTTTCGATGACTCTAGCAACAACGTCTCTCGGTGCTAAATCTTTTTTTGGATGAACACCTTTCATAATTTTTCTACCGTCCTGATCAATAAGTTCAGCACCCTCACCACGAATAGCTTCAGAAGCAAGGCCTACAATGCCGTTATATTTAATTAAAGTTGGATGAAATTGGATAAATTCTAAATCAGACAGTTGTGCTCCCGCTCGATATGCCATTACAATCCCATCACCAATAATCGATTTGTCATTAGATGTAGCATCAAAAATACCACCACATCCACCAGTTGCAAGTACAGTCGCATCTGCACGTTGTTCATACATTGTCCCGTTTTTCGATTGCACAACAACGCCCACGCACATCTCATTTTTGATAATCAAATCTATGACCTGTTCATCTTCTAACACTTCAATTTTACTTTGCGAAACTACTTTTTGAGTCAAATAATCCATCCATCTTGCGCCAGTTTGATCGCCTCCGGCATGGAGTATTCTCCTATAAGTATGTGCGCCTTCCATCCCTAAGCATAGTTCGCCATTTTTATCCCGATCAAAATCCATTCCTTTGTTTAACCATTTATTTACACAGCTAACACCTTCGTTAACGAGAATACTTACCATATCCATGTCATTATGAAAACAACCCGCTTCTAACGTATCCTGAAAATGGTATTGTGGATCATCGTTTTCATCAATAACCACTGCCATACCACCTTGCGCACGCCAAGAGTTACCTTTATTTAACTTTGTGAAAAGTTTTACATTCATGTGCGAAGAAATATTTAGAGCAGTAATCATCGCAGCTATTCCTGCTCCTACAATAATAACTTCTCGATTTCGCATAATTTTAACACCCTTTTTTACATGTGTCTTGACACCTATATTTACATAAATTTAAACTAATGACAAGAGATTTTATAAAAGTTTTGTAGTAGTTGGTTATTTAATAGTTTGTTAGACATTCTAATATAAAGGAAAATGAGGGGTAAACGATGATATATTTAGATAACGCAGCTACAACAAAAATGACACAAGCTGCATTAGATGTATATATAAAAACTACGCATGAATATTTTGCAAATACGAGCAGTTTGCACGAGCAGGGAGAAAAAGCAAAGCAGCTATTAGAGCAATGTAGAAAAGAAATCGCTTCAATATTCCATAGTCAAGCAAATGAAGTTTATTTTACTAGTGGAGGATCAGAATCAAACATTTTAGCTTTACAATCACTCTATGAGGCGAATAAGCATCATGGAAATCATGTCATCACCTCAATAATTGAACATCCTTCAGTTCATTCATTCTTCCACCGCCTTGAAAAAGACGGGGTTGAAGTCACCTATTTAGAAGTAGATCATAACGGTGTAGTCTCATTTGAACATTTAAAAAGCAGTATAAGATCTGATACAATTTTAGCATCAATACAACATGTTAACTCGGAAATTGGGACAATTCAGGATCTTGCAAAAATAGGAAAATTATTACGAGAGCATGGCATCCTTTTTCATAGTGATTGTGTACAATCTTTTACTAAAATACCGATACATGTTGACGAAATTCCTATTGATGCCATCTCTGTTTCTAGTCATAAAGTTTATGGCCCTAAAGGTGTTGGTGCGGTTTACCTTTCTGAAAAAACGAAATGGTCTTCCGTACACCCACTGACCTCACATGAATTTGGCTTTCGCCCAGGTACAGTCAACACACCTGGAATTGCTGCTTTTACTACTGCTGCTATAGAAGCAGTACAGCAATCGCGCACGTCTTATTTTCAAATAGAGCGATTGCGAGACCTGTTCCTACAAGAGCTAAAGGAGTACGAACAATTAATTACGATTGAAGGCGCTGTTGATTCGCAACTTCCACATATTGTCGGAATGGGGATTACAGGCATTGAAGGTCAATACATGCTTTTAACTTTAGATCGATTTGGTATTTGTATATCTACCGGCAGTGCCTGCCAAGCTGGTAAACAGGAGCCTTCTGTTGCGATGAAAGGATTACAAAAAACGTATCAAGAAGCAAAGCGCTTTTTCAGAATTTCTTTCGGTATTCACAATACACGAGACGATGTTATGGAAACTGCAAAGATCATAAAAAACTGTATAGAAAAGAAGGAGGGTATGTCACGTGACTAAAAGAAAATGGTACGGTGAGGAACGAAGAAATAAAATATTATCAATGCTCAAGGAGCGTGAAGCCCCGCAAACTGGGGGAGCTTTAGCAGAAGAACTGAATGTGAGTCGTCAAGTGATCGTTCAAGATATCTCTTTATTGAAAGCAAAAAACATACCTATTATAGCAACGAATCATGGGTATATATTATCTGAAAAACCGAGTAAACAAGAACCTCTAACAAGAATCGTTGCTTGCTATCATCCTCCTGAAAGAACAGAAGAAGAGTTATTTTTATTAGTCGACCATGGGATAACCGTCAGGGACGTAAAGGTGGAACACCCCATATACGGTGATATTACTGCATCTGTTATGGTCAGTAATCGAAAAGAGGTAAAGCTATTCATTGAAAATATTATAACAACTAAAGCCTCCTATTTATCAGAGTTAACTGACGGCATCCACTTACACACTTTAGAAGCAAAATCTGAAGAAGATTTAGATGATGGCATATTAGCACTAGATAAAGCCGGATTTTTATTAAAGGATCACACATGAATCTTTTCGGTAAAAGCTAATGTATAAAAATTCGCCCCACGTAGTATAGCATCACTACTGCTTGGGACGAATTACTTAATCATTTTCAATTAAATGTTTCTGTTTACCAAAAAGTCATTATATCGAGTACACCTAAAAATATCATAAAGCCTCCTGCAATCCTTTGGACAATGAGACCAATCTTTCTGCCCTTTCTCATCACTTGGCCACTAAGACCTAAATACCAGATGATAAAAATAACAATTAAAAATGGGATAGAAGTACCGACAGCAAAAAGACTAGGAAGAACTACTCCATAAGAAGTTGAGATTGTGAGAGGCATTAGTAGCATAAAAAATAACATTGCCATCGTTGGACAAAACGCAAGCGAGAAAGATAGTCCAAGCATAAACGCCCCCCATTTTCCTTTTCTTTTTTTATTGTCATCTCTTTTCCAAAGAGTAATGGTCCACCTGAAGTGAAATAAACCAAGCATATATATACCGATAATAATTAATACTGGACCTATCAATTTGCGCATCGGTTCGAACAAAAGCGGTAGCTGCTGTTGCATTTCTTGTCCTAGTAAAAAAATCACCAATCCGATACCAGAAAAAGCAACTATTTTTCCTAAAACGAAAAATAAAGTATCTATCCAGGAAATACCACGATTAATAGATTTTGTTCCATATAAAGTAATCGCGCTCATGTTACCAGATAGCTGACAAGGGGCGAGGGCACCCACTAGTCCTAAAAGTAAGGCAAACAAAATTGGAACCGATTCAACACTTGTGGCTAGATTTAAAAATGGTTGGCCAATTGCATGACTAAATTGCTCTATATAATGATACATAACATACTCCTATCACAAAAATTGGATACCTTTATCATATCAAACTTTCTTCTCCTTTTTGTGAAGAAAATATCACCATTTGCAATTATTGTTCTTCATCAAGTCCCATTATTACCTTAAATTCTTCTATAGATGTATTTGCATAAACTTCCTTTCTAGGAATCTCATATAAGTTATCTCCTACTTTTGCATTCGTATAGGCTGTTGTAAAAGCCATCTCAAAGCCAATTTCTTCAAGGATAGTGATCGTTCTGTCATTATACTCTCCGTAAGGGTAGGCAAAAGCTCTTTTATTATCATTTAAATTATTTATACTACTTAATAAATCCTCTTTTATCTCATCATTAGGTTTTACTTCTAAAAAAGCTTTGAAATTAAATGTACGCTCATGGAAATTATAAGTATGACTTTGGTATTCGAATACATCACAGCCTTTTTCCACATCCGAAACACTTAAATATTGTGAATACGTCGGATCGTGATCAACATCTCTAACATTAATAAATGAAGTAATAATAAAATTGATTGCATGAAAATCATGCTCCTTTAAAACCGGATAAGCCTCGTAATAGTTGTCTTTAAACCCATCATCAAATGTAATGACTACACTATTTTTTGGAATTCCTAACTCCCCTTTTAAAAATAGCTGCAGTTCTTTTGCTGTTAATGTCACATAGTCGTGATCCTTTAATAATGCCATCTGCTCTTCAAAGTCTTCTTTTACAAGAATGGTAGAGTATAGCTCCCCATTATGGTCATAATGATTGTCTCTTAATTCTTCTTCAGGAATAACTCGATGATAGAGTAGTACTGTAACGTTATCTACACTCTCCTCTACTTCTATCCCAAAGTCTCTAACAATATTTGTCCATTCTTGGCATTTATCAATAGGAAGCGCTTTATGAGGTGGGAAGTATTTCGGCTCTTCTGTCAATGCTTGAGCAAAGTCATCAAAATATAACCTTATAATAATCGAAAAAATAACTAAAAATGAAATAGCAAATGTTATATTAAAAATACCCCTTTTCATACCGCACCTCCATTACATTGCTTTATGATTTTCAAGCAATGGTACGTCTTCGTACATTTGATAATTCGTTCCTGTTCTGTTTGCTTTGTCCCACTTATCCTTATTTACAAAAAACATAAATGTGCCGATAGTAACAAATAGTATTCCTAATAATCTATAGGTAACTATTTCTAATGGTATAAATAAGGAAATTCTTAAATAATCCATCCTTGTATACTTTATTCCTAACCTTTTACTCACTTCTATTGTGGCTATACTCTGAAATATCCCAAGAATAAACGTAATTGTAAATAACCCAAGTGCAACCATATAGTGATCTCTATTAAAAATAAGGAACAATGGGATAAGTAATGCTGTAAAGGCATTGATTGTACCAAGTAACACCCCATCTCCTAGGAAAAATAATGATAGTCTTACTCCTAGCTTATGAAAAAAATTTTTCCTATACATAAAGAAACAGTCAACAAATGCCTTTTGCCATCTCACACGTTGGTTAAACAATGCACGGAAGGTCTCAGGGCATTCTGTATAACAAAGTGCTTGCGGTACAAAGATTAAACGGTGATTCTTATATTTCGTTTTTATTAGACGTTGAATTTTAAGGGTGATATCCATGTCCTCCCCGATGGTTTTACGAAAACCATCCACTTCAAAAAGTACTTTTCTTCTAAACGCTCCGAAGGCACCAGCGATAACAGTAATAGATTTCAATTTTGATTGCGTATATTTGTGCATATAAAATGCGGTAAAATATTGTAATATTTGAAATCGTATAATTCCAGGATTGATAAAGGTTGGTCTCGGTTTTAAATAATTGCCTTGAAATCCTTGACCGATTTGAACCATACCGCCTATTGCTAAAATGTGATTATCAGAAAAAGTACTATTGATCACATGAAGAGACTCTTTGTCTAAAATACTGTCAGCATCTAACGTGACGACATATTCTTTTCTTGCGTATTCAATTCCAGCATTTAATGCATCTGCCTTCCCACCATTTTTTTTATCTATCACAAGAACTTTCGGATATAACGTCGACGCGTAAATATCAATGATAGCTTCGTGCGGTATCTTTACTGCTGGTAACCTATTATATACTGGGACTAATTGTAAATGTTGTGTTAATATATCTAGCGTTCTATCTGTCGACCCATCATTGATAAAAATAGCTTCTACGTTGTTATAATTCAAATTTACAATTCCTTGTAGACAGTTTAATATTACCTTCTCTTCGTTATAGGCCGGAATTAAAATGGATACTCCATTTTCTTTATCTACTTTTTTATACTTATTTAGTCCTTTAATAGTAAGTAAAGGTATAAACATGTAAAAAGTTTGGAAAATTACAAAAATTAAAACGAAGATGAGTGATATTTGAAGAAACATTATATTCCCTCCTCATTTTTTTCGTATACTCTCACGTACTCTATTTCAAAAACTTGAGGAAATATCGTTGTCTCATCAGGACTTCCTGGCCAATTTCCGCCGATGGCCGTATTTAAATATAGATACATGTCGTTATCTGGGATATATGCATCTGTAGTAAATACTTCAACGTCATCAATCAACCACGTTATCTTCTCTTCTGACCATTTAACCGCGTATGTATGAAAGTCATTTGAGAAATCATTTTCACTAATATACTTATTTGATTTACTCTTCAACTCTCCATGTTCATTTAACCAATGGACAACCATCCAAATCTCATTTGGCTTATGCCCAAGCATTTCCATAATATCAATTTCCGGCAACCATACACCTTCAATATTAGGCATCATCCAAAACGCTGGAAAAACTCCTTGACCACTTGGAAGTCTCGCTCTTATTTCAGCCTTTCCGTATTTAAAGCTGAACTTGTCCATTGTATGTATCGCCCCTGATGTATAATCCCGGCCACCAAATCGCTCTTTTCTAGACACTAGCTGCAAGGAACCATTATTTACATGCACATTTTCAGGTGTGTAAAACTGAAGTTCATTATTCTTCTCCGCTGCCCAGTTCTCGCTATTCCACTTTGTTTCATCTATTTGATCATTTTGAAATTCATCCTTCCATATTAACGTCCAACCTTCTTTTTTAAACTCATGAAAATACTCCTTATCCTCCTTCATTAACTTCACTTCATTTAATACACGGGTGCTTAAATCAACTTTACGGGAACCGTGACTCATTTCATGCATCGATACAGAAACATGATCATTCATGTGAATGGATGACTCTGGTGAAAAAAGAATTGAAAAGGAAAAAAGGAATACGCACACAACGAAACTTACTGACAATAATAGTCTCTTCAAATTCACCAAAGACACCTCCAAAGTTTTTCCTTAATAAAGAATTCATGTTCTTTATAAAGAACCTAATCGTAGTTTATACTATTTTAGTACTACATTAAACATCGATATTAGTTCATTTGTTCTATATATAGTTCGTTTTTCGTTCTTTATTTAGGTATTTCTCCCTCTTTCTTAGTCTTTCATTGTTTTTTCTCAAAATAATGGATAAACAACTACTTGTACTTATAGTAAAAAAGTATGAAAAAACCGAGAGGATATTCCTCTCGGTTTGAAATATTTATTAAGCAGTATCGATTTTATTGCCTGCTTGTAGCTGATACATGGCGTAATATAGGCCTTGTTGTCCCATTAACGATTCATGATCGCCTCGTTCTACTATTTCCCCTCTATTAAGAACTAATATTTGATCTGCTTTTCGGATCGTTGATAGGCGGTGGGCAATAACAAATGTTGTTCTCCCCGCTTTTACAATATTTAATGCCTGCTGTATTACTTCTTCTGTTTCAGTATCAATATTTGCTGTTGCTTCATCTAGAATGAGAATTGCTGGATTGAATACGAGTGCTCGTGCAAAGGAAATGAGCTGTCTTTGACCAGCAGACAGTGTGCTACCTTTTTCCTTCACCTCTTCATCTATACCATTTGGAAGTGATTGAATCATCTCAATAGCACCTACTTTTTCTAACGCTGCTACTATTTCTTCTCTACTAACAGTAGGGTCATTCATACTAACATTTGTAGCTATCGTACCAGTAAATAAAAAGGGATCTTGTAATACTATAGCCATATGCTTTCTTACTGCCTGCTTGGAGATAGAATGTATGTCTATGTTATCAATTGTGATCCTTCCTTGTTGGTGGTCATAAAAACGAAATAAAATATTCATTATTGAGCTTTTTCCAGATCCGGTATGACCAACAAATGCAACTGTCTCTCCTTTTTTTGCGAAAAAGGAAATATTGTTTAATACATACTCATCTTTTTCATATGCAAAGGATACTCTGTCAAATCTTACATTACCATGAAACCTTTCAACATGAGTGTGATTAACCTCAACACCTGGCTCATCCATTAATGTAAACACTCTCTCTGCGGCAATTCTCGCTTCTTCTAGCTGTGCTAACTGATTTACAATGCCATTTACTGGTTCAAAGAGTCTATTGATATAATCTACAAATGCATACAAAACACCCATTGTGAATACCGTACCTACACCGAGCGCTCCACCACCAAAGTACCATATTAGTAAGACAAACGTTAAATTTCTAAAGAAATTGACTAGATTAAAAGAGGTTGCAGCGTTCAATGAAAGTAGCTTTCGATTATATTGAAAATGCTCCTTATTAACCGCTTCAAACTCATTTGTCACTTCTTTTTCTCGACCAAAAGCTTGAATTAATGACATTCCTTGTATACTTTCATTGATTTTACCGTTAATGTCACTCAACCGTTCACGAATAACACGGTTAAACTTCCCAGCAAATTTCCGATAAAAAATCATCCATATAATAATAACGGGAACAATGAATAAAGTCATCGTTGCAAGTGATGGGTCTAGTAAATATAAAGCGATAAATATCCCTGTCATATAAATAATACTCGTAAAAAAAGTTGCCAACACCCGTACATAAAGCTCTCTAATTGCCTCTGTATCATTCGTAATTCTTGAAACAATCTTCCCTGCTGGTATGTGGTCAAAATATTGCACTGGTAGTTGGTGAACCTTCGCGAAAACATCTTCTCGCATTTTCTTTATAATGCGATTTGCTGATTCCTGTAATAAAAACCTTTGGTGATAATGAAAAAATGCTGCGATCAAAATGAGAATGAAATAGCCACCCATTAATAACATAACATACGGTATTTCAGGTTGAAAAAACTGAAATACTTCACTTGCCGTTAATGCTTGAACAGCGTATTCAGAGATGTCACCTTGCCGATCGATAATTAAAGTCTCATGCTCTACATGCCTACTGCCATCCATAATAACTCTCTCATGCAATAAATAATAGGTTAATCCAAATTGGAAAATTTGCACTTCCTTTTGGTCTGTTAACACACCATCATATCGATCTGTACGAACAAAGTGGCTACCAGCATAATACACTTCACCATTTTCTTCTACCTCAACCCACGGTCTTTCTATCCCTAATATATGATTATCAATCATCGTTTTTGCAATAAAAGGGCCTGTGAGTTCAGCGGCCGCTGCGATAGCTAAAAATAGCAGTGCAGCTATCATTGTCTTTTTAAACTGAAGTGCATAGCGAAAAAGTCGTTTACTTACTTTCATGCTGATACACCTCCTTTTCTGATTGCTCCATTTGCTGCTTAAAATATTGCATTGCATACCATCCGCGCTGTTCCATTAATTCATCATGTGTACCTTGTTCTATTACTTTTCCTCCTTCTAAAACGACAATAATATCTGCATGACGAACGGCTGACATACGATGTGCAGCGATAAACGTAGTCTTCCCTTGCCTCACCTTTCTAATGTTCCGCACGATAAAAGCCTCTGTTTTTGCATCCACCGCTGATAATGCATCGTCCAATAAGAGAATGTCAGGGTCCTTGATTAATGCTCTTGCGATAGAGATTCGCTGCTTTTGTCCCCCTGAAAGTGACACACCCTTTTCTCCAACTAAAGTCATGATTCCATTGGAAAACGTTTCGATATCTTTCGTAATTGCAGCTAAGTCCATTACGCGATATAAATCAAACTCCTCTGCGTCAGGACGACCGAATAAAATATTTTCTTTAATCGTTTTGGAAAATAAAAATTGATCCTGTGGCACATAGCCAATCCAGCCTTTTAACTGCTTTAAAGAGATTCTCTCAATCGGTGTATGAGAGATGTGCAATTTGTTCGCGTCAATGGGATACTCTCGCAGCAGTTGCTTGAATAATGTCGTTTTTCCACTCCCAGTTTTACCTACAACACCGACTGTTGCTCCTCTAGCAACATGCAACACAATATTTTTTAAAGCAGTGTCACTTACCCCTGGATATTGAAATGATAAATTGTTAAATGATATAGCTTCAGGTCTTTCTACAAAAACTGATTTGTCACTTGATATTACATCTGCTTTATATGACAATGTCGTATTTAAACGGTCCATCGATGCATTTCCACGTTGCATAATATTCATGAGTTCACCAAATGCAAACATCGGCCAAATAAGCATTCCTAAATAAATGTTGAACGATGCTAGCTGCCCTAACGTAATTTCATTATGAAAAACTAGATATGCTCCATAGCCTAAACCAATCATATAGCTTATTCCTACTAGTATTTTTATCGTCGGCTCAAATAGAGCATCAATTCGCGCAACAGAAATGTTTTTTTGTAAAACGTCATTTGTTAATTTTTCGAATCGCTGCTGATCGTCCTTTTCTTTTACAAATGCACGAATAACACGGACTCCCGCTATCGATTCAAGCACTTGATCGTTCATATTTCCAAATGCATCCTGTGCTTTCGTAAAACGTTCGTGAATGATCTTGCCGTATCGTTTAATAATCCACGCCATAATTGGGAGTGGTAAAAATGCAGCAAGTGTTAGCTTCCAGCTCACTAAAAATGTCATCATAAATAAAATGATAATTAAAAATACTGTGGAATCTATCAAAGTTAACACACCAAAACCCGTCGTGACAGAGATAGCTTTTAAATCATTCGTCGCTTTCGCCATTAAATCACCGGTTTTATTTTTTTCATAGAAGGTTGGTGTCATCTTCATCAAATGGTGCATATACTTTGACCTCAATGTTCGCTCTATAATAAAAGCGCCTCCAAATAGCTGCCTCATCCAAACGAATGTCATGAAATAGATGAGGACCATCAGTCCTAATAAAAAGAGAATATAAAAGGTTAGTTTTTCTGCTGTTAACTGACCTTGATTTAATTCATCTATGAAAATCCCTAGCATTCTAGGTGGTAATACTTCTAGTAAACTGACGACTAGTAATATAGTAACTGCGATCGTATACCTTTTCCAATGTCGCTTAAAGAACCACCCTAGCTTTTTTAAAACTGAAAACATATTAACATCTCCTATTCAATTGTCTTTTCAAATTGTTAAACTTACTATCCTCCACCTGTCACTTCCTCCTTTGTGAGTTGCTTCCTTTTAATAAAAAATAAAATCATCTTAACTTCCTCCTAACATTTCATTTATGTTGACGGTCTTTTTGACCGGTAACCATATAAGCTGTAGTAAAATACTACTAAGTCAATGTCGTAAGAAGCGGTGAAGAAATGATGCCACATTTCTTTCATGTAGTAGTGCTCTTCTTCCTAATACGCGTGCCATCAATTCCACCGCCAAATTTACTTTATCTAAAAAAAACACATGAGCGTGAGTAAGCCCATGTGTCCCCGCAAATAGTTTATTAGAGAAAAAGTTCCCTACTCTACTAAGTTACGATAAAATAGAAAAAAGGCGTACGTCACCGAAGTGTGTGACATACAACCCATTGTTAATTTTAGGATATGTTAAACTTTGTTGTTGATTTTCACTTCAGGACGCTAGCTTACCGCAGGCGTCTCGCCACCTTTCGTGTCGTGAAAATCAATACTAGCTTTTAACAGAGCCTAATATTTTAAAAAACGAAGGAAAATGATTAGGAGTCACAGCACAAGTATTAAATTTTATATCATGCGCTACTAAAATTGCGTTTCTCATACTGTTCTCCTCCTTCCTTCTTTTTCATCATTGCTAAATATCGGTAATTTCACTTACTTATAGTAGCACCGCCACTCACATTTGGCAACATTTTTTTCAAATAATGAAACTTTTACATACAATCGTTAGTTTAATAAGTGAAAGGAGGCCGGAAAGCATGTGTGAATTAAATGATCGTATGTTAGTTCAAAAAGCATTGTCTGGTGATGAAGAAGCTTTTAAACAGTTAATAGCGACCTATCAAACAACTGTTGAACGTTTTGCCCGGCAAATCGGCGTTCGAGAAGAGGATTTACAAGATGTAACGCAAGAAGTCTTTATTAAAATGTATCGGTTTCTCCATAAATACTCTAGAGGGAAGTTTTCTACATGGCTATATAGCGTGACTCATAATGTCGCAAAGGATAGCTTCCGTAAATTAAACAGGGAGAAATCAAAGGTGTTAAAAACAATTCAGGCACAACCATCAGTGTTTTACGAGGAAAACTTAGATTTATCTGAGGATGCAGCTATTTTACACAAGGCGATTCAGTGCTTAGACGAAAAATATCGCGTACCAATTGTCCTATTTTATTTCCATGAAGCTTCAATCAAAGATATTTCAGCTATATTGGCTATGCGAGAAGCAACTGTAAAAACTCGTTTAAAGCGCGGAAAGGATCAGCTTAAAGCATCTTTAGAGGAAGGAGGCTACGAATATGAGTCAAGAGCGTTTTGAAAGAGGTATGGAAGAGATAAAGTTTAAATATGAAAAAATGCCGAAAACTACATCTACAAATGACATTTTTCAAGCAATAGACGTTGAAAAAAATAAAGAAAGACGCGGCTTTCCTTTAACAAGGAACATACCAATGGTTGCTGCTTCAATCGTCTTTCTTCTCGTCGCTACCATTTTTATCGGTTCCTACTTATCTCAAAATGAACTTAGCCAATCTGGTGAACTAAACACGCGAGATAATAGTATAGTATCCGGTAACAATGGGGATGGAAATACACATAGCGATGCAACACCTCCCGTTAATAATGAAGGGGAACAAAAATCAGGTGAGGAAGAACGAGAAGAAACTGAAACTGTTTCAACGTTAAGTAATCGTGAGTCGTCCTTTACGGAAACGATTTACCCAGAAGGAATCGAATCAGAAATTAATTATGAGCTATATGTCAATGAAGATTTAGGCTTTTCCACTTATGTTGTACCTGAGTTCGGATGGGATGAACAAGTTCTATCCGTATACGAAGCAAATGATACTGTTCGATTTTTTGAAGAAATTAGCTATATGGGAGACTTTTACTTCAGTGTCACTCGTCGTGAAAATATAAACAACTTAAATGCGGTGTTAGAAGAGCTCTATTATCAATATGAAATTGACGGCTATGTTGAATACACTCAATTAGAGAATACGATTTTTGAGAATGTTGACGCTGAAGGACTATGGTTAAAAGATGAGGAATCATCAAAGCGTTATTATGCGATACGTCAACACGAGGGCGACACCTATATTATAGAGATGCAAGTATATATTTCCGCAGGCGAAACTGCACAAGGATATGCAATGCGAACTTTCGTCAATCAAATGATGTTTGAATAATAGCCTTGAAAATACCATTTACCTACTATTTATTAACCCGGGTTGTTTTTGCCTGGGTTTTTTGTATGAGTGAAATTATTATAGGGGGTCTTTCGTCTAGGGGGCTTGTGTTAGATGGTACCTCGTTTTCAGCATTTGTTCATGCTAGCTCTTGCTTTAGATTCCTCTAAAATTGATTCGTGAGAAGGTTAAACCCGGGTTCGCTTTCTCCCGGGTCCGCTTCTATTTGTACACCCTCAACACGTGTCCGCCACAGCCGCATTCATCTTTATATTGCACGTTAATACTGCTGCCGAATTTTTCTATGAGCACTTCTGTTAAATATTCTTCTGGGTTGCCAAATTCATTTGGTGTTACTAGATTCACATACGTTCCAGTTGCAGTTTCATCTACTGCTTCAATACTATGTTGAATAACGAGCGCTTGATCATGAGCGTATTCGCCATGCTCTAATGATGCAGACCAAGATTGATCCTGTTTCATCACACAGTGCCTCCTTTTGTTTTTTTCGCTGATTTATTATTACTTGAACACTGGCGTTTTCCAACCACATAGAGTAGAACAAAAATTAAGTAGATTTTTCATTTTTTACAAGTGCTTCAATTAGTGGTTCAAACCATTCAGATAACGGCTTAAATGTGTATCCTTCGGCTTTGGCGAACGCGACATCTTGATAGTAAGACGTTGGGAAATTCATTGGTGAACTTTCCTCTTTCGATAAAGACGCTTTCACTATTGCTCTTCCCCCTGTTTTCCGTTCTATTAAAGCAATCATATCACCTAATGTTATTTGATCGGGGGCAGAAGCGTTTACAGGTCCAACAAAGTCTTGATGGCCTATCCAAAATAAAAATTGTGCTAAGTCTTCAGAATCTACGAAAGAAATTTTTGCTTCTACGTTATCAATTCCAATTTTGTCACCGCGCAATATTTTTCTTATGTGATATTGGAGCCGCTCCGTGTAATCATCTAAGCCAAAAACGATTGGTGGGCGTGGTGCAACAACTGGGAAGTTGGCCTTTTGAAAGAAAACGGCTTCCGCTAGTCGCTTCCCTTCACTATAATCAAAATCTTCTTTCCTGCCAGATTGTATGTCATAAGCAAAAGGGTTAAAATCTTTTTCTTCCTTAGCGGCTTTTTCATTGAATTGATACACTGATAGCGTAGACGTCAGCACATATCTATTTACTTTCCCCGCAAATACATCACATGCATCTTGTGCGTCATCAGGCGAAAAGCAAATCTGATCGTAAATGATATCCCACTTTTTATCTGGGAATACTGATGTCATCGACTCTCGGTCAAATCTGTTTACCTTCACACGAGTTACTGTTCCATCAAATTTAACCTCCGTCTCTCCTCGAGTAGCGACAGTAACATTGTCACCGTTATCAATAAGCTTTTGTACTAATCTTTTACCAAAAAATCGCGTTCCTCCGAGAACTAACACATGTCTCATAAAAATTCCTCTTTCTCTTTATATTTTATGTTGTTAACCTTCTATCTTTCATGATGTATATCACATTTGTACGCTTTTCCCTTCTTTTATTTTAATATAAATTGAAGCATTATCCTATTTATTACGATTGCTCATTTATTTTTCCTTAAAATGTATTGACTTGAGCATAAAAAGCAGATTATACTTCAAGTGTACTATTCAGTGTAATACACTTAATACATAATACGATAGATGATCCTCTTAAGGTGGTGAATTTAATAGATGTATTTCAACATTGACCCAAAGAAGAATGTTCCTTTATACGAGCAAGTGATCCACCAAGTGAAGGAAATGTGCGCAAAAGGGATTTTACAGCCAAACGAAAAGCTCCCTTCCGTTCGAGAGCTTTCTTCACAAATGGTGATTAACCCGAACACAGTGAGTAAGGCGTACCAGGAGTTAGAGCGGCAAGGTGTTATTGTAACTATTCGTGGGCGTGGGACGTTTATTTCTGAAGACTTCACACACACATTTGATCCAAGGCTGCTGAAAAATATGAAGCAATCTTTAAAGCAAATTATCATTGATAGCCATTATGCTGGAATAACAAAGGAAGAGCTTACAAAGTGGATTGAAGAAGTTTATAAAGAGATTGGAGGTCAAAAACGTGAAAATTAAACACCTTTCAAAAAAAATAAACGGTGTTGAAGTGTTGTCTGATATTAATTTTGAGATTAAAACAGGAAGTATTGTCGGTATTATCGGAAGAAATGGAGCAGGTAAGACAACACTACTTAGAACGATGGTAGGTATATTGGAGCCTTCTAAAGGCGATGTTTGTATAAGCGATAAAAGTATATTTACCTATCCCGAATTAAAGCAGGATATAATATTTGTCCCCGATTCATCTGAGGCATTAAAAGCCTACAGCACACGTGAAATCATTACACTTTATGAAAGCATTTATCCTCGTTTTGATATTGATTATTTTCATGAGCTCATGAACAGATTTTCTTTACCTTACGTGAGGAAAATTGGTAGCTACTCTAAAGGCATGAAAGCATTATTTTCTCTCGTCATCGCGTTTTCTACAAAGGCAAAATACATACTTTTAGACGAGCCAACTGACGGTCTTGATGTCATTGTAAAAAATCGTGTACTCAAAGTGTTAGTGGAAGAAGTAGCTGTAAACGAGGTGTCCGTTATTATTTCTTCCCATCGGTTAGACGAACTCGAATTTATGGCAAATGAAATCGTCATGATTAAAGAAGGGCTTGTGGATAGTCATTATGAATTAGATGCGATGAAGTCGCAATTTATAAAAGCACAAATTGTGTTCAAAAAACAATTACCAGAAGTAGTTCAAAATAAAGTAATCATTATTAATCAAACTGGACGTGTGTACACAGTGTTGTTTAATAAAGATGAAGAGATTGAATCGTTAATTCATGAGCATGCACCTATTTTATATGAGGAGCTTTCTCTTTCACTAGAAGATATCTTTATCGCAAAACTAGGGGGTGACGAATTTGTTTCATAAAGCGCTTTGGTATCAAAATTTCAAGCAAACGAAAATATTAATGTTTTTTTTACTCGTTCTGTACATTATTCATTTACCTTTTCAAGCGATGCTACAAGTTGAATCATGGCGAGTAGAGCTAGAGGAATTTGGTCAAATAAATATGTATTATTGGTCATCAGGTCAGACAATTTATTTTATCTTTTCTGAAGGTGCTCTCCCGATTTTTATTATGATTGCAATCATTTTTCTCGCTTGCCTGCTCATTGGCGTGGAAAGAAACACGAGAAGAATGGACTTTACTTTCTCCTTTCCTTTTAAAAGGCGTGATATATTTTTATCTAAAATGATTTATGGCATGTTTATGATTATAAGCTTTCATACGATAAATTTTCTTGTCGCTTACTTAATACTATTTCAATCAGAATTTAGGTATACCCTTTCAGACGTCACGATGACCAACATTTACTTTGGTCCATTGATCGTATTTCTATTTATTTTTACTTTTGCACTTTTCATCGGCACTATTACAGGAGAAATGATTTCTCAAGTAGTGTTAACGTTTATTTTTGGAATATTTCCTTTAGGGATCGCCTTCCTAATCATTACTAGTATGGATATTCATCGAGCCCAACCGTATTATCGAGAGTTCCCTTATTGGGTCGAAACATATACACCGTTGTTTTACATTACATCAACTACGAATGGCTTTATAAACAGTGTCCTTTATCCATTAATCGGGCTCGTTATTTTTGCAATATTAAGCATCCTCCTTTATCAAAAAAATAAAATTGAACATAATGGAGAGTTTCTTATTTTCAAGCAGCTACACCCTATTTTTAAATACGGTATAATCATTTGCTTTTCGCTTTTTGGTGGAATTATCATCTCTTCGCTAGCACCATGGGGAGGATCACAGACTTTCCAAATTATCGGCTACTGGATTGGGTTCGTCATATTTGCCCTTTTTTCCTATTTAATTTCAAGAAGATTACTAAATATGAACGTATTAGTTAGAAACAAATAACCATTCACAGAACAAAGAGGGGACTCAACAAGTAACCCCCTCTTTTTTATATTCTCAATTCCCTCGTCACTCATCCTTTTAGGACTTCCTAATCTTCATAAAATATAAAATTAAGTATCCTAATATCGCTCCTATTAAAGAACTTAATAACATACCAAATTGAAACTTGTTCGTCACGACACTGAGTATAAAAAAAGCTATAACGATGCCTATAATATAGCCAAGAAACGTCTTATTCATTTTCTTAGTTTCCATCACATTCCCCTTTCGGTATTACTTACCTCAATAAGTGATAAAACACGAACGTTCATGATTATCTACACTATAACATTCACTTACAAGTGATGAAGGGATAATTAACCATCGTTACGAGAGTATATTGTCTTATAAGTAATGAGACTCTAATCAGTAATGAAGCATCACTTTGTAAAGTTCACATATAAAGGAGCTGCATACTGTGGATATTACACAACTTCACCCTGGTGATTCCGTTTTCGTGATTTGTCGGAATCCACATACACAATCTGTAGCACAAATCCAAGAAGCAGCGATCGTTGACCATCCAGATTATCCTGGCAGAACTGTCTTATTTCTTTTTGATGACTATATGCCATTAACAGATGATTATGCGATGTTTAATAATTATGAAGAAGCTGAAGAAATGTACAATTTGTATTTTAATGAATCTGATGTAGATGTATTTTAGTCTAAATGGGGCTCATGTTTATGCAGTGAGTCCCATTTCAAAAAATATATAGTAGGTGAGATATATGCAACAAAAACCATTTACACCTCAGCTCGTTTATATAGAACCAGCTGCTCTTGAATATCCTCTCGGTGTAAAGCTAAAGGATAAGTTTGAAAAAATGAATATTGAAATACGAAATACAACGTCCCACAATCAAGTGAGAAATATTCCAGGGGATAATGACCTTCAAAAGTACCGCAATGCAAAGTCGACACTCGTAGTTGGAGTGAGGAAGACATTAAAATTTGATACATCAAAACCATCAGCAGAATATGCTATTCCTTTAGCAACAGGTTGTATGGGTCACTGCCAATATTGTTACTTACAAACGACAATGGGAAGTAAGCCTTACATAAGAACATATGTTAATCTAGAAGAGATTTTAGATACAGCATCAAAATATATGGAGGAAAGAGCCCCCGATATTACAAGGTTTGAGGCTGCCTGTACTTCTGACATTGTTGGGATAGATCATTTAACACATTCGTTAAAGAAAACAATCGAATTTTTTGGTAAAAAAGATTTAGGCAATCTTCGATTTGTTACAAAGTACCATCATGTTGATCATCTTTTAGATGCAGATCATCAAGGAAAAACACGCTTTCGTTTTAGTATAAATGCAGACTATGTAATAAAAAACTTTGAGCACGGCACCTC
This sequence comes from Evansella cellulosilytica DSM 2522, assembly GCF_000177235.2. Classification (NCBI taxonomy): domain Bacteria; kingdom Bacillati; phylum Bacillota; class Bacilli; order Caryophanales; family Bacillaceae; genus Evansella; species Evansella cellulosilytica. The sequence continues at coordinate 1,607,357 of NC_014829.1, read as the reverse complement.
TAGGCTAAAGGATAGAATCGATGCCGCTGCAAAGGTTGCTCGAGCTGGATATCCGCTAGGTTTTATCGTTGCCCCTATTTATTTACATGAAGGCTGGAAATCAGGCTATAAAGAAATGTTTGAAATATTAGACGAAACGTTACCAGACGATGTCCGAAAAGATATTACATTTGAATTTATACAACATCGCTTTACGAAGCCAGCAAAAAAAGTGATACAAAAAAATTATCCTATGACAAAACTAGAGTTGAACGAGGAAAAAAGAAAATATAAATGGGGAAAGTATGGGATAGGTAAGTACGTTTATCAAACAGATGAACAAGAGGATATAAAAGATACGCTATATCAATATATGGAAGGGTACTTTCCCGATGCAAAAATTGAATATTTCACGTGAAAAAATGCGGTTAAGAAATGTCGCCACACTAGCTATTGTGACGAATTTCTACCGCATCATACTATCGTATTTCCAAAAGATACACATTCAGTCACCCCAAGACTCTGTTAATGCATTAACTTCACGATACGTATGAAAGGCATGGGTAAGCTTTTTTTCCTCAATATAGTTTATTCGTTTTTCCTGCTTTAATATACAGTTTATATCTCTTCCTGATAGCTGACTCCATTCAGCTATTTCTTCCACCGACACTTTTTGCTCCTCAATTAGTGTTTTTAGCTGCTTTACAATTGCTAGTTGCTGCCTTCTTTTTTTAGGAGCTGGTGAAACAAAAGGCTTGCTAACGATAAACTCTTTCCGAAGCTTCATAAACGAAAGTATCAATTGGTTCACTTTTTCCTCACAATGAGATTGGTGACCACCGCTGTGTTCCTTTTGTTTTTTATGTGCTATGATATCTTTTTCCATATGATTATAAATGTCGTTAACATAAACAATTTCTTTAGGCCAATAAAAATGACAGTCATGCTTATTTATATTTTCGTCGAGAATAGAGATTACTTTCCGATTGGAAACTACCCATGGATAATTTTTATATGCACTGTACCAGTTTTGAAAAGTTTTCATTACGTCATTGAAAGTTGGGGCAAGCCACCAATTTGAATAATGCTGTACTCCTTTTTTCTTTTTCCAATGCTGATAAACAGGTCGTATATAAGAATGATATTTACTTCCTTTTATGAAAATGTCATCAATAATCTGAACTTCAACAGCAACGATTTCCGTCAGTTCTCGAAAAGCGAGATTCTGATTTTTATTTACTTTTTTCCAGCCAACCTCAAGCAAAATATACTTCACTATGTCCACTCCCATGCCATGTCTTTATACATAGAACGACATATATAGCAACTATGTTTCATATTCAAAATAATAAAAGTTCATTGTATTCTGCTGATAAACTTTGTTGTTGATTATAAACCTACCGTCTCCTGATTCCCGCGAAGCGTCACAAAAAAAGAGCGTCTCTAGAGACACCCTCTCATTTCTACACCATTATTTTCTTAAATGCTACCACCCAGAATGTCGTTTCACTACATCCGGAATTAACGATTTCAAATCATCTGCTGATTTATGCTGACAATATTCTGCAATGGCATAAAATTTCGTGAAGATTTCCTGTAATTCTTTTTCATCCTCAACAATATATTCCTTACAATATAAATCCGTTAACTCCATCGCAACGTCAAGAGAGCCCCGTTTTGAAGATCCACTCATGAGTTAATCCTCCTATAAAAATGTTTAATATATATATTAAACAAAACAGCTCAACTCTCCTCTATATAATTATTATTTTTCAGCTAATACTCTCATCAATAGCTATAAAATCAAATAAGCAATAATGAGCCCGATGACACCAGAGAAAAGAGAGTAGTATAACATAGGTAAAAACGTTAGCCTTAAAATTTTCCCTTCTTTACCTAATAGCCCTACAACTGTAGCTGCTGCGACAATATTGAGTACACAAATCATATTACCGGCATTTGATCCTAATATTTGTAAGCTTAATATGAGTGTAGGGTCTACACCAATTTGATCAGCGATACTAAACTGAAATAATGTAAACATCATATTACTAAACGTAGCACTACTTGAGATAAAAGTACCTAGAGCGCCAATAAATGGTGCAAATAATGGCCATGAGCCCCCTAACAGATCAGCAGCAGTATTTGCAAGTTCAATAGGCATACTTTGAAGTCCTGCATCATTCACACCGGAGTTAATAAATATTCTCACCATCGGAACAGCAGTAAATAATGTGACTGCAGTTCCAACAATTGCTTTTCCTGAAATCGAAAAGGAATAGAGTAATTCCCGTGTTTTTAGGCGGTGGATCAATGCTGTAATTAAAACAACGATTATAAAAATCGACCCTGGTAAATATAAAGGCTCTAATGATGTGCTAATATTCGTTCCTAAAATATTTGACCATGATATCGTCACATTTTGAAGCCACTCCTTAAAAGGAAGTACATCAATTCTAGTTAAAACTAAAAATAGCCCAACTAATAAATATGGTGTCCATGCTAAAGCTAAAGGTAGCTCTTTTTTTGGCTTCCCCGGCTTAGTTTTTAACATTTTTCCTAACCAATCTATATCCCAATCTTGTTCTTTAGGAAAATCCCACTTTTCTTTAGGTAATAGAAAGCCTTTTTTTACTGCTGGAATAACAATGGCTAGTCCAATTAAACCTCCAAATATAGATGGGAATTCTGGCCCTAAAAAAGTAGCTACGATTAGAGCTGGAACCGTGAAACTCAAGCCAGCAAAGATAGCAAATTTCCAAATTGCAAGGCCTTCCTTCCACGACTTGTTTTCTCCAAAAAAGCGCGTCAGTATCATCACTATAATTAAAGGCATAAATGTTCCAACGAAAATATCAATTTGCATTACTTGAGAGGCAATCATTCTTAAATAATCGGTCATCTCTATTCCTTCTAAATAAGGAGCAGCTACGGGTGCCACCTCAGATCCCGCCTGTAAACCTTGATCAATCCCAACAATGATTGGCGTACCTACAGCTCCAAAAGAAACAGGACTACTATCTGCAATGAGAGCTAAAACAACAGCAGCCAACGGTGGAAAACCTAAGGCAACTAATAATGGCGCAGCAATTGCTGGTGGTGTTCCAAATCCAGCAGCTCCTTCTATAAATGCACCAAACAACCAAGCAATAATGATCAATTGGACACGTCGATCTGCACTAATACCAAGAAAGCTGTTCCGAATTGTATCAATTGCACCGCTGTTTTTCAACGTGTTCAGAAGCAAGATCGCACCGAACACAATATATAATATTGATATTCCGATTATGATTCCTTCCAAGCTAGCGGCTAGTAATTGGACAAACGGAACTCGCCAATAAAAAAAAGCTAAAATACCAGTTGCAAGAAAGCTAATAGGCATTGCTTTCATTGCTGGCATACCTAAAACAACGAGAAAAATGATAACAGCGATAATCGGTGTTAAGGCAATAAGCATTGTCATAGGAAAATTCCTTTCTAAGTCTAAAATGATGAATGGTGGTGTTTAACATAGTTGTACTTACCTTACCCACTTATGAATTCGATTATGAACTTTGTCGGTCAGCGATTTGTATAAAAATATATTCATGTTGACAATCGTACTCTAGAATCTATTATATATTTTCCACCCGATCATTTCATAGAATATTAAGAAAATAATAAATTTTTTTGTTAGAAATAAGAAATATGTATTTACTCTAAAAAATTTTTATCTATTAACTTTGGTGTTGATTTTTACTTCAGGATACTCGCTTGTCTCTTCCTCTTCTAGTTTCGCTCTGAAGCTGCATCCGTCGAGACAGCTCGCAGCGTATTCAAGAAGTATATGCTCGGTGCCGCGGGCAAGGCTTCAAGAGGGAAGTGAAAAAGGTTGATCTTTACCTTATTCACTTCCCTCCATGCAATGAGCGTAGTCGTTGCAATCTTTTGGAAGACTACTATGAGTGGGTTTCTCAGAGTAGTCGCGCAACGAACGGAGCCATTGCTATCCACCTTGCCCACCCCGATGGATCTTCAGCTCACAACCTGTCTCTTCCTCTACATGCAACGCTCTGGAGTTGTATCCGTCGAGACAACTCGAAGCTTAATCGTGATGTAACGCTCGTCGCAGGCGTCTCGTACCCTTTCGTTTCAATCAACACTACTTTTAAATTATGAAACTCATTCAAGTGTAAAAAACTAAAATAAGACTTAAAACTAGGGTGAGTTAGTTTTAAGTCTTTTATATGTCGGTGTCGGCAAGTGTGCCATTGCCATTCAATTTATAGGCATTAAAAAGGTGGTCTGTATTTTTTCATTAGCCTCGACTTTACTAGGGACACCGTCATCTCTTCAGTGTTTATTAGATTCCTTGTTCTGTTAAGATAACTGGTCCTTCCTTACTTATCGCCAGTGTATGTTCATACTGTACAGAAATGCTCCCGTCTACAGTTCTGGCAGTCCAGCCATTTTCATCCATTTGTGATGCCCAAAATCCTGTATTGATCATTGGCTCTATCGTAATAACCATGCCTTCCTTCAATCTCTTCCCTTTTCTATTCGTTCCGAAGTGCGGGATGTTCGGTTCTTCATGTATCGTTGGGCCAATACCATGACCTGCAAATTCCCTTACAATTCCATATTGAAAAGGAGCAACGTACTCCTCTATTGCTGCTCCTATATCACCTACACGATTGCCTATTTTTGCTTCCTTTATCCCCACATATAATGCTTCCTTTGTAACTCTGCATAATTGTTTAATCTCATCAGAAACATCCCCGACGGTATAGGTCCAAGCTGAGTCTGCCAATCCTCCATGCAAGTTTGCTACAAAATCTATCGTAATAACGTCACCTGATCTGAGGGGTTCCTTTCTTGGAAATCCATGACATATTTCATCATTAATAGATGCACAAGTAGCAAAAGGATAACCTTTATATCCCTTCTGTGCCGGCGTTGCACCGTTCTTTAATAAGTACTCTTCCACGAAGTCATTTATCTCAAGTGATGAGATTCCAGGCTTCATCATCGTTGCTATTTGCTTATGAATCTCGGCTACTAACTCACCTGACTTTCGTATTAATTCTATTTCACGTTCTGATTTAAGCTGAATCAATGACATCCCCCTCCCTTTAATACTAGTGAGATAACAAATAAAAAATGTTGATAAAAATAAAACGAATGAATAAATCCATTCGTCTTATCTTTATTACATCATAGTTGTCTTCATTACTTCGGTGCCGGACCATCTTCAACAATTTCTTCATCATCCGCGGTTACACTTTGCTCAAACCGCAATAAATCTCCGTAAATGATGCGATCTGAATACGATAGCTGTCTATCTACTTCTTCAAAATAGTGTTCACAAAGTTGAATTTCTTCCATTGGAAGTCCATTGCGCTTGTCATAGCAGACGTTATTTGTATATATCACTTCTGGAGTAATAAAGCTACCATCTCTTAAAATAACGAGCTCTTCAAGCTCTTCAGAAAACAAGTTTTTCCCAAAAATAGTTTGGTTTTCTACAGTAATACCTAGCAAATGGAGAAGTGTTGGTCTTAAGTCAATTTGTCCGCTTACTGTAGAAAGTGTCTCTCCTTCCATGCCCGGAATGTGAATAATGAGTGGTACTTGTTGCAATTGTACTTCAACAAACGGAGTCACATCTTTTTCTAAATATTGTTCCATCGCTCTATTGTGGAAGCTGGAGATGCCATAATGGTCACCAAAGATGACAACGATAGAATCCTCATATAAGCCAGCATCCTTTAAACCTTCGAAAAATACTTTTATTGCTTCGTCTGTATATCTTACAGTTGGAAAATATTGATTTAAAGTGCGACTATTTGAATTAAATGGATCAATGAAATGATCTTCCTCATCCAAGTCAAAAGGAAAGTGGTTCGTCAGTGTAATCAAATTTGTATAGAAAGGTTGTTCCATATTAACTAAATGCTCAAGCGATTGCTCCATAAAATCAATGTCCTTTAATCCCCAACCAACTTCATTCGTTATTTCATAATCGTTAATATCATAAAAACGATCGTAACCTAGTTGATCGTACATAACATTTCTATTCCAAAAGCTTCCGTTGTTCGCATGGAGAGAAGCAGTGTAATAGCCATTTTCCTTCATAATCTCAGGTAGGGCATAATACTCGTTACTAGCATGTGTAAAAAATACTGCCCCACGTGGAAGAGGATATAGTGAGTTGCTTATTAAAAACTCAGAATCTGACGTTTTCCCTTGAGCAGTTTGATGATAAAATTCCTCAAAGTAAAAGCTATCTTTAATCAGCTCATTTAAAAATGGCGTCACTTCTTCTCCATTTACCGTATTATTTATAACAAAATTTTGAACTGATTCTGCTGTAATTAAAATGACATTCTTCCCTCTAGCAGCGCCAAATAAGTCTTTACTTCTCTGATCTTCCTGTTCTTCCATATAGCCCATAATTTCTACTAATTCATCTTCACTAGCAAATACTCTTTGGACCCTAGTAGTAGTATGAAGATAAACGTCATAAATGTGATAGTTATAGATTCCAATATTTTTCACTAACAATTCCCTATCAAAAGATCGTGTAAGCAATTGAGGTCTCTCAATATTCGCTATACCTATGTTTAGTATGAAAACGACCGCAACAAAAATAAAATAAGCTCGCATATTTCTAAAAGAAAATTCTATGTTCTCTTGCTTCTCTTTCAATTTATTTACGATCAAATAGGCACCAATAACAATCACGTCAATAATAAACAAAATATCATGCCATTGAATTAATGCGACAATACTTGTCGTTAAATCAGAGGCGTTGCCACCAACTAATAAAACTGGTAATGTCATATAATCAGTAAATTCTCGATAGTAAACACCGTTAGCATACAATATGAAAGTAGCCACTATCATAAAGAGCATTAAATACACTGGTCGTCTCGATTGTTTTGCTAATAATATAAAACCTACGACAAACATAATAAAAGCAATAGGACTTAACAAATAAATTATGCCTTGAAGAATATTTTCAATTGTAATGTTAAAACTAATAAAGCCTACTACTATTGTTTTGAGCCAAAGTAAAAATATGGCTAGTAAGTATGGTTTCGGTATCATTTTGAACGTATTTATTAATGTTGCTTTCATCATAATCCCCTCATCAATAGTTAAATTAATCAATCCCTATAATACCATTGACGAATGAACAGACACTAATGTTTCAAATTTTTGATTAGTTACGGAAATAATTTTTCTCGTACACTTTTAAATGTTGATAAATGAGACGTAATAATGGCGTTTCCACTCCCACTCTTTCTGCTAACAATAACAAGTACCCTTGAAGATGATCCGCTTCTATTTGCGCCCCTTTCTCAATATCTCGAAGCATTGATGATTTCATATCTGCATGTTGCTGGTCTATTAACCGCATATATGTTTCCACAATAGATGTCGCTATTGGTGCACCATGCTCCACCATCGTGATCCGTATTTCTTCAAATAATTGTTGTATATATGTCCTCCCTTCCATCGTATCTCTAATTGGTCCGATGGGAGATCTCATTAATGCCGTAATACCCGAGAATGTAGAAATAAATAAATATTTATGCCACATTTCCTGTTGTATATTTTCACTTAATTGAAACGAGGCCTTTGTATTTGAAAAAGCATTCTCTATTTCTTTAGCACGATCAGTCACTTTGCCACTCCATTCACCAAAGATGAGAGAGTGGATGTTGCTTTTTTGAATAATTGCCCCTTCTTTATTTAAAGTTGCTTCTATAAAACACAATCCTCCCAAAACTTGCTCTGGCGAAAAATATGTATGCAGTAGTTCCATATGCTCTATGCCATTTAATAGCGGGATAATAGTTGTATATTCACGTACGAATGGTTCAACTGTTCGTAGACCGTCCTCTAAATGGTACGCTTTTGTTGCGATGATAACAATGTCAAACGGTTCATCATTTTCATTTCCGACTATCATTTTTGGGTGAAGTTTGACATCTCCATGAACACTATTAATGACCAACCCGTGCTCCTGGAGCTGCTGTTTTCTTTGTTCCCTAACTAAAAAAGTAACATCTTCTCCTTTTTCTATTAAACGTCCTCCGAAGTAACCACCAACCGCTCCAGCACCAACAATTAAAATCTTCATTACTACAGTCTCCTCTCAAAAATCCTCTCATTATTAGTTCTACTTTCGCAAAAGAAATCCTTTTTAAATCTATATTTAGAAAGGTTTTGTCGAATATCAACTAATTAGAGGATATTTGTTCCAATTATAAAAGATGTTAGCTAAAATGAAGACAACACACTTACAGGGGGAAAAACTATGGCAACTAGGTCACTACCATTAACAAAAAAAATAAATGTAACAGAAGGTTCTCACATATTATATTTTTATCGTGATGCTGAACAATACATAGAAAATGTCATATCCTTTATTCAGTCTGCAATCGAATTAAATCAAAAAGTTGTCTACATTGATAACTTTACAAATTACGCAGCATTAAATGCGAAATTTGGCAGTGAAATTAAGCAAATGATAGCAAAAGGTTCTTTCGAATATATATCTAATTATGAGTTTTATGAAATGTATGGAGACTTCCATTTTGAGCGGGTGCTAAATAATTTCAAATCAACTGTACAGCCTTATGTCGATAAACAACAATCCGTTAGAGTATGGGGGCATGTTGATTGGAGTGAACAGGAAAATATATTAGATAAGCTTCATACATATGAATGCGAATGTGATTTAACGGTAAGTGAAATAGGCTTTATGACCGTATGCTGCTATAACGGCCGGGAGGTACCCGCATATATACAAACGGAAATGATGCGAAGCCATGAATATTTTATGACAGATAATGACCTTGTAAAATCTTCACTATACAATCAATCAAAAGAAACAATTTTTCCGTCTCTATCGACACAAAAGAAGATAGAATCTGATGTTGATTTCTACAAGCAAAAATTAGACTTTATTCATGTTGTAGCTCATGAAGTAAGAAATCCACTTACCGTAATTAAATCGTTTGCTGCGATCTTAAAATCTGAAATTGAGGATGAAAGTAAATTATCGAAATTAAGCCTAATAGAAGATTATTCAGTAGCTATTGACCATGAAATCCACCATATCATTCAAACGGAACAGATGATTACGACGGATTCGTTTTGGAAGCTTAAGCTCGTTAAGCTTATCCCCATCCTAGACGAAGTGATCGAAATTATGACGATAAAAGGGCGGACACAAAACATTCATCTCCGTGCTAACATTGACATCCCTAATAACATCATCGTCCGCGGGAATATTATGGGGTACAAATTAATTATTTCAAATTTATTAAGTAATGCAATCAAATATAGTTCAGAAAATGATAATGTATATTTCTACAGCTATGTAGAGGACAATCATATTGTTTTAGAAGTGAAGGACGAGGGTATCGGTATGTCAAAGGAGCAATTAGATAAGCTATTTACTAAGTACCAAAAAATGCACGAAGAACATTCTGGGCAAGGGATAGGCTTATACATGGTAAATAAATTGGTTCACCACTTCAATGGAACGATTAAAGTAAAAAGCGCTTTAGGAAAAGGTACAACGATTAAAATTACCTTCCCAAAGTAGTTTCCCGTTATATGATTAAATAAAACATGATATATTATATTACAAATCACCATTTTAATAGGAGGTTGTTATAATTAATGCTTACTGACACCTTTGATGCTACCGCAATAATATTAATTGTAGCAATACTCCTCTTACTCGGAGTATTTACAACAAAGTTCTCCACCCGGTTTGGCCTTCCAGCACTCGTTCTATTTATCGGTATAGGGATGGTAATGGGTAGTGATATTGCTGGAATCATTTACTTCGATAACCCTAAAGTCGCGCAATTAATTGGCATTTTCGCTCTCATTATGATCTTGTTTGAAGGTGGTCTTCAAACAGAATGGAAAAATGTAAAACGCGTTGCTACTCCTTCGATTACTTTAGCAACTATCGGCGTACTACTCACTGCTTTAGTCGTTGGTGTCGGAGCGAAATATATCATTGGACTTGCATGGTGGGAAGCTCTTTTGTTTGGTGCTATTGTTGGTTCAACAGATGCTGCTGCCGTATTTAGTGTCCTTCGTGGTCAAAATGTAAAGGGAAGATTAGAAGGAACGTTAGAGGCTGAATCAGGAACAAATGATCCAATGGCAATCTTTTTGACGGTGTCTCTCATTTCATTAATCACCGTATCTAGTATTAATTTTGCATTTGTCTTTATATCATTCTTATGGCAAATGGGTATAGGGCTATTACTCGGCTTCGCTTTCGGTAAACTTGCTTTATTTTCTATTAATAATATCAAATTAGACTCAAGTGGTTTATATCCTGTTCTCGCATCTGCATTCGCCATATTGACTTACAGCTTCACTTCAATAGTACACGCCAGTGGTTTTTTAGCTGTCTATATCGCAGCATTAGTAATCGGTAACCATGACTTAACTTACCGTCACTCCATTTTGCGTTTTCACGAAGGCTTTGCTTGGATGATGCAAATCACTATGTTTGTTCTACTTGGATTATTTATGTTCCCATCACAATTGTTAGATTGGACAATCATTTGGCAAGGACTTCTTTTATCCATCATTCTTATGTTTGTTGCTCGCCCAATTTCCGTTTACGTATCACTCCACTTTTTTCCATTTGATTGGAAGGAAAAAGCATTTCTTTCTTGGGCTGGTTTACGTGGGGCTGTACCGATTATACTAGCAACATTTCCGATGATTGCTGGGATAGAAAATAGTCAAATCATTTTTAATCTCGTGTTTTTTATCGTATTAACGTCTACTTTATTACAAGGAGCCAGTATTCCATACGTTGCAAAGAAGCTCCAATTAACAAAACCACCTAAAAAAGCTCCAACACATATTTTAGAGCTAACCTCACTCCAACAAACGAATGCTGAAATCGTTGAATTCTTTATTGATAGTAATAATCAAAATATCGGTAGAAAAATTACTGATCTCCCTCTACCAAATGACGTATTAGTTAATGCGATTATACGTGAAGACGAACTTATTCCACCTCACGGACAAACAATTATCTATGAAGACGATATTTTGTTCGTTTTAGTAAAAAGTAAAGACTTAAATATTGCAAAGCAAGTGTTACTCACGAAAGAGGAAAAGATATAAAAGGCAGCGTCATTTCGGCTTTTCACCTTTGACACTGCCTTTTTACAAAATTCTCGTTTAAATAACTCTTGAACCTGATAAGGTCATTGCATCTAAATTTATTTTCGCCCCAACCTTTTTTAAAAAGTCTAACCCTAATACACCATCTAAATTGGCGTCTTGTAATTTTTTTACTTCTAACGGAAAATCAATGATCTTCAATGGCCCAACACTTAAGCTGGACGCATTCATAACATAGGGTACTTCCATTGTACTTGCTTCGCTTAAAGTTATACCATTTTCGACTAACCGTTGTATTGATAACTTACTATGTGTGGCACAAGTATCAACTAATACTCTGTTTAGCTTTAACGGTTGCCCATTAATATAAACCGTCATTTCAGTCAACAAATATCCTCCATCAATTCTTAAGCTCTTCATCGGAAAACACTCTCCTTATTGAGAAAGATACAATACACATTTATATTAGCACAATTATTTCGATATGTTTTTGTATGTTTCAATAAAAGCTGATGGATCTACTTTTACTTGAAAAGAAAAAACGCCTTGGTTCGTATGTAAATATAAAAAGCCTAGCTCACCTTTCCTTTCATGAAAAGTTATATCAAAAACATGATTTAATAAAAACTCCTTTTCCTCAGTTACAACTTTATTTTTATATAAAACGATATTGAATTGTTTTTCTATCACCTTTTGTTCAATACTGTTTATAACTCTAACTTTCGTCACATACGGAAGTGAAGCGATATATGCCATAAAATTCCTCCATAAAAATGTACTAATGATTACTTTACATATTTGTTTACGTGATTCGAGATGAGAAGTTTCAACTTTGATCGAAGTTGTTTTGTAGCATCTTTGAAAGTAATCCTGTTATACTAACAGTAAATGTTATTCTTATAAAATTCAAACATATGGAGGTAATATATAAATGGATTTCTTTACGATGCCCGATAGAGCTGAAGGTGGATTCGCTTACGCGTATATTATTATGATATTTGTCTTTATTGCAGCATCGTTTACAGTAAATAGACTGAAACGAGCAAATAAGAAACGGTCAGAAAAAGAAAATGTAGAAGAAGTTAAAATGTATGAATATGAAGAAAATGATATAAATCACAGCAAGGAATGATGTATTAATGGCTAACACGCACGTCTTTACAAAAGAAGAAGAGATTGCAAATTCTATTACTCACGGGATAGGTTCCATTTTAAGTATTGCAGCTTTAGTTCTTTTAATTGTTTTTTCTAGCCTTTATGGTACAGCTTGGCATATTGTAAGCTTCACTCTTTATGGAGTAACTATGGTGCTATTATATACAGCTTCCACCTTCGTTCATGCATTACCACAAGGAAAAGCAAAAAATGTATTTGAAATTTTAGATCATTCATCGATATACTTCTTTATTGCTGGCACATACACCCCATTCCTATTTATTATCATTCAAGGCTCGTTAGGCTGGACTTTATTCGGTTTAGTGTGGGGATTAGCAATTGCCGGTACAGTTTTTAAATGCTTTTTCGTCAAAAAGTTTTTATTTACATCGACTATGCTGTATGTTTTGATGGGGTGGTTAATTATTTTCGCATGGAAACCACTCGTTAACAACTTACATCCACACGGACTATATCTCCTTATATTAGGTGGACTATTATATACATTAGGCGCTATTTTCTATGTTTGGCGTGGTTTTAAGTTTCATCATGCCATTTGGCACCTATTCGTTTTAGCTGGTACAGCCGCACACTTCATTGCTATTTTAGGTTACTTATTACCTTAAGAAAAGACTAAAAACGAGCTTAATAAAGCTCGTTTTTAGTCTTTTCTTAAAAGTGGTGTAGAAATGATGCCACATGTCTTTAAAGTAGTAGTGAGTGCTCTTCTCGCTACTACGTGTGGCATCATTTCCACCGCCAATATTTTTTCAACTTTTTCTAGGAATAAGTTGTCCCATAAATGTAGAAAGTACTGACACTGAAAAAGTGAAAGAACACCACTTTTTCAGTGCCCTCTGCTCTTCTCGCTAATACGCGTGGCTCATTTCCACCGCCAATATTTTTTCAACTTTTTCTAGGAAGAGGTTGTCCCATAAATTGTAGAAAGTACTGGCACTGAAAAAGTGAAAGAACACCACTTTTTCAGTGCCCTCTGCTCTTCTCGCTAATACGCGTGGCTCATTTCCACCGCCAATATTTTTTCAACTTTTTCTAGGAATAAGTTGTCCCATAAATTGTAGAAAGTACTGGCACTGAAAAAGTGAAAGAACACCACTTTTTCAGTGCCCTCTGCTCTTCTCGCTACTACGCGTGGCTCATTTCCACCGCCAATATTTTTTCAACTTTTTCTAGGAATAAGTTGTCCCATAAATGTAGAAAGTACTGACACTGAAAAAGTGAAAGAACACCACTTTTTCAGTGCCCTCTGCTATTAACGTATTTTCGACATAAAGTGAGCCTCAAAAGGTAAAAAATCAACCTTTTGAGGCTCACTCCTTTTTATTAAGCAAAAGCGTTTGTTAAAACCGGCACAACTTGCTTTTTACGAGAAACAACGCCTTTTAATACGGCAGTATTGTTTTGTAACGTGACATCGAATGCCTTTTCCACAGCAGTAGCTTTCTCACCAATTGCTAAACATACAGAGTCGTTATTTAATATGTCAGTGATAACTAATAAAAATAAATCTAATCCTTTTTCATTAACAACTGCAGTTATTTCTTGTTCTAATTCAGCTTTATTCACTAACACTTCATCAACATCTACGGCATTTACTTGTGCTATTTCCACTTTACTAGAACCCATCGTAAATTCTTTAGCATCTAAAGAAATTAAATCCTTACTTGTTTTGTCACTTAAGTCTGCACCAGCCTTTAACATTTCTAGGCCATATACTTCACTATTAACACCTGCAATTTCAGCTAATTCTTTTGCAGCTGTAATATCTTCATCAGTACATGTTGGAGATTTAAATAATAAAGAATCTGAAATAATCGCAGATAACATTAACCCTGCAATATGCTTCTCTATTGTAACTCCATTCTCTTTATATAGTTTATTTAATATCGTTGCTGTACACCCTACAGGCTCAGCGCGGTAATAGAGAGGATCACTCGTTTCAAAGTTGGAAATTCTGTGATGATCAATTACTTCAAGCACTTGAACTTTATCAATATCATCTGCACTTTGCTGACGCTCATTGTGATCAACTAAAATAACACTACTCACTTCATTTGAAACAGTTTCCACGAAACGCGGCGCATCGACTTTAAAGTAATCTAGCGCAAATTGTGTTTCCCCACTCACTTGACCTAAACAAATTGCTTCTGTTTCCATACCTAATTTGTTTTTTAAATGTGAATAAGCAATTGCCGAACAAATCGTATCTGTGTCAGGATTTTTATGACCGAAAACGAATACTTTTGCCATTGTAAAAACTCCTTTATTATGTATTTATCGTAATTCTTATTAAACAATATGTAACAGCACTTATTATAAACAACAAAACTAAACGTTTCCACTAAAAGAAATAATAAATCTGTTTTTACACTAGAAAAAATTAGCAGCTTATAAATTGTTAATACCGAAACAATTAACTTTCGCATATTCATTCTAAATTTGAGACAAATTAAAAGAAGATAGTAGTCTATAAGTGAATTAGAGGGACTTTTGATGGACAATTTATCAGCACAAAAAAAAGCACGGTACTATCGAGCAACGGTATCTTCCTATATTACAAACCTTATTCAACTCAATAATCCATGGGTTGCTGCATGGTGGTCAGCAGCTTTCCCTGGTATGGGTCACCTCATGTTAGGGGCATACATTAAAGGATTTACCCTTTTCATATGGGAATTTATTATTAACGTTAATGCAAAAATAAATTTATCTATGGTTTATTCATTTACTGGTGAATTTGATAAAGCGAAGGAAGTGCTAGATACCGACTGGATACTACTATACATACCCGTCTATATTGCCTCAATATGGGACGGCTACCGAAAAAGTGTGGATATTAATAAGATATACGTATTAGCGATCAAAGAAAAAGCGCCAGTTGTTCCTTTTACATTAGGTTCTCTAGGTTTAAACTTTCTAGATAAACGACCACCATGGTTAGCACTCATTTGGTCCATGCTGATGCCTGGAATGGGTCATCTATATTTAAAGAGAGTACCTGCTGGTTTTTTTCTTTTATTATGCTGGATTGTATGTACTTATTTTTCTAACCTACTCCCGGCACTCCATTTAACGCTATTTGGTAAGTTTTCTATTGCAAAAGAAGCGATAAATGCACAATGGGCTTTGTTTATGCCTTCATTATATGTTTTTGCTGTTTACGAATCGTATAAGCTTGCAGTCGAATACAACAAGCTTTATAAACAGGAGCAAGCGGAGTATCTTCAAAAGGAATATCAAGATCTTTCTATATCGATTAAAAAAATTAATGAGGTATAAATACATGCTAGTCATATCATCGTTCGAGCAATCGAAAAATTTAGAAATTGCAATTGCTCAAATAGAACATTATGGCATCACAAAAAATCAAATATTAGCGGTTCCATTTGACAAAAGAAGAGAGGATAGAAAGCTTTTCGATACGCTGCATCGTTCAGACGGTGTAAGTCTCTTCGATTTGGCAGCTGCCCTTGGTACCGTTTTTGCAGTTCTTGGGGCATCCTATGGATTCCTATTTAAGTGGGGTCCAATCATTTGGGGTTTAATAGGATTAGCCAGCGGGGCCACACTTGGCTTTTTGATTGATTACTTTTATACAAAAAAGAAAACAAAAGAAAGAGAAAAAAAGCCTCATGCATTAACAGAGGTCGTTCTCATAGTCGAATGTGAGGAAGGCGAAGGAAAAAAAATAGAAACGATTCTGTGGGATAACCTCGCTCTCGGTGTCTCAATTGTTAATAACAATACGGAACGCGAAACGTCAATAAAATAGATGAGACTGTCCCAAATGCTAAAAGTTGACTTAAAAAAGATAAAAATCAAGGACACTGAAAAAGTTGCTCTGTACTTTTTCAGTGTCCTCTAAAATTCGACCTTTTCAGTCAACTAGCTGCTATACGTAACGCTTATTTATTTTTCTTCCATCGTAAGTGTACACAATTTTGCGTTCTGTCATTACTGTCTCCATATGAACGGGCCTTCCCCACAACTGATAAATATACGGTAACGTCTTTTCTAAATATTGTGTATCTAGCTCAATACCTTCATATTCATGACTCAAATAGAGCTCTCCATTTTTCAAATGATCGCCATCTTTAACGACGATATACGGAAAGCCACCATTTACTCTGCTACTGATAAGCTGATCTCGAACGTTTTCCCACTCTTTATCTACAACCTTGTATTCCCGTCCCTTTTTCTGAAATAAATACATATCTTCTCTCATGACTAAGTCTTTCGTTAAATAGTTTCTAATAAAAGAAATATCAGATTCAATTTCTCTTACTTCAAAAATCTTCTCTCGCCCACTCCCTTTTTCAACCCCTTGTTGGAAGATCATATCTTCCGTCGGGTCATTGTACCTTTCCTCAATATCTTCAAAGATTTTCAACCCTAGATAGTATGGGTTAATTTGTGTTTTTGATGGTTGTACGACACCAGCATTTAGCTTTGCAAATTCGATCGCTTCATCGGAAGTTAAATCCATTTCTCGAATGATCCTTTGATGCCAGTAAGATGCCCAGCCTTCATTCATAATTTTAGTTTCTAGCTGTGGCCAAAAGTAAAGCATTTCTTCTCTCATCATTGTTAAAATATCTCGTTGCCAATCCTCAAGCTCTCTACTATATTCTTCAATAAATAATAATATATCCTTTTCTGGCTGCGGTGGAATTTGTTTTTTCTTCGTTTTTTTAGACCTCTGTTCTTGTTCTCGGTTATTACTTTCATCTAGTGACCATAAATCATCAAATGGTGTTTCGGTTACATTATCGTTTTCATCCTCTTCCTGCCACACATCCTCCATTGACCAAGCTAACTTTGGTCTCACTAAACTAGGATCTATATGTTCTTGTATCGCTAAAACTGCATCTAGAAATTGCTCAACCTCTTGCCTACCATGAACCAATTCGTAATGTGCAATCCTTTCAGCAGTCGCTGTCATGCTTTCAACCATGTCTCTCCTCGTATTAGAGAATCGAACATTATTCTTAAAGAAATCACAATGAGCTAAAACGTGAGCGATGATTAGCTTGTTCTGAATCATCGAATTTGTATCTAATAGGAATGCATAGCACGGATTTGAGTTAATGACTAATTCATATATTTTACTTAACCCTAAATCATACTGTAGCTTCATTTTATGAAACTGCTTTCCAAAGCTCCAATGAGAAAAACGTGTTGGCATTCCATATGCACCAAAAGTATAAATAATGTCTGCGGGACATATTTCATATCTCATTGGATAGAAATCTAAACCGAACCCTTCAGCAATTTCGGTTATCTCTTCAATAGCCTTCACTAATTCATTTGAGTGATTGTTCATCCCTTCGCCTCCCAAACGTATGGTTAACACAGTTTATGTTTGGATAAAGGAGTTCATGAACTGAAAACAACATATTAGTCATCATACATCTTTATTTACAAGTAAAAATTGATTAGTATTTTTTTACAAATAATAGATGACATAAATCATCTTATAGCCTTACAGCCCGTAGACATCACGCCATTTTGTAAGCGCTTTAAAAAAATTTACAATAGCCCTTTTTTTGTATAGTAGATTCCTTACACTTCAACGTTGTAAACGGTTACAACATGTCTAAATTATCATAAATGTCAGAAAATTTGTCATTCACCTGTTGACCTATCAATTATTTGATTGTATGATTGGCGACAACAAACTAATTATTAGAAACTTCGAACAATTAGTTATTTTGCACAAATGACTATCATATTCGAAATATTTTATACAATTTTAAAGTAACGATTATTTAAAGGAAGGAGTGGTAACACGTATGAGCAGTCAATGGATTTTTTCGAACGGTAAATTTGTAACGAAGCAAGAAGCCGTCATTTCTGTTTACGATCATGGGTTTCTATATGGTGACGGGGTGTTCGAAGGTATTAGAGTATATGACGGTAACATTTTTAAACTGACAGAACATCTCAAGCGTTTATATGAATCAGCACAGTCCATTATGCTAGAAATTCCATACAGTAAGGAGGATTTTCAGCAAATTATTGTTGACACGGTGCGAAAAAATCAATTAGAGAGCGGTTATATCCGTGTTGTCGTATCACGTGGTCCTGGAAATCTTGGACTCGATCCAAGTCGTTGCTCAGCCCCTCACGTCATTGTCATCGCAGAAGAGTTAGCACTCTTTCCGAAAGAACTATATGAACTCGGATTAACTGTAGCATCTGTTGCTAGTAGAAGAAATAGGCCTGATGTTTTGAGTCCTCAAATCAAATCATTGAACTATTTAAATAATATATTAGTTAAATTAGAAGCAAATCAAGCTGGTGCTCATGAAGCACTAATGCTAAATGACCAAGGTTATGTTACAGAAGGGTCGGCAGATAACATTTTTATCGTAAAAAACAATACAATTATTACTCCGCCAGTTTATTTAGGAGCACTAGAAGGTATTACAAGAAACGCAATTATAGATTTAGCAAAAGAATGTGGATATGAAATGAAAGAGACCCCATTTACTAGGCATGACGTCTATGTTGCAGATGAAGTATTTTTAACTGGAACAGCTGCAGAAGTGATAGCCGTTGTAGAAGTAGACAAAAGAATGATAAGTGATGGAAAGCCAGGTAAAGTAACAAATCATTTACTATCAGAATTCAGAAAAGTTGTTACAACTGACGGGATACAATGCTATCCATCATCAAAGAATAGAGCAGAAGTTAGTTAGGAGGCCTACCATGCGTAGCGATATGATCAAAAAAGGAATAGACCGCGCACCACATCGAAGTCTATTACACGCAACAGGAGTTAAAACAAGAGATTTAGATAAGCCATTTATAGGAGTATGTAACTCTTATATTGATATCATACCAGGACATATGCACCTTAATCGCTTCGCAGAGGTTGTGAAAAAAGCTATAAGGGAAGCTGGTGGTATTCCATTCGAGTTTAATACTATTGGTGTAGATGATGGTATTGCGATGGGACATATTGGAATGCGTTACTCACTACCAAGTAGAGAAATCATCGCCGATAGCGCTGAAACTGTTATAAACGCACATTGGTTTGACGGTGTTTTCTACATTCCGAACTGTGATAAAATTACTCCTGGAATGCTGATGGCTGCTGCAAGAACAAACGTACCTTCTGTCTTTGTTTCAGGTGGACCGATGGAAGCGGGCGTCTCGTCTACAGGTCAAAACCTCTCCTTAGTATCAGTATTTGAAGGGGTTGGTGCCTATCACCAAGGATCTATGTCAGAACAAGAACTCACTGAATTAGAGCAGCTAGCTTGTCCAACCTGTGGATCGTGCTCTGGAATGTTTACTGCGAATTCAATGAACTCTTTAATGGAGATGCTTGGTCTTACAGTTCCTGGAAATGGTACGATGGTCGCTACATCTGATGAAAGACAAAACTTGATTTATGAAGCGGCAAACCATTTAATGGATTTAGTAAAAAAGGATGTAAAACCGAGGGATATTATAACTAAGAAAACTATTGATAACGCGTTTGCTCTAGATATGGCTATGGGTGGTTCAACAAATACTGTATTACACACGTTGGCAATCGCTCATGAAGCGGGTATTGATTATGACTTGCATGAAATTAATAAAATTGCTGAGAAGGTACCTTATTTATCAAAAATTAGTCCTGCTTCCGATTATTCAATGCATGATGTTCACCTTGCAGGTGGTGTAAGCGCAATTATCAACGAACTGTGTAAAATAGACGGACTTATTCATAAAGACCAAATTACTATTTCAGGAAAAACGATCTCTGAAAATGTAAAGGATGCTAAAATTCTTAATGACAAGGTCATTAGAACGAAAGATAATCCTTATAGTCCTGTAGGAGGATTATCGATATTACACGGTAATTTAGCTCCTGACGGCGGTGTTATTAAAGTGGGTGCTGTCGATCCATCTATAAAAAAATTCTTAGGTGAAGCAATCGTATTTGAATCTCAAGACGATGCTCTAGCCGGAATTAATAATGGAACTGTACAATCAGGTCATGTCGTCGTCATTCGATACGAAGGTCCTAAAGGTGGTCCAGGTATGCCTGAGATGCTTGCCCCCACTGCTGCTATCGCTGGACGTGGTTTAGATAAAGAGGTTGCATTAATAACAGATGGTAGATTCTCTGGAGCAAGTCGTGGTATCTCGATTGGACACATATCTCCAGAGGCTGCTGAAGGTGGACCTATAGCTTTCGTACAGAATGGTGATCCCATTATAATTGATTTATCATCACGATCTATTGAGCTACAAATTGATGATGACGTACTAGAAGAAAGAAAGAAAAGTTGGAAAAAACCAGAACCGAAAATTAAATCAGGTTATTTAGCAAAATATTCAAAGCTTGTGACATCTGCCAATACTGGTGGCGTAATGAAAATATAATGTCATTTGACAAATCTAAATAGTAAAAGCGTTGACGGGAATAAAGGAATAATACAATCGTATTCACAGAGAGCCGGGGTTGCTGGAAGCCCGGAAATACGACTTATTCTGACATCCTCCCTGAGTGCTAAGTTGAACGGGAAACCCATTAGGCTTAGTCAGGTGATCATTTTGACCACCTGTTATCAAATGAAGCTATAATACTTAGCTTCACAAGACAGTATTCGTAAGGATACTGTAAATCCGGGTGGTACCGTGAAAAGCTAAAGGTCTTTTCTCCCCGATAATGCGTATATTCATGCGTTTTATGGGAAGAAATAGGCCTTTTTATATTTATTATTGAATACATGACGAGTATTCCATTGTTGCAGGCATATAAAAGAACGTTAATTGTTAAAAAACAATTATAGGAGGGATTTTAAGGTGAAGGTAGATGCTAATCAAGCAGTTAAAGCTGCTAGTACTAAGCCTAAGACAGGAGCGGATCTTCTTGTAGAAACGCTGATTAATGAAAAAGTAGACACAATTTTTGGTTATCCAGGTGGTGCAGTCTTACCTATTTACGATGCTCTTTATAGAGCACAAGAAAATGATGCTTCTTTTGAACACATATTAACAAGACATGAACAAGGAGCTATCCATGCTGCAGAAGGCTATGCGCGTGTGTCTGGAAAACCAGGTGTAGTTATTGCTACATCTGGTCCAGGAGCAACTAATTTAATTACTGGCATAGCTGATGCCATGATGGACTCACTACCTCTCGTTGTATTTACAGGGCAAGTAGCTCGTGGTGTTATCGGAACAGATGCATTCCAAGAAGCCGATGTTATGGGGATTACAACACCAATTACAAAACAAAATTATCAAATACAATCCGTCAGTGACTTACCGAGAATAGTAAAGGAAGCCTTTCATATTGCTACTACAGGAAGACCAGGACCAGTTGTAGTCGATATTCCAAAGGATATTTCAGCTAATCCTTGCGAGGATACTTACAGTACAGATTTTCACTTACCTGGGTATCAACCAACAATTAAACCAAATCCTTTACAAATCAAGAAACTAGCAGACGCACTTGCAGTTTCAAAAAAACCTATTATCCTTGCAGGCGCTGGTATTCTATTCGCCAGAGCAAATGATGAATTAATCGCTTTTGCAGAAAAGCATCAATTACCAGTTACGACAACATTACTTGGATTAGGAAGCTTTCCTGGAAACCATGAATTAGCCTTAGGAATGGCTGGAATGCATGGCACATATACAGCAAACATGGCTTTATATGACTGTGATTTACTCATTAATATTGGCGCACGATTTGATGATCGCCTAACAGGAAATTTACAAAAATTTGCTCCGAATGCGACAGTAGCACATATTGATATTGACCCTGCTGAAATTGGAAAAAACGTCTCCACTCATATTCCAATTGTCTCTGACGCAAAAGCAGCATTATCTCAGCTATTATCTCAAAGTGCTGAATCACCAGACCATAGTAGCTGGATGCAACAATTAAGTGAGCAAAAGCAGGAATTTCCATTATGGTATAACAACCCTAAGCAGGAAATGGTTCCACAATGGTTAATCAAGGCGTTGCACAAAGTAACAAATGGTGAAGCCATTATCACGACAGATGTTGGCCAACATCAAATGTGGGCAGCCCAATACTATACGTTTAATAAACCAAACCGCTGGGTTACTTCAGGAGGATTAGGTACAATGGGCTTTGGTTTTCCTGCAGCTATTGGAGCACAGTTAGCTGAGCCAGACTCTACTGTCGTAGCTGTTGTAGGTGATGGTGGCTTCCAAATGACACTACAAGAGCTTTCCGTTTTACAAGAAAGAAACTTACCAGTCAAAGTAATGATTGTTAATAACGGTGCATTAGGAATGGTAAGACAATGGCAAGAAGCATTTTATGAGAAACGATATTCAGAATCGTTAATCGGCGTTCAACCAGACTTTGTTAAGCTTGCAGAGAGCTATCAAATTCGCGGTATAAAAATTGAAACCCAAGAAGACCTTATCAGCCTTCTTCCAGAGGTATTTAGTTACGACGGCCCTGTAGTTTTAGATTGTCGAGTATTACAGCAAGAAAATGTGTATCCGATGATCGCTCCAGGTAAAGGGTTAAACGAAATGATAGGAGTGAAGCCATCATGAAGCGGATAATTACTGCTGTTGTACAAAATCGCAGCGGAGTACTAAACCGGATAACTGGGTTAATGCAAAAAAGACAATTCAATATTGATAGCATTTCAGTTGGTAGAACTGAAGCAGAAGGCATATCAAAAATGACATTAGTCGTTGATGTTGAAGACAATCAAAAGCTTGAACAGCTAACGAAGCAGCTTAACAAACAAATAGATGTAATTAAAGTATCAGATATAACGGATAAGGCGGTTGTGGCTCGTGAGCTGGCACTTATAAAAGTAGTAAGTAGCGGACAGCTCCGTAGTGAAATTCAAGGAGTAATTGAACCTTTCCGTGCATCGATTATTGATGTGAGTAGAGAAAGTCTCGCGATTCAAGTAACTGGTAAGCCAGAAAAGATTGAGGCTCTTATTGACCTTTTACGTCCATATGGCATTAAGGAAATATCACGAACTGGAGTTACTGCTTTTCTACGTGGTCAACAGCCACAAGTTACTGAGCTTACTAGCTATTCATTATTAAAATAAGTTTTGACCTTCATGTTTCTCAAAAACTATTTTCAAGTCACTTCATCTTGGAAATGTTTTTATAAAAGCGGTATTGAACACCGCTCCTAATCCAAAAAAAAAAAAATTGAATGTAATGAAAGGATGTTAAAACAATGACAAAAGTACTTTACCACAACGATATTCAAGAGGACGTATTAAAATCTAAAAAGATTGCTATTATTGGATATGGATCCCAAGGGCATGCCCATGCTCTTAACCTAAAAGAGAGTGGTTTCGATGTAGTTGTTGGATTAAGACCAGGAAAGTCTTGGGATAAAGCGGTTGAAGACGGTGTAGACGTACAAACAGTGGCAAATGCAGCAGCACAAGCCGATGTGGTCATGGTGCTTTTACCAGATGAAAGTCAGCCTACAATTTATGAAGAAAGCATTAAACCAAATTTAAAGCCAGGGAACGCATTAGCTTTTGCACACGGATTTAACGTTCATTTTAATCAAATCGTCCCTCCTGCTGATGTAGATGTATTTCTAGTAGCTCCAAAGGGACCTGGACACCTTGTACGCCGTACATTTGAAGAAGGCGCTGGCGTACCTGCATTATACGGAATTTATCAAGATGTTACAGGAGAAGCTACTAATCTAGCATTAGCCTACGCAAAAGGTGTAGGGGCAGGTAGAGCAGGTATTCTCGAAACATCATTCCAAGAGGAAACAGAGACAGATTTATTTGGAGAGCAAGCTGTGCTTTGCGGTGGATTAACAAGTCTAGTAAAAGCAGGATTTGAAACATTAACAGAAGCAGGCTATCAACCAGAAGTAGCTTACTTTGAATGTTTACATGAATTAAAGCTAATTGTAGACCTTATGTATGAAGGTGGCCTTGAAGGGATGCGTTACTCCATCTCCGACACAGCACAATGGGGAGACTTCGTTTCAGGACCTAGAGTTGTTAACGAAGATACAAAGGCAAGAATGAAAGAAGTTCTCCATGACATTCAAACTGGTGTTTTTGCTAAAGGATGGATCTTAGAAAACCAGGCTAACCGTCCTCAATTCAATGCAACGAACGCAAAAGAAAATACGCACCAAATTGAAGAGGTAGGCCGAAAGCTCCGTGAGTTAATGCCATTTGTAAAAAAACAGGTAAACTCAAAAAAGGAAGTGGTCACTAATGTCCAAAATTAACATCTTTGATACGACTCTTCGTGACGGAGAGCAATCGCCTGGTGTTAACTTAAATCAATTAGAAAAATTAGAGATTGCTAAGCAACTAGAACGGTTTGGTGTAGATATCATGGAGGCTGGATTTCCAGCTTCCTCCCAAGGGGATTTCGAAGGTGTAAGAGCAATCGCTAACACGATTAAGAATGCTTCTGTAACTGGTTTGGCTCGAGCAAAGAAAAGCGATATCGATTATGCTTGGGATGCGCTTAAAGAGGCCGTAGAGCCTAGATTACACATTTTCTTAGCTACCTCCCCCATTCATATGACATATAAATTAAAGAAAACGCCAGAGCAAGTGATTCAAACTGCAGTAGATATGGTCAGTTATGCAAGTAAAAATTTCCCTCATGTAGAATGGTCTGCAGAGGATGCATCACGATCGGATATACATTTTCTAGTCAAGATCATTGAAAAAGTAATAGATGCTGGTGCAACAGTGATTAACTTACCAGATACGGTCGGATATACGACACCACAAGAATATGGTGACCTTTTTAAATATGTAAGAGAGAACGTTCGTAATATAGATAAAGTTACCCTCTCCGCCCATTGTCATGATGACTTAGGTATGGCAGTTGCTAATACGATTGCGGCGGTAGAAAATGGTGCTACACAGGTTGAAGGAACGATTAACGGGATTGGAGAGCGTGCTGGGAATGCATCATTAGAAGAAATTGCAGTAGCACTCAATATTCGAAGTGATAAATATCCGTACACGACAAACCTTGTATTAAATGAAATAAAGCGGACGAGTGACCTCGTAAGTAAATTAACAGGCATGGTCGTTCCACCTAATAAAGCGGTAGTTGGTAGAAACGCCTTTGCACATGAATCAGGCATCCATCAGGATGGCGTCCTAAAAAATGCATCAACGTATGAAATTATTACCCCTGAATTAGTTGGGATTCAATCTAACAACCTTGTATTAGGCAAACATTCTGGGCGCCATGCATTTAAGGATAAAATTGAACAATTAGGTTATGAGCTAGCAGAAGATAAACTATTAGAAGCATTCCAATCCTTTAAGCTTCTAACTGACCGAAAGAAGGAAGTTACAGATGATGATCTGTTTACCATATTGACTGATATCCAAACAGATACATCTGATGTGAAAAAATACGAACTAGAAGCATTTCAAGTACAATATGGCTCTTCTAACCTCCCTACAGCTACGGTTGCTTTAACAACGCCTGAAGGTGAAAGAGTAGAAACAGCCTGTACTGGTTCAGGGAGCGTGGAAGCACTCTACAACACACTAGAAGCGTTAATTAAGGAAAAAATACACTTAACTGACTTTAACTTAAGCTCTGTCGGCCAAGGACGTGACGCATTAGCAGACGTTCATATAAAAATGACAGTAAATGATACGCCAGTAAGTGGTCGAGGTACTGCGCAGGATGTTTTAGAAGCTTCAGCAAAAGCTTTCTTAAACGCAGTGAATCGTGTCTTCTTTAATCAGAACGGTATAAAAAAAGAAACTGCAAAAATATGAAAGAACTAGACACCTCCCTCCTTCCCTTTATTCGTAACGATAAAACTTACGAATAAAGGGAAACTAGTATTTTAAAATGTTGGGTGGTCTACAATAATTCACACAAGTAACGGAGGTTCGTTTATGAAAAAACATGTAGTATTACTCCCTGGTGATGGAATTGGTGCTGAAGTGATTCAATCCTCTCAAAAAGTATTGGATGTTATCGCTAAAGAGTTTAACCACACCTTCACATACGCAACTCACGATATAGGTGGAACTGCTATTGATAATCATGGTACTCCGCTACCAGAAAATACATTAGAAGCTTGTAAAAATGCTGATGCGGTATTGTTAGGTGCTGTTGGGGGACCTAAATGGGATAACAATCCCTCTCATTTAAGACCAGAAAAAGGCCTACTCGCTATAAGAAAAGAATTAGGACTTTTTGCAAATTTACGTCCAGTAAAAGGCTTTGAAAAACTTCTTCATGCATCTCCTTTAAAAGAGGAAGTTGTCAATGGTAGCGATCTACTAATCGTGAGGGAACTCACAGGTGGTCTTTATTTTGGTACTCCTAGTGAACGAAGAGATAATGGTAATGCCGTCGTAGATACGTTAGCTTATACGCGTTCAGAAATTGAAAGAATAGTAGATAAAGCTTTCCAATGTGCACAACTGCGTAGAAAACATTTAACATCTGTTGATAAAGCAAACGTTCTCGAGTCTAGTAAACTATGGAGAGAAATTGTAGAAGAGAAAAAATCAGAGTACCCTGACGTTGCCGTTGAACATGTACTAGTCGATGCTGCAGCTATGAAATTAATTACGAATCCAACTCACTTTGATGTCGTTGTAACCGAAAACTTATTTGGAGACATTTTAAGTGACGAAGCTTCTGTTTTAACTGGCTCCCTTGGGATGCTCCCTTCTGCTAGTTTAAGAGAAGATAGCTTTGGACTTTACGAACCCGTTCATGGTTCAGCACCCGATATAGCAGGTCAAGGTCTAGCAAACCCACTTGCAATGATTTTATCAACAGCACTCATGTTAAAGCATTCCTTCCACTTAGAGGATGAAGCAAACTTAATTGAATCTGCAGTTGAACAAGTACTAAGTGACGGCTACTATACAGCTGATTTAAATATTGCTGGAGCAGGAAAAAAAGTTGGTACTGAGGAAATGACTCAGTTAATCGTCGAC
This sequence comes from Evansella cellulosilytica DSM 2522, assembly GCF_000177235.2. NCBI lineage: Bacteria > Bacillati > Bacillota > Bacilli > Caryophanales > Bacillaceae > Evansella > Evansella cellulosilytica. The sequence continues at coordinate 1,580,106 of NC_014829.1, read as the reverse complement.
TTAGTAACTGAACAAGCAAAGACAAAAAAAGAAGTAGAGCTTTAAACAAAAATATTTGAATATGACTTGAAGTGAGGAGTGAAAATATGTCTCAACCTAAAACTATTATTGAGAAGATTTGGGAACAGCATGTTGTTCATGAAGAAGAAGGAAAACCAGACTTACTGTATATAGATTTACAACTTGTACATGAGGTAACCTCTCCACAAGCATTTGAGGGGTTAAGAATTAAAGGACGTAAAGTAAGACGCCCTGATCGAACGTTTGCAACGATGGATCATAACGTCCCTACGCTAGATCGTTATTTCATTAAAGACCCTGTTTCAAGAAAACAAATGGATACGTTAAAAGCAAACTGCGAAGAATTTCATGTTCCACTTGCAGATATTGACCACCCTGATCAAGGTATCGTTCACGTTATCGGTCCAGAGCTTGGTTTGACACAACCAGGTAAAACAATCGTTTGTGGTGATAGCCATACGTCGACACATGGTGCATTCGGCGCACTAGCCTTTGGAATTGGTACGAGTGAAGTTGAACACGTTCTTGCCACACAAACGCTATGGCAATCTAAACCAAAAACGTTAAATGTCAAAGTAAATGGTGAGTTAGGCTTAGGCGTAACTGCTAAAGACTTAATTTTGGCTATTATCGCAAAATTCGGTGTTCATTTTGGTACAGGTTATGTCATTGAATATACTGGAGAAGCCATTAGGAACCTTTCTATGGAAGAAAGAATGACTGTTTGTAATATGTCTATTGAAGCAGGTGCTCGCGCAGGTTTAATAAGTCCTGATGAAACAACTTATGCATATTTAAAAGGCAAACGTCATGTCCCTAAAGACAATGAATTTGATGCTGCTGTAGAAAAATGGAAGGCTCTTGCTACTGACGAAGGTGCAGAATATGATCATACAGTTGAAATAAATGCAAATGAGGTAGAACCTCAAGTCACTTGGGGTACAAACCCAAGTATGGGGATACCAATTAGTGCTACTATTCCGAGCCCTAAAGATGCTAAAACAAATAACGATAAAGAAGAAATTGAACGAGCATTAGAATATATGGGATTAGAAGCAGACCAACCAATCTCATCAGTAAAGATTGATCACGTATTTATTGGTTCTTGTACAAACTCACGACTTAGTGATTTAAGAAAAGCTGCAAATATTGTTCGTGGCCAAAAAGTTAACCCTGCTGTGCAGGCCATTGTCGTACCCGGATCACAAACTGTAAAAATTGCTGCAGAAGAAGAAGGATTAGATGTTATTTTTAAACAAGCAGGATTCCAATGGCGTGAAGCAGGCTGTAGTATGTGTCTAGCAATGAATGACGACATTGTTCCTTCGGGAGAACGTTGTGCATCGACTTCAAACCGAAACTTTGAAGGGCGCCAAGGAAATGGCGCAAGAACACACCTAGTTAGTCCAGAAATGGCAGCAGCAGCAGCGATAGAAGGTCATTTCGTCGATGTACGTAAATATTCTACACCTACATTTTCTTCTTAAGGAGGTCAAAATTTAATGGAAGCTTTTAAAAAACATAGTGGACTTGTTTATCCACTAAATAGAGCAAATATCGATACAGATCAAATCATACCGAAACAATTTTTAAAACGCATTGAAAGACAAGGTTTTGGTCAATTCCTTTTTTATAACTGGCGCTTTCATGATGATGGTACACCTAGAGAAAACTTTACACTAAATGATGAAAAATATGACGGTGCATCTATATTAATTGCTGGGGATAACTTTGGGTGTGGGTCATCTCGTGAACATGCCCCTTGGGCACTTCAAGATTATGGATTTAAAGTCATTATTGCACCTAGCTATGCTGATATTTTTTATAGTAACTGTGTGAAAAATGGCATTCTCGCAATAAAGCTGCCTCAAGAAGAGACAGAAGCATTAATAAATAATGCTGAAGCAAATAGCTACACACTAACAATAAATTTAGCGGATCAAGAAATATACGACGATGCGGGATTTAAGTCTACCTTTGAAGTACCACCGTATCATAAAGAAATGCTTATTAATGGTTGGGATGAAATATCTGTGACATTGACACACGAGGATAAAATTTCTCAATATGAATTAGTACATGATTAAAACGAGGGTGACTCAGAAGGTCGAATTTTTACCTTTTGAGTCACCCTTATCTTTTGGGACAGCCTCTTTTTAAACCACTATACTGCTAAGCTTTTGCACTTCACACTATTTTTTGCTCTATTCTGTAAATTTCCTCATCAACAAGCCACTTAATAAACATTGCTTTCATTACATAAATTGGAAGTGAGGCGGTATAGCTCCAATTATCAAGTTGATAAATCCCTAACCATACAGTAATAGGTTCAAATACTAGGAAAAAACTATAGCCATTACTATATTTGCAATTAGGAATGACTTCCATTTAGGGAAAAATTGGTAAATCGCCATATGAAAAATAATAATGATTCCTTGGTCAATTGAAATTAAGCGAGGTAATATACTGACAAGTTGATATCGATACGACCATAATTGTAGCTCTACGCCTAAATCATCCATTATTAATACAAGTATCATTAATAGACAGCCAAATAACAGTATTCTACTTATATTTTTCTTATCAACAAACAGCCACCAAACGAGCCACGGGACAACTAGTATAGTTAGTAAAAGCCACCATTGAAATGTAAACACATTATGTTCTAACCAATATTCTAACCTCATGCTCACCAGTTTTTCATGAATGATTTTTATATCTTCATATGTTGGTGTTGTCATTCCTATATCCACTTTCTCCTTTATTTTTCTGCAAGGTTATTATTCGCACTTTAATTATTTTCATCCAATCAATTTTTTAATGAATGCCTAGCTTTTTACACGTAGACAATATCCCCCTCGCAATTATGGAAAGTTCGTCACTGAAAGCAGGAAAACAAGAAAATTACGAAGAATTTTATAGTATTAACAACATACTAATGTTGTAAATAGATACTGAGAATCGATAAATAAATAATAAGGAGGATTAACATGAAGGTTTGGTTAACACCAATATGCTTTTTGCTCATCCCTGTTTTTTATGTATGGATCAGGATAGTGGATTTTCATTTAGCTAGTTTCTTTATAATTACTACACTTCTTACAGTATTAGGAGCTTATTTTACAAAGCATTTACCACCACATGTCGATGACGATCCGCAGCATAGCAATTGAATATTTTATTGTGAAGTTGACTCAAAAGGTCGATTTTTTGAGGGCACTGAAAAAGAACTTAAATTCAAAGGGTAGACTAATAAATATAAGGTTGTTTGAATATAGGGGTTGATGAGACCTGTGCAAACTCGCTTTCCGTGGGCGGCTGGTGAGCCTCCTTGACCTGTGGTCTGCGGGGTCTCACCCCTGCCTTCGATCCCACAGGAACGAGCGTTACTTCGTCGCTAATGCTTCGAGTTGTCTCGACGGATACGCTCCGTAGCATATGCTCGTAGAGGAAGAGACAGTAAACTCGCTTGCTCCGGTCTCATCAACTTTCCCTATAATGAGGTATATTAAATATTAATGCAACGAAACAGCAAGTTTTTCACTTTTTCAGTGGCCTCGATTCTTTACCTTTTTGAGTCAACCTCTTCCTTTTAATAGCTTTTGGGACACCCTCTATTTTTTTCTTCCCTCTACTTAATTATTATCTTTTTTCCATCTTAATAAAGTGTATAAAAAAACCTTTAACAACACTTAATGAAAAGAATGACAAAAAAAAGTGATTGTTAGCCTCAATTTGTATATAATGAAGAATTGGAGGATCAAAATAAAGACTCATTTAACATAGAAAGGGTTTTGTATATATGTCTAATGAAACACCAAGGCGAACATTTGCCATCATTTCCCACCCTGATGCTGGGAAAACAACATTAACGGAGAAGTTATTATTGCTCGGTGGTGGTATTCGAAGTGCCGGTACAGTAAAAGGAAAAAAATCAGGGAAATTTGCAACTTCTGACTGGATGGAAATCGAAAAGCAACGGGGTATTTCTGTTACATCTAGTGTGATGCAGCTTATCTATAATGACATACAAATAAATATACTAGACACTCCTGGTCACCAAGACTTCAGTGAGGATACTTATCGTACATTAACAGCCGTTGACACTGCTGTAATGGTCATAGATAGTGTTAAAGGGATCGAAGCACAAACATTAAAGCTTTTCAAAGTATGTCGCATGCGTGGTATACCTATTTTAACCTTTATTAATAAGCTTGACCGTGAAGGGAAAGAACCACTAGATTTACTTGCAGAGATTGAAGAAGTGTTAGAGATGGAAACAGCGCCAATGAACTGGCCTATAGGAATGGGAAAAACATTAAAAGGTATTTATAGTATCCCAGATAAAAAAATTGAAGTGTATAACGATTCTCACGAGAGAGAAATCGTCCCATACGAAGATCAAAAAGTCCTTCAATCATTTGAACAGGAACAGCTTGAGGACGAGATTATGCTTTTAGAAGAAGCGGGTAACGAATTTACGATGGAAAAGGTCCAAAATGGACAACTAACGCCAGTCTTTTTTGGCAGTGCTTTATCTAGCTTTGGTGTTCAATCATTTTTAGATAATTTCGTAAAGCTAGCTGCTGAGCCACAGCCTAGAAAAGCTTCTGGTGAAGTTATTTTACCGGAGAGTAACACGTTTTCAGGATTTATATTTAAGATTCAAGCAAATATGAACCCTAACCACCGAGATAGAATAGCATTTTTACGTATATGCTCTGGAAAATTTGAACGTGGCATGGAAATCATGCTTTCACGTACCGGAAAGAAAATGAAGCTCAACCAATCGCAATCCTTTTTTGCTTCACAAACAGAAACGATAGATACTGCATTACCGGGAGATATTATCGGATTATATGACTCTGGTAACTTTCAAGTTGGGGATACTCTTGTTACTGGAAATGAGCGACTCGTATATGAAGAAATGCCACAGTTTCCTCCGGAGAAATTTGCGAAAGTGACGGCAAAAAATGCACTGAAGCATAAACAGTACCATAAAGGGATGGAGCAACTCGTTCAAGAAGGAACAATCCAGCTTTATAAAACGCCTTATTTTGAAGATTTCATCATTGGGGCAGTTGGGGAGCTACAGTTTCAAGTGTTTGAATATCGAATGAAGAATGAGTATAACGTTGACATTGAATTCCAACATATGACGCACGAGCTTGCCCGCTGGGTAACGAAGGGCGAAGTAACAGATAAAATGACTGATTCAAGAAAAATGCTCGTAAAAGACCAACAGGGGCGCTCTGTCATCCTCTTTGAAAATGAATTTACTTTAAGAATGTTCCAAGATAAGAATCCTGATTTATCACTATCATCTGGATGGGAGATTTTGGAGTAGGATCGAGACTCAAAAGGTTGATTTTCACCTTTTAAGACCGTCACAATAAAAAAAGACATATGATTAGCTCCCCAAAAGCTAGTCATATGTCTTTTTTTACCCAATTCTATCTTTCTTATATTTCTTTTTCCCCATTCCGTTACAATAGCGGCAAGATACTTTTCTAGTAAAAAACAGCTTTTTTCTGTCTACATATCCAGTCCCATTACACACCTTACAAATGTAAACGATAGCCATCTTACTACTCACCACTTTCGCTTTTCTTTTATTATACTACAGTCAACAAAATTTCTTGCTTGTATTGCCTGTACTTAAATAAATTTCCTGTTAGAAAAGCTGACAGATAAAAAAAACAAAATGAACATATTTATTGCTAAAATTCCTTTTTCTCAAGCTTCATATTAAACAATGATTTTCTTTTTAACCCTGTTGTTTCTGTCACAAACGAAGCTTCTAAAATCGCCGAAGAGTCAATAGATAGAACGAGTTCTTTCAACTTTGGATACCTGAAACGATCGGTAATGCAATAAATGATATGAACTTCACTGTTACTATATCCTCCCACTCCATGTAGATAAGTAATTGACATACCGAGTTCATCAATTAGTTGTTGTCCAATTTCTTCTGGTTTTTCAGAGATAATCATCACTGATTTCCCTTGATTAATACCATCTAAGACAAAATCAATCGTTTTCGACACAATGAAAAAGACTGCGATAGAAAACATTGCTTGTTCCAGAGAAAATACAAATGCTGCTCCAGTTAATATAACTGCATTTATTAATAATAGAAATTTACTGATCGGTATGTGATATTTTTTATTAATCCAAATAGCTAGCATCTCTGTGCCATCTATCGCTCCTCCAGCCTTTACTACAAGCCCAACTCCAACACCTAGTAATAAACCTCCATACAGTACTATAAGTACTTCAGAAGTTGTGATCGCAGGAAATGGGGCCATATTTATTAATGCTACAGTTGTTATTACATTAGCATACAACGTTCGTATAATAAATTTTTTACCCATGTACCTACCAGCAACATATAAAGAGGGTATGTTCAATATGACAAAGACGAGCCAAATAGGTAAACTGATAATGGCATTAAACATAATAGCTATTGCAGTGACTCCTCCATCAACTAAACTATTTGGTGCTAAAATTAACTCTAAACCAACAGCTACAACTATGGAGCCGATTGTTAAAATAAAATAATCAAATAATTTATTCAAATGTAACCACCCTATCATGAATGTTATTTCTTGTATGCTTTTTATCTTGTATTCTCTATTATAAACTGATAATCTCTTAGAAACAAAACTATATAATAACAATACTTTTATCTGAGTTCGAGTTCGATTAGAAATGGACACAAAAAAGCCTTCTGACTTAAACAGAAGGCGTGTATTAGCTCATGTAGCTTAATTGTTGTTCTTCTTTATTTGAGTTTTTTACGGTTAGGCGACGGTACACATTCATTAAATGATCAAGTTCCTGGCTATATCGAATCGTTTCCTTTGAAGTAAAACCATGATCTTTTGCAGAGCGAATCATTTGCCGTCTCTTGACTTCCATTTGTCTTTTTAAGTAGTAGCTTATCCCCAATTTCCTCACTCGTTTCTTCTATTTTATAGCATAGGAAATTAGTTTAATATGTCTCTAGTACACTATCACTATGCTAAAAGTCTATTATTAATATTAATTATTATATGAAATTTACATAAAAATAACAATAGTATATTGCATAAATTATGGTATTTTTTTCTACTATTTTTAAGAATTTTTAGCGTGTTTTTTAATTTCGATATACCTAGTTTAAAAGTAACAAAAAATACCATTTTTCGATTTTTTCTTTCGACAAACCCCCTACTAGTAAAAGTCTATAGGGGGTCCATTTTTTATCTATGTTCTTTAATCGTTATTTACTTTAAATTTTTGAGTAGCCTCAATTGCTAATTTCCAACCAGCATATAACTTTTCTTGTTTCTCCGCTGCATATGTTGAAGTAAACGTCCTTTCTTTTTTCCATAGGGCAGCAATTTGTTCACGGTCATCCCAAAAACCAATTGCTAAACCTGCTAAATACGCGACTCCTAAAGCTGTTGTTTCCTGAATTACTGGACGCTCTACTGGTACACCTAACATATCACTTTGAAACTGCATTAAAAAATTATTCGCTACGGCCCCTCCATCAACTCTTAACGTCTTTAAGCTTAATCCGGAATCACTTATCATTGCATTCACAACATCTTTCGTTTGATAACATAACGATTCTAACGTAGCACGAATAAAGTGTTCCTTTTCAGTTCCTCTAGTAAGACCGAATATGGCACCTCTCACTTCACTATCCCAATATGGCGTTCCTAACCCTACAAATGCTGGTACAACATAAACACCATTGGCAGACTCTACTCTTTCAGCATATTTTTCACTATCTTTTGATTGTGGAAACATACGTAGACCATCACGAAGCCATTGAATCGCAGAACCGGCAACAAAAATACTTCCTTCTAGAGCATATTCTACTTTGCCATCAATACCCCATGCAATTGTTGTTAATAGCCCATGTTTAGACGATACTGGTTTTTCCCCTGTTGTCATTAACATAAAGCAGCCTGTGCCATATGTATTTTTAACCATCCCTTTTTCAAAGCATACTTGACCGAACAATGCGGCTTGTTGGTCCCCAGCAATACCAGCAATAGGGATAGCCTCACCAAAGATATGATAGTCATCTGTTTTCGTATACACTTCTGATGAAGAACAAACATCTGGTAACATCGATTTCGGTATTGTTAAAATATCCAATAACTCCTCATCCCACTTAAGGTCATAAATATTATACATTAAAGTCCTCGAGGCATTCGTGTAGTCCGTTACGTGCGCTTTTCCTCCTGATAACTTCCAAACTAACCAAGTGTCCACTGTTCCGAATAATAATTCATTATTATTTGCCTTCTCACGTGCGCCTTCTACATTGTCAAGGATCCACTTCACTTTTGTACCTGAAAAGTATGCATCTATTAGTAAACCTGTTTTTTTCCTAAATAAATCATTTAAACCTTGTATTCTTAATTCTTCACATATATATTCCGTTTGTCTTGATTGCCACACGACTGCATTATATACTGGCTTGCCTGTATTTTTATCCCATACAATTGTAGTCTCTCGTTGATTCGTAATCCCAATAGCAGCAACCTCTTTTGCCGAAATCTCTGATTTTGTTAATACTTCGGTTATTACAGCTAGTACTGATGACCATATTTCATTTGGATCATGCTCAACCCAACCTGGCTTAGGAAAAATTTGATTAAACTCCTTCTGTGCAACATTAACGATTTCTCCGCCCTTATTAAAGATGATTGCCCTTGAACTCGTTGTCCCCTGATCAATTGAAAGAATATAGGTTCGTTCCATCGTTACCCTCCTTTTATGTACTTTCATTCTATTATTAATTGTAAACGCTTATTTACATATATGCATAAAAAAAACATTAAATATGAAAAGAGGTTGAATGAAAAGGGTCATTTTTACCTTTTCATTCAACCATCGGTATCCACTTTCTTATCTTGGAGGTAAGACATTCACTTCCATTGGGATCGATACTTTGTTTCCAGATTTTTTAATATATAATTCACCCTTCCAAATACCAGCGTACGGAAAGGACGTTTGTACTTCATACAGGCCATCCTCAACATGATGAAACGTAATTGATTTGTCTTCATGCATTTTACTGTGAGACAAATTCGCTCTTACGTCTCCCTCTGTAATCCACAAATGCCCCCCTTCAAGGGCGATAACTTGCAAATCAATCGGCATATTTGAAACAATTGGTTGCTCTCTCGCTGTCCACTGAATCGACCATTCTTCTACTATATGATCTCTTCCATTTTCCTCTGTCTGAAATATATATATAAATGCGAGAATACTCAAAGCTAGTCCTATTAAAAACATGGAAAAGGTTAACTGACGATGTCCTTTAAGTTCTCTTTTACTTTCAATAGACATTTATTCATGCCTCCCCTCATTTGTTAGGGTAGACATATTTTTTACATATCAAACTAAAAGAGATGTCCTAAAAGCTAGAGGTTGACTCAAACTTTCATGGCTTAATAGCCACCACTATGAATGAAAATGACTTGCGACCTGTGCTTGCTAATTTTTATAATAAGATTAGCAGGTCACAGGTCGTCCCTTTATTGGTGGAATTTTTACCCCGCGACTCAAACCGACCGAATACACCTACGAGCACCGCTAATTGTCGTTAAGAACACGTGTATAAAAATACCATGCTTACAGGTGTATGACCTGCATCATTTCTATTTTTATTAAGGAGTGATGAGTTATGGATGCAGTATTGGAAAGATGTGCTGGACTAGATGTTCATCAGGAAGAGATTGTAGCTTGTGTTATGTATGGTCCATTGGAAAAACGACCTAAAAAAGAGACACAAACTTTTCTTACAACGACGAAAGGCTTACTTGCACTTCATGATTGGCTAGAAAGCTTTAAATGCACCCATGTCGCAATGGAAAGTACTGGTGTTTATTGGAAACCAGTGTGGAATATTCTAGAGGGGAGTTTCGAATTAATTCTTGCCAATGCAAAGCGCATTAAGAATGTTCCTGGTCGTAAGACCGATGTCAGTGATGCAGCCTGGATTACCCAGTTATTGAGATGTGGGTTGATCACACCAAGTTTTGTTCCACCTGAAAACTTCCGAGATCTACGGGATTATACTCGTTACCGTAGAAAGCTTGTTGGCAATGCATCTTCAGAAAAAAATCGTATCCATAAGATCTTACAAGATGCAAACGTCAAGTTAACCACTTTTGTTAGTGATTTATTTGGTGTATCTGGACGAGCTCTTTTAGAGTCAATCATTAATGGTGAGGTGTTAACGGAGGAGCAGGTAAGAAGCTTGGTGAAAACTTCTTTAAAGAGAAAAGTACCTCAATTAGTTGATGCTTTAAATGGACGCGTACGCCAGCATCATCGAAAAATTATTCGCATGCATTATGATCATTTAATTTATCTTGAGAAACAAATTTCAGAATTGGAGGGTGAAATCGACCGTCTAATAACCCCCTATAACGAATATGTTGAATTACTCGATACAATCCCTGGTGTAAGTTTTAATGCTATAGCGGTGATTATTGCAGAGATTGGAGTAGATATGTCTTGTTTCCCATGTGATAAGCACTTAGCTTCATGGGGTGGATTATGTCCTGGTAATAATGAGAGTGCTGGAAAGAAAAAAAGCTCCCGGACCCAAAAAGGGAACAGGAGTTTAAAGGGTGTCCTTTGTCAAGCAGCATGGTCCGCATCCAAATCCAAAGGAACCCGGCTCTCCTCCTTCTTCTATCGTGTGCAGAAGAGAAGAGGTCAATATAAAGCATCGATGGCTACAGCACATCTTATTTTAAGGATAATATATCATATTATTAAAGACAAGATCCCCTATGAAGAATTAGGTTGGGATTATGCAGAAAAAGACACGGAAAGGAAGATCAACTACTGGATTAAGAATATTGAGTCAAAAGGCTTTAAAGTGACGGTAGAACAACCTACAGCATAAAAGTAAAAAAATGGAAAAGAGTACCCATAAGGATACCCTCCCCTTTTTTTTGTTTTTTTTGACTTACAAGGTATTCATTTTCGTATAAAAAGGTATAAATTCAACCATTTGAGTCAACCTCTTCTGTAATGGATTTCGGCAAGTGGTGCCATTTTAGCAACTTTCATCATATGGAACATCAATTATATTATGCGCGAATCAAGTTTTATCACTGTACTTAATTTCAAACAGATCTTTTCTATGGTCCCGCCATTGAGTAACCGTTCCTGACTTCCGGTGGCGCCGCAATATTTCCAAATCAACATCTCCTACAACAATTGTTTCTACGTTAGGGTTACATTCTCCCACTACACCATCCCTAGGAAATGGAAAATCAGATGGGGTAAATATTCCTGATTGTGCATATTGAATATCCATATTTTCTACCTGCGTTAAGTTCCCAACCGTACCTGCTATCATTGTATATACTTGGTTTTCAATCGCTCTCGCCTGAGCACAGTAGCGAACTCTTAAATAACCTTGACGATCATCTGTACAGAAAGGAGTAAAAATAATATTAGCACCTTTCTCTGTTGCACGTCTCGCAAGCTCTGGAAATTGGATATCATAACAAATTTGAATCGCAATTTTTCCACAATCTGTATCAAATACTTCAATTTTATCTCCACCATGAATCCCCCAAAACTTTTGTTCATTTGGAGTAATGTGAAGTTTATACTGCTTTTCAATCGTCCCGTCTCTTCGGAACAAGTAGGCAATATTAAATATTTTACCTGCTTCCTCTACAAAATGAGATCCACCAATAATATTAACATTATACTTAATCGCAAGCTCAGTAAATAAATTGATATAGTCTTCTGTATAATCAGTTAATCTTCGAATAGCCTGGCTAGGACTTTTTTCTTCTATAAATGAAAGTAATTGCGTCGTAAAAATTTCCGGAAATACTACAAAGTCTGATTGATAACTCGCTCCAACATCTGCATAATATTCGCACTGCTGCGCAAATTCTTCAAACGAATCAATCTTCTTCATCATATATTGAATCGCACAAATTCTTACTGGGAAGGATGTTTTAAAATGACGTTTACTCGTTGGCTGATAGTCAACATTATTCCATTCCATTAATGTGGCATATTTCATTGATGCTTTATCATCATCTAAATAATTTTTATTTACCCTTTTTAAAGTAAACCCGTTCATCACCTGAAATGTCAGAACAGGATCATAAATACTATGATGCATTACTTCTTCCACGTACTCACGTGGTGTCATGTCAGTTGCATATTTATTATAATTAGGAATTCGCCCACCTATAATAATACTTTTAAGGTTTTTTATTCTCGCTAAATCCTTTCGAGCCTCATAGAGACGACGTCCAATTTTCATCCTCCTAAATTCAGGATGAACAGCAACTTCTATTCCGTACAAATTGTAACCGTCTGGATCGTGATTCGTAATATAACCTTCATCCGTTATTTCATCCCACGTATGTTGATCATCATACTCATCAAAATTTATAATTAAACTAGAGCAAGAACCGATTATATCACCATCGAGCTCTACACAAAATTGACCTTCAGGAAACAGCTCAATATGGCTTAATAACTGCTCTTTTTTCCATGGATTCATTTTAGGAAAACAAATTTTTGAAAGTTCAATTATTTTTTCAATATCATCATGTCGTATCGTTCTAATGATGAGTTTTTTTTCGAACTTTGACATATCTAACGTACTCATGAACCATTCACATCCTTTCAAGTGTAGCAATGCTTTATAGTATAATCGAATATCATAAAATAGCAAATAATCTTAATCTACATAATAAAAAAAGAAGCTAGTAATTTCCACCATAGCTTCTCCAAAATAAAAAAATATATATGCTTTTAGCTCGCTTTATCAGACAATGATATATGAACATCAATAAGGCCTAATTTTGAGTCTAGTGGAACAGTAATAAACATTTTTGTTGTACGGTAAACCGATTCTTTCTCATTTACCATTGGTGGCGTTACATCAATGATGCAATTTTCCTTTGATAGTTCAGTAGCTGTAGAGCCCGCAACCCAATTCCCAAACTCTTGAATGGCACTCCATCCCATTTCATCTAACTTTTCAATCACCATACCACCCATCATAACTCCTACTATATTTTTTGCTGTATCTTCAGTTATAGAACAGATGATTTGGCCTGAAAGTTCACCATTAACACCTAAAACGACGGAAACATCGTTTGATGGCACAGATTGTTGCTGTGCTTTCGGATTTAATAATGTAACATCTACACCAAAATGGCTAGATAGTATTGACTTTGTTGCTCTACAAACTGCATTTATATGTTTTACATCCATTGTTACCTCTCCTTTTAAAAAACAAACGCCAAGATTCGACATTAATAACTCTATTATATTGTAATCACTCGAAAATTGTAAGACTTTTTCATCATTACTTTTGTCTTATATTACTTTTTTCTTGCTGCATACCACTCTTCTCTCGCTTTCTCCACAATGGTAGGCTCAAGATGACGATCTTTATGCTCAATAATTTTAGACAAATATACAACCGCCTTGTCTAATAAACCAAGCCTTCTACTTATAGCACCCATTAAAAATAGCAACTTCACTTCCGACATTTTTGTAGATTTAAAATCACCATTTTCATATGATAACTCATATTTTTGTATTGCATTTTTTAAAAACCTATTTTCTTCTTCCTGTTCCTCTTTATAGCGAAGTACCCAGCTTAATCTTAAGCATATTCCGGCAATAACAATTGCTGGCTGATTCGTTATATTACTTGATAGTAATGCTAACTTATAAGTATTGACCGCATCTTGATATGACCTCTCCGTTCCATAATCAAGTCCTTCCCAGCGAGCCGTTACGGACTTTCGAAACAGTTCAACTTCTGATTCACTAAAAGAAGTAGTGAATTGATCTGTAAAAGCAAATCCACAATCAGGGCAAACATATACCTCGTATAAGGTTGGATTATTTTGAGATTCTTTATATATAGTAAAATTGTCATTTTCTATTTTCTCAACTCTAATCGCTCGAGAACGAAGTTTCTTTGAAGTATACTTATGATTACATAATGGGCAGCTTATTTTTTTGTCATATGTTGCTGATATTTCTTGGTTCATCACGCCACCATCCCTTTAAAACTACCTCTAGTATAAAAGACCCGTTTTCCTTTTTAAAGATTTTCATATAAAAACGACTTTTATGATTGAAAAGACCTATATTTCTATCCTTATCTATAATGAATATCACCCCTTTTTTTGTAACTTTATGTCAAAAAATATATTATTAAAAACAGATGACAATTGCTTACTATACCTAATAGAAAGCTTTTCTTATGATAGAATAAGGTTACAATCTAAAAATAAAGTGGGGTATGCAACACTAACTTAGATTTTTGGAAAGGAGCTTTAGTGTGGAGAATATTTCAGTATTAATTTGCGATGATTCTGCAACAGTGAGAGAACAATTGAAAGATACATTAAAATTAAACGGAATTACATCTATTTATGAAGCATGTGATGGTGAAGAGGCTATTGAAATTTGTCATGTAAATCAGCCCCACCTTGTATTTATGGATATCATTATGCCGAAAATGGATGGCATTGCAGCACTAAAAGAAATTCATCAACGATACCCTTCCATTAAAGTCATTATGGCGTCATCAACAAGTGGCCTAGCCCATCTAAAAAAATCCAAACTATTAGGTGCATATACTTTTATTCAAAAACCAATAAGTGAATTAGCAATAAAAGAAGTCATTGAGAAATACTTAGACGAAAAATCAGACCAAACATTTAATGTATAAAGTCTATCATTCCTACAACTAAACTAATCCAAAACTGTGAAAATATTAATTTAGTTCTATATCATAGTTTTGAATCATAAAACTCTTCTATAAGCTATCTGTTATAGAGGAGTGATAATGATGACAAAAAAGGCAGCATTCATGATTATTTGGCATCAATTTTGGTTAGATTGGAATGAAATTAAAGCTTATTATTATGGAACTTTACGCCACGCGCGAAGAAGAGATAAGCATGAGGAAAAATTAGCTAACTGGACAAATGACGGAGAGTTTGATACGGACGTTTATACCGAGATGATAAAGCTTTTTCGCTACATAAAAAAAGGTATAGTGAACGTACTTCAAAAAATAAAAGGAATCAATCAACGATAGCCGAATGATTGGTTCCTTTTTTTAAGCTCTTTTAAAGGTTAGTGTTAATTTTTACTTACATGCTCGCGACTCCTGTGGGAATAGGTAGCTGAACATCCCGCAGGGAGAGAGGCACTGAACATTACTTCTTGAATCCGCTCCGAGATGTCTTGACGGATGCAGCTTCAAAGCGAAAATCAACATCAATGTTTAACATAGCTTACTTATTAATTAGTTAATTAGTTAGCATATCGTTAGCAATCTGATCTAATCCAATAATCATTAATGCTTCTAACTCTTCTTCTGACATTCTCTCTAAAACCTTTCTTTCTATTTCCGCCTGTTCATCTGCACTCATACCTCGTGCTGCCTGCATCGTAATTTCAGTTATTTCTTCTACTGAAAACTTACTGACGATCGCTTTCGTGGCCTCCTCCTTCGTTGTAAATGGGAGGTTATTTACTTCACTCGCCTCAGGGAGCTCTGAAGCAGGAAGCTTATATTCTTCTAATAATTGCCGCACACTCGGATCGGACAGCCATTCCTCTACAACTTCATCAGTTAACATCTCATTTGCTATTTGACTCACTAGCTCTTCAGACGTATAGGATAATAATAAACGGTAGCCCCCATATCCAACCCCAATAATGATAATTAATATGATTAAAAATTTTTTCATTTACTTCCCTTTCCTTATTATGTTTTCTCATTCTATTATTGCAAACTTTTCTTTATATTGCAGTAGGTTTTTTATATTATGTTGGAGGAAAAATATCCGTACTTTCCTCACCTTTTCCACGCCCTTATGTGCTCTGAGAAGTGTTTTATCGGGATTTTCATAGTAGTAGTTTTCTAGTACAAAAAAAAAAACGAGTGAATTGCTTCCGCTCCATTCACTCGCTCCAGCACCAATTGATTAATGTAATACTTAGCATCTCAAAAATTCCAAATCGGCACTATTATATTACATTAGCATTATAAACCAGCTTGTCGTTGTAGACGTCTAGCAATTTCTTGGAAATCCTCATAGGATACTCCAGGTGCAAACTCTTCCGGTATTTCTTCTAAATCTGGAATTGTTCCTCCTTGCGGTGTTCCTTGAATAACCTCTAGCTTACCTCCATCACTTGGATGTTGTCCTTTCCATATTTTTGAGACATCTTGATAGTCTCTTGCACTAAATGTATAAAGCTTACGGTGTTGACCTTCTGCTTCAAACTTCCTCGCTGTTTCAAATTTACTATTATCCAAATTTGGTATTGGTACCATTTTCGTAACATCTGCACCCGTTGCTATTTCCAATGCTTTTGCATATGCCACAACATGGACACCACCACGAACGAGTAAATATCCTATCATCTCACGAGCCACTGGATTGTCGGTCATCTCGTAAACGCGCATTTTATGTGTTCTTGCTCCGCATTCTAAGAAAAAATTATGCAATAAATCTAAAACTAAGTTACCACTATTAAATACGTTATCTCCTGTCCATGCATTTCCCATTGAGTCGGCTGGTATCGCAGTTTGTGCTGTTGCAATATAATGGTGCGCGTTTCTTTTATCTTTTGCATTTTGCATAGGAGTAACATCTGGGTCACCTGGAAATGTCGTTCCTTGTATCATTAAATTAATTGTGTTTGAAACTAACTCCACATGACCAAATTCTTCAGCAGTAATACTAGCAACTAAATCATAAAACGGTTTTAATTTTCTTTTATTACGAAAGTTAAATGATTGAAACATATAATTGTTTAGCGTTGACATTTCACCATATTTGCCACCTAATAATTCCTGTACGGCTGCAGCTCCATCAGCATCTGGAGCTTTTGGTTTAGGTAATTCAATTTGAAGTTTATCAATGCGAGTAAACAAACGCTGTCCCTCCATTTCAATTTCCTTACTATAAAAGTGATGATAAAAGTACACTCTCTCAAAGATATGAAGGGATAGGTATGTCTTAAAACTAAATGGTGACAGAATCGTAGTACTTTGACAGCTAAATATTTATAAGTCCATAAAAAAACTCTAAAGGAAACGAAATTCCTCTAGAGTATGTTTATAGACACTAGACTATGCTAAAATAACTGCTGTCCCATATACCATCACTTCTGAACTGCCACTCATAATGGAAGATGAAGAATAGCGTACGTTTACAATTGCGTCAGCGCCTAGCTTTTCAGCTTGAGCAATCATCTCTTTTTCCGCAATTGCACGCGACTCACGAAACATTTCTTCATACTCAACCATTTTACCCCCGACTAACCCTCTTAATCCTCCTACAATATCTTTTCCAATATGCTTTGCTTGCACTGTATTACCAGATACAATGCCTAAAGCCTTTTTAATTTCCATTCCTGCGATATTTTCTGTATTCACAATAATCATGATCGTCGCCTCACTTCTATTTTTTATATTAGTATTTACGCATTAGATTACATTTAGTTTCAACTTTGATAAGAAAAAAGTCTGCAGAATAAATTGCATCACGTTTATTGTAAAAGGTATAATAAGGAATATAATAATGCGAGAGGAGGCTAAAGATGTCATTTTTCACTAATTTAAGCAAAGAAGAAAAGACGGAATATGCTATTGTATTTAGTATTTTTGCAATTTCTATTATCGTTGGTATGGTCGTTGGTCAAAATACCGAATGGTTTAGACCAGCTTTCTCCTCAGCAGGATATATGGCAGCATCCTTAGTCACTTGTTTAGTTCTATTTATGATATATAATGTTACACTTTTTTTCATATCACTTTCCAAAAAAAAATCAGTAAATGAATAAGAAAAAACTAAAAACGAGCCTGAAGCTCGTTTTTAGTTTTTTCTTAGAAGCAGTGGAATTTCGCCGTTGTTCTTAAAGTACTAGTGAGTGTTCTTCTCACTAGTACGCACGGCGATAAAATTCCACTGCCATATATTTATACATTATCTTTTAAAAAACTAAAAACGAGCCTGAAGCTCGTTTTTAGTTTTTTCTTAGAAGCAGTGGAATTTCGCCGTTGTTCTTAAAGTACTAGTGAGTGTTCTTCTCACTAGTACGCACGGCGATAAAATTCCACTGCCATATATTTATACATTATCTTTTAAAAAACTAAAAACGAGCCTGAAGCTCGTTTTTAGTTTTTTCTTAGAAGCAGTGGAATTTCGCCGTTGTTCTTAAAGTACTAGTGAGTGCTCTTCTCACTAGTACGCACGGCGATAAAATTCCACTGCCATATATTTATACATTATCTTTAAAAAAACTAAAAACGAGCCTGAAGCTCATTTTAGTTTTTTCTTAGAAGCAGTGGAATTTCGCCGTTGTTCTTAAAGTACTAGTGAGTGCTCTTCTCACTAGTACGCACGGCGATAAAATTCCACTGTCAAATTTATCTTTCTTATCTTTTTATATAAGAAAAAGGGTGAATCAAAAGGTTAATTTTTACCTTTTGATTCACCCTTTAGTGGCTTACAACAATCTCTTTTTTACATTTAAACTTGGTTTGCGTATTTCTTCTTCTTAGCGATTCTTTCTCTTTCATTTTTATCAAGAATTTTTTTGCGTAATCGAATAGATTCAGGAGTAACTTCACAAAGCTCATCATCATTTAAGTACTCAAGCGCCTCTTCTAATGTCATAATTCTTGGTTTCTTCATCGTAACTGTTTGATCCTTCGTTGCTGAACGCATGTTAGTCATTTGCTTTAACTTCGTAACATTGACGGTTATGTCATTTTCACGAGAATGCTCTCCGACAATCATACCTGCATAAATTTCCGTTCCAGTCTCTACAAAAATTTGTCCTCTATCTTCTACTTGCATAATTCCATACTGACTTGCCTTCCCTGCTTCCATAGAAACCATCACACCAGCTCTACGTCCACCTACTTGCCCTTCAACCATCGGCTGGTAGCTATCAAAAGTGTGATTAATAATGCCGTACCCTCGTGTTTGAGTTAAAAATTCAGTTGAGTAACCAATTAAACCACGTGCAGGAACCATAAATTCTAAACGTACTTGTCCGCTACCGTTGTTCGTCATGTTTTGCATGTCACCTTTTCTAGCACCTAACGATTCCATAACAGCGCCAGTATACTCCTCTGGAACGTCAATTTGTACGCGTTCAACTGGCTCACAGCGAACGCCATCTATTTCACGAACAATAACCTCTGGTTTAGACACTTGTAGCTCATATCCTTCACGTCTCATGTTTTCAATTAAAATGGACAAATGTAATTCTCCACGTCCTGAAACGATCCAAACATCTGGTGACTCTGTGTTTTCAACACGTAAACTAACATCAGTTTCTAACTGTGCACGTAGTCTTTCTTCAATTTTACGACTCGTTAAATATTTTCCTTCGCGACCAGCAAAAGGACTATTATTAACAGAGAATGTCATTTGAAGAGTCGGCTCATCAATTCGTAAAATAGGTAATGGGTCTTGTGCATCAACTGGACAAACTGTTTCCCCTACGTTGATCTCTTCCATACCTGATACTGCAATTAAGTCCCCTGCTTTCGCTTCTTCTATTTCAATACGTTTTAAGCCAAGAAAACCAAAGAGTTTCGTTACTCTGAACTGTTTTACAGATCCATCAACTTTCATTAATGCTACTTGCTGCCCTACTTTCATCGTGCCACGAAACACACGACCAATACCGATACGACCTAAATAGTCATTATAATCTAAAAGTGCAACTTGGAACTGTAAAGGTTCATCTTGATTGTTCACTGGGGCAGGTATATGTTCGATTATTGAATCAAATAGACAGCTCATATCGTCATCTTGCTTTTCATGATTTAGACTTGCAGTCCCGTTAATAGCTGAGGCATAAACTACAGGGAAATCTAGCTGATCCTCATCCGCACCTAGATCAATGAATAAGTCAATAACTTCATCTACTACTTCTTCAGGTCTTGCAAAGTCTCTATCTATTTTATTTACAACAACTATCGGCGTAAGCTTTTGCTCTAATGCTTTTTTTAATACAAAACGAGTTTGTGGCATTGTTCCTTCGTAGGCATCTACTACAAGTAGAACGCCATCTACCATCTTCATGATACGCTCTACTTCGCCACCAAAGTCAGCATGTCCAGGTGTATCCATAATGTTAATTCGTTTATCTTCATAATTAATTGCCGTATTTTTCGCAAGTATCGTAATTCCACGCTCTTTTTCAATGGCGTTAGAATCCATTGCTCTTTCCTCTACTTGTTCATTTGTTCGGAACGTTCCAGATTGGTGCAGCAATTTATCGACTAGCGTTGTTTTACCATGATCAACGTGGGCAATAATTGCAATATTTCTAATATCTTCACGAATATTCATTATATTTAGTCTCTCCTTAATGAATCAATTTTCACACAACTGTACTATTATATCATTGTTTACATAATAGAATCAATTTCATAATTCACTTTTATAAAAAAGCCAACACTTTCAGAATTAATAGTTATATCGTTTTTTAAATCAGTTACTTTAAATTTGTGTTGATTTCCTCTTAAGGATACTCGCTTGCCGCGGGCAACGCTTCAGCTTCCTCGGGAAACCCACCCTGCGGGATCTTCAGCTGTTGCTTTTCCCGCAGGCGTCTCGTACCTTCAGCTCCAATCAACGCTGTTTTAAAATAACATTGGTCCTTTTACAAAAGAATTAAGCTGCTACTGAATTCATTGAATATTGTTTTTGAGCAAGTCTCATGCTAGCTAATTTCATTCCATTGTACACCATGGTAACCAAATCAAAATGGACTTTAGCTCGTTTTCCTGTTCGATATCTTACATTGTTCAACTGAAAGAATTCTTTTAGGTATCCAATGACCCTTTCAACGGAACTCCGTTCCTTAAATCTATCTTTCCAGGCAACTGAACCGCGTGCGGGTGCACTGTACCGGCGTAAATCCGACTCTATTTTTATCTTGTAGACCTTTTGGCATAATGTATCTTCAGCTAGAGGACAATCCCTACACTCTTTTGGACGTGTGTATTTTAAGGTTTGGTATTTTTTATCAAAGCTATCGTATCGATAGGAATGTTCCCTTACACACGTTGGAGCGAAATTTTCATCAAACCCAATTGGCTCTGATTCATTTTTTTTGTTATAAGCAATGATGGAATATCCTTTCATTCGATGGACTTGTTCATAGATTGCATCGTAATCATATCCTGCATCCATTAGTGCATAGATCATCCTAAGTTCCGAAAAGTTTCTCTCTATTCCTTTTAATAAAGGTATAGCAGCTTTACCATCGTTTAGCCTACCTGAGGAAATCATTGAATGAAGAATAAACTGAGTTTTGGTATCAACAGCTAAATGACCTTTATAACCAAACCAAAACACATTTTTCCCTTCACTATTTTTCTTCACGCCCCATGTAGGATGAAGTGGCATTTGATCATGAAGTTCATCGTAAGAAACGTCTAGTTGATCTTCAATTTTCTTTTCAAAAATAGACAAGGATGCTTCCTTAGCTTCTTTCTCTTTTAACCATTGTTCATGTTCGGCCTTTGATTTACGCCCACGTTTCTTTGGCTCAGACTTTGGTTTCTCTTCTTTTTTTGAAGGAGCCTGATCTCTCGCCTCGAAGTGACCAGAGTCAATCGCAATATTAGGATCTGTAATATATTCTTCGTTGATTGCATCAGTTATTATTTGAGAGTTTACCTCTTCAAGAATGTCTGTATCTTTAATTTTTGTAATCATCCTTGAAAATGAAGCTTCAGAAGGGACTGGATCAGATATCAAAAAGCCACAGTCCAGCTTAAACTTAAGGTCGGTGTTTAAACGTTCAACTAGGAGTTGCATCTCGGGAATTCTCTCAACAAGCCTCACCACGAGTGCTTGAATCATTGCAGGATAGTTTAATTCTACAGGTCTACCTAAATTAGATCTTTTCACTACGATAGTGAGGATGGGATGAATATCAATCGCTGAAAAAATCTCATCATAACGTTGGGTAGGTTCTAAGTCAAATAAAATTTGCATGCTAAAAAGGCTCTCTTGTCGTACAATAGACATAAGGGGCTTCCTCCCATTCGAATTGGTTTGTTCGTCACTTACTAAATTCGACATTTGGGGAGGTACTCCTTTTTTCATGTTCTGAAACCCTTGGCCCATAAGGGCCAATAATTATGAAATTGATTCAATAATAAAGCTTTATTATTTATTTATATATTTTTATAGTTGAATCAATTTCATAATTCACTTTTTAAAAAAGATTATAGTCTCAGAATAATATCATCTCATTAAAAAATTCCTGTTAACTTAACTTTGTTGTTGATTTTCACTTCAGGATACTCGCTTGTCTCTTCCTCTTCTAGTTTCGCTCTGAAGCTGCATCCGTCGAGACAGCCCGCAGCGTATTCAAGAAGTATATGCTCGGTGCCGCGGGCAAGGCTTCAAGAGGGCACTGAAAAAGGTTGAAATTTACCTTTTTCAGTCCCTCAATGCAATGCGCGTAGTCGTTGCAATCTTCTGAAAGACTACTATGAGTGGGGTTTCTCATAGTAGTCGCTCAACGAACGGAGCCATTGCTATCCACCTTGCCCACCCCGATGGATCTTCAGCTCTTGCTTTTCCCGAAGGCGTCTCGTACCCTTTCGTTCAATTCAACAATACTTTGTACAAAACGGGGGAATTATGCTGCTACTGAATACTAAATTAGATATTTGGGTAGGTACTCCTTTTTTCATGCTTTGAGACCCTTGGCCCGTAAGGGACGAAAATTATGAAATTCATACAGTTAATTTCTTTTTTAACTTCCCTATTTATCATTTTTAATTTAAGAAGTATATGTATGTATATAATTGAGAATGATAATCAAGAACAAATAAGAAAATGTGGTGGAAAAATAACACTGCCAAGTTTTAGACTTGTTTTTAAAAGGCTGTTTTCGTAAACTTTGTCGTTGTTTAAGGCTTGATGAAACGAAATGTGGCGACCCCAGCGATGAGCGTTACATCACGATTAGGCTTCGAGTTGTCTCGACGGATACAACACCAGAGCGTTGCATGTAGAGGAAGTGACAGGTTGAGAGCTGAAGATCCATCGGGATGGTGAGGGATAGCAATGGCTCCGTTCGTTGCATTGAGGGACTGGAAAACGTAAATATCGACCTTTTCCAATCCCTCTTGAAACCCGCGGAAAGCGTCCACCTGTAGTGCAGACAAGCAAATAATATTCTAAAAAAACATTCTATGCGAAAAGAGCCTTAAAAAAAATGAGCAGCGTATAGCTGCCCATTAACATAAAACCTTTTATATCCCAGGATCGAACGTTTTACAATCTGTTTCCTCCTGTGTTTCTGCTTTTTTACCTTTATGACTTACGACATAAATCTCATCAGCAGCACACTTGTTTCCTCTTTCCCAAAACTTACAGTTACTTACCTCACAAAGAACGTCTACAGCCATTTTTACACCTCCCCTCATCATTATTGTGTCCACTGAGGGGAAGTGTCATTCAAATCAACTTAGCATAATACATAAACGCAAAACGCCATGTTTTTCACCTTCACTGGCGTTGATAAGTCTTTGATGCAAAACGGTATCTGTAAGAAATAAATATATCCAAATAAATATAAGCCTGGATAAAGAAAAGCGCATTGGGAAATACGGTTTCCTTATGATTTTCTCACTATATTTTTCCTAATTCTTGATCATCCCCAACACTTTCATGCGTATCTTTTGCATATTGGACAATTTCCTCCACCGTTGTATAAGCCATTCCTACGCACGTATCAGCAGACCCATAATATATGGCAATCTTCCCAGACTCTGCACAATGCAAAGTAGCACAAGGGAAAATAACATTGTCGACAAATCCAGTCGTTTCATAATCCATTTCAGGCGTCAACACGAGGTTAAGAGAACGATATTTCACTTTTGACGGTTGGTCAATATCTAATACAGCAACTCCCATACTATAAACATATCCATTACAAGTTCCTGTTACGCCGTGATAGAAAACAAGCCAGCCTTCTGTCGTTTCAATTGGAGCTGGACCACCACCAATTTTTACATTTTGCCACCAACCATGTCCCCCCTTGCTCATGACATGACGATGTTTCCCCCAGTACTTTAAATCAGGACTTTCACTTAAGAAAATATCCCCAAATGGCGTATGCCCACTATCAGAAGGGCGAGAAAGCATCATGTAATTCCCATTTACTTTCCTAGGGAATAGTACGCCATTTCGATTAAAAGGTAAAAATGGATTTTCCAAACGGACAAAGCGTTTGAAGTCCTTTGTCTCCGCTAACCCAATAGCAGCACCATAAAAATCAGTACACCAAATAATATAATATGTATCCTCGACTTTAACTAGTCGTGGGTCATATGCATATTTAGGATGAAAAGGCTTGCCATCTTCATCTTCAAAATTAATCGACTCTGCTTGTATATCCCATTGAACAGCATCCTCACTCCAACCTATAGTTAAATGCGGTCTACCGTTAATCGTCTCAGCTCGAAAAACACCGACAAACTTATCTTCAAACGGGGCAACAGCACTATTAAAAATACGAGAAATTCCTTTTACAGGATTCCTCTTTATTATCGGGTTTTCTGAATGTCTCCAAACAGGAAACTCGTGGCCAATTGGTTTGTCTTCCCATGGTATTTCCGCTAATTTTTCTCCAATAATTTTTGCTGTCATCTTAAGCGCTCCTTTTTATAATCTAAGTATCAGTTTGAATTTGTTTGCTAGTAGTCCGGAATCTACAATACTATTACATCAAAATCCACCACCTACAAACTAACAATAAACCTAAAATTAAAGTAAACGATAACTTATAGGTTAATACTATTATGGAAACGCTTACTTGTCAATTATTTTAACTAAAATACATGTGATGTTCAGAAATAAAATATGTTTTCTTATTAATTTACCTTTATTTTAATCTAAAAAATACAAAAAAATAAAGTAATTATTTCGTTTATTATGAGAACTAAACCCGAGCTTCGTGCAGCTCGGGTTTAGTTTTTTCTTAAATAAAAAAACAAGGTAAATTACGCCTTTACCTTGTCCTTGATCGTTTTTACAGAATCTCTATAAATAATATTACCTTTAACTAAAACTCTTCCTGACGTTTTATCTTTATCGAATATTTTTTCAATAACAAGATCTACAGCTGTCTTTGACATCATCTCAACGTCAACAGCTACTGTCGTTAATTTCGGCTCTGATATAGAAGCGTAAATGTCATTATCAAAGCCTACAATTGAAAAATCATCAGGAACAGAATAGCCAAGCTTTTCTAATTTATTGATTAAATTATAGGCCACTTCATCACAGTTACATACAAATGAAGTCGGTAACGGGTCTGGTAGCTCAAATTCAATATATTCTCCCTTTTCATTTCTATCAAAAATTACATAGTCATGATTTAGGCTTATTCTGTGCTCTAAAAGAGATTTATAGTACCCTAAATAACGATCTTGTATACTACTTGTCGAGTATATATTTCCGACAAACGCTATATCTTTATGACCAGCGTTAATCAAATAGTTTGTAATTTCATAAACCCCGTAGAAGTTATCAGTTACAACAGAATCAATATCCGATTGATCTGTATAAAAGTCTAAAAAGACTCTTGGTATGTCATTATCTTTGAAAAATTCGACATACTCACTACCTATCTGTCCTAATAAAATAAAGCCATCCACTTTATTTTCATAATAAATGCGTGGTAAAACAAGCCTTTCTTCATCTTCTGCACTTAAAATATGGAGGATGCCCGAATAATTTCTTTCCTCTAACACTTTAGAGATGTGCTTATAAAAGGTTAAATAAAAGGATTGTGTCCTGCCTACGAACCTTTCCGGAATAATAATACCAATGTTATAAGAAAGGCCTTGTTTCATCGATTTTGCCGCCGCATTAATCCGATAACCCATTTCATCTGCTAACAATTTAATTTTGCTCTTAAGCTCGTCACTAACTCCTTCTTTATCATTAAGGGCTTTTGAGACCGTCACATTACTAACCCCTAACTTATCCGCTATATCTCGCATAGTCACATTTGTCTTCTTCATTATTTCCCACCATTCCGTCAACAAAAATAAATAGTTATTACAATCTATTTTACTTAATTATTGAAATATTTGCTACTAATAGTTCAAAGTGTTCACACTATAGTTGTTGAAAAAATATATACAAAAGTATAAAAACATATTTCTCTCATCCAGAAGGTAGGCAGAGCATCGTTAATCGTGTAAATAATATGAGAATAAAACGTTTGTACACACCCAATTTTATAAAGGAGTTTTACTTATTGACTATTAGTGAAAGTCCCAAAAGGGGATAAACGCAACCTTTTGGGACCTCTGTATTACTCGATCATCCTATTTTTTCTCGAAAAAACGAAAGTCATCCCACCAATCATTAATAATACTAACCCTAATAGGAAATAATTAAACATATTAGTGGCGGTGTCAGGTAGTGCATCTCCATCTTTAGATTTATCTTTAGCTTCCTCTTTAGTTCCTTCTTTAGATTCACCATTAGAATTTTTATTAGTTTTTTCTTTTTCCTTTTCTTCATCTGATTCAGAAGAAATGTACTCTCTTAATTCATTCAGTGCATGTGTCAACTCATTAAGTCGTTGTTCAATTACCGGAACAAGCTTTTCCATATCATTATATTTAGCTTTTAGATGGTTAAGTTCATTAGTGAGCTCTTGAACACGTTTATCAAAATCTTCTACATCGGTGTTATTTTCAAGCTCTTTTATTCTTTCTTTCAAATCAGAAATTAGATCTTTTAATTCTTGCACTTCATCCGTTTCACCCGGGTCTTCAGTGTCAGGTAATTCTTCCAAAGCTGTTAAAATTTTAATCGATTCAATGTACGCATTACTTGTTCCATCAGACCCAGCAGGAGCAGTAAATTCAAGACCAATTTCTTGTACATTTTCTCTCGCAGCATTGTCTGAAATGTCGAATACAATCTCAACATATTTATCAGAATTTAAACTAAAATCTCCTGAATCAGCCCACGTCCATGCGCTCCCTGTTTTAATAAACAATTTAGCGTTTAGTGGATCATCACCAAATGTCCCTTCTTCATCATGTTTGACAGTTGCTACAATGTAGTTGTGCCCACTTAAATCGTATCCTGAAGTTTTAGCGATTTCTGTTTTGTTACCTTCACCTAAACCTACAGGGTGGACTAAGTTTCCGTCTTTAATTAAGCTCATGTTAGTGCCCCAACCATCAAGATCTGATTCGAAATCATAAATGATCGGTTCTATTTCACCAGCATCTTCTCTTTCTGGCACAGGTGGTGCATCTTCATCATAAACAGCTCTCAGATCATCGAAGTATAGGGTACCACTTCCTTCATTACCACCCATGTAAAGAGCAAATTGACTCACTCGCTCTAGTCTAGGCTTGTCAATAATCGCTGTTTGATTTCCTTCCCAATGAGCTGGCGCAAAGTCAACGAAAGGAATTGTTACAATTCCTTCAAAGCTTTCATCAAGGTCTGTACTTGCTTCGAAGCTTACTCCACCCATTTGAATTTGTACCGTTAAACTATTGTCTGGGAGGTCATCATGCTTTAACCAGAATTGGAAGGCATTTGTCCCTGACCAATCTACTGGACCTAACGAAGTTTGTCTTCCGGCATAACCAGAACTTCCGATTGTCCAGTCATATTGAAGACCATATTCTCCACTATGCTTATGCTCCGAAGAGAGTGATATTAAAATACGATCTCCAGGATTTGAATAGTTACGATTTAATAAATCGTTATCTCCAAGGTAACCTTCAAAATCATCGACTAGTAAAGGATCAGTAGGCGCCTCTAAGTATGCATTAAGAAAGCGAACATTATCTAAATACAACTTGTTTGAAAAATCAAGTTGTTTACCAATAATCCCTAACTCGGTGCCTTCTGTTATACTTTCCTCTAAGTTAATAGTAGTTTCGTATAGTTTATATTCAACACCATCAATTTCTATTATTTCAAGATCTGTTACATTCCTCTCTGTTGTTCCTTCTCCATATTTTGTATTGCCATCAGCTGCTAATACTGTACTTAGTATCGCACCATCGGCAACAGTTTCTGGAAGTAATACATCAAATTTAACTTGGTTTACTACGTCAAAATTAACGTGGGATAAATCCTCAAATCCTATCTTTAATTCTTGCCACCATTCATCCTCAGGCATACCTGAAACAGAGAGTGCAAGTTTCCCATCTCCACCAAGCTTTTCATGAGAAAGTTCAAATTCAACTCCCACTTCTGGCCATGTCCCTTTATTAAGAGCACCTTCAATACTATCATCAAACGTAATTTCTTCTACTAAGATCTCTGGAACTCTCAAATAAGTTCGGATGACCTCTTTACTTACCTCATTATTGTTCCCGTCATAGTGACGTATTGTTATATTTGCAGTACCACCGTTTTGTAATGCATTTGGAATCCAGTCAGCAGTATAATATCTCCCTGCTAGCTCCATTTCTACTTCTTCAGAACCGTCGACACTATAAGTTACAGTAGCATCATCGTCATTAACCACTCTTGTCAAAAGCGTCACTTTGTTTTCTGTAATTGTATCACCGTCCGTCGGTGATAACGTATACATTTTACTATCATGCTCAGCAGTTTCGAGTGTTTTACCAGAATGATAGATTTGACCTTTTACTTCTTCTGAAAATAGCGTACTTTCGTCGTTATAAAATTCCTCAAATGTTGGAAGGAGTTCGTGATCTCCACCTAAGTCACCATGAATATCCCTGTATGGGACATACATATTGTTAGGAAAACCGAAGTTTGCCCATGTCGACATGAAAGCAATGTTTGCTGCTTCTGGATAATCTGGGTTATCCATAATTGCAGAAAGTAAATCTTCCCACCACTGAAGGTTATTACCTTCTTCATTCATTCCTGTAGGACTATAACCAAATTCAGTGAAAGCAGAGATCTTCCCTCTATCCTCCGCTTCTTTTGAGATCATTGCTAAGTCTTTTGCGACCGCAGTCAACCATTCTTGAGAACCCGCATTCGATTTAGTATCATATCTATCGATTCCTAATATATCTACATAATCATCACCAGGATATGTTTCTAGATATTGCTCTAAATCACCAGCAGAGGCACCATTTGGTGAAAAACCAATTAAGAAGTTATTCGCCCCATGCTCTCTTAAATATTCAACAGTATACCGAAAAATAGCTTTATATTGTTCAGGAGTAGTCGTACTTGCTCCCCACCAAAACCAAGAACCATTTTGTTCATGGAAAGGACGAAAAATGATTGGAATATGGTGCCCATCCTCATCTACAACTAAATGAGATAAATCTACAATGTTATCTAACCACTCATTATAATCATCATGATGTACTCCACCCGGCAAAATTGTTTTAACAACATTCCCATCTGTGTCGCCGTAATATTCACCTGTAACGAAGTTATCAGGGTGCATACTTAACGTTATGATTCCACCTAACTCATGAGCTGTAATCATTGATTTAGCTAAATTTTGCGTTCTTTGTTCTTGCGTTAGTGGTTCACCACTTATCGGATTCCCAGGTCTTTCTCTACCATCAAGACTGTTTGTATCCCAACCAAAAACAGCTGGATAATCACCAACAGCATTTTTCACTTCAGACTGTGTTGAACCAACAAAATTAGAATCTCCATTCTCCACTTTTATAGTTAACCCTTCATCTGTTGCGTGCTGTTGCCCAAATAGGACATTGTCACTTCCAACATCTTGTAAATATGCAAAAAGCTCTTTCGTATACTTTGAAGCATCAGGGTTAGACATCTTTAGCACCCTTGTTTCTTCATTTGCAGTATAACTCGTTGGTAATAGAGAGAAAATCATAATAAAAACTAAGACAATCGATAGTTTCTTTCTAAATTTCCTTTTCATAGTTTCCTCCTTCAATACGATGTAATAACGAAAAGCATAAAGCGCTTACATAACAATGCGTAGTTTCAATATTTAGTAGACAACTCAAAGAACCGTTATGACTGACGATTATTGTTTCACGCTGAAATGGTAATGACCCTTCAATCTAAAGTCGAAAATATAACTGTAAAATCCCCCCCACTATTTTTGTATTTGCCATATCGAACAAAATATAGCAGTAGCGTAAACAATAGTTGTATGTATTTAGAAATAAACCACTACCATTTCAATTGTAAGTAAAAAGCAAACTCTCAACCGTATAATTACTTAATTTATTTAATGAAATTTAAGTAATTTTATAATTATTATATACTTAATATATAACGTAACTTAATCTAAATCAACTGAAAAATGAAGCGTTTTTATTATTGATTTAGCACTCGAAAGAAAAAAAGAAGCTTTATCCTAAATAACAAACTAGGATAAAGCTTCTTTTTTAACGGGCCATCTGTATTAAGTTAACGTTGACTATACGAACCTCTTTCTACATGCTTAAAAAAGTTGGTTGGTTTTCCCAAGGAATAGATGTGCAATTCGTGCATTGCTCGTGTACATGCAGTATAAAAAAGCCTTCTCTCTAAATCATGTTCATATTCAGTGTTCGAAGCGTTATAAATAATAACTGCATCAAATTCGATTCCTTTAGACAGATAGGCTGGCATAATGAGAATACCTTCTTTATAAGTATGAGAATCTTTATTTAACAAATGTACATCTAATTCATTTTTAAATAAGTGGTAAGCTTCTTCACTTTCTTTTTCCGTTTTACATAATATTGCAATAGTCTTATTACCCTTTCTTATTAACTGCTCAGCACAAAGAGTAATTTGTTTTTTTAGCATCATATCACTTTCTACAACTGTTAACGTTGGGAGGGATCCACTTCGATTAAACGGAATAATATGTTCTCCCCCATCGATTAACCCTTTTGAAAAATGAACGATTTGCTGTGTAGAACGATAACTTTTCAATAAGGTTATTTGTTGAATCTTTTCAAGATCACTTTCTCTATGGGATAATAGTGTTTCTCCCCCGATTGAATGCGCATAAATTGCTTGATTTAAATCCCCTAATATTGTCATGCGACTATGAGGGAATAGTTGTTTTAAATATTCAAATTGAAATAATGAATAATCTTGTGCTTCATCAATCAAAACATGCTTAATCGTAGTGTATGTCTTCTTTCCTTCTAGCTGATCCCTTAAATATAGAAATGCCGTCGCATCCTCATAATATAACGATTCTTTATCAAGATTTCTTACCGTAATGTCAGCAACATCGTTCCATTCTTTTGGAAGACCATCAGCACAAAGCTTATGAGTGACTTCACTAGTGAAAAGCTGACGATACATTGCTTTTATCGCTAAAAAGCGGTAACCTTTAATTGCTTTTTTCAAAGGTAGTAAGTGTTTTTTCACAATCATTTTTACTAATACCTTCTCTTCACGATCAAAGTCATCGAAGGTATCTTCTTTATGCCTTCCACCCTTTTGCGATTGTCGGTATGCCTCTAAATAATCCTCTTTATCAAGTAATTCGCTTTCCTCAATTGGCCAATCTTTCCTTCTTTCACGTTTTTCTAGTTTCTTCACTTCAAGGAGTAACCATTCAACTAATAGATTCATTCTATTTGAAATTGGTAAAGAAGCGTCAAGTTCATAAAAATACTTTTCAATCTCCTCTTCCGATATAAATAATTCCCCTCTAAAATATAATGGATGAAACAGAAGCATCTCCTTGGAAAGAAGAGTTAAATATTCATCAATATACTTCCTAAATTGTATTGATGATTTAAACTGAATAGATTTCAACCTTAGTTCATAATCACTCTCACCTCTAGCGGTATACAAATACTCCATTTGTGTAAAAGGATCCTCTAGGTGATAATCTGATCCAATCCGTTCTTCTAAATAAGATTGAAAAGTCATCTGTTTCATGTTTTCTTCGCCTAGTTCAGGTAAGACAGTTGATATGTAGCTATTAAATAACAAATTAGGAGAAAAAAGCATGATATTATCCGCTGTCAGACTTTTTCTATATGTATACAGTAAATACGCTACTCTCTGTAATGCTGCTGACGTTTTACCACTACCAGCTACACCTTGTACAAATAAAAATCTACTTTTTTCATTACGGATAATTTCATTTTGTTCCTTTTGTATTGTCGCAACAATATTTTTCATTTCAGTGTTAGCATTATTACTAAGCACCTCTTGAAGTAGATCATCACCGATCGTGACACCAGTATCAAACATACTCTTTAATTTCCCATGATCGATAATATATTGACGCTTCAACGTCACTTCACCTTCTATCACTTCTGAAGGTACTTCATATCGAGCTTTTCCTGGAGAATAATTGTAGTATAAGCTAGATATAGGTGCTCTCCAATCATAGACTAAGAAATCTTCATCCTTTTCATCCATTAAAGACGCAATCCCTACATACACTTCTTCTTCCTTGCTTTCACCAACCTCTAGAAAATCTATTCTTCCGAAGTACGCTGAATCTTTTAGCTTCAGTAATTTTCTCATTTGGTCGTATGCTTGCTTATGTGTGCGTTCTCTTTCTGACAAGAGCTCAGTTTGTTGTTTAATACTTGTGAACGTTTCCCCAACCTCATGAGCATCATCCAAGTTTACAGTAACATCGTCCCAAAAAGTTTTTCTTAAACCGATAATACCTTCTTTTAAGTCACCAACATTTTCACTAAGCTGTTCCATCTTTTTATGGATTTGTTCATGTACATCGTACAATCTTTTTTCTTCTAACTCCCAATCCTTACTTCTTCCGGTCATCACTTAACACTCCTTTATGCCATTTGACATGTTGACCATCTTTTAGTAAAATTGTATTTGGTATACTATGTTTAATTCCAAACATTCATTTTTCAAATGAATTCTATAATATCATGTAAAGGCTTTTTTTCGCAATAGCTCAATGCGCATTTTTGTCATTCATTTAGGTGTCACAAGAGATTTTGTATAATCTTTTGTGATACCTTTTTTTAAGGAATTTAACCTAGCGCCCTCTTTCTTCCTATTTTCATGTACGGGAGTGGCGAATACACAGTTTATTTCAAGTGAAATAGTACTAGGAAAAGTATCGTGATTCAGGTAAAATTACCTAAAAGAAAGAGACTTAATAGTAGAGCTTACATTACATTTTTTCTATATTAATATCGAGGTGCTATAATCATGCTACACCACCAACATAAAAAGAAAAGGTTTACAATTGGATTTCTTTCTGCAAACGTTGCATTCGATGTGGAAAGTTTGCTCTTTCAAGGAATGAGACAAGCTGCAGAGAAATATGGTGTAAATTTAGTTTATATTAGTCAATTAGAGAATGAAAACTTAGATAGTTTTAAACACTTATCAGACTTGCATGGCATGAGGCTAGAAAATAACTTGAATAAATCCGATAATAGGCTTCAAGCTTCTAGTAAATACGATAAGCTGCAAACAATAGTAAAAAATTTTGCTATTGATGGTCTTATTTTTATTGGCTGGTCGAAAGACGCTGAAGATAGTAATATTCACTTGTTACAACAAGCATTTGAAAATATCCCTATCATTAGTGTAGGTAAAGACATCGATAATATTACTAGTGTCTATACACACGGTAGTCAATATATTAGTGAGCTGACGAAACACTTGATTGAGGAGCACCTATGCAGAAACATTGCTCTTATCGCCCCTAGAAAGTTCGATAAGAGAATTGACCGTTTTATAGACACAATGCAGGCTTACCAAATATATGATCAAAATATAGTAATCGATAAGGAAATAGAAGGTATAAACGATAGTGTAATGCGTATTAATGCTGCCTTCAACATTCTATTTAATGAACGACAAGCTGATATTGATGCAGTAATTGTCATGACTGCAAGCGAAGGGAAATACGCGTTAGAATATCTTCAAGATCGTGGAATAAGAGTACCGGAGGATATTAAGCTCGTTTGCTATGAGGATCACCCATCAATTGCTTATTCTTCACCTAGTTTAACAACGATAGATTATCCATTTGAAAAGCTCGGTTACTCTAGTGGTGAAACTCTTGTGAGGTTATTAAATGAAGGAAAGGCACCGTTATTGACAGAAATACCGACAAAAATTGTATATCGTGACTCTTGTGGTTGTTCAATCAATAGCGCACCTCGCTTTGAGTACGATACAGTTTTTTATAACAGCGAAAATGCATCGGTAGTCGATTTAGCAGCTCATTTATCATCCTTATTTCCATCTTTAAATATAAATTTTGATAAGGTCATTAATACATTCCTAGCGGATATTAAAGAGGAAAAAACGGATGCCTTTTTACCTATTCTTCAGGATGAGTTAAAAAGGCATAATCACGAATATCGGGAAACGACACTACAAGAATTCATAAATGCTTTAAAAGAGGCAACGTTCCCATATTATAGTGACAATGAACTTTATAATATAAGAGCGGAAAAAATTTGGTTTGCTGCAAAGTATATCGTCAAGGATTTTTCAAACCACCAAACAATATTAGACTTTATATCAACAGACAAAATAAATAAAGTATTAAAAGCTATTAATCAATCCTTCATGTCTGCTTATTCGTTACCTAAAATTATTCATGTGATGGAAAACGCAATGACATGGCTAAAAATACCTAGCTGTTTCCTACATTTGTCTAAAAATGAGCAACTACATGACGATAGTTTAGTTTTCAGCTATTATGATGACGAGACTAAAAATATAAGCGAAAAGCAAGTAGCCGATGTATTTGCCCATTTTGTAAATAGAAAAAGGGAAGAACGCTTTGATCTTGTTGTCATGCTTCATTCGCTTAACCAATCCGAAACTGCACTAATCGTAATGGAGCCTGGTGAAAATCAAACAAATACCCTTATCTCCTATTGGGTACAAATCATCGCTGCACTAAAAGGCGCTTTTCTCATGGATGAATCTCAGGAATTAATAAAAAAACTTGCATACTATGCTGATACAGATCCACTAACAAAACTATTTAATCGTAGGTTTTTCTATCGCAGTTTAAAAAGTGCGATAAAGAAGGAACAACCATTCTCTATTTTTTACATTGATGTGGATGGATTCAAACCAGTAAATGATATGTACGGGCATGCTGCAGGGGATGACTTACTGCAACAAATAGCAGGGAGAATTACATTTATCTTAGGGAAAACGAGCTATCCGTTAGAGCATGAGCTTTTATACGGAAATGCCAAAGCTAACGCTATTTTTAGACTTGGTGGTGACGAATTCACTGTACTTTTCAATAGTACAGATCCAATCGAGATAGAAGCGTATGTAAAAAAATTAATTAGGTTTATCGAATTACCTTATTCCATTAATGGCCAACATAAAAGTGTTATTTCTTGTAGTGTAGGGATTAGCAGCTTTCCAGCAGATTCTAATGACCTTGAATCGCTCCTAAAAAAGGCTGATACTGCATTATATTGTGCGAAAAAGCTTAAAAACACATTTCAAATATATTCTTCAATCAATTAAAGATGGGTGCTTTTAAGTAGTCTACTAACTCTTAAAGCACCCATCTTTTATTAATATTAATGAACCATCGATTCTTCTTTACGAAAAAACCATTTTAGTGCTCTATACACATCCGCTTTTTCTCTTAAAACATAGTGTCTAAAACGCTCATCTTGAATATTTTTATAGGAACTCATTAAAGTGGAAGGACGATTATATTGGTTCACTTCCCCATAGCCGAACATGCTCGAAACATCCATAATTTCTTTCACAAGTGATAGACAACGCTGATTATCGCTTGTTAAATTATCGCCATCCGAAAAATGGAATGGATAAATATTATATTTAGATGGTGGATATTTCGAATCAATTATCTCCAGCGCTTTACGGTATGCTGAAGAACAAATTGTTCCCCCACTTTCTCCTTTCTTAAAAAAGTCATCTTCACTCACGACCTTCGCTTCTGTGTGATGAGCAATGAACTCAATATCTACTGTTTCATATTTTGTGCGGAGAAACCTTGTCATCCAGAAAAAATAGCTCCTAGCCATAAATTTCTCCCATCTACCCATACTCCCCGATGTATCCATCATTGCTATAACAACTGCTTTAGAATCTGGTCGTACTTTCTCTTCCCACGTTTTAAAACGTAAGTCATCGTTGTAAATGGGTGCTACTCCTGGTTTACCAGCAAGGGCATTTCTTTTTACAGCCTCTAATATCGTTCTTCTCTTATCTACATTCCCCATTAAACCTTTTTTTCTAATATCGGTAAATTCAATGTTTTCAACGACAATGTTGTCCTCTTCCTTCTGCTGAAGGTTCGGCAACTCCAATTCAGAAAATAAAATTTGCTCTAACTCTGCAAGAGAAACCTCAGCTTCATAATAATCTTCCCCAGCTTGATCTCCAGCACCTTCTCCTTTTCCAGGACCCTTTTGAGGTGTCCCATCTTGAGCAACGACATCACCAATTTCGCTGTCTCCTGTGCCCTGACCTACGTGCTTATTTTTGTCATAATTATAACGAATTTTGTATTCGTCCAAAGAACGTATCGGAATTTTAACTAAATCTCGGCCATTAGACATGATAATGTTTTCTTCACTTACTAAGTCAGGTAAGTTTTTGTTAATGGCTTCCTGTACTTTTTCTTGGTGGCGTTGCTGGTCTTGGTATCCTTTACGGTGGAGGGACCAATTATCTTGAGAGACAACAAAATTTTTACCTACACTGTCTTTCATTTTTTTCCCTCCTATTGTTTTGGACTTGCACATAATAAAACTAAATACATACAATAACTTTGACGACAGTTTTGTATCATACACGATGTGCTTAAAATGGAGCTTACTTTATTCTATGCAGAAAGACGACTCAGTTGACTAAAAAATCTGATAATTACACAAGCAATTTCATCATTTTTTTATAGTACAAGCTTAAATGAATCATTTGAATGCTATAAAAAAACTAAAACCTAGAAATAAAGCTAGGTTTTAGTTTTTTAGATTTTACCACCTTTATTAAATAGAAATGGGAATCTCCGCTACCCGTGCGCGATTTTAATACAGCTAAATTTATGCTTGCAATCTCTAATGGAAAACACGTAATTTTTTTGGAGGCCAATAAGCTACATTCACTTTGCCTACAATTACATCTTGTTCTACAAAGCCCATTTGCCTACTATCCATACTATTTCTTCGATTATCTCCAAGTACGAAAACGTGACCATCAGGGACGATCATCTCCCCTGTTTTTGATTCTAAAGTAAAGTCCTTCGTAAAGACTTCGTCTGAGTCATACCCATTACTCCCTGGCTTCAGAAACGGTTCCTCGATAGGCTCGCCATTAACGTATAGCATATCGTTTTCATACTTAACGTGTTCCCCCGGTAAACCTATCACTCTCTTAATATAATCTGTATCTTCCGTTGCATGGAATATTATTAAATCAAATCGCTCTGGTTCACTAATTTCATAGCCTATTTTATTTACGATCACTCGTTCTCCATCTGCAATTGTAGGCATCATCGATTGTCCATAAACGATATAATTTGTAAACAAAAACATACGTACAAATACAACGAATATCGTAATCATTGTTATTATTTTCAACCAACTAAATAATTCTTTTTTCCATTTCCTTCTTCTCTTAGGCTGTTCTCCCACCGGAATATCTATATTCATGATGTTCTCCTCCGAAATTATAATCTGCATTTATTAGTTATATTATTACCATAATATAGTTAATTTAAACGATTATTATGTAGAAAACACCAGAAATTAAATCCTATATTTTAGATATTCCTTTGTGACAGTATTTTATGGAAAGTGACTTCTTTTCTCCATTCTTAATTAGCCTGTCTAATTGATAAAAAGCGACAATGTTTTCAATACTGAACAATGCTTCACCTTCCTATATAGAAACGAGCAGCATACATTAAAAAATGTAGAATCATTTGTTAGAAAAAGAGAAAGCCACCTTCAATGATGACTTCCTCATGCTTCGTTAACGATTAAGCAAGCTCCCTACATAGCGAAGTAAATCATTTGCTGAAGTAGAATTATAGCCATGCTCATCAATTAACCTTTCAATTACACTATTAATTTTCTTAAGCTGATTTTCATCTGGTGTTTTTGTAGAGGTTGTAATTTTAACAACATCCTTCAAATCAGCAAATAGCTTTTTCTGAATAGCTTCTCGAAGCCGCTCGTGTGAATTATAATCAAATTTCTTCCCTTTTCGTGCAAATGCAGAAATTCTAATGAGTATTTCCTCTCTAAATGCCTTTTTAGCATTTTCAGAAATTCCAATTTGCTCTTCAATAGAGCGCATGAGCTTTTCATCAGGACTCATTTCTTCTCCTGTTAATGGATCACGCAGCTTGCTTTTATTACAATACGCTTCTACATTATCTAAATAATTATCCATTAACGTTTTAGCAGATTCCTCATAGGAATATACAAATGCTTTTTGAACCTCTTTCTTTGCAATTTCATCGTACTCTTTTCGAGCAATTGATATAAAGTTCAAGTACCTTTCTTTATCCTCTTGGGAAATGGAAGCATGTTGGTCAAGCCCGTCTTTTATTGAACGTAACACGTCAAGTGCGTTAATGGCTTTTAAGTCCTTACGAATGATTGCCGAAGAAATTCGATTGATGACATAACGAGGGTCTATTCCGTCCATCCCTTCGTCTGCAAACTCCTTCTTAAGCTCTTCAACATCTTGCGAACTAAAGCCTTCTACCTCCTGTCCGTCATACAGCTTCAACTTCTTTAATATATCCACACTACCGTTTTTAGAGTCTTTCAAACGAGTGAGAACAGTAAATATCGCAGCTATTTTTAGGGCATGAGGGGCAATGTGAACATCCGAAATATCACTTTCTTTGATCATCTTTTCATAAATTCTTTCTTCCTCAGATACTCTTAAATTATATGGAACAGGCATAACAATAATTCGTGAGTGAAGGGCTTCATTTTTTTTGTTAGCAATAAACGATTTATACTCTGCCTCATTCGTATGGGCTACAATCATTTCATCAGCAGAAATGAGGGCAAATCTACCCGCTTTAAAGTTACCTTCTTGAGACAATGAAAGGAGGTGCCATAAAAACTTCTCATCGCATTTTAACATTTCTTGAAATTCCATTAGTCCTCGATTTGCCTTATTTAACTCACCATCAAAGCGATATGCTCTCGGGTCAGATTCTGAACCATATTCCGCAATTGTTGAAAAATCGATGCTACCTGTTAAATCCGCGATATCCTGTGATTTTGGATCTGATGGACTAAATGTCCCAACACCAACTCTTTTATCCTCTGATAAAAATACTCTTTCTACCATTACATCCTCAATGCGACCATCGTATTCCTTTTCTAGCCGCATCGTATTTAACGGTGATAAATTCCCCTCTATTCGGATACCATACTCTTCGTAAAACTCGTCTCTCATATGGTGTGGAATGAGGTGAAGAGGGTCTTCATGCATTGGGCAGCCTTTTATAGCATAAACAGCCCCCCGATCTGTTCGACTATATTCCTCTATACCTCTTTTCAACATAGTTACGATCGTTGATTTACCACCACTAACTGGTCCCATAAGCAGTAAAATTCGTTTCTTTACGTCTAATCGACGAGCAGCAGAGTGAAAATATTCCTCGACCAACCTTTCAATTGATTCTTCTAATCCAAAGATTTGATCTTCAAAGAACTTATAATGTTTTCTTCCATCCTTTTCTTCAACACCCGCATCCTTAATCATGTTATAAATACGAGAATGAGCTGTTTGTGCCACCTCTGGCCGCTCACGTAAAATTTCTAAGTAGTCAGCGAATGTCCCTTCCCATTTCAATCCTGCTTCCTCTTCCCGGTGTTTTTGAATTTTGTTTAAAATATCCATGATTTCCTCCTCTCAACACCAGTCTGTACTATTAGACATCCATGGTTCATCTTATGCAATCACATAGTCAATGATTCTATTACATTTATGAAACACTCGT
Organism: Evansella cellulosilytica DSM 2522; assembly: GCF_000177235.2. Lineage (NCBI taxonomy): Bacteria > Bacillati > Bacillota > Bacilli > Caryophanales > Bacillaceae > Evansella > Evansella cellulosilytica. The sequence goes on along the minus strand of NC_014829.1, from coordinate 1,540,101 downwards.
ACACATTCATTTTCATCTAGGAAGAATAGTATTCTAATATTATACTTCTGTTACTGGTATAAATTACATATTAGGTAACCAAGTAAAGAATTGAGAAATAGTCTTTTTTTCATAAAATAATAGGGTAAAATAATATTAGTTCATATATGAAGAGATGGTGCACACAATGAGAATACTAACCGGGAATCTATTTATTGCTTTACTTATTATGTTATTTGCATTTTCATTTTTACTCGTTACGGAGGAACTGGCACATACTAAACCAATCGATGAGGTACTGGATGAAAATATAAAAATTTCTAAAATGCCATTATCACAAAATAGTTTTATAGTCGATAAAAATGGAGAAATCGTTTCTGAAATTTATAACGGTGAAAACCGTGTAATATTATCCTTCAATGCTATTCCTACATTGGCAATTGACGCTTTTTTAGCTGCTGAGGATCAGTCATTTTATGAGCATCCAGGCTTTGATATGAAAGGGATTACTCGTGCTTTTATCGTTAATTTTAACGACAATTCCATATCTCAAGGCGGAAGTACAATTACACAACAGCTTGCTAGGAATTTATATTTAACCCATGACAGATCGTATGAAAGAAAACTAAGCGAGCTCTTATATGCGATACAAATAGAACGCAAGCTTTCGAAGGATGAAATTATTACTTTATATTTAAATGCAATTTATTTTCAAAACGGCGTATATGGAATCGAGGCTGCTAGCCAGTTTTATTTTAATAAGCCTATTGATGAGTTATCTGTGGCTGAAATTGCATTTATTAGCTCCATTCCAAATCATCCCGAAAAATTTAACCCACTGACAAACATCGAGCATACACATACTCGCAAAGAGTGGATACTGACAAAAATGCTAGAAACAGAAAAAATTGACGAGGATACGTTCGAGGAAGCACTAAAAGAAGAAATAACGCTAAACATCTCAAACAGAATAGACAAACACCCGGACTATGTCACATATGTTCACCATGAGCTAGAAGCACTCATTAGTGAGCAAGAAGGATATAAAAAAAGGATCGATAACGCAAGCACGGACGAAGCAAAACACAATATTACGCTTGAGCTTAAGCAACGAGCAGAATCTGTTCTTGAAAAAGGTGTCATTATCGAAACAGCGTTAGACCCAGAAATACAAGCACAAGCTGTAAAATCAATCAACGATCAATTAGCACAAACGAGTTTACAGGCTGCTACTACAATAATTGATCATCACCACCATGAAATTGTCGCGATTACTGGTGGAACCAATTACAATAAATTCGATTTTCATAGAGGTTTCCAAGCATATAGACAACCAGGCTCATCCATTAAGCCATTACTTGTTTTTGCTCCATATTTAAATGAAACAAATACAACTGAAACATCCGTTGTAGATGCTTCTCCTTTTTCTAAAAATGGCTACTCCCCTCAAAACTATGGTGGAGCAGTTTATGGACGGGTACAAATGGAACAAGCGTTTAAACACTCTTATAATACTGCGGCTGTCCGTCTTTTAGATACGATTGGTGTTGAGACTGCTTTTTCTTACTTAGATCCTTTTAACTTTCAACGCGTCCAACAATCAGACTATATCCTTTCAGCAGCACTAGGAGGCTTTACTCATGGCGTTTCTGTTTTAGAAATGACACAAGCTTACTCAACATTCGCCACTAACGGAGTTTATCATTCACCAAAGGCAATTAAACAAGTCGTCGATTTGAATGGAAATGTGCTATATAGCTGGAAGCCGGTTCATGAAGAAGTTTGGAGTAAAGCCGCAAATGACGAAGTGAAAAAAATGATGAAGCGCGTTGTGACTGAAGGTACTGGAAGTCGGGCCGCATTTTCTAATTCTAATTATCTCGGCGGAAAAACGGGAACAACGAACGATTACAACGATTTATGGTTCGTTGGTATGACTGATCGCTATACTTCAGCACTTTGGATCGGATATGACCAACCGAGATCGATAAATTATAACCATATCCATCTAAATTTGTGGCGCGATTATATGTCTAAGATCGATTAATCGGATTTCGGAGCGAATGGGAATGACGCAACGGCTGTTATTCGTGCGTGAGCGTTTACTATATTTTAGGATTGCTAAAGGACAGATGGGACGGCACGCCATCTGTCCTTTACTTACTTTTTTATTTAATCAAAGGCAATTGGCGTCGCGCCACCTTACCTTCACAATACTTTTTCTTTGCTCAAGGGCAGATGGCCGCGCGCCATCTTACATTCACACACATCTTCTTTTCCTCATTGGCAAAAACAACTCCCCTATTACTAGCTTGACTATAAATAACAAACACTGAAATAAAAAAAGACAAGTGAACGAAAACATTCACCCGTCATAATACTATAAAAAAACATAACCCTATATTGGCAAACTGGCAATGATACTATTATATATTTTTAACATTGCGTAAAGTACTAGCAATATAAATGAAATCCAAAAGAAAATATGAAATAAAATCATACCAATAACGCCGATGCTTGACAAAGAATAACTTACTTTGTATACAAAATAAATAAAATAGAAAAAACAAATACATAGAAAGAGGATAACTAAAAGTCTGATATCAAAAATAGTTAGTAGAGAAATGATACTTCCTATTAAGAAAAACCATGCTCCACCTCGGACATTAGTTAAATCGGTACCTTCACTATCTTTTGAAAAGAATAATAAGGAAAGCTCATTTACTGTATCAGCTATGAGCTTTAGTGCTGAAAATAGCATAAAAAAGAACAACCACAACAAAAAAAGTAACGCTAAATGGATGCCTCTTTCAGAAAAAAATTCTACCATTCCATCATATAATCCAATCTGTTCAAACCAAGATATGATGACCTGTGTACTATAAATCGAGAACGATAAGCTAAAAATAACGATTGAAATTAATGGGAAATGACTCGTTAAATATGCATTTTTCATGATGATAACACTGGCTTCATTCTACAAATGATGCTTTACTTCGTATGTTGAAATTTTGTTACCAGTTGTCGGGCTTTTATCAAGGTTTGCCCTTCTTTTTTTATGCGCTTCTTTAAATTCATCACTATTTACCCAAGCTTCGTACGATTCTTTACAATCCCATTTCGTTAACACTATCTGATAATCGGTATCTTCTTCCGGATGCAGAAACATAAAGTCTAAGCAACCAGGTATATTCTTCATCTTATCGGCACTATTTTCAAAACGTTTTGCAACATTTTCTCTTCCCTCTACAGGGACGTGTAACTCATTAAAAACGACAAACATAGCATAACCTCCCCTTTACTCTTATTATACGACAATAATTGTGTATATCAAAGATACATATCCATCCAATCAATTTTAAATCTACCTGTATCATATTTAGCACTATAGAAAACATTTGCTACTTTTATCAAGGCCCTACTATTTTTATTCATAATCAAAAAAATTGAAGTAATACTATTTATGGGACGTTGTTTTCTTCCCTTTATAAATGAAACGTGATATATTTATGTTTAGATAACATCAAAGGGGGCATTTTTGATGGCACTTGCATTAATTTTAGGGGTTTGTGTTGTCTTTCTAATATCTATCTTTACTGCTGGATACGAAGATAACCCACATAAGCATTAATGAAGAAAATAATACTTACGTTTTATTTAAAAACAACTCTTAAGTTCTTTACTTAAGAGTTGTTTTTTATCGTCTAGCTTAACACCTTATCACAAAACTCCCCTCACCACGAGTCTACCACCCTTTGTGTGCCCTCAACTTAATCAAGTTTTCTTACATGATGAAACGTCATACACTTTCTTTTTACAATTCTTATTTTTTGGTCTTATTTTTGCGCTTGTCCGAATACGATATAAGGAATTAAAAAATGAGGTGAGCTAGGAATGAAATGTTTTCTTTATCCTGACATAGGACGAGTTGATGAACCACTACAGTTGCACATGGATGGGCTGAAACCGAATGAAACGATCACACTCACGTTAAAAATGAAGTACGAACAAGTTATGTGGACATCGACGACGACGACGGCAGCTGATGATAATGGCAAGCTTTCTATTGGAAGCGCAGATGGCAAAAGTAATATTTTGTCTGAGCTATTATGGAAGATGCACCCTCAATCAAAACAACAGCACAAATCACTTTTCAACGAAGACATCTCACAACTTACGCTACACATCGATATAGAAGCAGAGGAAAGCCAAAGGAAAGAAGCAAGGACAATTACAAGAATGTTTAAGGAAGATTATGTTCATGAAGAACAGTTACCTGATGAACTGAACATAAATGGGACATATTTTTCTCCAAAAAACAAAAGTAAGCTACCTAGTATCATTATTTTAGGAGACCGATATGCTCCAATGCGGAATGACATTGCTGCACTTTTGGCTTCACACGGATACGGTGCGCTTTCCTTAAATTACAATGGAGCATCACAAAACAAAACAACGAATGTACCGGTTGAACCACTGAATATTGCCATTGAATGGCTAAAAGAACACCGTAGCACAGATCAGCAAAAAATCATTTTATTCGGAATGTCTAAAGGAGCTGAATTAGCATTACTGCTTGCAAGTAAGAATAGAAGTGTTCGCGCTGTTATTGCTCATTCACCAGCAAGTCACGTTTTCCAATGTGAAGGCAATAAAAACACTCGTTCATTCTTGCTAGAAAAAGGGCATCCCCTTCCGTACGTACCTCTAACAAATAATTTGTTTTCAAGAATAAAAGGTTTGTTTATGAAGACAAATGGTGAATCAGAATCGAATAGTCTTTACTATAAAAGTTTACAAAGGTATGAAAACAAAGGAAGATTTGATGCAATGATTGCAGCTGAAAAAATTCGTGGTCCAATTATGATGATCAGTGGGAAAAAGGATGCTTTTTGGCCATCCACATATATGGCTGAAAAAATTCAGCAGCGTCTTAAAGAGAATCAGTTCCCTTATGATGTTAAGCATATTTGCTATGAAAATGCTGGTCATTTTTTAACGCTTCCCTATACACCATATTTTAATCTACAAAATAAAAAAGGTGGTGGAATTTCAACCGAAAACGCCATTGCCGGGGAAGAGGCATGGCTTGAAACATTATCATTTCTTAAGAAGCACTTTCCTCCAGCAAAGATACCTACTGAGTCTTTCACGCTTCAGCTTACAAAATGAAAACTGTAAAAGCGAATAGAGTAGGCGCATGAAATTATTCATGCGCCTCTCACAGATCCGTACGTGCGGGTCATCGCATACGGCTCCTCCATGATTATCCCCGTTGGGGATGATGATCATTGTAAAGTTTTACAAGTGAGACAAGACCGATTTCTACGAACCATTCTTTAGGTAAAGCAGTATGTACTGGGGTAGACAAAGAGCTTCTCCATCTATTCATACGCAATCTAGGGAGATCTCCTTTCCATTTTCTTTTCCTCAGTTCCCTGTGCAATTTCCTAATATTTCTCCAACTTCTTAATTGAACTGATCTTAATCTTCTACGTATCCATCCATCAAATATAGTGAATATAGTCTTCCCATAAAAGTGACCAAAGTAGTTACCCCAACCTCTTAGGTATGGATTAAGTTTTTCTTTAATCAATGTCTCGATGTTTACGGTTTGGTTTCGCCTAGTGATCTCCTTAACCTTTTCTTTAAATTTCTTTAAAGCTTTAGGAGATGCAGAAACATAATAACCACCCTTGAATTCGTGACCCAAAAATAGAAATGGTTCTTCTAGGTTATTAACAACCTTAGTCTTTTCAGGGTGAACCGTTAAACCTAGTTCCTCGTTTAAGAAGCGAGTTACTGATTTAAGGACTCTTTCAGCCCCTTTTTGTGATTTACAACATATAACAAAGTCATCAGCGTACCTTGTGATTCGATGCCCCCGTTTTGTCATCAGTTCATCGAGTGGGTGTAAATAGATATTTGCAAGTAATGGACTAATAACCCCACCTTGAGGTGTTCCTTTTTCAGTAAGGTGGAAGCTTCCTCCATCCATAACCCCTGCTTGTAAAAAACTCTGAATCAACCGAATAACACTACCGTCTACTACTTCTTCCCTTACAGCTTGAATGAGTTTATCCTGTGGGATTGTATCAAAGTAGGCTTTTAGATCAGCGTCAATTACGTACACATACCCATCCATTAAATCCTTTCGGATTTTCTCTAATGCCATATGTGCACTTTTATTCGGTCTGAATCCGAAACTACAATCCAAAAATTTGTCTTCGAAAATTGGCTCTATAATGCGACGTACAGCCGCTTGAACAACACGGTCTCTCACAGTAGGAATTCCTAAAGGTCTTTTCGTCCCATCCGTTTTTGGAATAAATACACGCTTCACGGGTCTCGGTCTATAGGCCTTTTCTTTTAATTCACGTTGAAGAACTTGTACATTGTCCTCCACCCCGTGTTCAAAAGTACGGATAGAAACTCCATCTACTCCTGCAGACCCTCGATTTCGTTTTACCTCTTTGAATGCTTCCTCCATGTTGGACATAGCCCATACCTTATCCATTAAGCTATACCATTTTCTCTTTTGTGTAGACTTTACTCCATCACGAAAACTCTTCTTATTTAATCTCTCGCTCATGTTCGTATCCTTCCCTTGGCTCTCTCGGATGACTAGCACACGGCATTTTCCGAGTTTTACCTAAAGTACTCCGTCCCAAACGGTCTACTTACTATTCGACCCCAGTTCTTAGGCTCCACCTCACTGGCTTCTGCTTGGCACATGACGGCTTTCTAAATTGAATTGCTTTTCTTCCATGGACAGACGGGCTTCGCATCAAGTCCCTTCCTTTTGGGTAAGGGCTCGCCTTAGCAACGCCATGCTAAGTCACTCGCCATTACGACTTTTCCGACGAGCTTATTCACTAATATCCCCTGCTCTGACTTCTCACCACCCATAATCCCAACTCGCCCCTCACGGACTTGTTTGAGAGTTACCACTGCATAGCGGAGATGATGAGATCTCCTTGGGTCACGTCATCAAGCTTTCCCTCGAACCCAGTCCTCATAACTTACAGAACCCTCTTGTGGCACTGGACTTCCCCATCTTTCGCAAGGTTATCCGATTCTGTCAGCCAACATGGTGGTTAGTCGTCTGTTCCGAGATTCGCCTTCAGGTCCTCCACACATTTCCTCGCGGACATGCACTACCTGTCAGCTATACACTTCCGCCACTTCGGCGTGTTAGGGACTTCCACCCATTAGTTCGATGCGCTGCCAAGCGCACAAAAGAGGTGTCCCGCATATATCGGACACCTCTTCATCAATTTATGTGATATTGCAAAACTGTTGCTGGCGTAATGCTTCATAAACAAGAATAGCAGCTGTATTGGAAAGGTTCAGCGATCGAATTTTATCTGTCTGTGGAATTCTAAAGCACCGCTCCTTGTATTTATCGATTAAGTCTTGGGGCAAACCTTTCGTTTCTTTTCCAAAAATAAAAAAGTAATCTTTTTCTAAGTCACTATAATCGAAATCGTGGTAATACTTCTCACCACTCGTTTCAATTAAGAAAAATTCACCCTCTGGAAATCGAGCAAATAGCTGTTCGATATTATCATAATGTTCAACATGAACATTAGGCCAGTAATCACACCCAGCTCTTTTTAGCATTCTATCATCCGTTGAAAAGCCTAACGGATGAATTAAATGGAGTGATGCATTCGTTCCGGCACAAGTGCGTGCAATATTACCTGTATTGGCGGGAATTTCTGGTTCGTGTAGTACGACGTGTATACCCACTTCTTTCACCTCATCTGATTACTATTATATATTTTTTCAAATCTTATGTGTTTTCATCATTAACAGCATTATAAGAATACTACAATTTACAAATTGCAGCAATGACACTGCGTCTTATTCTCGATCTAAAATATGAAAAAATTTATATTTAATATTAGGAGTCCAAGCTGTTGAATCCTCATACGACCAATACCTCATTCGACTATTCGTTGTATGTGCATTTACTAATGGCATACCATCCGCATCCTTTGCAACAACGACTGTTGTATGCTGCCACTGGTCATCTCCATTAAAGTCGTAGCATATAATATCGCCTTTTAACAGCCTTTTCGGGTCATAGACTTCTTTTGCATGTAACCCATCCTTCGCTCCACTTAAGTACCATCTCAATGCATGTGCAACGGACCAGCTATAGCTCCATTGATTATTTTGATACCACCACCCATTTGATCGATCTGGAAATCCGGACATTGTTGCACCGCCAGCCGATATGCATTGTGAGATATAATTTGTGCAGTCGTTTTCAAAGTGCTTATATTCTGGATTATAATCGTTCCACCATCTTTCTGCATATTTTACAACAGCAAGGCGATCATATTGATATGTTAAAGCGCCTCTGACTCTTTCATTAAAAATTTGCTTCATTTTCGGTGTATTTTCATTGTGGCGAACCCCTTCACGATTTAATTGATAATCATCTACAATTTTTTCTTCTTCAAGGATAGCCCTTCTTAATTGTACTTGTTCTTCCATGTAAAAATGTTGGTGTTGTTTGATAACATGTTGAACAGTAACTCCGTAATCAATAATAGATTTGTTGTCATACGAATGCTCTTTAATAATCGATCCGTCTACAATATTCTTTACAATTTCGGCTTTTCGTTTTTCCAAGTTTTTATGCTTTCTTTCTATCGCCTGTCGTTCATCCGATCGCTTAAAAACATCAACCTCACTTCTGTTAACATAGCACTCATGGCATCCTTGAATGTGCTGTTTTACAATTTCCGTAATTATACTCATCCATTTCCCCTCCCTTCTTTATGCTATTCAACTGGACAATGTGTAAATGAAGGTTTTATATAAATTGTCAAAAATTCTTGATGTACGGTAATATAAATAAGAAAAAAGCCTATATCCAGATTACTGTCGTAATCATAGACATAAGCTTTACACCTCATAACTTTTATTAAATTGAAATACAGCGATACTTCTATGTTTCTATGAAATTTTTTGTATCGCTCCTTCATGCCTTAATAAAAACTCTTTCTTATCAAGGCCTCCACCATAACCAACCATTGATCCATTACTACCTATTACACGATGACATGGGATAATAATAGGAATAGGGTTTTGGTTATTTGCTCCACCAATAGCCCTAACTGCTTTGGGTGAGCCTATTTCAGCGGCAATCTGTTTGTATGATTTCGTTGTTCCGTATGCAACGTCTTTTACCTTATTCCAAACTAAAGTTTGAAATTTAGTGCCTATTAAATCTAAAGGTAAATCGAAATCCGTTCGTTCTCCTTTAAAGTATTCATCAAGCTGTTGGATAGCTGTGGCTAGTTTTTCTCCATCTTCGACTAGCTCTGCATTAACGAACCTTTTCTTTAACCACGTTTCAATATTTGAGCATGTTCTTTTAATTGATCCAAAGTAAATAAAACAAATACCTAGAGACGAACTTCCAATTGTTAAAATTCCGATCGGACTATTCATTTCCGAGTAATAAATGTACGGACGTTTTGACATTTTACCCCCACTTCCTTCAAACAAGTCATGTCACAGTTTCTAACTTATTCAATGCTTTTTTCATTTCATCATAAGCTTTAGGGTCTTGCTCCTTTTCCAAAGCTTCACCTAGCTGACCAACTAATTCTTTATCGCCAATTTCAGAAATAGCCCATGCCGCTGTCCCTCGAATAACTGGTCGAGGATCTTTTTTTACTAGCTCATAAAGATAAGGAATTGCTGCCTTTTCCTTAAAATGAGCCAGTGCAATAATGGCATTCCTTTGAATTGGCTTCTTTCCTCGCCAAGAGCCTGAAATTTTACCGAATTTCTCTTTAAATTCGCGGTTACTTATAGAAAGTAGTGGTATTAATAATGGCTTAACCACTTCTGGGTCTGGCTCCATTTCAGGATGATGGTGAAAGTCTTTCCCTTTATTTTCTGGACAAACGACTTGACATGTATCACAACCATACAATCTATTACCTATTTTCTTTCGATATTGCTCTGGAAGTAAGTCTTTTGTTTGCGTCAAAAAAGCAATACATTTGTTGGAGTCAAGCTGTCCACCTTGAACAAGTGCCCCTGTTGGACATGCATCAACACACTTATTGCAGCTTCCACATTGGTCTTCTATTGGATTATCTACTGGAAGGTTGAGGGTAGTAATCATTTCACCTAAGTATACATATGAGCCAAACTCAGGTGTAATGATAGCACAGTTTTTACCGCTCCAACCAATCCCTGCTCTCTCGGCAACAGCACGATCAGATAATTCTCCTGTATCTACCATAGACAAACAAATAGCTGAAGGGACTTTTTCCATAATAAAGCTCTCTAACAAAGAGAGCTTTTCCCTTAAGATATTGTGATAATCCTCTCCCCAGGATGCTCTACAAAAAAGGCCTCTACGTTCACCCATTTTTGAGCGGGGAGCATGCTTCATTTTGGAAGGATAAGCTAATGCAATGGATATGATTGTCTTTGCTTCTGGAAGCAAACGTTCAGGTTCTGTTCTTTCCTCAATCGTTCCTTTTTCAAAACCAGATTCAAAACCATGAGTTTGCTGCTCCAATAGCCGACCTTTCAACGTAATAAAAGGATCCGCTGTGGCAAAGCCTATTTTATCAATCCCTATATCCTTACTGTATGCGATAATTTCTTTCTTTAGCTGGGCATTTGCCACAGTTTTCACCTTCTTTCTCACTTTTTTTAGGTTATTTTATCAATTTTATCCTAGACATATGAAAAAGTAGCGTCCAATTATACGTGAACACTACTTTGGTTAGTTAAATTTAAGTTTTTTGGAGCGGGTGATGAGAATCGAACTCACGACATCAGCTTGGAAGGCTGAGGTTTTACCACTAAACTACACCCGCATTTTTTATATTATTCTTGTTTTTAAATCCGCCTTACATGTCTCTTCCTCTACTTGCTTTTGCTTCGATGCGTATCCGTCGAGACAACTCGTAGATCATTCGATGATGTAAACGCTCGTGGCTGAGGTTTTACCACTAAACTACACCCGCATTTTTTATATTATTCTTGTTTTTAAATCCGCCTTACATGTCTCTTCCTCTACTTGCTTTGCTTTGAGGTGAGGTGAATCAGTTTAAAAAAATCAATAACATTTTTTAACGTAGTTTACATTTTACTATCTCAAGTAATAAATGTCAAACTTTTTCCCAAAAGATTTTATGCTGTACGATGCATCTCTGTTTTGGTTAAATCACATAAAAATGAGACATGATAAAAATAACGTATAAAGGGGAGTGTGTTAACATGAAATATGATGAAATAAAAAACAAACAATCAAAGGGACAACCAGCTCAAACTCAGGAGCACCAGCCAGGCTTTGAAAGTGAAATGAACCCTGAACCGGTATATGATGATCCTAACTATAAAGGAAGCGGTAAGCTACAAGATAAAGTAGCTATCATTTCAGGGGGCGACAGTGGAATTGGTAGAGCTGTTGCAATAGCATTTGCTAAAGAAGGGGCTAAAATTGCTATCCTTTATTTGGATGAACATAAGGATGCAGAAAAAACAAAGGCTGAAGTAGAAAAATATGGCGGTGAATGTTTACTTATCCCAGGTGATGTTGGTGATTCCTCCTTTTGTAAAGCAGCTGTAAAAAAAACAGTTGAAACTTTTGGACAGCTTCATTGCCTCATTAATAATGCTGCCGAACAACATTACCAAGAGAATATTGAAGATATCACAGATGAACAACTGGAGAGAACATTTAAGACTAATATTTTTTCTTGCTTCTACTTAACAAAAGCTGCGATGAATTACCTTCGTGAAGGAAGTACGATCATTAATACAGCGTCTATTGTCGCCTATAAAGGAAATCCTGTATTGATGGATTACGCATCAACGAAAGGTGCGATGATTGCCTTTACACGTTCATTATCAGAAAACTTAGTTTCGAAAGGAATTCGAATTAATGCTGTAGCACCTGGACCAATTTGGACACCTTTAATTCCAGCATCCTTTCCTGCAAAGCAAGTAAGTGAGTTTGGTACAACAAGTCCAATGGGAAGACCAGGACAGCCGGCTGAGCTTGCACCTAGTTATGTTTATCTAGCTTCTGATGATTCTTCCTACGTATCTGGACAAGTCATTCATGTTAATGGTGGTAGTATCGTGAATGGTTAAGAGAAATCTTAGGTATTTTTAATCGTGGGTTGCTTTTCCTCACCTTCAAACTCGCTCATGCTCTTGTTTTCTCACGTTTTGAAGGTGATACTTTTGAACCCGGGTTCGATCTAACCCGGGTTACTTTTCCTCACCTTCAAACTCACTCATGCTCTCGTTTCCTCACGTTTTGAAGGTGATACTTTTGAACCCGGGTTCGATCTAACCCGGGTTACTTTTCCTCACCTTCAAACTCACTCATGCTCTCGTTTCCTCACGTTTTGAAGGTGATACTTTTGAACCCGGGTTCACTCTAACCCGGGTTACTTTTCCTCACCTTCAAACTCGCTCATGCTCTCGTTTTCTCACGTTTTGAAGGTGATACTTTTGAACCCGGGTTCGATCTAACCCGGGTTACTTTTCCTCACCTTCAAACTCACTCATGCTCTCGTTTCCTCACGTTTTGAAGGTGATACTTTTCAACCCGGGTTCACTCTAACCCGGGTTACTTTTCCTCACCTTCAAACTCACTCATGCTCTCGTTTTCTCACGTTTTGAAGGTGATACTTTTCAACCCTGGTTCACTCTAACCCGGGTTACTTCACCTCACCTTAGAGTAAAAAATCACAGAGAAAATTCAATATGTAAATCACCCATTTGAGACTACCTCCCTATGTGATGAGAGTACATTGCATTGTATTTCAAAGCATGACGCGACAACTTATATTCTTCTCATTACCATTCCCCGTGCAATAATTCATTCCACAAAGATTAGATAGCGTCTAAATCATTAACTTTTCACCATTATTCTCCATACAATATTATAGCTTTAAGAAAGGCGATATTAACGACTATTGCTGTTGGTTTCAACTGACATCGCTTTTTCCATTCGTATTGAAGCATTGAAAGTGGTAATCGCTATTTTAAAGTATTGACCAACAGCTGTTTAAAAAAGCCTTAATAAAAGGAGAGATTAAGGTGAAGCAAATTAATTACACCGCTTTAGGAGATTCTCTTACCGTTGGTGCAGGATCCTTAACTAAAGCAGGATTCGTCGAACAATACTCCACCTTATTACAATATAATTTCCGTCTTCCTGTAAGAACGCAAACCTTTGCCAAGCGTGGTATTCCTTCCGCCACTCTCTTGCATATGATTTACTCGACACCACAGATTCGGCAATCTATATTCCATGCGGACATTATAACGATAAGCATTGGTGGAAACGACTTACTTCAAGCAAACAAGAAATTTAAAAAGGTGAATAATCAAATTGTCTTTCAAGAGGCATATGACATTTATCAAAAAAATATTCAAGCAATCGTTCAAGAAATCAAGAAAATAAAAGCTACATCAAACAAAAAGTATACGATTCAATTTATCGGACTATACAATCCGTTACCTCAATTGCACTATAGTAATTATTGGGTACAGGCATTCAACCAATTTCTCCATTCATTACAATCCGAACACGTGAAGTATGTTGACTTATATTACAACTTTAGACAGCAAGGGAAAAGCGTACTCCAATTTGGTATTCACCCAAACGGAAGAGGACACAGTATTATCGCGAATAGTCTTGTCTATTCTATCATTCATTAATCTTGCAATAGCTACAATCGAAGCACGTCACTATAAGAGGTTGTCCCAAAAGCTAATAAAAGTTTAGAGGTTGACTCAAAAGATAAAAAATCAACCTTTTGAGTCAACCTCAAGTAACCTTGGCAGCTTGGCACAATGATTAGAAGTTCACAATGCGGGCCACTATATATCTCCTTTTTTCCCCCTCAACTTACGCCTTTACTTCGTTTTCTGTAGTATTTATATCTACCTTCTCTTCTATCTTTTTGAAGGTTATATAAGAGAAGCCCATCGTAACTATACCAAATCCGCTAGCCGCAAAGAAAAGCAGGGAAGCTGGTATAAATGCAAACAATAAAATGAGGATGACGATACTTGTTACCATTCCGATAATGGCAATAGGATTCACTAGCCCAATCATAATCGCTTGCGTAAAATATTCATGACCCTTTTCTAGCTCGTAGTGAACATAAACCGGTAAGAGAAATAATAGAAGAACTGCATATAAAAATGTGAATAAAATGAAAGCCGTCATAAATAACATATACCACGTACCTTGTAACGTAGATAAAAATATGAAATCAATATATAGGATAAAACCAATAACTGTTAGTGCTACAAAAAATAAGTTAGATCTTAAAAATTCAGCTTTATAAGTAATCCAAAACGACTTGAAAATGGGAATGCTATCATTCCCTAAAAACCATTGCCTTATTATAGTATTCATAGCAGTCGTAGCTGGGGCCACACCGAGAACGATTAAGCCTAGTAATGAGAAAAGGATCCATAATACGTTTAAGTAAGCTAACTTCATGAACCACTCACAGACAACATATAATCCTCCGAAAAAACCACTTTTTTGCATATTACCTCTCCCTTTCTAACACCTTAAATATTCCCTTCCTCACATGCCGATTAAATAAGAAGCTTTGTTACTCTTTCAGCTACATCTAATACCCATTCCTCTGTATGGTGCACCGCAGTTTTTAAGTCGCACGGTTCTTTCATAATTGAAAATGCTGATAATACACCTAGCTCCTTTAGCTCTTCGTTATTCAACTCTAAACTACCACAAAGAGCAATGACCGGAACGCCTAAAGTTTTCGCCTCTTTAGAAACCCCCATGATTACTTTTCCAGACAATGTTTGCTTATCTAACTTTCCTTCTCCAGTAAAAATGTAGTCAGCGTCTTGTATTTTGTCAGGAAAATTCACTTCTTTCATGACAACATTGATGCCTGATTTCAAAGATGCCTGACAGAAAGCAACGAGTGCTGCACCGATTCCTCCTGCAGCACCGCCACCTTCAATTGTTAATAAATCGATCCCTTTTTTCTTTAAAACGATAGTAGCAAAGTGATGTAAGCTTGCATCTAAATGGGTAACCATTTCTGGTGTTGCACCTTTTTGTGGACCAAAAATAGCAGATGCGCCTTCATTACCACACAATGTATTTTTCACATCACAAGCTACAAGAAAAGTTGACTCTTGAATGCGATTGTCAAAGGTAGAATCATCTATATCAATGAGTTTTGAAAGGTTTCCACCACCATCAGCAATCTCCTTATTGTTTTCTCCTAAAAACTTCATACCTAACGCCTTTAATAGGCCAACACCTGCATCATTAGTTGCACTTCCTCCAAGGCCTATTAAAAACCTTCGATAGCCATTATTTAAGGCATGTTTAATTAGTTGTCCCGTTCCAAAGCTAGATGCTTGAAGCGGATTTTTTTCTTCATCAGAAAGTAACGTTAGTCCAGAAGCTTGAGAAACGTCGATAACAACTGTTTTATTATCTCCTAATATTCCGTAAGACGCTCTTACTCTTTTAAAAAGCGGATGATAAACCTTTGTTGAAACAAGCCTTCCATTAGTTGCATAAACCATGTTCTCGATCGTACCTTCTCCCCCATCAGCGAGGGGGACTTTAACAACGTCAGCATGTGGAATAACATTCTTTATACCAGCTTCAATCTTTTCGCAAAGCGATTGCGCTGATATCGATCCTTTAAATGAATCTGGTGCAATGACAAACTTCATCCTTACCTACTCCTCCATAAAGAAAACGCATTGAATGGTCAGAATCAATATGTTAAGTACTGTTTTCTACCTGTTGTTCGTATATTCTGGGTTAACAAGATGTTTCGGATTGTTATTATTTAAAACTTCTATGAGGTTTTCAGCAGCTAAGTGTGCCATTTTTAATCGTGTATTTATACTCGCACTAGCAATATGTGGCGTAGCAACGACATTTGGAAGCGATAATAATGGGTGGTCTAACGAAACAGGTTCTTGTTGAAATACATCTAACCCCGCACCCCAAATTTTCTTTTGCTTTAATGCATCGAACAACGCTTCTTCATTAACAATCCCACCCCGTGATGTATTAATGAGGATAGCATTTTCCTTCATCAAATTAATTTCATCATAGCTTATTAGATTTTCAGTTTCAGGAGTATAGGGTGTTAACAAGCTCACGAAATCTGCTGATTTTAATAATATCTCTAATTCAACGTGTTCTAATCCTAACTCCTCATCAAGATCAGAACGCCTTTTCGGGTTAGCATAGATGACTTTCATATTAAAGCCCACCGCTCTTCTCGCCAAAGCCTCCCCAATTCTACCTAAACCTATAATCCCAAGTGTAGATCCGTAAATGTCCTGCCCTGTTAATAGCATTGGACTCCACGTTCTCCAAGTACCCTCCTTCAAAAATGCTTCTGCCTCAACAATTCTTCTAGCAGTTGTCATTAATAAAGAAAAAGTAAAATCTGCCGTCGTTTCAGTTAAAACGCCTGGTGTATTTGTGACAGCAACACCTAATTCTGTAGCATAATTTACATCTATATTATTAAAACCAACAGCCATATTACTGACTACTTTTAAATTTTTCCCCTTATTTAGCAGTTCCTTATCAATAGTTTCTGTTAATAAACAATAAAGTCCATCAACATCCTCTATTTCCTTTAACAAAACTTCTCGCGGTACCGGTATATCCTCTTCCTCCCACATGAAAACTTCACATTGATCTCGAAGCTTCGAAACTACTTCATCTCTTAGCTTCCTAGTAACAAAAATTTTCGGCTTCAATAAGATATACCTCCTTTTAAGGATATTTTATACTAACCCTTTCCAAAGATTTGAAGTTCATCATTCATCTGTTGTTAACTATTTTCATAGACTAGGTCGTTGCCTATTTTCTGGAAATGGGGATTTTTCGAATTCTATAATATAATCACGTTACATACCTGACAAACATGCATCCCATTCATCCTTTTACGCCACCGGCAGTTATCCCTTCGATTAAATATCTTTGGAAGAAGATAAATACGATAAATAATGGAATTAACGATAGCGTTGACATTGCAAACATTGGTCCCCATGCGCTCTGTCCTGCTGAATCTAAGAACATTCTCAACCCTAATGCAACAGTATATAGGTTGATATTACTTAAATATAATAGTTGAGAGAAGAAATCGTTCCAAGTCCAAATAAATGTGAATATCATCGTTGTAACTAATGCCGGTAAAGAAAGTGGAATAATAATATTCCAGTAAATTCTAAATGGCCCACAGCCGTCAATTTCTGCTGCTTGCTCTAAATCACGAGGAATTCCACGCATAAATTGAACCATTAAGAAAATGAAGAATCCTTCTACAGCAAAGAATTTTGGTAATGTTAAAGGTAAATACGTATTTACCCAATCTAACTGATTAAAGATAATATATTGAGGAATGATTGTTACGTGAAATGGTAGCATTAATGTCACGAGCATTAATGCAAATAACACTCTTTTAAATGAAAAGTTTAAACGGGAGAAGGCAAATGCTGCCATCGAGCAAGAAATCACATTTCCGATAATCGCTAAAGTGACGATAAGAAAGGTGTTGATGAAAAATTTACCAAATGTAACTCCGGATAAACCAGCCCAGCCTTGAATATAGTTTTCAAACGTTAGTTCTGTAGGAAAAAAGGAAACGCTAGTAAATATCTCAGTAGGTTCTTTAAACGAGCTACTTACCATCCATAACAGTGGATAGAGCATAATCGTTCCTACTGCAATGATAAAGACATGTATCAAAACTTTGTTTCTCTTCTTTTTAGTCCTTAATTTTTTACTTTTTTCTCTCATTATATTAATCTCGGTATTCGTAGCTTTACTAGTTTCCATTTAAATCACCTCTATTGTTGATAGAACACCCATTTCCTTGACGATAGGAAAATAAGTGCGGTTACAAATGAAATTGCGAGCAGTAATACCCAAGCCATTGCAGAGGCATATCCCATTGAGAAATGTGTAAATGCTCTTTGATATAAATAGAGCGTATAGAATAATGTAGAATCTAACGGTCCACCACTTCCACCACTCACAATATAGGCTGGTGTAAAGGCCTGGAAAGCATTAATTATTCCCATGACTAGATTAAAGAAGACAATAGGTGTGATGAGAGGAAGTGTTATACTCGTAAATTGTTTGAATTTCCCAGCACCATCTATTAAGGAAGCTTCATATAATTCTGTTGGTACTTGCTTTAGTCCCGCTAAAAATATGACCATTGATGCTCCGAATTGCCAGATCATTAATACAATTAATGTGTACAACGCTGTACTAGGTGTTGAGATCCA
The DNA here is from genome assembly GCF_000177235.2 of Evansella cellulosilytica DSM 2522. Taxonomy (NCBI): domain Bacteria; kingdom Bacillati; phylum Bacillota; class Bacilli; order Caryophanales; family Bacillaceae; genus Evansella; species Evansella cellulosilytica. The sequence goes on along the minus strand of NC_014829.1, from coordinate 1,521,795 downwards.
GTTGATACCTTGAATACCGAAAAAGTCTAAAAAGTTGTTAACTAATCCGCTACCTCCAAAAATTTGACGCCATAAGATCGCAATCGCAACACTTCCGCCAAATAATGATGGAACATAGTAAATGGCTCGATAAAACCTTACTCCTCTTATTCCTTTATTCAGTAATGCTGCTATCGAGAGAGCAAATAATAACTGCAGAGGTACACCGATAAATACGTATTTTAATGTAACACTAACACTATTCCGCCATTTTTGATCCTCGAATAAAGCAACGTAATTGCTTAAACCTATCCATTCTGGAGAAGTAAACATATCGTATCTCGTAAAGGAGAAGTATAGGGATGCCCCCATCGGAATTGCTGTTAATCCTATAATTCCAAGAAGCCAAGGGCTTAGGAACAAATAGGCTACCCAATTTTTTTGTACAAAACTCTTTTTAGATTTCATATTATTTACTCCTTAATCAATCAGATGGAAGTGTTCATCTCCCTTCCATCTGATCGGTTGTATAATATTTCAATAAAGAGCTATTATTTTTTACTGGAAAACATTACGAGCGACGTTCATAAAGTCTTCCACAGCTTGGTCAACGGATTTTTGACCAAATGCGATTGCCTCTGCATTGTCAGAGAAGGCTTGCTCTACTTCACTTACCCCAGTAGGTGCATATGGAGCAGACTCACCATATGGTAGGGCTTCTTGGATAAACTCAACAGCGCGAGCTTGTGCTGGGTCAATTAAGTCTTGAACTATTTGTGATGCTTGTGTACCAGCAGGAGGTCCTTGTTCTACTTTAAATAATTCAATTGATTCCTCCGCGTTAACGAAGAAGTCTATAAACATTGCAGCTTCTTCAGGGTGATCCGATCTTTCTGCTATACTTAAATATGCTCCTTCAATGTATTCACCGTTAGCTCCACCTTCAATATGAGGCATTCTCACCATACGAAGTTCACCGTCATCAAACTGCTGTTGATATAAGTAAAGCTGGTTTGCAGGTATTTGAACGAGTGCAGTTCTACCAGTAACAAACATGTTAGCTTCTAGAGGTGCACCTTCAAACTCGTTTCCAGTAGCAGCATCTGGAATTGCTCCTGCTTGACGAAGGTCATCCCACATTGTCCACCATTCTCTTACGTCGTCCTCGTCAAATGCTAGCTTCCCTTCGTCATCAAACAAGTCATTTCCTCTTTGACGAACAAAGTAACGGAAGTTTGGTTGTAACTGACCTCCACTCATATCTTGAACTCCCCAATGATCATCAGAGCCCATTGCATCATTTAGTGCGTGAACGGTTTCGACAAAGTCATCCCAAGTCCAGTTTAGATCCGGATAATCTACTCCTAATTCATCAAATTGAGCAGTATTGTAAGCCCAACCTGGCATCGTGATTCCTTTTGCTACCATATAAATAGTATCATCTACTTTACCACTATCGATTGCAGAATCTTCAAAATCTGATAAGTCTAAAACGCCAGCGTCCATTAATTCTTGTATGTCTCGTAAAGCGCCTCTTCGTGCATAGTCAGATACATAGAATTGGTGCATACTAATAACATCTGGCGCATTACCACCCGCAATTTGTGTTGCTAAACGATCCCAGTAATCTTCCCAGCCACCAAACTCTCGTTGAACCGTAATATGAGGGTATTTCTCTTCAAATCTGTCAACGATTTCATTGTAAACTTCGTTACGTCCTGTGTCTCCCCACCAAGAAAAGCGGATTTCAACTTCTTCAAGTTCTTCAGCTGCCTCGTCGTCAGCAGTGCTATCATCTCCACTATCCTCTGTTTCAGTTTCACCACCATCAGATGAAGCGCTTTCATCTGAATCGTCACCACAAGCAACTAACCCCATTAATAGGAAAACTGAAATGACCCCAACCAAAAGCATCTTCCACTTGTTCAACATACCTCTTCCTCCTCTTTTAATTTAATCTATTTGACATATTGTCATAATCACCAAGTTGGTGATTACCCCCATATGTGAAAGGGCTTATATTAATTACGCTAGGTTAGTAAGGTTTTGTATAAACAGCCTTCATTACTGTAAAAAAGTCTATATTGGAATGTCCGATAGAAAATGCACCGCAACCTGAGTTTTTCACTCCCCCAAATGGCACATGCGCTTGACTTGCAGTTCCATGGTTAATATGGACCATTCCAGTTTCGATTGATTCAGAAATTTGATGAGCAATATTTAAGCGGTTTGTAAAGACGGAAGCTGCTAGCCCATATTCTGTTGCATTTGCTATATCAACCGCATCGTCAACGTCTTTAGCTTCTAAAACAACGAGTACAGGTCCAAATATTTCTTCCTTTGCAATCGTCATATTTTTAGTTACTTCCGTAAATAACGTTGGTTGTAAATAGAAACCACCTTCTTTTTCATTAATGTGAAGTCGCTCTCCACCATAAGCAAGATGTGCCCCTTCTTTTTTCCCTGTTTCTATATAGGAAGCGACAGATTCATATTGGTTTTTATCGATAACAGGTCCCATATTTACCCCTACTTGCCATGCTGGACCAACTTGAATATTTTCCATTTTCTCTTTTAAAAGTGCTATTAATCTATTAGATTGCTCTTCCAATACGATTACTCTACTTATCGCTGTACACCTTTGACCAGTCACCCCAAATGCAGCACTTACAATTTGGTCTGCTGCAAAAACTAAATTGTCGTAATCTAAAACGAGGGCAGCATTTTTCCCTCCCATTTCTAGTTGCGTTTTCGCTAGTTTTTTAGCAGCTATCTCGTTGATTCGTAAGCCAAGGCTAGTTGAGCCTGTAAAACTTACGCCTTTCACTAATGGATGAGATACGAGAGGATCTCCCACTTTGCTTCCTGAGCCTATTACGAGATTAACAACCCCTTTTGGTAACCCAGCCTTTTCAAAAAGTTCCATTAATTTTACAGAGGACCAAGGTGTTGCTGATGCTGGCTTTAACACAACGGTACAACCATAAGCGATAGCTGGTGCTATTTTTCTGACTGGTGTTACGACAGGGAAGTTCCAAGGTGCAATAGCTGCAATAACTCCAATTGGAGAGCGAACAACTTCTGCCTTTATTTCAGTGTTTTCACTCGGCTTAATTGTGCCTTCTACTCGAAGCGCTTCTCCTGCTGCAAACCTTGCTTCCGTTGCGCCACGTTTCACTTCTCCTTTAGATTCAGGAAGGATTTTCCCTTGTTCAGCTGACAAAATATACGCTAATTCTTCTTCGTTTTCTTCTAACAAATCTGCGAAACGATATAATATCGAAGCACGGGTAGTTGCAGATGTTTTTTTCCATAGAGCAAACGCAGCATTCGCTGATTTTACGGCAGTATCTACATCTTCAGATACAGAGCTTGGGAAATGACCGAGCACGTTTTCTGGTATGGCTGATTCGTATAAAGGCGAAGTATTTCCACTAATGCTGTCAATCCATTCCCCATTAATATAATTGGCATATGTGTGACCTGAGTTGGATGCTATCCAATCTCGCATGTTATTGTCGGACATGAAAGTTTCTTCCTTTCCTACAAAGTTTTATGACATTACATGACGTTTCGGCAAATTTGCTTTAAATCTTCTAAAGATGGCTGACGAGGGTTGACAGGAACATTACCAGAGAGCATTGCTTCTTTTGCAATATAATCAAGATCCTCTTCTGTTACCCCATAATCAGATAATGTTTCAAAAATTCCAACATCCTCTTTTAGCTGCTGTACAGCTATGACCGACTGCTCTGCTGCTTGCCTAGGGGATAATCCATCCACTGGCATATCGAAAAGCTTTGCAATTTCCTTATATTTCGTTAAATTTCCAGGTAGGTTATACTTCATGACCTCAGGAAGTAAAATGGCATTTACAGTTCCATGAGGAATACGAAAATGGGCTCCTAATGGGATCGCTAAAGCATGGGAAAGACCTAATCTTGTAGGATTAAAAGCCATTGCCGCTATTAAACTAGCTAATAACATGTCATAACGTGCTTGTAAATGATCCCCTTGTGCAACAGCCGTCCGTAAACTTTGTGCAACCATTCTCATCGATTGAAGGGACATACCTTCAGATATTGGCTGGGTTGCTTTATTTACGTAAGACTCAAGCGCATGTGTAAGGGCGTCCATCCCTGTAGATGCCGTTAAATTAGCTGGAAGTGTTACTGTTAATTCCGGATCACAAAGCGCTAGATCGGGGCAATTAAATGGACTGCCAACACTTAACTTTGCATTTGCCTCTTTATCAGACATCACTGACCAAATTGTTAACTCACTACCTGTCCCAGCTGTCGTTGGGATCGCGATAACTGGCGCACCTTTTTTTGGGACTAGGTTTATTCCGACATAATCACGAATATGGCCTTCATTAACGATCATTAATCCAACAGCCTTTGCTGTATCTAATGCGCTTCCTCCTCCTACACCAATGACACAATCACATTCCTCTTTTCGTGCAATGTCTCGCGCCGTCATGACACCATCTATGTGTGGATCCGGCTCAATATCGTTATAAACTGTAAACGGAACATCATTTCCCTTTAAAACATCTATTAATTTCTGTGTTACACCTGCTTTTTCCACTCCAGGGTCGGTAACGAGTAATGCTTTTGAACCACCTAGGGTTTTTATATGATTAGCGAGCGTTCTAACAGCTCCATTTCCAAATTCAATCGCTGTAGGTAACTCGTATCTGAAGATTTTATCTAAAGGCATTTTTACTTTCCTCCCCTTCATCTACTATTTCATCTGTTCTTAATAGGGCATCATGAATGTCGATTTCATAATATTCTCCCCATCTTTTCAGTTCGTCTTCTACTTTAGGTGGGAGTTCAATTCCATGTGTCATTTTTTTTATCCTACAGCGGTGTTCAATTTCTCCTGGGATAAGTATTTCCTCTACATTTGGCGCTTTCGGTTCTCGTTTTATTTCATCAAAATATTGATCGATTCTATTTTTAAATTCTTCTATTGGCATAAATTTAGAAATTTCAATTCCGATATAAAAATGACCTACGTTTTGTGGATCTTCCCAATTCTCATACATATTGTTCACATATCTACCAAATCCAGCTCCAGTGAGCACACCACTTAAAATATCGATAAACATCGAAATGGCATAGCCTTTCGGTCCCGCCATCGGTAAAACTGAACCTTCTAGCGCATCTTCAGCGACCGTCGTCGGATTACCGAATTTATCAATGGCCCATTCTTTGGGAATCGATTTCCCTTTTTGAGCAGCACTAATGATTTTCCCTCTTGCAACAACACTCGTAGCCATATCTAATATGAATGGCGCATACCTTCCTGCTGGTGCACCGATTGACAAAGGATTTGTTCCTAGAAAAGGTCTAATCCCTCCAGTCGGTGGCATCGTTTGTGATGCGTTTGACACAATAATCATAATGATGTTTTCTTTGATTGCCTTTTGTAAAAAATAGGAGCAAGTTCCAAAGTGGTTTGATCCCTTTACACCTACAGATGCAGTCCCATGCTGTTTCGTAGCTTCAATAGCAAGCTCTAGAGCTCTATTTCCTACGACCGAACCAATATGATTCTTACCATCTAAAAGGATAACGGGTCCGTCGTAATGAACTTCCATCTCTTCATCTCTGTTTATCATTCCTGCTTGAATTCTTCGTAAATAAATATCCGCCCTGACTACACCATGTGAGTCAGTACCTTGTAAATCAGCCTGAACTAATGATTCAGCTACAATTTTCGCATCGTTTTCTGGCAATCCTGCCTTTGTAAATAGCTTTTCACAAAAGGTTTCTAGTCTTTTCCAATGAAATCTACGGTTCACATAAATGCACATCCCTTTTGACGAAGCGTTTCATCGACCCAGCTTCGATCGATTGTTTCGTTTTCAATTGCTTCAAACATTCCAAGCTCTTTTGTTTCCTGTTCAGTTGCTAACTCGATAAGCTCCTCAGCAAAGTCTAACGGAACTGCAATCACACCATCCTCATCACCAACGATAATATCTCCAGGATGAACAATCATATTTCCTACTGTTATCGGGACATTAATTTCACCTGGCCCATCCTTATAAGGCCCTCTATGAGTTACTCCTTTTGCAAAGCAAGGATAATCATGTGATTCGAAAGCAGCAGAGTCGCGAATCGCTCCATCGATGACAAACCCTTCAATTCCATTTTTTTTAGCTAAGCGGAGCATAATTTCACCGATAATCGCCTGCGTCATATCACCGCCTGCATCTACTACAATGACATCTCCTCGTTCTGCCATATCAATTGCTTTATGAACCATCAAGTTATCTCCTGCTCGTGTCCGAACAGTAAATGCAGTACCAGTTATTTTCTTACTCTTGTGAAAGGGACGAATATGTGAATAAGTTCCTTGAAGACGACTCATATTATCACTTATGAGTGGGGTAGCTATATGTCTATATCTTTCTATCAGTGCTTTATTAGGTCTTCTGTTTATTGGTAAGATTTGAAACCCGATATTTTCCATATAGGTCATTCTCCTTTAGGACAGAATGTCTTTACTAATTGCAGAAAAATCTAATTCTCCTGACTCTCCTTCTTTATCTTTAAACATCTGTAAAGCATTGCTAGCAAAAGGAAGATTCATATCTTTAGCTTCATTTACTGCAATTTGAATATCCTTTTTCATAAGATTTAATTTAAAGCCAGGCTCATAGTTTCTTTCTGTTAAGCTATCAATTTTATTCATTAACATCCATGACGCACCAGAGCTATTACCAATAACTTGCTTCACCATTTCCTTGTCTATTTCAAGTTTTTCTGCTAGAGCAACCGCTTCACCAGATGCAATCATATGAATGCCTGCAAGCATTTGGTTTATCGCTTTAATCGCTTTACCTGCTCCAATTGCACCAACTAAGTATATTTGCTTTGCCATCGCATCTAAGACAGGACGTACTTCATCGAGAACCGCTTCTTCTCCACCTGCCATAATTGTAAGCGTTCCTTGTTGTGCACCTGCTGTTCCACCACTAACTGGCGCATCTATCACTCGAATACCTTTTTTTTGATAAACAGCATGCACATTTTTCATCATTTCTGGTGACCCAGAAGTCATTTCTACTAAAACGTTTTCCTTAGAAAGATTGCTAAGAACATCGTCCGAAAGCAAGACACTTTCCATTTCTTTATCTGTTGGTAAAATACTAATTAACACGTCACTATTTGAAACAAGCTCGACTAATGACGTATGTTCTATAGCACCTTCTGATTTCAATTGTTCCACTGGTTGCTTATTTCTGTGAGCAGCAACGTGTAATTCGTACCCACTTTTTAATAGGTTTTTTGCCATAGGAAGTCCCATTGCACCAAGACCAATAAAACCAACACGCTTGATAGACATGAATCAATCTCCTCCAATATAAAATGATCATGATAAATCTTGATTTTTATCTACTATACATGTAAAATAATAATGAGATATTGTCGTTTTTTGTAAGTTCATTCAAGAGTCACTACACCCTTGAATGAACACATTTTCTATGAACATACTATCTGCCTCTCCAATGAATGCAAAGGCTTACAAAACTGTTTCGTCTAGATCCCAACCTAATCTTTCATATAGTCTGCGACGCCCCTCTTTGTCACCAGACAATTCTTGATGGGCAAATTTCGCAACTTCCACCGCATACTTTTGCGGAACAACGACAACGCCATCTCCATCTGCAACAACTACGTCGCCAGGATAAATGGCAACACCTCCGATGGCGATTGGAATATCCTTTTCATAATATCTAATACGACCTTGATCCATCCCTTGAGAGATAAATTTAGACCATACTGGAATGCCTTGGTGAATAACTTCGTCTGTATCGCGAATACCTCCACCGTTTGTTAAGTATGCTCTTGCCCCTTTTGCTTTAAAGTCAAGCGTATTATTCGAGCCTAATAGTCCTACATCAACCCCTGCTACATCTAAACAAACGAAATCTCCTGGCTCAATGTCTGCTCCCCACGGATCATTACAAACTTCGCTATAGTACCATTTCACCCATTCCGTATACTCATCACCAGTTTTATTTGTCATTGGACCTTCAAAAGGTAAGTAACGCGCCGTTCTAGCAATCCCGACTACCTTTGTTCTAAATAATGGCTGGATACTATGATCTACAGTGCCATACCCGTGTAACCCAACCCAATCTAATCCATCTCGTACATCCGTTACTCTTAAATCATCATAAAGTTCCAAAAGCTCTTCTCTGCTAACTTTCGTTTCTTGTGTAGACATCATATCTTCTCCTTTTTAGTTAAATTTTTATCAGCTATCTTTGTGTGTTAACTTCTATTATTTAACTTAAAAACGTTTACTCACCTCCCTTAAAGAGTGAAAGCGTTTTCTCAAAGACCTGTTTTCGTTCCACAAGATTCTCTTATTATTAATTCTGGAACTAGCATTGTTATATAATTTTCAAGCTTTCTTTTTTCATCTATTGCACTTATCAAATTTTCAACAGCAATCCTCCCCATTAAATAACCTGGCTGTCTAATCGTTGTTAATGGAGGATTTAAATACTTCGACCAAATCGTTTCATCATAGCCAATAATGGCAATATCTTCTGGAATTGCTAGACCTAACTCGTTGATAGCACCAATTATTTCAAGAGTAATCATGTTGTTCGTTGAGAATATTGCATCAATATTAGCATTGTTTTTTATGAAACGAATGATCGATTCTCTTACGCTATCACTCTTTTGTTCTAGCTCTAATATTGTAATAGCTTCCTCTAGGAAGCCCTTTTCATATAATGCGTTTTGGTACCCCTTTAGCCTATCTTTCCAAGTACTTACATATGGATTTTGAAAGGCGATTGCTGCAATGTTTTTTCGGGAATTTTTAAGAAGGTGTCTCACTGCTAAATAAGCACCTTTTTCATTGTCTGCAATTACTGTATGCGCTGATAAGTCTGGAATTCTTCGATTGATTACTACGGTAGGTATACTGCTAACTGTGGATTTGTATAATGGTAAGTTTTGTCCTGTAGGATTGATGACGATGCCATCAACTTGTTTTGTCTGAAATGCTTTTATGTATTCCTCTTCTTTTTCTTTTTCTTCATTTGTGTTACATATCATAAGATTATAGCCCTTGTTATGGCATGCATCCTCTACGCCCTCTAATACGGTAGCCCAGAAAGGATTTTTCAAGTTAGACAACACCATACCGATGACGTTTGTCTTTGCAGATTTCAGCCCTTTTGCCAATGCATTTGGACGATAATCCAATTCCTCTATTGCTTTAATTACTCGTTTTCTCGTCTCATAAGTTGTGTGGGAATAATTACCATTCAAGATGCGTGACACGGTTGTTTTTGATACTCCCGCCTTTCGAGCAACATCTCCCATTGTAACTTTCATCGTTACCACCACTCTTTTGAAGGATTTGGAAATCGATAAACTAAAAGAGAAAAAATTATTTTTAATCTTTATCAATAGATTCATATTTTATGTATTTATACAATATTACTACTTTTGGAAATCGATAAACTTAATGAAGAAATCTAAGAGTTTTGTATATATGCAGTATTTTTTGTGTTGTTCACTGAAGAAGATTTGGAAATCGGTTAACTAATTAATTAAAATGTAAACGTTTTCTATTTATCTGTCAACCGATTTTAACAAATTAATTTTTTCACAATTCCTCCATGCAAAATAGACCTATTTTTTGTTAGGGAATATTACTAGAATGATTTACGGCTCAAAATGATTTAAATATAATGACTCCATCTCTGCTGATTCATGCGCATATTCAGGTGCAATTCGAATTTCTTGTTTTTCGTTTACTTCAAAGAAAATAAGATGCTCCATTACTTCGGGATATTTATCATTATCCTTTATTTCATCATGTCGAACTGGTTTTATAGTTATGATAAGAGAAGATAATTTGTTATCTTCAAATACCATTTCCAAACGAGTATCACGTTGTTCTCTCAGTTCATACCCCATCACATCTACATGATGAAACTCATGGAAGATCGCTTCATATTTTTTTTGATTACCGTCCTCTTCATAGTTAACTTTTGCTGCATCCGAAAGCATGTCCACAGTCCAATTAAAGGGATGATCTAGTGGAGAAAGCTCAGCAAATACTTGATGTGGGCGTGAAGCCTGCCTCCAATCACCCTGTCTATCTACAAACATAACGTTCTCTTCAATAAATATATGAAAAAAGTAATCTGTACGCTCAGAGAAAATCGTAAAAAATGATTTTTCTTCCGACCAAATCCCCTCACTAGTAAAGGAAGGCTGATCATTAAAAGAATACTTCCCTTCTACTTTATATTCAAGTTCCTTTGCTTCCTCTATCATTTGCATCCATTGTGCGTAATGGTATTCATGAGCACTCGGAAAAAAATAAAAACCTGCGCTCCCTCCTATAATGATTGCCATTAACGGAATCAACCATTTTTTTACCGGTCTATAAGTAGCCATCAAGATCATACCCACCCCACGTTTGCCAATATCCTTTTGCACGATGATTCGTAAATTCTAACCTCTCTATCCATTTTACCGACTTATATCCATACATTTTCGGATGATACAAGCGACATGGAAAGCCTTGCGAGTGTACCAATTTTTCACCATCAAATTGAAAGACGAGCATCGCACCTTCATCGAGTAATTGTGATACTGTAAAAGTATCGTAGTATACTTTGTCACCTGAATAAGCTGTTACATAAGGTCCTTCAGGAGATATATTGTACTCCGTAAAAATATCGTTTACTAAAACACCTTTCATCTCGACATTTAAGACACTCCACCCTGTAACACAGTGGAAATCATCAACAATTGTGTGAGTAGGAAGCTGCTGCATGTCCTCCATTGTAAATGTCTTTTGATTGTTTACAAGTCCACTCACCGTAAATGTCCATTCAGTATCTTCGTATGTCGGATAATCGCTCGTCACATTGTATATACGAAAGTAACCTCTTCTTGCGTTTGGGTCCGTAATGTTTAATATTGGCTGAAACCACTTTATCGCTCCACCAATGAATAAAAACAACACTCCTAAGCTTGTAAACTTAATAAAATCTCTTCGGTTTAATTTATTTTCTGCAATAGATTCGGGTACTGGAGCTTTTCTTTTCCACCACTTCGGCCATGGGAGATGGAGCTTAAATAAATGTCCTATAGTATGAACGAGTAACCAAGGGATAAATAAAAAAGTAAATAAACCGTGGAGGTAAACTGCTATATTTGTCATCTCTGGTGGGAAATAAGTATGAAAATACATAACAACACCAGTAACGATCCAAATAAAAATGAACGTGACATTGAAACCTACATTATAAAATTTTATGTAAGGCTTATTTTTTACGTATTTAAAAACAGACCTTAGACTGAACAATATAACAGTGGCGTACAAAATAGAAGTCCAAATATGGAATGGCACAAGCGGAAAACGAAGCTCATTAAACCACGTTCTCGTAGTTGGAAAATAAAGAAATAGTCCTGAAAGAAGCAATAAAACAAACAATACGCCATGTATGTGATGAATCCATTTTAAACGAATCAAAATATCCCCCCCTGCTACTTGTCACTTTATTGCTCCACTCTTACATGTCTTTTTTTATTTCTCTTATCACGTGTGCTAACTCAGGAAGAATCAATTTATTCATAGCAAGCTTCACTGCACCACTAGAACCTGGCATTGAAAAAATAGCTGTGTGCTTACTCACTCCAGCGATGGCCCGACTTAAAATGGCAGCAGAGCCAATATCTTCTGTATAGCTAAGCATTCTAAATAGTTCACCGAAGCCCACGATTTCCTTATCAAGTAATTTCTGCACAGTTTCAATCGTTACATCTCTATATGCAATTCCTGTACCTCCATTTAATAAAATGGCATCGATTTCCTCATTTTCGATCCCCTTCATAACTGCCAGATGTATGTCATTCATTTCATCCTTCACTATTTCGTATTGTTGGATAGCATGTCCACCGTCTATTAACAGCTCTTTTATTAGATTGCCACTTTTATCCGTTTCCTCTGTCCGTGTATCACTCACCGTTATGACTTTACATTTCACAAGCTTTGGTGCTTGTTTTTTATGTTCAAATACACTCATTTTTAATTCTCCTTGTTATTAATGGTTGTAGTGTACGTTTAGATCAAATAGTAACGATTACTATTTTAACTTTATATTATCGATTACTAATAATGAGGTCAAATATGATTATTTTTATGAAATGATCTCCCACTCCATTTTTTTTGCTACTTCAAGAAGACGAGGCTCCGGCTGAACTGCTACCGCATTTCCTACTAATTGCAGTACATCTAAATCTGAATAGCTATCTCCATATGCAAAGCTATTTTGCCAATCGACTTCATTTTCTATAAGTGCTTCTAAAATTTTTTCCTTTTTACGTTCCCCATTCACGTGAGAAATAGGAGCTTGTACGTTTAACTTGTTCTCCTTGTATGGAATAACCGTTCCGATTATCCGATCAAACGTAATATTTTCCGTTACAGCATAAAGAAGTGGCTCAAATGCCCCCGATACTAACATGATATAATAGCCTTCTTTTCTATGTGCTTCAAGCTTTTTAATTACCCTTTCGTCGAGGTTTTCTTTCATATGAGCTGCGAGCTCTTCGAAAAATTGCTCGACCTCCTTTTCTCGTATTGTCCCTAATGAAGAAAGAAAGCATTTCATAGAGTATTCCTTCATTTTTTTCTCTCTGTATAACTTACACTTATACGCAATATAAACGGGCAAGAGCCTTCCTATAAATTTACGATACTTATTTTTATGTACTGGGTGCGTTTTTAAATGTTTCATCATTAACGGAAATGTTTCTTTCGGAAATAACGTTCCATCAAAATCAAATATAGCAACCTTCATGACAAGCTCCTTCCATAGCAATTCTTATTTTTTCAACATTTTATATTATCTATTATTATAACACGCCATACGCTACTAATATGAGATGCTACTAAAGTTTCATAGGAAAGTGCCAGTTGAAATAAGCAGTATCTTTTGCATAGTTCCTGTTTCTATTAACTTATTAATATTACTTTCTTACTTTTATTAGCATGTTTTAGTAGAGTGTTTTAAGTGCTAATATAAAGAACAAAGGAAGGGATTTTTTAGATAAAAAAATTTTTTGGAGATAATGTCCACTTAGTATCAGGAGATTTTCTTTCGACGTTTCTGGCCAAGAAGAAGTACATGACGAGGAGAAAAAGATCAACATGTTTATTCTACGGATAATAATGGGGGGAGCACCCCTTCCTCTATTATAAAGGGGTAGCATTAATAATATATCGGTCTGGAGCAGGACCAACATACCTAAATGGATAACAAGTACATAAAGTTAATACTTCTTCATCAGTTGAGTAATCTATCACTGTCCTATCTTCTGCATCAACAATGAACATTTCTGATACTTCATATTGAAACGTACCATAGCTCATTTGAATTTCAATAATATCCCCCTCGGTTATTTCATTTAATTCACTAAAAACTGTATCTCTATGTCCCGCTAAAAACACTTGCTTCCCTTGGGCTGGATATGCAGTCCCGAAGTAATGTCCTACACCTACATCTAAATCTTCTTCTCTTGTCCCCTCAACAATAGCCCATTCATCATTTAAACTTGGAATTGAAATGATACCAATAATTTCACCTAACTCTGGTTCAATGTCTTCCAATATTCCATCTTCTATCAGTTCTTCACTTCCCTTCCCTTCTGATTCTAAAATGATTTTTTGAGCTACTTGAAGTGAATCACTATGCTTTGATTTAGCAGCAAATATTTGATACGAATTCACACTTACAAATATAAGACCTGTTACTAATAATAAAAAGCTAATCCATCTTCCCATTCTATCCCTCCTATTTTAAGGTAAGTTCGTGGCACAGGACCGTCTTTTACTAGCACTCCGTATACTTTCTTGGAATTGAGAACCAAAAGGTGTGTATATTATTTTCTGATTCAATTCCAACGTTGCCATTAAAAGTTGTGCCAATTATTTCCTTCACAATTGCTAATCCTAGACCCACGCCTCCTGTTTTATCATTTCGCGAACCATCAATTCTATAAAACCTTTCAAAAATCAAATCACGTTTATCAATAGGTATAGGCTGCCCAGGACCAGTTACTGCAATGATAATCTCATTTTCTACAATCTCTCCTCGTAAAGTAATCTTCCCCTCACCTTGGTAGTATTGAATTGCATTTTGTACAAGATTTATTACTGCTTGCCGGATCCCCTTTTCATCTATAAAAATGATAGATTGTTCTGTGAGTATCTCAAAGTCGATGTTCTTTTTATCAAGCTCTAGTTTGAATAACTGTATACAATCATGGAGTAATTTTTCGACTCTAGTACACTTTTTTTCATACGTTTTACTTTTACCACCAATATTCCATTCATTTAATTCATACAACTGATTAATCATTAGAATTAGTCTCTCTGATTCTTTATGTAATGACTCATATAACGCAGCATCACCACTAATAATTCCGTTTTTTAATCCCTCTAAATAACCGTTAATATTTGATAGAGGCGTACGTAACTCGTGAGCCATATCCGTAATCATTTTATTACGTGTATGTTCATTTTTTTTCAAAATGTAGGTTAGTTGATTAAAGTTTTGCGTCAACACACCTATTTCATCTTGCGAGTTAACCTCTATCGGACTAGGATAATCGCCATTCTGTAGCACTTTAGTAGACCTTGCTAATCTTTTTATTGGTTTCACTATTTTTTTCATAATAGAAAAATAAATTAAGCTTCCAAAAAAAATAATGGATAGACTGATCCAAATTAAATATGATAATAACGTATCACTAAATAATACCTGCATCGACTCATCTGCATTCGTCATTTCCTCGAGTAATGTACAAGCTGTATTGTATATTACAATACTACTCATGCTGATAAGAAGTGTAATGAGGATGATATTGAGACCCGTCATACGCCATAACAACCCTATATTGTTATTTGCCAGATTCCACTTAGACAACAAAACGATACCCCATTCCTCTAACAGTTTGGATCTTCTTCGGCTTCGAAGGGACATCCTCAATTTTCTCGCGTAATTTTTTGATATGTGCATCAATGGTTCTATCTAATATATCTACATCTGTGTGTGGATGTATTTGTTGAATAAGCTGTTCCCTAGAAAGAACAATATTAGGATTTTCCATAAAGTAAAAAAGGAGATTGAATTCATATTTAGTCAAATTTACAGGTTTTCCGTTCAGAAGAACGACTCCTTTTCTCGGTTGAATTATAAGACCGTTAAGGCTAATTTTTTGGCAAAATTGACCACTTCTTCTTAGTACAGCTTCTACCCTTGCCATAAGTTCTTCCGGGCTAAATGGTTTAATAACATAGTCGTCAGCCCCTATTCTCAATCCATTTATTTTACTTTCTGCACTTATTTTTGCAGTAAGCATTATGATGGATATCTCATTTCTTTTTTGGCTTCTTATCCATCGACATACTTCTTCCCCACTAAGCTTTGGGAGCATTAAGTCAAGAATGACAGCGCATGGAGAATATTGAAGAAATTGTTCCTTCGCTTCCTCACCATCAACAGCAGTTATCACATCATAACCTTCTTTTCTTAAGTAAATTTCGACTAAGTTTCGAATCATTTCATTATCTTCAACAACTTGAACTAATTGCTGATTTAACATTTCCCATCACCGACTTACTGTATTTAATTTCTATATTTAATTCATTTCATTTATTTTTTGGATTATCATGTCTTCATTCATTGGACCGATTGCAACATGCTCAATACGCCCTGTAGTATCAATCATAAAGGATGTTGGAACAGGTTGAACAGCAAAAAGATCAGCTACTTCTGTTCTTTCATCTAAAAGTATCGGAAAAGTTAGCTCGAAATCGTCTGCAAAAGTTTCCACATTCTCAACACGAGACTCTGTCTCAGTTAAATTAACTGCAAGAATAATGATGTCGTTCTCCTCATATGCACGCTGCATATCTGGCATTTCAGCTCGACAAGGAGGACACCAAGTAGCCCAAAAGTTAAGCATAATTTTCTGTCCTCTATAATCAGAAAGCTTAACACGATCACCATCCAATGTAGTTAACTGAAAATCTGGTGCAATATCTCCAATAAATATTCCTACCTCTTCGTTAGATACACCGACCTTAGCGGTTTCTTCAGTATTCCATTCAATGGAATCAATTATTGCCCACACAATCATACCTACTAACAAAGCGCCGATTAGCAAATTTTTTTTCATTTTTTAACCTCCATACAATCGTTGGTATATAAGAATGTAAGTTTATTAGTGCGTTTACTATTTAATCTAGCCCAAGTTTTCAAACCTAGTTCCTTCAATGAGACGTAAAAGGAAAATTGAGATGTTCGCAAGTTGTCCTGTAAAGAGTAGAATACCCATTATAACCATTAGCGTACCACCAATTTTCATAATTTTTCCGCTATACTTCATAACCCAACGGCTCGAACCTATGAAAAATGTAAGTAGTAGGAAGGGGAAGGAAAACCCTATTATATAAAATATTGTGTACACTGCGCCTTGTGATGGATTACTAGCTGCTAACAATAAAATAGCTCCAAACATTGGTCCTATACATGGTGTCCATCCTGCTGCAAATCCAATTCCAACAAATGTTGATCCTAGGTAGCCCGCTGGCTTTTTAGCGAAACGAAAACGTCTTTCCTTCAATAACCAATCAAATTTAAATAGCCCTACTACAAATAAGCCCATAAAAATTATAAAAATCCCCGCAAATCTTTGAATAAGATATCCTGAATCACCTACAAACAAACCTTGTACCCATGAACCAAAATAAGTCATTCCTAAACCTAATCCTAAAAATATCATGGAAACACCTATTAAAAAGAAGACCGAGTGTATCATTAACTTCTTACGTACTTTAAAGTTTTTATTCATATTTAATTCCTTTACACTCATTCCAGTTATATAAGATAAATAAGCAGGTAATAAAGGTAATGTGCAAGGTGAGATAAACGATATCACCCCAGCGAACAGAGCAGCCCATGATGTAACATTCGCTAATTCTTCCATTGATTAATTCCCCTTCTTTTTTACTAGTCTACTGATATAAACACCTATCCCAATGATTAATAAACCGAAATAAAACACGGGAGTTATAGGGATACTAAAAAATATTGGTGATCTGTCCACAAGGGCTATAGTTAAATGGCTTAGCACCCATAAAAAATAAATACTGATAACTTTTGATTCAGTATTTATTTGTTTTTTTTCTAAACGCAATAGCCAAATGAGTAAAATAGCATTTATGAACATCATGTACAGAAATACAGGATGATTACTCCATGGCATAAAATGAGATACTGGTTCCCATATTTTCTGACCTATCTTTTGCGTAAAAAAAGCATGAATAAAAGATGTAGGTAAAAGAATATATAATAGACCATGTAAATACATTGTCAGTGATACTTTTTTTTTCACATTACTATATAAAAGGTACGTGACCATTAATAGGATGGCTAAATATAATTCTGCTCTTCCACTTGGGTAACTAATGACAGCTAATGGATCAGATATAAAAATATTTATTTTAAGAGGAATTGTTCCAAAGAAAAATGCCATAATAAACATCCCTATACTAGTACTTACCGTTTCACGAAAATCTGACCAAGTAGAACCCCTAAACGGTGAGGAATATGTTAATAATAAGTAACCCGTCACCAAGCCCCCTGCTAATACGATCCATGCAATTTGTATAATAAATGGTCCCAATTGTACAGCACTATTCAAATTATGACACCTTCCTCTATGCATTTAATAAAGTTCTAATCATAACAATAAACCACTTATATGAAAATTTGATGAAAATAAATAATATTTACAAATTGAATCAATTTCAATTTCATCATTCAATTTCAAAAAAATATCTTCTCATTGAAAAATTTGCGGATTAACTTTGTTGTTGATTTTCACTTCAGGATACTCGCTTGTCTCTTCCTCTTCTAGTTCCCTCTGAAGCTGCATCCATCGAGACAGCTCGAAGCGTATTCTAGAAGTATATGCTCGGTGCCGCTGGCCAGGCTTTAAGAGGGAAGTGAAAAAAGGTTGATCTTTACCTTATTCAATTCTCTACCTCACCCCGATGGATCTTCAGCTCTTGCTTTTCCCGCAGGAGTCTCGTACCCTTGCATTTCAATCAACCTACTTTGAACAAAATGTCTTAATTATAATCTATTGAATACTAAATATGACATTTTGGGAGGTACTCCTTCTTTCATGCTTTTAAACAATCTACTTTTCAATTTCTATCATTATTGTATTATCTCGTAACAATGCTTCAATGTTTCTTTCCTCCTTTCGTCACAAAAGCTTCAAATTTGCTTCAACTAACCGTATCCTATATACTTTATAATAACATTATACCCATACAGGTATATGTAATCGAACTATAACTTTATCGTAAGGAGATAATAATATGTCTAAAAAGATTATCATTGTCGGAGGCGTTGCTGGTGGTGCAACTGCTGCTGCCCGTTTAAGAAGATTAGATGAAAAAGCAGAGATTGTAATGTTTGAGCGCGGAGAATATGTTTCTTTTGCTAACTGTGGTCTCCCTTATTACATTGGAGGCACCATTAATAAGCGCGAAAAACTTTTAGTCCAAACAGTTGAAGGAATGAGCAAAAAGTACAACTTAGATATTCGAAACTTAACGGAAGTAACAGAAATTAATAGAGAGGCAAAAACAGTTCATGTTAAAAATGTTAGGACGAATGAAACGTACGAAGAATCGTATGATGTATTGCTTCTATCTCCAGGAGCAAAGCCTATCGTTCCCAAAATTGAAGGCATCGAGAATGCGAATCATTTGTTCACATTGAGAAATGTACCAGACACCGATCGGATTAAATCATTCGTTACTGAAGAGAAGCCCAAATCGGCAATCGTTATTGGGGGAGGCTTTATTGGTTTAGAAATGGTAGAAAACTTGCGAGAGCTCGGTATTGATGTCACTTTAGTAGAAATGGCGAGTCAAGTGTTAGCACCACTAGACTATGAAATGGCTGCGATTGTTCAAAATGAATTAAAATCCCATGGGGTACATTTAATACTTGAAGACGGCGTAAAAGCTTTCAAAGAAAATGGTAGCAAGGTCATCTTAAATAGTGGTAAAGAACTTACAACAGATATGATCATTTTGTCAATTGGTGTAACACCAGAAAACACACTAGCAAATGATGCTGGTTTACGATTAGGAGCACGTGGCGGTATTGTAGTAAATGAGTTTTTACAAACAGAAGATGCTAGTATTTATGCTGTTGGAGATGCCATTGAAGTTGTTGATTATATCACGCAACAGCCTGCGATGATTCCATTAGCAGGACCCGCAAACCGACAAGCTAGAATTGTTGCTGACAATATATATGGCAGAGGGAAAAAATATGCAGGAACTCTTGGGACGGCAGTTGTAAAAGTATTCGATCTTACAGTAGCAACTACCGGTAATAATGAGAGAATCTTAAAGAAACAAGGAGTCGACTATGAAGCCGTTCATATTCACCCAGGATCTCATGCGGGATATTATCCTGGTGCAAGTTCTATTCATTTAAAACTACTCTTTTCGAGAGAAAACGGAAAAATTTATGGTGCACAAGCAGTTGGACGTACAGGGGTTGAGAAACGAATCGATGTGATTGCGACTGCTATCAAAGGCAATTTAGATGTTTTTGACTTAACGGAACTTGAGCTATCCTATGCACCGCCATTCTCCTCTGCAAAAGACCCTGTCAATATGGTAGGCTATGTTGCAGCAAACATCATTGAGGATGGTATCAAAACGGTTCAATGGCATGAGATTGATGACATTGTTGAGTATGGAGCTGTACTCATTGATGTCCGAGAACCTTCTGAATTGGAAGCGGGTTACATTAAAGGAGCTAAAAATATTCCATTAGGTGAATTAAGAGACCGTTTAGGAGAACTGCAGTCTAATGAAACAGTGTATATAAACTGCCAAGTTGGGCTCCGCGGGTACTTAGCAACACGTATATTACTAGAAAACGGATATGATGCGATTAATCTAGATGGTGGGTGGAAGACGTATTCTATGGCAAAGATCTAGAAAAAAGGAAGCAGCGGTTTAATCCTCTGCTTCCTTTTTTGTAATACCGTTCGTCCATTAATTATAAGATTTGAAAGTTAAGTTACTCCTTCGTTATTTGAACGGAGCTGCTTTTATTCTTTTCGGTCCTCTTCTGTTTATAAGATTAACTGCGTTACCAATAAATAGACTCCTACCAGGAGCCAAAGCCAAGGACCAGGTCATATAGGAGGCATTTTCTTCTGCTTTCCTTTCCTTTTCCTTGTATTTTCTAAAGTACTTCACATACCATTACTACAAGTTTTATCAACTTTCCTCTCATCTGACATTATTTATAAGACCTTCCTTCTAAAACTTCGTAGGACATATTTTCATCGCCTTTCACTATTTAAGAAAAACTAAAAACTAGCTTTGTAAAGCTCGTTTTTAGTATTTTCTTAGAAGCGGTGAAGAAATGATGACACATGTCTTTAAAGTAGTAGTGAGTGCCTCTTCTCGCCACTACGCGTGGCATCATTTCCACCGCCTAATTTCTACTATATTACCTTTTAAAAAATCAGGAGAATAGTCTCCCGATTTCATTTAGCCTTTTTTAATCCAAAATTTCAAGATACCATCTTCTTCTAGATCTGTAACTAATTCATGTCCACCTGATTTAGCCCAAGCTGTTAAGTCATTTTTTGCACCTTTGTCAGTAGCATGAATTTCTAATACTTGACCAGTATCTAATTGCTCCATCATTTTCTTAGTGCGTACAATTGGCATAGGGCAAGCAAGTCCTTTTGCATCTAATAATTTATCAGCATTCACTTAAAAAACCTCCATTAAATTATCTTTTTTAGTTATTTTACTGCACATCGGTTCGGTCCAATTTCCATTTCACGTTGCTTTTCTTCGTCTGGAGTGATTTTCCCCATGTTTGTCTCACGTATTTCTTTATATGCATTTGGTTGGGGTGGTAAGTTCTCTGTAACTACTCTTCTAAATTCACTTTCGTCTTCTATATTAAGGCCATGGTTGTTCGTAAACAATGCACCTAATTTTTCAGCAACACTACCGTCAGTATTTAACTCTTCAATAATCATAAAATGTGCTGGTAGAACTAGTAATTCATCTGATAAATCTCTGTAACGTGTATACAATGATTCACGTAAATCTCCTACCCAATCTTCAGCCATCCCAGCTAAATCTGGTCTTCCAATAGAATCAATAAATAGAATATCCCCTGTTAACAAATAAGCATCATCAACGATAAAAGAAGTAGATCCTATTGTGTGCCCTGGAGAATATAAAGCATGAATCTTAATAGTGGAATTTCCAATTAAGACTTCATTATCACCATCTAGTGCTTCATACTCAAAAACAACTTCATCTGCATCCTTCGAAGGTAACCAGTAAGTTGCTCCTGTAAGCTCTGCAATCTTTCTTCCACCTGAGATGTGATCAGCGTGTAAATGTGTATCAAAGACATTTGTAATATTCACACCTATCTCCTGCGCAAAGTTTACAAATTTATCAGCCATGCGAGTGGCATCGATGACAGCTGCTTCCCCATTAGAAACAACCATGTACGAAAGACACCCTTTACCTAGACGAACAAATTGATACAATTCCCCACCATTTTTTAATTTCCCAACTTTCACAGGCTCTAAATATTCACTCCAGGCTTTCATGCCACCTTTTAAATAAGCAACGTCAATACCAGCCTCTGATAGCATTTCGGCAACCATTATAGATGATCCTTCTTTTGCACAAACCACTAAAACTTGACTATTTTCAGGAATTTTTCCCATGATATTCTCAATTCCATCTAAAAGTTCAAAATATGGAATGTTATAATACTTAAATTTCTTTCCTTCAATTTTCCAGTCAGAAAAGTCAGCTTCATTACGAACATCTAGAATAAACAGTTCTTTTTTTTCAATTACATTTCTGGCCACTTCACTTGCATGCATTTCTCTTACAGCCATCCACAATTACCCCCTATTGTATATTTACCACAAAAAAATTATGACCATTCGCTCATACCTGGTACAACATTCACAACATTTTTAAAACCAGCATCTGATAATTTTTGTGCAGCAATATCACTACGATACCCTGTACGGCAAACAACATAGATTGATTGATCACGTTTAAGGTCACCTATATATCGATCAAGTTCCCCGAGTGGAATACATGCAGCGCCTGGTATATGGTGAAACGTATACTCAGCCTTTTCACGAACATCTAATACGAGTATATCTTCTTTGTTATCTAGCTTCACTTGAAGCTCTTCATTCGTTGCAACATTTGGATGTTTTCTTACCTTTTTTTCCTCCTCGTTTTCCTTACGAAGATAATGCTTTAAAACACCGTTATCTTCGATTGTACCTAAATATTGATGACCAGTACTCTGCGCCCATGCTTTTAGGTCAGTTGTTGAGCCTTTGTCTGTTGCCTGCACCTCTATTACTTTACCTGGTTCTAAATCGTTCATTGCTTTTTTCGTACGTACAATAGGCATAGGACAAGCAAGCCCTTTTGCATCAACTAGTTGATCATATTTCATCGTTCCCATTATCAATTCCCCCAATATCTATAGTATTTATGCTATGTCACCTTTCCATTCGAGCATGCCACCAACCATATTTATCACTTTAAAGCCTTGCATTTCAAGTAGTTTCGTTGCCCTTGCACTTCTTCCACCAGAACGACAAACGATTATATACTCCTTTGTCTTATCTAAATCTTGTATGCGAAACTCTAACAATCCAAGAGGGATATTTATGCTACCTGGAATTTTTGCTTCTTCCACTTCCTCTACTTCACGTACATCAATAATATTAGGATGAGATAAAATTGCTACTTCCTCTGGTGTCATTGTTTTCATGATTATTATTCCTCCAATATTTTTAAATAAATAAGTTTACGTTTCCTTCTTCTGCATCTGCTAAGTAAGCGCCAACGCCTGCATATTCTAATCCATCAATTAACTCTTCTTCTTGAAGACCTAATAAATCCATTGTCATCGTACATGCAACAAGCTTGACTCCTTGCTCTTTTGCCATATCTACTAGATCTGGTAATGGCATAGCATTATGCTTCTTTATGACATTTTTAATTAACTTTGGGCCCATACCAGCAAAATGCATATTAGAAAGCCCAAGCTTATTAGCACCTCTCGGCATCATCTTTGCAAACATTTTTTCTAAAAAACCCTTTTTAACATGTACATTTTCGTCTTTTCTAAATGCATTTAATCCCCAAAAAGTGGAGAAAATCGTTACCTCATGATCATAAGCGGCAGCGCCGTTCGCTATGATGAAAGCTGCCATTGCTTTGTCATAGTCACCACTAAATAAAATAATTGTCGTTTTCTTTTTTTCTGACATCTAATTCTCCCCTTTATCATTTTTACTTATACTGGTATAGGTATTCTGTAAAATAAAAAAATATTCTTTAAATCATCTTACTTAGCAATTGAAAATTACAATACTCATACTATACCTATAGGGGTATAATGTCAAGTCGATTGTTTCCCTATTGATGCTCAGGGATTAACAATTTCCAGTTCACCAGACTCTATATGAAATAAACACCCTATCACGTCTATATTCGCACCGTATAGTTTATATATCCGATGCTCCTTTATCCGTTCTATTTGTTTTATAATATTGTATCTCGTTAATTCATCCAAGGAAAACTCGGATAATCTATTTTTATGAGGTAAAGAAGTGCGCACCTGTATAATCCAATCTTGTAGTTCGTTATCATCATTCATTAGTGAAGCTGCTTTAACTCCACCGCAGTCAGTATGGCCGTTAATGATAATTTTCGTTACCTTTAAATATTTTATTGCATAATAAAGACTCGCTGAAAAACTCTCATCTTCATTAACAACTTGGTTTGCTATATTACGGTGAACAAACATACGCCCTAATGGCATTTGTGTAATAATCGAAGGACTAACCCTAGAGTCACTACATGACAATATAAAATAATCCGGATTTTGTCCCTTTTTTAACTCATCAAAAAATGTTGGGTCATTCTCTTTCATTTTTCGAATAAAGTCTTTATTTTTATTCCTTAATTCAGTATCTTGCACAAGCTAGACGCTCCTTTTCATTATTTATTGCACTCATTGCGTGTTGGTTTGACAAATGTGCTATTTTCTCATGATACCTGTCACCCCATCCAGCTTTCCTTAGCAAGTCCATAACAGGTCCTTTTACATTAGCGAATAGAAATTGAATATCCGATTTATTATAATCTGTCATGATTTCCTCTAACGAATGTATTGCTACTGCATCGATAGCATTTACACCTGAAAAATCTAATATAATCCATTTAGTTTGCTCTTTTGTAGCGACACGTTCACTTAGTTTTTCTTCTAAAAAAGACATGTTTGCAAAATAAAGAGAAGCATCAACTCGAATTATCAACACCTCTGGATCTACTTCGGCATTCGGATATCTTTTTATATTACGAAACACTTTCTCTTCTTTTAAAAATCCTAACTCGGCAACGTGAGGATAAGCACTTCTCCAAATAAAAACTACCAATGAAAAGACTACACCAACTATAATTCCTTGCTCAATTCCTATCGTAAGCGTAGCAATAAAGGTAGTGATCCAAGTCCACCCATCTGCCTTTTTTATTTTAAATAGATGTTTCGCTTCCTTAATATCAATTAAGCTATACACTGCAACCATGATGATAGCTGCCAACACAGCATGAGGCAAATAATAAAATACTTCCGTGAAAAATAATAATGTAAGCATAATTAAAATAGCTGTAATCATTGTTGCGAGAGGCGTTTTAGCACCTGATTGATAATTAACTGCAGACCGTGAAAATCCCCCTGTTACTGGGTAACCAGCAAAAAATGATCCACCTATGTTTGCAAGTCCCAATCCTACTAACTCTTTATTTGGTATGACTTTATATTTTTCTTTTGTTGCTATTGCCTTTGCCATCGCAATCGACTCCATAAAACCTATTAAAGAAATTGCTATAGCTATAGGTATAAGTGCAATTACTGCATCCACTGTCAATACAGGTAACGATAATGACGGTAATCCCTTTGGTACGTCACCGACAATTGATACACCTAACCCCTGAAGTTGAAAAAAGGAGGTTGTCATAATACTCAACAGGACGACAACAAGTGGTCCAGGAATTTTAGGGACAAACTTTTTTATTATAATTAACAACAAAATACTCAATGCTCCTATAGTAACAGGTAGTGGATTAACTTCTGATAATCTTGACACAGACTCAAATATAATATTAAACACATTTTTATCCGCAACAAGTTTAATACCAAGTATGTGCTTTAATTGACTTAGCCCGATGATGATGGCTGCAGCTGATGTAAAACCACTTATTACTGCATGAGATAAAAAGTTTACTAAGAAGCCTAGTCGAAACAGCCCCATAAGAAGCTGAATAACACCTATCATCAGCATTAGGAGCAAAACAAAAGAAATATATTCGTCTGTTCCAGGTTCAGTAATGGTCGAAACTCCTGCTAGTACTAATAGAGATACCATTGCAACAGGACCAACCGCAAGTTGTCTTGAAGTTCCTAACAACGCATATATTAATAGCGGAATCGTTGATGCATATAACCCAATCACAGGAGGTAGCCCCGCCAACATTGCATAAGCCATTCCCTGTGGAATAAGCATAATCGCTACGATAAAGCCTGCCGACAAATCGCCAGTCAAATCTGCTCGTTTATAATTAGTTATCCACTCTAAAGCAGGGATCATTTTTTTTGACATCTTTACTATCCTTTCTCTGGGGAGGATTTAGTTTAACACGAACACACTACGACTGACCCCATATACCCCTACCGGTATAATACAGATACATTGGAATATTGTCAAACAAAAAACACGGGTATTTTTCACATTCTATAAAGATGTGAAAAATTACCCGTGCACATTTAAATTTTTAAACAAATCTTATTCCCGGATGGATCGGTAGTAATGTAACAATTCTTTCTCTCTGTTACTGTAGCCCCAATTTTGTTTAGTTGCGTCACTACTTCGTTTCGTTTTTCCTCGTTTGGCAACATGAGTGTAAAGGACTCCAATCCGACACTGTTAGGTGAAGGTGTGGGAGCACCAACCCCATTCCAGATGTTCAGGCCGATATGGTGATGGTATTTGCCGTCTGACATAAAAAGTGCTTGAGAACCAAAGCGACATACGACTTCTAGTCCTAGTCCTTTAGAATAAAATACTTCTGTTTTCTCTAGCTCTGAAACGTGTAAATGGATGTGACCCATAACCGTTTCGGATGGAAGCCCATTCCATCCTTCATCACTACTATTTGATAAAAGATCATTAAAATCTAATGGATCGACAGTCATTTCCACTAGATCACTATGCCAACGCCATTCTCTATGATCGCGATCTACATAAATTTCTATTCCATTACCGTCAGGATCTGAAAAGTAAAGCGCTTCACTTACTAGATGATCAGATGACGCTAATTGTAATCCAAATTTACTATAATGCTGAACGAAGTTTGCTAAATCAGAGCGCTCAGGTAATAAAATGGCAAAATGATATAGCCCCGTCGTTCTTGCTTGCTTTCTCACAACATCCTTTGGTTGTTCTATCGATAATAAAACCGTTTCTCCATCTGCACTTAAATTAGCACTTTCATCCGTTTGCTCTATTACTTTAAAACCAACTACTTCCTTGTAAAATTGTAATGATCGTTCTAAATCTTGTACCTTTATGTTAACTTGTCCAACAAAAGATACTGGTGCCTTGTGAAATTTCATGCCTAGTCCCCCTTTTACCAGATAAAAAGCTTTAATTCAAACGTTTGTAATATTATACTTCACAAACATTCTCGTGAAAAATGTTCTGTTTGGAAAGTTTTTATGAAGTTTCTCGTAATTCATTGGCATTGAGGGGAGTTTGAGTCTTTATCTTAAAAAAAAAACCCAATAATGTTTCTTGTGAATAGGAAGCAGACGTTACTTCGCAAACGAGATCCGTCCCCCTTTGCAACTTCAATACAAATAAAAGCACTGAAAAAGTTATGTACTTTTTCATCAGCCTAGCAGTTCACTAGGGAAGGTATTTTTTAGGTTTTCTGTAACTATTCTTAGTTTCTTTCTGTATTTGTCTCCCTTAACCTATTTAGTCACTTTAAATCTACTGATCTGTTCGCTAAGTTTTAAAGCTACATTACTTAGTTCAGAGGATGAGGAGTTTATTTCTTCCATTGTTGCAAGCTGCTCTTCGGTCGACGCTGCAACATCCTGTGAAGCTGATGAATTTTTGTTAGCTATACTTGATAGGTCGTTCATCGCTGCAGCAACTTGTTGTGAATTAGCAGATAACTGCTGTGAAACTGCTGATACTTCATGTATTTGGCCACTCACTTCCGAAATTGCAGAAACAATCTCATTAAAGTCATCACCTAGTTTTTCCATAATTTCAGTTCCTGCTTCCACTTGTAAAGTGCCTTTCTCCATAGAAGTTACAGCGTGGAAGACTAACTCTTGAATTTCAGAGATGATCGTTGAAATTTTTCCTGTAGACGTTTTTGTTTCCTCAGCTAATTTACGAACTTCTCCAGCTACTACTACAAATCCCTTACCATGTTCGCCTGCTCTCGCTGCTTCAATAGCTGCGTTAAGAGCTAATAAGTTAGTTTGTTCTGCAACACCGTTAATCAGACCTGTAATATTACTAATTTCCTTTGAATGCTCACTAAGGTCATTAATTACTTTTGACACCTGAAGTACAAAGTCTTTAATAGACTGAAATTGTTCTCTTGATTCATTCACGGTATTGCTACCTGCTTTGGCTTTATCAGTCGTATTGTTTGATAACATGGAAACCGTACTAGCATTTTCTGCAATTTTTAGTATTCCCTCAGCCATTTTTTCTGAAGCGATAGCACTTTCATTTGAACTTGTAACCTGCAATTCAGCCCCGTTCGCTACTTCATCCATAATCTCTGTAACATGTTTTACTGCTATTGTTGTTTGATCAATACTAGCTGTAAGCTCCTCAGAGGAAGCTGCGATTTGCTCTGAAAAATGACTATTAGTTTGTATCATTTCCATGAAATCCTCTGACATTTTATTAAATGCTATCCCAATTTCTTTCGTCTCATCCTTTGCTGATAACTCTGTCCTAACGGTAAGATCCCCATTCGTAAACTGCTCCATTTTTTCTTTAATATGGGTGATTGTTCCTCTTACTCCGAAATAAAAAGATAGAAAGAAGTAAATAATTAATAGCGTTGTAAAAATGGCAATGGCAATCACTGTTCCATTTTGTAATCTCAGTTCATGTATTTCCACAGCCAAACGATTGTCTAATAATGCTGTACCTTCCTCCATTAGTAAATATACATGATCAATGGACTCCGTTATCGTATTGAAAAACATATTACTGTCTAAAGTAATACTAGGCGTATTTAATATATTATTGTGAATGAGCTCAATCGTTGCCTCCGATGCTTCGTTCGCTTTCAGAAAAGCATCGCCGATATCATTTTCAATTTCAGGACTAGCATCAAAAGCAAAATTTATGCTTCTTGTTCCAGCATCTAGATAGTTTTCCATCGATCGCAAATGAAAAAGTAGTTCGATATTTTCATTAGTTGTCATCGTTTTGTTATTTACTACTGCTGTTCCTGTAGCTCGAGACATCCCCATATATTCAACCATATTAGGAAAATCTTGCAGAAGAACAGCAACTAAAAAGTAGTTCGTTTCATCTGGATCTAGTATTAAATTGGATGTAGAGGCAATATACATTTGAAAGTCTACAATGTCTTTAATAAGTGCACCATGAATTTCAATTGTCTCATTTGCATTATAGGAAAAAACATTTTCCTCTATATTTTCCCATCCATTTTTTATATCGTCCCAACGGTATTCTACTTGTAATCGCTCACCTAAGCGGTCATTAACGGCATCAATTTCTTCTACCAACAATGATACTTGTTGTTGTCTATCTTCTATATCTCCTCTAACATTTGTACCACCTTGTAGATAAGTTACTGATAGACCGCGGTGTTGTTGTATTACTTGTACAATACTTCTTAACTCGCTTATGTACTCGATTCCTTCTCTCTCAATTTCCGCAACAGCTATTCTCTCATTAGTAGTTGAAATGAGCATGAATAAAACTACTAAAAAGGGAATTAAAAATAGGCCTAATATAAAACTAAATTTCTTAATATAACTAAGCCGATTCATAAACATAATTCCAACCTTAAAAATAGATAAAGCTTTCATAATACTTTGTTCCCCCTGTTTTGTCTAAGATTCAATTTCCAGAGGTTTATTATATCAATATAGAAACAGAAAGAACTGTGAAAAAAATCACTAGTGGGTTGCATTAAATAATGTTTATAAAAAAGAACTACTATGAATGAATTTCATAAATCTCGGCTCTTTTCGGCCAAGGGTTTCGAAGCATAAGAAAACGTAATAATAGCTTCACGAAGCTGTTATTACGTTTTTAAAGCGGTGGAATTTCCAGTATCTCTTAAGGTGCTAGTGAGTGCTCTTCTCACTAGTACACATGGTGAAAAAATTCCAATGCCAAGTTTTATTCTAATCTCTAAAATAGGAGTACTACTCAAAATATCGAATTAAGTTTTCAGTAGCATAATTACGTCGTTTTGTACAAAGTAGTGTTGATCGAAACGAAAGGGTACGAGACGCCTGCGGGAAAAACATACGCTGAAGCTCCCCCAACAGGTATCTATATCGACTCTTAATAGCACTCTCGAACTACCCTATTCTATCTAAACATTCTACTAATATATCAATAATAAATGTGCTATCCTCCTCTTCGATATTTAATGGTGGTGCTAATGTTAATACGTTGTTAAAGCCAGCGACTGTCACACCATTTTTACCAATAATCAACCCTTTATCTTTACAGTCTCCAATGACCTTATTGACTAATCCTATTTCTAAAGGCTCCTTTGTTTCTTTACTTTTCACTAACTCTATACCAATTAGCAGCCCCTTCCCGCGTATATCACCAACATATTGGTGATTCTCCAAACGAGATTCTAACTCAGACAAGATGATGGCTCCCATCTTTTTTGACCGTTGATATAATTTTTCTTCCTCTAATATTTCTAGATTTTTTAATGCTAATGCACATGCAGCTGGGCTACCGCCAAACGTATTCACATGACGAAAAAAATCATACTCCTCCGAGCCTTTAAAAGACTCATAGATTTCTCTTTTAACTGCAGTTGCAGACAGAGGCAAATAAGCACTTGTTAGTCCTTTAGCCATTGTAATAATGTCCGGCTTCACTCCATAATTCATATGACCAAGTGGCTCTCCCGTTCTACCAAATCCACAAATCACTTCATCTACAATTAATAAAGCTCCATGTGACTCACAAACCTCTTTGACACCCTTCATATAACCATCTGGTGGAATAAGAACACCACCACCGGTAATGATAGGCTCCATAATAACAGCAGCGATCGTCTCACTAAGCTCCCACGTCATGACTTGTTCCACCGCTTGAACAGATCTCAACTCTCTTGGACGGCACTCTTCTTCTGGCATACGATATAGGTCTGGTGGGGGAACATGAAGAAATCCAGGTGCTAACGGTTCGTACTTAAACTTTCGTTGTGCTTGTCCTGTAGCCGCTAAAGCCCCCATCGTATTTCCGTGGTATGCGCGATATCTTGAAATGACTTTATAACGGTTATCATCCCCGTTTTGCTGATGGTATTGCCTAGCTATTTTTAAAGCGACCTCATTTGCTTCCGAACCGCTATTAGAATAAAAAATAACATACTCATCTTCTAATATGTCATTTAATTTTTCTGATAGCTGAATGGCAGGGAGATGGCTTTGACTTAACGGGAAATAAGCAAGTTCCTTCAATTGGCTATAAGCAGCGTCGGCTAATTCTGTTCGACCATAGCCAACGTTTACACACCATAGCCCAGACATTGCATCTAAATATTTTTTCCCATCTATATCAGTTACCCATGCGCCCTTGGCTTCTTTCGCAATCATGGTAGCTTCAGGGTTATAAGGCTTCATCGAATGCCAGACATACTTTTCATCGTCTTTCCATGCTTTCAAGCGTCCATCCACTGTTTTCAAAAGTGCTCCCCCTTCCCAATTAAAAATCGAATCGTGATGTGATCATTTTTTTTCGCGTAAAAAAGTTAACCCCGTCCTTTCCATTCACATGGAGATCGCCATAAAAGGAATCCTTCCAGCCTGAAAAAGGAAAAAAAGCCATCGTTGCTGGTACACCGACATTAATACCTAGCATACCTGCATCTGCTTCTTCTCGAAATTTTCTAACGGCACGAGCATCCTTCGTATAAATCGTTGCACCATTTCCAAATCGAGATTTCCGAATGAAATCTAACCCAGCATCCAAATCATCTGCACGTAATATACTTAATACTGGAGCAAAAATCTCCTCTTTTGCGATTGTCATCTCTGGCGTTACATGGTCAAAGATTGTGGCACCTAAAAAGCAACCCTCTGTAATTTCATCCATTTCCATACGTCCATCCCGAATGAGTGTTGCACCTTCCTGTATTCCCTTTTCTACATACCCGACTACTTTATCAAGATGAGACTTTCGAATGACTGGCGTTAGAAGCACGTCATCATCTAGCCCACTGCCCATAGTTAACTCATCTGCTTTTGTCTTAAGCTCGCTTACAAAGTCATCCGCATCTCCGACTACAACCACTGCACTACACGCCATACACCGTTGTCCAGCACTACCAAAAGTTGAACTAATAATATGTTGAATCGCTTTACTTTTATTAGCATCTGGCATGACGACATGATGGTTTTTCGCCCCTGCTAGTGCTTGCACACGTTTCCCTTGGCTTGCTGCTCTTTCGTACACATACTTAGCAACTGGCTGAGAGCCTACAAACGAAATGGCATTGATGTCTTCATGGTCTAGAAGACCGTTCACCACTTCGTGAGCACCATGAACTACATTTAGAACACCAGGGGGAGCACCTGATTCCGTAAACATTTCAACTAGTTTCGTTGCTAATAGAGGCGTTCTTTCCGAAGGTTTTAAAATAAATGTATTGCCACATGCAATTGCAAGAGGAAACATCCAAAGAGGAACCATCATTGGAAAGTTATAAGGCGTTATTCCTCCGACAACACCTAAAGGATAACGAAACATTTCTGAATCAATTTCTTCCGCAATGCCAGACAATGTCTCTCCCATCATTAAAGTAGGTGCTCCTGCTGCGAATTCAACACATTCAATACCGCGCTGTACCTCTCCATACGCTTCTTTATACGCTTTTCCATTCTCTAAAACAATTAGATTTGCTAACTCATCGTGGTTTTCTGTTAATAAATGATGGTATTTATACAGAATTCTTGCTCGTTTTGGAACCGGAACCTTCTTCCATATTTGAAAAGCCACTCTAGCGCTTTTCGCTGCTTTATCGACATCTTCCTTAGAGGATATTGGCACCTTACTTAAAACATCATTCGTTGCAGGATTAATTACGTCCAAGTGTTCTGTACTTGATGAACGAACCCATTCTCCACCAATGAAATTATGAAGAACCTCCATCTTATCAATTGTCTTCAAATCCACTCCTCCTCTATCTCGTGATATATTCATTATCCATTAGGACTCATCATGAATCATTAGACAGTATGTAAAACAAAAAATAAGAATGACAGGACATTTTGATAAAGTATTCCAATCAGTTTTCATAGAAAGAGGTTGACTCAAAGGTAAAACATCTACCTTTTGAGTCAACCTCTCTTCTTAATGTATTCATTAAACTCTATTATACTGGAGAAGCTTATTATTTTTACTTGTCGTTAAGTAATCATAAGCGACTAGCATAAATTCAATCGCTACACGTCGTTCGGAACTCATGAAATCATTCCCTAATAAATTTTCCAACTTATCAATACGATGGTATAACGTTTGTCTAACAATAAAAAGCTTTTTCGCCGTTTCCTGTTTAGAACCGTTACATGATAAATATGTCTTTAACGTCTTTAATAAATCTCCATTGTATTTTCTATCATAAGCAATGACAGGCTCTAAATAATCATTCACGATTTCTGTTAAGTTACTATGCTTTTTTGTTAAAGCTATTATTCTGTACATATGGAGATCATCATAAAAATAGCTGCTGTTCTCCTTAGTTAATGACTCTTGCAATAGTAATGTTTCTTTCGCCGTTTCATAGCTTTTATGCATATCACATAATGCATGCACATATTTCCCTACCCCGATTGATACATTGGACATTCGTATTCTACCAGAGCTATCTTTGTTTAACCGATTAAATGCCGCCATCATTCGTTCTTTCCAATTATCCGCCGGTCGTTTGTCTCCTATGATAAAAATAACATGATGCCGTATTTCCGTAGAAAATAGATAAAAGCCGTACCTCTCTAATACCGTTCGAAATAATAATTTAAAATATGTTCCGTCAATATCTCGCGAGTGAGCAATTGTCATTTGTTTACAAACACAAACGACTCCACCTTGAATGACCAGCTTAGGATCAATAAAGGATATATGATCATGTAGTACTTCATCACTATATTTCCCTTCAAGCCAGCTTGTAAGCCATTCGCTTTCTTGTGCCATTTTTTTCTCTTCTACATACAAGTCACGAAGCAAATGCTGAGCTAACGCAGTTGCTGTTCTGTCTAAAATGAGTAGCTCAAACTCTGTTATATCTTTATTGTTAGTAACAATAACAAGTTGAGCGAACCGTTTCCCTAAAATAAGAACTGGTAGCTTAGCAATTGAAGCGTCATCTTTATTGTTAGATTGATTAATTTTATCTAACAATTCCTCCCTTTCAGGTTTTGAACGATTAGGATAAAACTCCACTTGATTGTCATTAAAAATAGTGACAACCTGCATATCCAAATACTCTTGTAAGAATGTTAATATTTCTTGGTGGTTATCTATTTCAAGGAGGTTTTTATTTAGTAATTGAGAGTAGTTTTCTAATTTGGAGATCAATTCATATTGTTTATTAATAAGAATAGAGTGGATGTCTTGTGTGATTTCTACAAAGGGGACTTCTTCATGAAATAAAATGATAGGAAAATGATGTTTTTCCGCTAATGCAATGATTGATTGAGGTATGAAGTTCATATACGTTCCCATCTCTATACAAAGTCCAGCAGCTTTGTGTTCAATGAGCTGTGTAACGAAAGAATGAAAGATGTCAGTGTCCTGTTTCCAGCCTAATCCGGTTGTAAGAATGAGTTCTCTTCCTTTTAAAAGATTTGTTAGGTTAGTAACCTCTACAACATGGACCCACTTCACTTGTCGACGATATAAAATCTCCTTTCCTACAACTACTTCAGATTTGTCAAAATACTTCCTCTTCAAAATTTCCTCTAAGGAAATCAATGATTTCATCACATCACCTTCTTTTTATTTAGGAGCTATATGCAGATTATAATACGCTCGTTTATTTAAAACCTGATCTCGGTGATGTTTTCTTACATAATAGTTTGTTCGGAAGAAACCTGTAAGAGGCTTTCCAAGAAAAAACTAGGACATATTATGCCCTAGCTTACAATTTTAAAATATAGTCTCCTCCTATTACCATCGTCTGAGCAAATGGTCAACTACACCTTGGAAAGGTTCGTTTTCTCTTGCATCAACAAATTAGCATAGTATTTCCTGCCTTCCGCTGTCTTAATATGGAGTATTTCCACCCCATTTTTTTCTGAAAGTTCAAAATCAACTATATCGCCACTCAGGCTCTCCTTTACACGAACAATGCGATATCCTTGCTCCACTAAGTAATCAATTTTTTCCCACTCTGAAAGATATTCTTGGTAATCAGACATCTCCTCTCCCTCCTTACATTAAAGTAGGCATAGCCGATGCGTATGACACAAGGCATTCTTTTTACATCGATACTATTTCTTCCTTCTCTTCTCCCTTTCTCATTCCATATTTTGCGCGTTTAAGATATTTCCCACTACCTAACTTACCTACAAATTGCTTATCGCGAATCACAAATTCGCCTCGAGATAAAACAGATACTGGCTCTCCAGTAATCTTCATTCCTTCAAACGCGTTATAATCAACCGCCATGTGATGTGTATCAGCAGAAATGACCCTTTCAACATTTGGATCATATATAACAATATCCGCATCTGATCCTACGGCAATCGTGCCCTTTTGCGGGAATAATCCAAACAGCTTAGCAATTCTTGTAGAAGTAATTTCCACGAATTGGTTTAACGTAATCCTCCCTTTTTTCACACCTTCAGAGAAAAGAATAGGTAGCCTATCCTCAATGATCGGGCCACCATTCGGTATTTTCGTAAAGTCACCCATTCCTAAATCCTTTTGCCCTTTGAAATCAAAGGAACACTGGTCAGAACCTAATGTCTGTAGCTGACCACTCTTCAACGCATTCCAAAGCACCTCTTGATGTTCCTTGTCTCGAAGTGGTGGAGACCAAACATATTTCGCACCTTCAAAATCCGGCTTTTCTAAATACGTTTTATCTAAAACTAAATATTGAGGACAAGTTTCCCCCCAGACGTTAAAGCCTTTGTTTCTCGCCTCGGCAATTTGTTCGACCGCCTGCGCACAGGACACGTGAACGACGTATAGCTGAGAATTGGCAAGCCCTGTCAGATGTGCCGCACGTCCAGTTGCTTCCCCTTCTACTTCAGGAGGTCGAGTTAACGCGTGATAGATTGGTTCCGTATTCCCTTCCTCTAATGCTTTTTTCGTCAAATAGTCAATCACATCACCATTTTCCGCATGCACCATGACGAGTGCCCCTAAATCCTTTGCTGAAATTAAAGTTCGAAACAGTGTTTCATCGTCTGCTTGGAAAACATGCTTATATGCCATAAACACTTTAAAGGAGGTGATCCCTTCCTCGTCGATAACCTGTGGAAGCTCCCCAAGCACTTCATCGTTAATCTCTGAGATCATGAGGTGAAAACTATAATCAATAACTGATTTATCTTTGGACTTTTTATGCCAAGTATCAATCGAGTTTTTCAACGGTTCCCCTTTATTTGTTAAACAAAAATCGATAACTGTCGTTGTCCCTCCAAAAGCAGCTGCAATCGTTCCCGTTTCAAAATCATCTTTTGAAACGGTACCTCCAAATGGCATTTCGAGATGTGTATGGGGATCTATTCCTCCTGGAAAAACATAGCACCCTTTTGCATCGATAACCTCTGCCCCATCTGCATCAAGATGAGACCCAATGGCAACTATTTTTTCGTTTTCAATAAGTATTTCCCCTTCATAAGTATCTGCTGCGGTAACAATGAATCCGTTCTTTATTACCTTCTTCATTTTATCCCCTCCTTGTTTATCTCAGTTACTTCGATAGAATCGCTCCTACAATTTCCTGACGTTCATTCCAGCTTATCGGAGGATGTTCTCTACTCGCCTCGACCATGCTAATGGCACCTTCCTCAGGGCAAACAATTGAACATAAGTTGCAGCCAACACAATCCTCTTCTCGTACTTTTAAATACGCGGTACCGTTAGCGTCCTTTAGCATATCAATACATTGGTGAGAGGCATCTTCACAGGCAATGTGGCATTTATTACAATTGATGCACACATCATTGTTAATCTGGGCGACAACTTTATAATTTAAATCAAGATTTCCCCATTCAGAATATTTTGGAACTGATTTTCCGACGAGATCCATGACAGCAGAAATACCTTTTTCATCAAGATAATTGGATAGACCTTCTATCATATCTTCTACTATTCGAAAGCCATGGTGCATGGCTGCGGTGCAAACTTGTACACCAGTTGCTCCCATTAATAAGTACTCCACAGTGTCCTTCCAATTTGATATGCCACCAATTCCTGAAATCGGTACATTCACTAAAGGATTTCGAGCGCATTCTGCGACCATATTTAGAGCGATAGGCTTAACAGCTGGCCCACAATAGCCTCCATGTGCCCCTTTCCCTGCAACATTTGGTATGGTATTCCATGTATCAATATCGACACCTGCTAAACTATTAATCGTATTAATCATACTTACAGCATCAGCCCCACCTCGAACGGCTGCTTCGGCTGTCACTGTAATATCTGTTATATTAGGGGTTAACTTAACGATGACAGGAGTTGTCGCTACTTCCTTTACCCAGTATGTTTGCTTTTCTACTAGCTCGGGTACTTGACCAGAAGCGGATCCCATTCCTCGTTCCGCCATTCCATGTGGGCAACCAAAGTTTAATTCAAGACCGTCCACCCCAACATCTTCTACTCTTTTTACTATTTCATGCCACTTCTCTTGTTGCGGTTCGACCATTAATGATGCGACGATGGCATGATCAGGAAATCTTTTCTTCGTTTCATAGATTTCTTTTAAATTTACTTCTAACGGGCGATCGGTAATTAATTCAATATTATTAAAACCAGCAACACGTTGCCCGTTAAAGTTAACGGCCGCAAATCTTGATGTCGTATTAATAATGGGGTCACCTAGCGTTTTCCAAACAGCCCCACCCCAGCCGGCTTCAAATGCACGTTGGACTTGATAGCCAGAGTTCGTTGGAGGCGCTGATGCCAACCAAAATGGGTTGGGGGATTTAATTCCTGCAAGGTTAATTTGTAAATCTGCCATTTTCAGACCTCCTTTTCGTAGTTTTTCCATAAAACTTCCTTCTAGATAGTTAAATTAAGCTGTTTCCGTCACCTTTTTCATTAGCTTTTCATGTAATTGATACGCCGCCTGTTTTCCTTGCTCCGCAGCAGTAACAACCATCGCGTCGCCTTGACCATTCCCAAAAACTACATCTCCGCAAGCAAAAACTTTGTCATTTGAGGTTTGAAACGTTCCTTTTCTTACTTGAACAACACCGTTCGTATGTTCCAACTGAAACGCTTCTATTAAATCAACATATCGGGATTGCCCAATGGCTCGAATGACAACATCAGCATCCATCGTAAATTCAGTACCATCTATTGGCACAGGGCGAACAGAGCCATCCGCTTGCTCCTGAAGTTCATTTTTGCTGCATATGATGCCTTTTACTTTTCCGTTTTCATCACTAATCATTTCTTTTGGTGTCGTTAACCACCTAAACTCCACCCCTTCTTGCTTTGCAAATTCGTATTCAAAATCATAGGCAGACATTTCATCTACAGTCCGACGGTATACTACTTTTACATTCTCAGCACCTAAACGAACTGAGGACGTTGCAGCATCTATCGCTGTATTTCCTGCGCCAATAACTGCGACCTTTTTGCCGATAAAACTTGTTGGGATGTCTTCCTTTGTTTTCTTTACAAACTCAATCGCGTCATATACGTTATCTAGGTCCTCTCCCTTAATCCCAAGCTTTGGTACATTGGCCATGCCTATTGCTAACACAATAGAATCATAGTCTTTTATTAATTTTCTAACAGATACATCTTCTCCAACACGTATATTCGTCCGGATCTCCACATCAAGGCTCTTCACTTGCTCTACTTCCCAAAATGATATTGCTTGAGGTAGCCGAAAAGAAACAATTCCATACGTATTTAAGCCACCGGCCTCTTTTTCAGCTTCAAATATTGTTACTTTATATCCTAGAAGTGCTAATTCCCGAGCAGCCGATAATCCAGCGGGTCCTCCACCTACAATCGCCACCGTTTTACCATTCTTCTTACCAGCTTTAAACAGCACTTGTTCATTATGAATCGCCCAGTCAGTGGCATATCGTTGAAGGTCACCAATCACAATTGGTTTCGTTGAAGCATTGAGAACACACGCTCCTTCACAAAGCTCCTCTGTTGGGCAAACTCTAGCGCAACTAGCTCCGACCGGATTTGCAGACATGATTGTTTTTGCTGATCCTTTCAAATTACCGGAGGCAATCTTTTTAATAAAGGTAGGAATATCAATGCCTGTGGGACAAGCTTGAATACAGGGG
Organism: Evansella cellulosilytica DSM 2522; assembly: GCF_000177235.2. NCBI lineage: Bacteria > Bacillati > Bacillota > Bacilli > Caryophanales > Bacillaceae > Evansella > Evansella cellulosilytica. The sequence goes on along the minus strand of NC_014829.1, from coordinate 1,482,818 downwards.
GCATCATAGCAATACAAGCAACGATTCGATTCTTCCAAAGCTTCTTGATTTTTCAAGCCTGGCGATATTTCTTCAAAGTTTTTCCTCAACATATCAATGGATTTTAGCTTACTTGTCAATGTCAAAACCCTCCTTTCAGCGAGATAGTTCAATCGCAATTTTTAAAATCTAATCACTTTAAAAAAAATCATCAATTCCGGTTAAAAGATATTATGCTACGATAGATGCAGCCTATAGAAAAAGAATAGGTAACTGAATAATCTCTCAGTCTTCTATTCTTTCTCTATTCCAACCAACTTACACATTCTCTTAAGGTAGAAGTGCTGTCATTTCTTCATATGTTTCCGGACGTCTGTCACGGTAAAATTGCCATGTATCACGAACTTCTCGTATCATTTTTTTATCCATTTCTCCAATAATTACCTCATCACTATCTCTTGAGCCTGTCGATACAAAACTACCTCTTGGATCTACTAAATAAGACTGGCCATAAAATTCACCCATGTTCCAAGGCGCTTCGACTCCAACACGGTTTATTGCGCCTAAGTAATATCCGTTAGCCACCGCATGTGCTGGTTGCTCAAGCTTCCATAAATATTCCGATAATCCAGCTACTGTTGCAGAAGGATTGAAGACAATTTCTGCTCCTTTTAAACCAAGTAATCTTGCGCCTTCTGGAAAATGACGGTCATAGCAAATATAGACGCCTACTTTAGCAAATGCTGTGTCAAATACTTGATAGCCTAGATTGCCAGGCTTGAAATAATATTTTTCCCAAAAGCCGCAGCCCTCAGCTTCCACCCCCACGTGAGGGATATGTGTTTTGCGGTATTTCCCTAAATAAGAACCATCCGCATCGATGACAGCAGCAGTATTATAATACGTGGCAATACCTTCTCTTTCATAGATTGGCAGTATGATGACAATACTAAGCTCTTTAGCAAGCTCTTGAAAAAGTTTCGTTGTTGGGCCGTTTGGTATTTCTTCAGCAGCTTCATACCACTTCGTTGATTGCTCTGTGCAGAAATATGGTCCATAGAAAATTTCCTGTAAACAGACAATCTGGGCACCCTTCTGTTTTGCTTCCTTTACAAGCTTTATATGCTTTTCAATTGCCTTTTCCTTATGGACCTCCACTGGTTGATCTCCATGCACATCATTCTTTGCTTGAATTAATCCGATTACTATCTTGTCTGACATGTACACCCCTCCTATTAAATGAATAGTTTTCTGCTTTTTTCTAGTAAGCTATTCCTATCATTCTAAATTCAGTTAAGCGGCTTTTCATTACACAGATCGTTAGATGATCTTCACCACTTTTCAACCATTGTGTAAAAAAAATGTGAGATTCCCTTTAAATTTGTATAAATAGTACCACGATCTAACAAAAACAATCTTGATACAGTTAGGTAATCTTCCAGTATGAAACTGTCGATTATTGTCTACCGTGTCATGATAGTTCACAAACATCCTTGAATGAGAATGAAATCTATTGTCTTACATTATTTGGTTGTCCTATAAGGGATAGAAACCTAATAGGACAACCCCTCCCGTGTATCTATTCCGTTACCATTTCCATAATTTCATGCGTATACGATGCATCTAAATCTGCCGCTTCCGTAATGACCCCGAATTCGAGCGCGATATCTGCCGTTTGTTTAAACATCGCATCATCAATCATTCCAATATTCGCAGGATCAAATCCATCTGGAGCAACAAGCTTCGCTACCTCCTCCATCATTTTCACTTGGTGCTCACGATCGGAGCTACCTTCCTCTACAGCATTCATTACAGCGTCAACGGCTGCTTCTTGATCCTCAATGGCAGATTGCCACCCTTTAATGGAAGCACGAACAAATTTCGCTGCAACCTCTTTGTTTTCCTCAATCCATTCACTATTAACAAATAAATTATCTTGAAGCATGGCAACCCCTTCTTCGTTCATATCAAATACAACTAACTCATCTTCAGATACCCCTTCTGCCAATACAACCTGAAATTCGTTATATGTCATCGCTGAAGCCACTTCAATATCTCCTGTGAAAAATTGGTCCATCGTAAACCCTTGAGAACTAAATTCTAGATCGGAGTATGGGTCAAGCCCATATTTATCAAATAAAGCTAACACTTCGAATTCATTTCCCCCCATCCAGTTTCCAACCGTGCGCCCGGCAAAGTCAGCTGGCGATGCTATCCCATCCTCTTTATACGACACGAGTACAAGACCACTATTTTGATAGATTTGTGAAATCTGAACTAATGGGAATCCTTCATCGCGGTGAGCAAGAAGACTAGCTACCCAATTTACACCAATATCTACTGATCCGTTCGCTACCTGCTGCTCAGGAACGATGTCCGGTCCGCCAGGTACAATTGTTACATCTAACCCTTCTTCTTCATAATAGCCATTTTCTAACGCTACAAAATAACCTGCAAACTGTGCTTGAGGAACCCATTTCAACTGAATACTCACTGGTGTTAACTCCTCAGAGCTCGTTTCCTCTTCCCCACAAGCGGCAAGCAACACACTTAACAACAACACAATTAAAATGCCGAACTTACTTCCATAGTTAGTTTTCGTTTTCATTCATTAACCCTCCCTTAATATCATCCTTTTTTCTAGTTCCGCTATATTATTCGATTTGTGCTATGTGTCGCACAATTGGAACACAACAATAATGATAGTAAGCTACGTTCTCTCAGAAGCATGCCATTTCAAAAACACTTTCTCTAGTCGTTCTACTATGAAATAAAACAAGATACCTGCTATTGCAGCCATAATAATGCACGCCCAACCTAAAGGCATTCGTCCTATTTTGATGGAATTAGACAAGAGGTAACCCAAGCCTCTGGAGGAGAAGAAGAACTCCCCAACGATCGCTCCAATCATACTTGCTGTGGCATTTATTTTTAACGCAGTAAACACGTAAGGTAAACTATTAAAAATTCTTAAAAACTTAAAAATTTCAAATTTCGTCGCAGCGTAGGAATGCATTAAATCTAACGCGAACGGATGGACATTATTCATTCCTTTGTAGGCATTGATTGCCATCGCAGCCATTGTCATGATGGTTACAATCGCAATTCTTGAACCAATCCCACTACCAAACCAAAGGTTCATGATTGGAGCTAGCGCGACAATAGGAACAGCATTGAGTGAGGCAACAACCGTTAAACTCCCCTTCCCCCATTTCGGCCATGCGGTAGCGACTAACGCAACAATAAAACCTAGTGAGGAGCCTAAAAGCATACCAACAACAGCTTCTGTTAGCGTATAACCGGTATAGGAGATTAAAGTCGACATATTGGCCAATAAGGCTTCTAATATCGCTGATGGGAGAGGTAATTGATACGTTTCTAGCTGAAAAATAGTATGAAAAAATCGCAGTTCCCATAGGACAATAAACAGAATTCCAGCAATAACCGGAAGTACGATCATTCTCGCTTTTTCTACCATTCTTTTATGATTTTTATTATTGGCTTCTATTCTATTTTCCCCTGTCCCCTCTACGTTCGATTTACTTATCGTTGGTTGCTCCATCCAACTCGCATTTTTCTCTGCAGGACCGCCTTGCATCTAGTCGTCACCTCCTAATGAGCGAAACTCTGGTTGCCAAGGGGTTACTAAACGCTCGATAATAGTAATAATAAAGTAACTAAGAATGCCCAGTAGTGCTCCTAGTATGACGGTTAACCAAAACATGTAAATATGTGATGGCCCGTAATAAAGGTTTCGTAACATAATGACACCGAGTCCATTGGATGCTCCCATTAGCTCGACTAAAATAGCACCTGTAACTGCTAATGGAGCAGCAATCTTCAAGCCACTAAATAATCCTGGCAAAGCAGCTGGGAATTTTAGTTTCCAGTAGACCGTCCACGGCTTCGCTGCGTAAGAATGCATCAACTCCATTGCAGTAGGCTCCGCACTTCGAAGACCTCTTAAAACATTCATGGCAACAGGAAAAAAAGTAATATAACCTGCAATTAATATTCGAGCTAATTGAACATCCCGTACTATCCCATAGACGATCGGAGCTAACCCTAATATCGGAATCATTTGAGAGGCGACAGCATAAGGAAATGTAAGTTGCTCGATCCATCTTGAAGAACTCATGAGAATGGCTAACAATATACCTGCAGAAGCTCCTGCCGCAAAACCAATACTCGCATTAGCAAAAGTGACCCAACCCTCCGAAAAGAGTGTCCCCCAATAACTAGTCAACGTTTCGATTAATTTGTGTATATAAGGTAGCTTCGATTGTGCTAGCCGCACTTGAAAAACGTTTAATAGTAACCAGGAGCAAATTTCCCAAATAATCAGAATTCCAAAAATCCAAGTGATCTTTTGGGCCCATCGCTGAAGAGGTCCTCTGTTTTTCATAACAGCTACACCCCTTCAAATAGATTTCGAATACGTGATATGAGCTCATAAAAATCTGGACTTTGCCTCATATCTGCCGTCCGTGGTCGCGGTAATGGTACTTCAACAACCGATGACAATCTACCTGGGTGAGGGGAAAGAACAAATATACGATCTGATAAAAATATTGCCTCAGTAATACTATGGGTAACGAATACAACTGTGTTGTTTACTTTACTCCAAATGGACAGTAGCTCTTCATTTAATCTCTCTCTACTAAATTCATCTAAAGCAGAAAATGGTTCATCCATTAGCAGTATTTCTGGCTCCATTGCTAACGCTCTTGCAATCGCAACACGTTGCTGCATCCCACCACTTAACTGCCATGGATACTTATCCTTAAACTTTTTCAGACCTACTAACTCTAGCAAATGATCGACTCGACTTTCTCTTTCGGACTTTTTCGTCCCCATCATTTCTAAAGGCAGCGTAATGTTGTCCTTTACTTTTCTCCAGTCATATAAAACAGGACTTTGAAAAACAATGCCATACTTCTGGGCTAGTCTCGCCTCCTTCGCAGTTTTACCAGCTACTTTTATTTCACCCCATGTCGGCTGAATCAAATCAGCCATAATTCTTAATAACGTTGTTTTCCCACAGCCTGAAGGGCCTAATAACGAAACAAATTCGCCCTTCTGAATGGCAACACTCACATTATCCAGAGCTAACACTTCCGTCTTATCCGTCTGAAATCGCATGCTTACTTCCTCAAGCTCTATCTCAGGAGTAAACACTTTTGCTACAGCCATCCAAACCTCTCCTTTCGCTTAGGGTTAATGGGGACGGTTCTTATTCACCAAAATAATTGCTACACTACCATTTTTGTAAAATAATCTAACACAATCTTTTAATTATTTTTGGATTCAAAACCCATTTTGTTAACTTTCATAACAGTATATATCTATCTTTTAGGTAATACATTAGACAAAGTGTAAAATGTAAAGATATAAAATGACGTCATTTTGGTAAATGGATATTGAAGTGAAAGCTTTCCACATAAACAAAGATGTGAGAATTGTCCCATTACTTACTTCTTTTATTTCGAATATCGAAATGTTAAAATAGATTAATAGATTTTTTTAATATTCAAAATGGAGGAATTCAATATGACGAAACGTTCGATTACTGCTGAAGATTTAGTGAAGTTTAAGTTTGTTGGCGACCCTCAAGTGTCTCCTAACAAAGACAAAGCGGCCTACGTGTTAACACATGTGGATAAGGAAAAGGATGGCTACTACTCAAATATTTACGTTACTGACCTTAAAGGACCTGGAAGACAATTCACCTCTCACTACGCAAAAGAGGATAAATTAGTTGTTGATGCTGCGCCGAAGTGGTCTCCAGATGGAAGCTCGCTCGCATTTCGTTCTAACCGCACTGGGAAAAATCAAGTGTATCTATTACATACAGATGGTGGGGAAGCAATTCAGTTAACTGATGTGAAGCAAGGTGTCGGTGACTACGATTGGTCACCAGATGGAAGCAAGCTTGTTTTAACGATTCGTGGAGAGTTTAAGCTTTCAACCGATAAGGACGAAGAAAAGAAGGAAGAAAAAAGTGATGTGAAGGTCATTACGAGACTACGTTATAAAGGAGACGGTGCTGGGATATATAACGATGATCGTACACACGTCTATCTTTTTGACGTCAATACGAAGGAATATACGAAGGTGACAGAAGGCGATCATGACTTTGGTCAACCACGTTTTTCTCCAGATGGGGCTTCTTTAATTTACATCGGTACAAAGGCAGAAGATAAAGAATGGGGCTACCTTCCTGCAATATGGAAATATGACATTGAGAAAAAAGAAGAAGCGCTTTTTTACCAAGGAAATGGTTATATTTACGCACCTTCTTTTTCACCTGACGGAAAGTGGTTGGCCTTTGCTGGTCATAATCGTGGTGAAAGAAGCCAAGGTAATGCGAATGTACTGCTATTATCCTATGAAACAGGAGAGTTAAAGAATTTAACGGAAAACTTTGATTACACGGTTGGGAATCTTGTAGGTGTAGATGCGAAGTACGACACAGGCGGAGGAAACTTAACTTGGGATGCTACAAGCTCGCACATTTACTTCATCGCGACAGTTGGTGGAGATTGCCAATTATTCAGAGTAAATCTGAAAGGTGAAGTTTCGGATTCCTTATCTCCATCCGTAGCGTCAGTAACTTCTTACGATATCGTAAATGACGATAAAGCAGTTCTAGTGCTTGCTACTCCTCATTCTACAGGCGATGTCGTTACTCAAGATTTAACAGATGTAAAAAGCGTAGTGAAGCTTACGAACTGGAACGAAGCTCTCTATGACGAGGTGCATTTAAGTACGCCTGAAAATTTCCATTATAAAAGTACGGATGGTTGGGATATTGAAGGTTGGGTGATGAAGCCTTTTGGATATGAAGAAGGCAAAAAGTATCCTATGATTCTTCAAATCCATGGCGGTCCAGCTACAGCATACGGTAACGGACTCCACCACGAAATGCAGTTAATGGCTGCCAAAGGCTATGTGGTACTTTACACGAATCCTCGCGGGAGTCACGGCTATGGACATGACTTCGTAAATGCAGTTATCGGTGATTACGGCGGAATGGATTATGAGGATATTATGGCTGGTGTCGATTATGCACTGGATAACTTCAGCTACATCGATAACGATCAGCTTTTTGTCACTGGCGGAAGCTACGGTGGATACATGACGAACGTCATCGTCACACGTACAGATCGATTCAAAGCAGCGGTAACGCAACGCTGTATCAGTAACTGGCATAGCTTCTATGGAACGAGTGATATCGGTTTCCTCTTCACAGAGTGGCAGCACGGGCATGCCGACTTATGGGATGATGTAGGAAAGCTATTGGAACTCTCTCCACTTACGCATGCTCGTAATGTCAAAACACCGACGCTCATCCTACACAGTGAACAGGATCTACGTTGCCCAATGGAGCAAGCAGAGCAATGGTACATTGCCCTTAAACGTCTAGGTGTCGAAACAAAATTGGTACGCTTCCCAGATGAAAATCACGACCTCTCACGCTCTGGAAAACCGAAGCATCGCCTAGAAAGATTAGCGCATTTAATCGGGTGGTTCGAAGACCGCAAAAACTAATAGAAATACTAATGGGGACGGTTCTTATTCGCGAACTGTCCCTATTTTTGTTGGCTAACGGGGCTAACGGGGACGGTTCTCGTTTGCCAAATTAATCCCTTTGTTTTGTTTATATTTTATTTAATTAAATTTATTATATGAATCAATTTCATAATTCACTTTTATAAAAAAGCCAACACTTTCAGAATTAATAGTTATATCGTTTTTTAAATCAGTTACTTTAAATTTGTGTTGATTTCCTCTTAAGGATACTCGCTTGCCGCGGGCAACGCTTCAGCTTCCTCGGGAAACCCACCCTGCGGGATCTTCAGCTGTTGCTTTTCCCGCAGGCGTCTCGTACCTTCAGCTCCAATCAACGCTGTTTTAAAATAACATTGGTCCTTTTACAAAAGAATTAAGCTGCTACTGAATTCATTGAATATTGTTTTTGAGCAAGTCTCATGCTAGCTAATTTCATTCCATTGTACACCATGGTAACCAAATCAAAATGGACTTTAGCTCGTTTTCCTGTTCGATATCTTACATTGTTCAACTGAAAGAATTCTTTTAGGTATCCAATGACCCTTTCAACGGAACTCCGTTCCTTAAATCTATCTTTCCAGGCAACTGAACCGCGTGCGGGTGCACTGTACCGGCGTAAATCCGACTCTATTTTTATCTTGTAGACCTTTTGGCATAATGTATCTTCAGCTAGAGGACAATCCCTACACTCTTTTGGACGTGTGTATTTTAAGGTTTGGTATTTTTTATCAAAGCTATCGTATCGATAGGAATGTTCCCTTACACACGTTGGAGCGAAATTTTCATCAAACCCAATTGGCTCTGATTCATTTTTTTTGTTATAAGCAATGATGGAATATCCTTTCATTCGATGGACTTGTTCATAGATTGCATCGTAATCATATCCTGCATCCATTAGTGCATAGATCATCCTAAGTTCCGAAAAGTTTCTCTCTATTCCTTTTAATAAAGGTATAGCAGCTTTACCATCGTTTAGCCTACCTGAGGAAATCATTGAATGAAGAATAAACTGAGTTTTGGTATCAACAGCTAAATGACCTTTATAACCAAACCAAAACACATTTTTCCCTTCACTATTTTTCTTCACGCCCCATGTAGGATGAAGTGGCATTTGATCATGAAGTTCATCGTAAGAAACGTCTAGTTGATCTTCAATTTTCTTTTCAAAAATAGACAAGGATGCTTCCTTAGCTTCTTTCTCTTTTAACCATTGTTCATGTTCGGCCTTTGATTTACGCCCACGTTTCTTTGGCTCAGACTTTGGTTTCTCTTCTTTTTTTGAAGGAGCCTGATCTCTCGCCTCGAAGTGACCAGAGTCAATCGCAATATTAGGATCTGTAATATATTCTTCGTTGATTGCATCAGTTATTATTTGAGAGTTTACCTCTTCAAGAATGTCTGTATCTTTAATTTTTGTAATCATCCTTGAAAATGAAGCTTCAGAAGGGACTGGATCAGATATCAAAAAGCCACAGTCCAACTTAAACTTAAGGTCGGTGTTTAAACGTTCAACTAGGAGTTGCATCTCGGGAATTCTCTCAACAAGCCTCACCACGAGTGCTTGAATCATTGCAGGATAGTTTAATTCTACAGGTCTACCTAAATTAGATCTTTTCACTACGATAGTGAGGATGGGATGAATATCAATCGCTGAAAAAATCTCATCATAACGTTGGGTAGGTTCTAAGTCAAATAAAATTTGCATGCTAAAAAGGCTCTCTTGTCGTACAATAGACATAAGGGGCTTCCTCCCATTCGAATTGGTTTGTTCGTCACTTACTAAATTCGACATTTGGGGAGGTACTCCTTTTTTCATGTTCTGAAACCCTTGGCCCATAAGGGCCAATAATTATGAAATTGATTCATATATAAAAGGTTCATGAAAAGGTCAAAATCTTCATGAACATGCCCCTAATATTAGTGATAAAATCAATTAGTGAAAATATTAACAAACTTTATTAGGGGGAATGTTTAAAAATGAAAAGTTTATTAAAAGGGATTGTAGTAATTGGAATTTCTGCAACAGTATTAATCGCATGTAGTACGGAAGATGAAGCATCAAATAATAATGAGCCAGACGTAGTGACAACAGCATCTATTGTAAATGATTCTGATGCATTTTTGAATGCTGTCAGTGAAGATGGAGAGTGGATTATTGCAACCTTAGATGACATTTCAATTGAAGATGATGTCATTATTGCAGGTCAGTTCCACCAAAGAGGTGACCAAGCAGATGATATTTATCGTAAGCTTGCCCTTTATGAGCAAGATGAAGATAGAAATATTACTGAGACACATACATTATCTGTTTCAACACTAACGGTACAAAGTGAAAATCTACTTGTCCAAGGTGGAACAATTGATGGTGACGTTCTTGTAGAAGAAAACGGTTTTACACTGCATGAGACAGCTACTATTGATGGCAATCTCATCTTTGCTAATGCTGATTTTGAAGCATCTGCAACAGTTGATGGCGACGTAACCGGATCCATTGAAGTAGAATAGGCTAACGGGGACGGTTCTCCTTTGCGAAACGAGTCGGAATGTGAAACATCCTCACTTACCAGTTTATGCAAACGAGAACCGTCCCTATTAGTATTTTCGTACGTGCAACAAATCCCTGTTATGACATAGGCTATTATACTTCACGAAATAAACGGGGGACTAGTTATGGGATTTGTTTTGGCTTTTTTATCAGCCCTATGTTTTTCCATTACGAACATCATTTTGAAAAAGGGTATGCATCATTCAGAACACAACGGCGTGTGGATCATTACATTCATTAACATGTTGATTTTAGGCATTATATTATTGGTTTCAATATATTTACTAGATGTTCCCATCTCTCTTCATCCTCTTGGTCTCACTATTTTTATACTATCAGGTATTTTTATTAACGTTTTTGGCCGAGGTCTTTTATATATGGGGATTAGACATATTGGTTCTTCAAAGGCAGTTGCTATAAAAAACTCTGCCCCAATCATTACTTTTATATTTGCAATCGTTGTGATTAACGAACAAATAACAATGTTTCCTTTCATAGGAATTGTACTTATATTTACTGGATTAATATTGTTAGGTATTCAATTCTTCCACCAATCCTCTCAACAAATATACAAACTTGGGTATGTGATTTCACTTTTATCAGCATTTGGATATGGAATAGGCCAAGGGATGTCTAAACAAGCAATGGAATATGTGCCGAACCCCTTCCTAGGAGTATTCGTAGGAATTCTCGCGGCCTTTGTAGTATTGACGATTATCGAAGCTTCCAGAGGCAAAATTCGTAAACACCTTCATTCAGCTAGGGAGAACCCTTATTATATTTGGGCAGGAGTTACAACGAGTTTAGCGCTACTTTTCTTCTACCTTTCTGTGTCCTATATACCAGTAAGCTATGCCGTTGCCATCCTTGCAGTAGACCCAGTACTAACCGTAATCCTCGTCTCTTTTTTCATGAAAAAAGAAGAATCTGTTTCGAAATTGGTTGTTTTCGTAGCCACCATCGTATTCCTCGGAGCAGTAATCATATCTCTAACAGGCTAATGTGGGCTAATGGGGACGGTTCTTTTTTGCCAAACGAGCTAAGGAAATGCTACATATCCTTAGCTCAGGTAAACAAGAGGCTTCTTATTTGCGAGGCCACTGAAAAAGTACAGAGAAACTTTTTCAGTGCCTTTTACTTGTATTGCAGTCGCTCGCCTGATAGGAAAAACCCACTCCTATCAGGCTTTTAACGATTGCGACGGCTACACACATTACTTAGGGACACTGAAAAAGTGAAAGAACCATTTTTTTCAGCGCCCTCCTTATTTGCAATGTTTTCGGCAAACTAGATCCGTCCCTCTTAGCAATTGCCTCCTTATTTGTACTGTTTTTGGCAAACTAGGTCCGTCCCCATTAGCCTTTTAGTCTATTGTGCAAACTGGCTTTCGTAGAGGTCTGCATAAAATCCTTTTTGCTCCAATAGCTCTCTGTGGTTTCCTTTTTCGATGATGTCCCCTTTGTTCATGACTAAGATTACATCTGAATCCTTAATTGTAGATAGTCGATGAGCGATCACGAAGCTCGTGCGATTTTTCATCATTTGCTTCATTGCTTTTTGTATTTGAAGCTCTGTTCGTGTATCGACACTGCTTGTTGCTTCATCAAGAATTAAAATTTTTGGATCAGAAATGATTGCCCGGGCAATTGTTAATAGCTGTCTTTGCCCTTGTGAAATGTTCGAAGCATCGTTTTCCAATACCGTATCGTACCCATTTGGCAAAGTACGAATAAAATCGTCAGCATAAGCTGCTCGTGCTGCTGCGATCACTTCCTCTTCCGTCGCATTCTTTTTCCCGTATGCGATATTTTCTCTGATCGTCCCACTAAACAGCCACGTATCTTGTAAAACCATCGCAAAAATACTACGAACCTGTTCCCGAGATAAGTCGATCGAGTTGACCTCGCCAATTCGAAGTTTCCCACGGTTTATTTCATAGAAGCGCATGAGTAAATTGATGAGTGTTGTTTTTCCGGCACCAGTTGGACCAACGATCGCAACCATCTGCCCTTGATTTACTTCAATATTTAAATCATTTATGATGTCCTCATTTTCCTCATATCCAAAGCCGACATGTTCAAAGGAGACATTCCCTTTCACCTCATCTAGATTGACCGGTAACCTTTCTTCTCTTTTCTCTTCAGCCTCATCCAACAATATAAAAACTCGCTCTGCTGATGCTAAGGCGTTTTGAATCATATTCGCAATGCTTGCAATTTGATTCATGGGTTGAGAAATTTGTTGCGTGTATTGAATAAAGGCTTGCACATTCCCGATCACGATGCTTCCATTGATAACAAGCACACCACCAACAATACTAACGAAAACGAATCCTAAGTTTCCGATAAACATCATCACAGGCATCATAATTCCAGAAATAAACTGTGCACGAGATCCCGCTTTATAAAGACGCTCATTCACTTCATCAAATCGCTCAATCGACGTTTTCTCGTATCCGAACGCTTTTACGACATGATGTCCACCGTACATTTCCTCGACATGACCGTTAATTTGACCAACCTCGTTTTGCTGGTTCCTAAAATAGTTTTGTGAATAAGACGCAATAGTTCTTACAGAAATCAAACTTAACGGAATCGTAATACAAATAACGAGTGTTAATAATGGACTAATGAATAGCATCATCACAATAATACCAAGCACCGTAAAAACGGATGTAATGATCTGTGATAACCCTTGCTGTAAGGAGTTGTTTATATTATCAATATCGTTTACTGCACGACTTAACAAATCACCGTGGGAATTCTGATCGTAATACTTTAACGGAACTCGCGTTAACTTATCCGTTACTTGCTTCCTTAAAGTTGCAATCGTCCGTTGCGAAACACCAGCCATTAATGATTGCTGTAAAAAAGCAAAGGAAGATGCTAATAAATAAAGCAAAACTAAAGTCATCACTACCTGGCCTATAAACCCAAAGTCAACAGCAGTTCCTGTCGTTACACTGTCAAAAATGGAGGTTGTTGCTGTCCCTAATATGATTGGACTAAGGACGTTAAATATCGTAGACAACACAGCAAAGATCGCCACTGCAATGAGCTTTTTACGTTCAGGCTTTAAGTAGCTAGCTAATCGCTTCAATGTTTTTTTGAACTCCAATGGCTTTTCTACCATTGGTGGCTTCATCTCTTTAGGTGCTTGTTTCTGATCCTTAGCCATGATGACCCTCCTCCGTCTGCTGCGATTCCACAATTTCTTGGTAAACTCTATTATCCGTAAGTAGCTGTTCATGTGTACCAATGCCTACTAGATCCCCGTGATCTAACACTAGAATTTGGTCGGCATCTTTTACCGTCGTGATTCTTTGACCCACATAAATCATCGTCGCATCGTTAATTTTTTCCTTTAGTGCCTTTCTTAGCTTTGCATCTGTTTTGTAATCAAGGGCGGAGAAACTATCGTCAAAAATATAGATTTCAGGCTTACGAATGAGTGCTCGTGCAATAGATAGTCGTTGCTTTTGACCACCTGACAAATTCCCCCCCGATTGCTGTAGTATCGAATGAATGCCGTCTTTTTTTTCATTTACAAAATCGGTTGCTTGGGCTATTTCTAGTGCTTCAAGCACTTCCTCATCTTTCGCATCTGCCTTCCCATAACGAATATTTTCAGCGATCGTTCCATTAAACAACGCCGCCTTCTGAGGGACATAGCCAATTTTTTGCCTTAGTAACTTTTGTGTCATTTCCTTCGTATTCACACCGTCTACTAGAATCGTTCCTGATTCTGGATCGTAAAATCGAAGAATCAGTTGAATTAACGTCGACTTCCCTGCACCTGTACTCCCAATAATTGCTGTTGTCTCCCCAGGCTTAGCCTGAAACGAAATGTTTTGGATAGCTGGCTTTTCAGCTCCTGCATGACGATACGTAACATCGTTAAATTGCACATGCCCCCGTTGCCCCGTATCGACTTCTTCCCCTTCAGGATCAGCAATCGTTCCTTTCAGCTGAAGCACTTCGTTTACACGTTTTGCTGAGGCTTGTGCACGAGGAATCATAATAAACGTGATGGACAACATGACTAAGGACATGAGAATCATCATCGCATACTGTAAAAATGCCATCATATTACCAACCTGCATGGCTCCTTGATCGATTCGTATCGCACCAAACCAAACGATCGCAATGTTCGTAAAATTCATGATGATCATAAGCACTGGAAAAAGTGCAGCCAAAATTCTATTTACTTTAATCCCTGTGTCTCGATATGCCTCATTCGCTTCACTAAAGCGTTCCTTCTCATCCTCTACACGGTTAAACGCACGAATGACTCGCACACCCGTAAGACTTTCTCGAATAACTAAATTCAATCTGTCTGTCCGCTTTTGCAGCGTTGTGAAAAGAGGAATTGCTTTTCTAGCAATAAGAAATATAGATAACACGAGAACAGGTAACGCCACTAAAAAGATGAGAGAAAGTGTTGCTTCTCTTGTGACAGCAAGAATAATCCCACCAATAAGCATAAGAGGCGCCCTCGTCATCATTTGAAGCATCATATTTAAGACATCTTGTATTTGTTTAATATCGTTTGTCGTTCTCGTAATCAATGAGGCTGTTCCTATTTTATTGAAGCTTTCTAGAGAAAAATTTTGCACATGAACAAATAAATCGCGTCTTACCATTTTTCCAAAGCCTTGTCCAACCTTCGCAGCTAAAAAAATCACAGTAATCGTTATAAGAATGGCAAGGATGGAAATACCTATCATCACTCCACCAGTACTTAATATGTAAGAAATATCTCCATTTACAATACCGATATCCACCACATTTGCCATGAGCGTCGGCAACAATAACTCCAATAACGTACTCATTAAAGTAAGCAAAATAATAAGCACAACAAACCACTTATACTCTTTTAAATAACCCATCATTCTCAACATAAACTAACCACACTAATAGGGACGGTTCTCCCTGGCTAATAGGGACGGTTCTCCCTTGCCATTTTATTACACTTTTTTCAGTATACAGTAAATTCATTTAGCCATACCATATATAAACTTCAGTAACAAAAAGGCACATAGTTTTCCCGCTATTCTAGATTCCTCATGAGCTATGAAAATAGCCCTTAAGGTGATGAGAATTCAACGTTAATGATGATGTAACACCGTACTGTGTTAATAACATTTTATAATAAAATATTCCCGCAAATTTATCATAACGCTGCAATGTCATACGTTTATACAAACATAGCAATTAAAAAAATTTAACAACTAAAATATTATATAAAATAAATATGAACACAAAATGAACAATCTTGTAGTATACTATACACCACACTTAAAACCCCTTACTTCCTTCATGCTATTTTGTACAAGAAATTACTTTACATATGTTATGATTATTACTATTAATTCCTTGTCAAAAATGGAGTGACTTTACGTGGTACAAGCAGAAACTATTGTTCACTTTTATTATGATTTAGAAAGTGAAGATGATTATAACAATAAAATTTCCCATTACTTGAGCGGATTGAAAGGTACATTACAAACAGAAGAAACGATAAGCATAGGAACCCCCTTTGAGAATGGGAATGGACTAAGTGTCAGGGTTGTCGCAAAGCTGAAAGTATCGATGGATGAAAGGCCAAGCTGTAAACACCTTGATGATTATGTAAGCTTTATTTTTCCTACTGTTAAACGAAACATTCTTGGCGAATTGATTAGCACGCAAAACCTTTATCTCACCTACGCACGCAAACCTAAACCCGTTAAGAAAAAAGTGAACTGGGAGGAACTATATCAGCATTGGAATGATTAAAATTCCAACCACCCTTTCTATGCTTTTAAACAAAATGGACCTGCTCCTTTAACATGGGGTACAGGTCCATTTTCATTATTGGTTATGCCCGTTTCTTAACTGTCTTTTCTTTTTCGCTTTTTCTTTGTGCTCCCTATTTGCTGCTACAGCACCTAGCTCTTTAGAGAATTCAGAATCTGTTTTACTTGCATCAAACCCTTGCTTATTTTTTTGCTGTGCATCTGTTTTTCCAGAACGTTTAGCCATATTCATCACTCCTTCGACATTATTATTCAGAAGGAAATTGATAATTATTCGGTGAATTAATGTCAAAATAATGCTTCCAAAAACAGCTATTACTTTCTTCTTAGAGGCGTATAAAAAGTAGACTGCTTGTATATAATTTTTTTCGTTACTTATTCAACATTTCCACCTCAAAATGCTTTCAATCTTTTTCGAAGCGCTTTTCAATTATTTACTATATGTTCAACACCTTCCCTCACTTCACCTTTTTCCAATAGTAAATCGCTAACTGCGTTCTGTCGCGCAAATCTAATTTTTCCAATATGATCGATAAGTTGTTACGGACGGTTCCTTCACCTATATAGAGTTGCTCCGCGATTTCACGATTGGATAATCCTTGTGCAACAAGTTCTGCAATATCTTTTTCTCGAGGGGTTAGTTGGTCTAATTCTTCATTATTCGAAGGCTCTGTTAATTCTTTAAGCACATCGGCATCTAGTACTGTTGACCCTGACATAAGTGCACGTATTTGCTGTGCCATACTCGTAACCGAAGTTGATTTTATTAAATATCCTTCCGCGCCTGCTAAGATTGCCATACGAATGTTTTTTTCGTCCTTAAAAGTCGTTAGCATCATGATTCTCACCTTAGGAAGGTCTAGCTTTATTTGTCTCGTAGCTTGAATGCCATCCATGATAGGCATTTGAATATCCATGAGAACAACATCCAGCAATTCCTTTTGACAGAAAGCAACTGCTTCGGCACCATTTTGAGCGGTGCCAATGACCTCCATGTCTTTTTCACGGGAAAGGAGTACCTTTAAGCTTTGACAAACGAGCGGGTCATCATCAACAATCAAAATTTTCATCACGATCTCCTTTTATCGTTATTTTCCAACGGAAGTACACAAATAAACCGAAAACCTTCTTCATCACCATCAATCGCTATACTGCCTCCAACAGCCTTCGCTCTCTGACGTAAATTTCTGAGCCCAACACCAACATCCTTTTTCTGCTCTACCACCCCGTCATTGTAAACGGACAGCCTAACGATATGAGTACTGACATCTAAAGTCACGTCGACCTTCGTTGGTTCTGCATGACGCACAATATTCGTGAGAGCTTCTTTCAAGCACGGATAAAGAATATTCCATAAATAAGGTGGTACCTTTGACGTGTCACCATATACGTGTAAAGCCACTGGACATATTGAAAAATGGCGGGTAATCTCTTCTATGCCTTCCACACCAAACTCCTGTACGGGCTTTAAATTATGTACAGTTTCTCTTAAATACTCGGCGCTCTTCGTCATTCTTTGTTGCACTTGTGTAAACATTTCCTTTGCCTGCGGATCCCCTTCCTTCCACAGCTGTTCAAATGCTTGCAATGCTAATACCGAAGCAGTAAGTTCGTGGCCGACATCATCGTGAAGCTGTCTAGCGATTCGGTTTCTTTCCGAAAGCTCAGCCATTCTAGCTCCTTCCACGTTGGCAAAAAGCAACTCCTCCTTTAAGCTTTCTAATTCGTAACGATCCTTGCGCTGCCGATCTGCTTCCTGCAAATATATTGTTGCTTCCTTCCTCCAACCGCTAATCATCGCACCTGACAAAGCCGATTGGATATAAACGACAATCAAAGTGAGTGACAACAGTTCGGAATAAACGAATGGAAAAATCATGATTGGAATGCTATACATTATTTTTCTCGAAAGGAATGCCTCGAATAATGGGATTGCAAGAAAAAAAGCAGCAGGTTCCCAATAAAGCATAGCAATAAAGCAGGCAGCTTGATCTATGATCGAAGTCCATCCAGGTAATCGAAAGCGCGCACGTGCGCCACTCATAATGGCGAGAAACAGCAGAAGGATTACACCTACTTCTCTGCTATCGCTCATAAGCCATAGGAAAAAAAGTAAGAGTAATCCTGTCGTTCGCCATATAATAGTTGCATTTTGAGATGTCCATTGAAATACATTCATGATTGTCGCACACACTTTCCTTTTAACATTCAACTGGTAACATAGAAGTCGTTTATGTTACTTACCTCATCTATCTATATTATAGCAAATTATGCAATCCTTCTTCTGCTTCCAATAAGGAGAAAGGCAATGCTGAACAAAATCATCATTATTAATGGTATCATTATTTTCCCCATTGGTTCTTCCAAGGATAAAAGGTGCATCGCTTCAGCATACCAAAAGGTTGGAAGCAACATGACAACACGTTGCAGTACGTCAGGCATGAGTTCAACTGGCCACATCACTCCACCTAACATAGCCATGAGTATCACGATTATTCCAATAATCGCAAACGCTGTTTCTCTATTGCGGAATAGAGAATACCAAGCTAATGAAAACCCAAGAGCAGTCATGGAAAAAATAGAGTAAATAATAAACAGCAGGATTGGTGACGGTACAGCATTGCCATGATACATGACGCCAATGATGATGGCAATGATGTTTACGCTAGTAAGAATGATAGAATACGCTAATAGGTTTTCCCACAAGTATCGAAAGTGAGTAATCGGCGAAACACTCATGCGAATCAACACATTGTCCGTCCGATCCTCAAGAATGATTGCTCCGAGTTTGGATGCTAAAAACAGAAGTACTACACCATAATATTGAAAGCCTAATGGGATTGCAGGCCATTCCGCTTCGGGAAGGAAAACAACACCAATGGGTAAAAGGAGCAAATAAATAAAATTAGATTTTTTACGAAAAAACCGCTTGAAAACAAAAGTAAATACGGTCATACAAGTCTCCGCCTTCCGAGGAATGAAGATAAAATAACTAATAAAATGGATACAGTTATAATGATTACAATACTGATTATCGCACTTTCAACGTTTTCCCCCGTCATCGTCGCATAGACCATGTTTTCTACGAGCGAAAGCGGATTCCCATAAGTAGATAAAAAGTTAAAAATCACGTTGTCTGGTAGTGGAAACCAAACCTCGGCTAACAATAGGCTGACAAGTCCAAAGGTTGTACCTAGTCTTTCTGCAGTCTTATATACTTTTACACCTAAAACAATGTTAATAAAAACGAGTTGGGAGAGGAATGCCACAGCTAATAGCGCTAACAAAATGAATACATGATTCCCCCAATCAATGCCATACATGAATTGTGTATATAAAACGATAATATATCCTTGCAACACACTAAACACGGTACACGCAATTAAAATCGATGCCGCATGCTGCTGTATTTTTAGAGGTAGGGAATACATTCTCCATTTTGTTGAAGACATCAGGTCTCCTTTTACATACTCCATTGTATTGAACCCACTAAAAAGCTGAAATGCAAATATCATCGTGACAGCAACCTCTGCCTTTATTAAAATGCCAAGCTGCTCATTCATTGCATCATCAGCTAGAAAACCAAGTACTGTAATTAAAGCGATCGGCGTTAATAACAATATACATAGGCTCACATAATTTCTTAGCATTCTTCGAAACATAAAAGCACTCGATCTTAGCACCATCATGTATTCTCACCTCCGTCTCGCAGCCTTTTTCCTGTAAGCGTAAGGAATACATCTTCAAGTGTCGGCTTTTCTGCCGTGACAGAATGGATACCTCCGAATTCTTTAGCGATGGAAAGAGCTCTGTCGAGTGTTCCTGCCCCAACTTGTGATATGATTTGAATCTCCTTTCCAGCTACCGTTACGTGTTTTACCCCATCTAGTTTTCTCAGCTTCTCTATTAGTCCACCTTCCGGCTCTGAAACTTGAAGCTTAATTTTTTCCTCATGCTGTATTTTCTCTACGAGTTCATCGACCGTGCCCTCAGCAATAACATGTCCTTGATCCATAATAACAACCCGAGACGCTATGCTTTGGACCTCCTCCATATAATGAGTTGTATACACAATTGTAGTGCCATTATTATTCAGTTTACGGATCGTCTCCAATATATGATTTCTGGATTGTGGATCAATTCCAACTGTTGGCTCATCCATAATTAAGAGCTTCGGACGATGTACAAGAGCACAAGCAATGTTTAGTCTTCGCTTCATCCCACCAGAAAACTTCCCTGGCAGCTTACGAGCATGCTCTTTTAATCCAACAAAAGCAAGAGTTTCTTCGATTCGTTTCTTTAAGGCTTCACCCTTTAAACCGTATATCCCTCCAAAGAAAGCTAAGTTTTCCTGTGCTGTTAAGTCAGTAAAAAAAGAGACTTCCTGGGGAACAAGACCGATTTGCCTCTTTATATCAAGCGCATCTCCTTTTTGCTTCTTATTAAAAACACTAATATCACCAGAATCAATACGAATAATTCCTGCTAATGCATGAATTAACGTCGTTTTTCCCGCCCCATTCGGACCTAACAAACCTAAAATCTCACCATCAGCAATATCTAAATCCACATAATCAAGCGCTAAATTCGTTCCATACCGTTTCACAATATTTTTCATATCAACAATAGACATCCATAAACCTCCTCATCGGCTAACGGGGACGGTTCTTGTTTGCCTTGTTTACCTCAGGCATCCGGCCGGCCCCAACTTTTATTGTTTGTTTGCAAATATAATAATACAAAATAGGATCTATTCGGAGTAGTTACAAATGTAACGGTTGGAAGGGTGGGGCCGGAGCAGTAATTATATACGTTTTAACGGTAATTCCCAAGAAGAGAGAGGGTTATGAGATATATTGCAGCATCGAAATTGGCTTCGTTTTATTTACTTTAATTAGTCTCGCACTCCTGATTAATTATAATTTCTGAAAAGTGTTAATTGCAGTATTTTTAATAATAACGTTTAAATGCTCAATGTTTTATCCATGCTATCATTAGCTATGAAAGAGCAAGTTTTTATGATTAGCTTTTATCTATTCCACAGTAGCTCAGTTGGTAGAGCAATCGGCTGTTAACCGATCGGTCGTAGGTTCGAGTCCTACCTGTGGAGCCAATAATAAATAGTTACTGTAAATTTAACTAAGTAGTTCAGTAGTTCAGTTAACGTGGAGAAAATAGAAATTCACATCTCTTTTTCCATTACAAAAAGCAATTAAAAAAGCATTAGAATTAATAATTAATTTAGCAATATAAAAACGCTTGGAGGTATTTCTCCAAGCGTTTTTATTGTGATTAATTTTTGTTCTTCAATTAATACCTTCTTTATTGAAGGATATACTTCTATTCAATAGGTATCCAAATTTCCATTTCATATTCATCTGTTTCTTCTTTACCGAACATAATAGTTTTCACTTTTTCAATTTCGGGCATTCCTTTTTTAATTTTATAACTTTCCTTGTCAAACACCTTCCATAAATTCCCTGTAAGTGTTCGGAATTTCTTTAGCCTGACCAATATGTTTGAATACGACATATTTTTGTTTAGGAAAAGTATGCAAAGTCATTCCTTGTTCAACTTTATTGAAATCAACAGACTCTATCTCGAATCCACAAGTATAAAAATAATGGTCACTTTTTGGAGGAAGTCATACTCCTACTATTTCATCCACATTATGCACACTGATAAATTTATTGGATTTATTCCATAATTTTGGAATTGGATAAACAATATTGCCACTCCATTTTCCTCCCGAACTAAAACCAATTAACACAAACGAACTCTTTATAACTTTTTTAAATTTCATACTTATTTACCTACTAAAACAAATACATTTCCGTCTGGTGCTTGCATTACAGCTACATAACCACCTAAAGAGTTCGGAAATGGAGGACGAATCCACTGAACATCAGGGTTAGATTTTAATGCTTCGTAAGTTTCACGAACGTTTTCAACAACAATCTCAGTTTCAGAAAAGTTCAAATTAGGGTTATTCTTTAATACTAACTCTGAATTACCATTAGGAAATTTCATCCCAATTAGTCTCCATTGTTTTTCTTCATC
The DNA here is from genome assembly GCF_000177235.2 of Evansella cellulosilytica DSM 2522. NCBI lineage: Bacteria > Bacillati > Bacillota > Bacilli > Caryophanales > Bacillaceae > Evansella > Evansella cellulosilytica. The sequence goes on along the minus strand of NC_014829.1, from coordinate 1,460,865 downwards.
TTGAAAGGTTTCCCAAGATTTAGTTAAACCTAAAGATTGATAAAATTTTACCGACTTTTCAATTTCCTCTGTATAAATTGCAACACATTCTATTCTTTTCCACATAAACTATTCTCCCCTTCAAGTGAGAACTTATGTTCCCTTGTATTATATATTAAGTATAGCCAAATAGGAAAGATATTCAATCTAATAATTTTATAAATGAATCAATTTCATAATTCACTTTTATAAAAAAGCCAACACTTTCAGAATTAATAGTTATATCGTTTTTTAAATCAGTTACTTTAAATTTGTGTTGATTTCCTCTTAAGGATACTCGCTTGCCGCGGGCAACGCTTCAGCTTCCTCGGGAAACCCACCCTGCGGGATCTTCAGCTGTTGCTTTTCCCGCAGGCGTCTCGTACCTTCAGCTCCAATCAACGCTGTTTTAAAATAACATTGGTCCTTTTACAAAAGGATTAAGCTGCTACTGAATTCATTGAATATTGTTTTTGAGCAAGTCTCATGCTAGCTAATTTCATTCCATTGTACACCATGGTAACCAAATCAAAATGGACTTTAGCTCGTTTTCCTGTTCGATATCTTACATTGTTCAACTGAAAGAATTCTTTTAGGTATCCAATGACCCTTTCAACGGAACTCCGTTCCTTAAATCTATCTTTCCAGGCAACTGAACCGCGTGCGGGTGCACTGTACCGGCGTAAATCCGACTCTATTTTTATCTTGTAGACCTTTTGGCATAATGTATCTTCAGCTAGAGGACAATCCCTACACTCTTTTGGACGTGTGTATTTTAAGGTTTGGTATTTTTTATCAAAGCTATCGTATCGATAGGAATGTTCCCTTACACACGTTGGAGCGAAATTTTCATCAAACCCAATTGGCTCTGATTCATTTTTTTTGTTATAAGCAATGATGGAATATCCTTTCATTCGATGGACTTGTTCATAGATTGCATCGTAATCATATCCTGCATCCATTAGTGCATAGATCATCCTAAGTTCCGAAAAGTTTCTCTCTATTCCTTTTAATAAAGGTATAGCAGCTTTACCATCGTTTAGCCTACCTGAGGAAATCATTGAATGAAGAATAAACTGAGTTTTGGTATCAACAGCTAAATGACCTTTATAACCAAACCAAAACACATTTTTCCCTTCACTATTTTTCTTCACGCCCCATGTAGGATGAAGTGGCATTTGATCATGAAGTTCATCGTAAGAAACGTCTAGTTGATCTTCAATTTTCTTTTCAAAAATAGACAAGGATGCTTCCTTAGCTTCTTTCTCTTTTAACCATTGTTCATGTTCGGCCTTTGATTTACGCCCACGTTTCTTTGGCTCAGACTTTGGTTTCTCTTCTTTTTTTGAAGGAGCCTGATCTCTCGCCTCGAAGTGACCAGAGTCAATCGCAATATTAGGATCTGTAATATATTCTTCGTTGATTGCATCAGTTATTATTTGAGAGTTTACCTCTTCAAGAATGTCTGTATCTTTAATTTTTGTAATCATCCTTGAAAATGAAGCTTCAGAAGGGACTGGATCAGATATCAAAAAGCCACAGTCCAGCTTAAACTTAAGGTCGGTGTTTAAACGTTCAACTAGGAGTTGCATCTCGGGAATTCTCTCAACAAGCCTCACCACGAGTGCTTGAATCATTGCAGGATAGTTTAATTCTACAGGTCTACCTAAATTAGATCTTTTCACTACGATAGTGAGGATGGGATGAATATCAATCGCTGAAAAAATCTCATCATAACGTTGGGTAGGTTCTAAGTCAAATAAAATTTGCATGCTAAAAAGGCTCTCTTGTCGTACAATAGACATAAGGGGCTTCCTCCCATTCGAATTGGTTTGTTCGTCACTTACTAAATTCGACATTTGGGGAGGTACTCCTTTTTTCATGTTCTGAAACCCTTGGCCCATAAGGGCCAATAATTATGAAATTGATTCAAATGCAAAAATACAGACTTTTTTCCAGAAAAATAAATTCGCTAATGAAGCGAACTATCTTAGATAAATCATTTTTTATCTACGCTCAGGTTGGTGGACCTTTCTCAATGGATTTAAACACTATTTAATATAAACTTTACCTCTAAAAAGGATTTTAAATATGTTGTCTGTACTTTGGATTTGGCAAATGAGGTCCGTCCCTATTAGCCAATTATCCACTTTTAGCCATACATAAATCGAGCGATTAAGATCAAAATATATGCGAACAATTGTATAGAAGGAAAGGAATGATATAGCGTGAGTAAAAAATCAAAGTCTAAACGCAATATGATTAAAAGTAAGGACGCAGCACAGCCTAGTAATGGTAAAGAGAGAACTACTATTTCACGAGCAGGGAAAATTGAAGGTAGAGACGAGTAAATCCCATATATTGATGCTAATTGAAAGTTAAAAGCACAACAAGTATAGCCTTGTTGTGCTTCGTTTTCTTTGATCCTTCGTCTCCTATCTAAGTTCTATCATAATCTATTCATAAGCTCTATCATACAACATTCAACAAAAATTACTCCAAACCAAATAGTCCATTCTTCTATTTTATGAAACTAGTATATAACCACAGTACAAATTGAAATAAATACCACGCGATAATGATGATATATAAAACCGTACCATATACTTTGATATATGTATTTTGACTTCTTTCCATTTTGGAATTCAGCATTAGAGCAGTCGCTATTAGTATGAATAAAAATGGTTTTTCAAAATAAAACCCTAACAAAAATATTGTTGTAGCTAAAATTAAAAATAACACTCGTGAACGATCTGTATCATTTTTAAGTAGAAAATCCGCCATTTAAACAGCTCCTTACTTAATATACACAAGACGCAATAATCTCCTGCATCTAACCTCGCTCATTACGTCTTGCATTTCTCAACTTCACTTTGTGTCTTGCAGAATGGCCATAATTAGAAATAATATAAAACTTAGAACGACAGACATCCCACCTACTATATAAAAAATGAGGTTGAATGTACTTGGTAATGATAATGGGTTAAGAACATAAAACCACATACCGACTATTAAACCTATAGCACCAATGATTGCAGACCACGCATGCCAAGCCATTAATCGCTTGCTTTTTGGTTGAAAAACTTTATAGTAGATTGCCCAGCCAAAAAGTGTTAACCAACCTAAAACGAGCATATGAGCATGAATTGGTCTAAATGCATAGGACATTGATCCAGCCATATGTGCACCGATCCCCACACCGATAACCCCAAAAATAGCAGATGTTACTAATAACAGTTTTGTATAATTCATAATTGCTACTCTCCCTTATACCCCTTTAATAATACGAGGCTCTCGTTAACAACAATGACAGCTGTCCAACGAGAACCTTCGTCTTACTACATTTAAATCACAAAATAGAACTACGTGTTACTCTTTCATAATTGGCTAATAAGGTCCGTCCCTATTAGCCTTTTGCCGGCTAACGAGGTCCGTCCCCATTCGCCTCGTCCCCATTCGCCTCATTTGCTCCAAATTTTCCTTTTATCCACTCTGTGAATTTATCTGTGTAGATGTACATTACTGGTATGAGAAGTAATGTGATCAATGTCGCAAAGGATAATCCAAAGACGATGACTGTCGCCATTGGTGCTTGTAGTTCCGCTCCTTCACCAATGCCAATTGCAAGTGGTACCATGGCTAAAACCGTTGTGAGCATCGTCATGAGAATAGGACGTAAACGAGTTTTTCCTGCCTCAATGATGGCCTCTTCTCTTGAATAGTCTCTTTCTCTTAATTTATTAATGTAATCTACTAGAACAATTGCGTTATTTACAACAATACCTGAGAGCATGATGACCCCAATAAATGCTGGTGCACTTAGTGGTCTTCCTGTAATTAAGAAGCCTATCATAATACCAATGAAGGTTGCTGGTAAACTAAACATGACGATAAATGGATATAAAACCTTCTCAAACTGAAATGCCATTACTGCATACACGAGAAAGATCGCCAATAACAGTGCAAGCACTAAGTCAGTAAAGGCATCCATCATCATTTCAAATTCTCCACCGATGTTATAGTCATACCCCTCTGGAAATATATAGTTGTTTAATTCCTCTTCTATATCCGCAATCACGCTACCTAAATCCCGATCCATAATATCTCCAGTAATGGAGACTCCACGTGATTGGTTTTGACGAGTGATTGTTGTCGGTCCTTCAACTTGTTCAAATCGAGCTATCGCCGATAATGGAACAATATCACCCGTTTGTGTTAAGATCGGTAGCTCTTGTAGACGATCGAAATTATTGCGATAATCCTCAGGTAAAATAACAGAAATCTCTATTTCCTGTCCTTCCACACGCATAAGCGAGGCTACCTGACCACTGACACTTCCTCTTACAGTATCCATGATCTCTGCATAGGATAAACCGTATTGCATAGCCAGATCTCGATTCACGTGAAGCTGCATTTCAGGTCTTGTATCTCCCATAGAATGCGTGATGTTTTCTGCGCCTGGGATATCACTAATAATATCTCTTAAGTCATCAGCAATGAAATTGAGTGTTTCAAAGTCATCACCACGTACTTCCAAACTTATCGCGTCGCCACCCATTCCACCACTCTCAAACGCCCATACGTTAACATCAATATTGGCTAGCGTATCTGTAAATTCACTAAAATCTCTAATGACATCATTCGTTGATAATGACCGCTCGTCTTGAGAGACAAGCCTTATATAAAAGTCACCGGAGTTCGAGCCTGTTGGCTGCCCCATCATTCCGCCACCGCCAATAGTCGTATAAGCAACTTCTACCTCATCTAAACTAATCAAGTACTCCTCAATTTCCGCTACAGCTAACCTCGTTTCCTCCAAGGAAGTCCCTGGAGGCGTTTCAAAGCTTGCAGAAATTTCCCCTTGGTCAAATCCCGGGATAAGCTCCATTCCGACCAAACGAACAGTCCCTAGACTAGCAACTAAAAGAATAATTGTCGATAAAACAACAGTTCTTTTATGGTTAATCGCCCATTTCAGCACTTTTCCATAAGCATTCGTTATTTTTTCTAATATGTGTCCAATTCCTACACCAATCTTCCTAATTCCTCTCGCCTGCTCCTCCTCCGCTTGTGCTCGTACCAAATCTGGGAGTAACAAGCCTGAAAGCATCGGAACGATTGTTAACGAAACGACTAACGAAGCTAATAGTGTAAAACCAACCGTTAAAGCTAATGGAATAAATAGCTCTGATGCAATCCCATCCGTAAACACGATTGGTACGAACACAACCATACTTGTCATTGTTGAAGCAATGACGGCGGAGGCAACTTCCTTCGCACCGTTAATAGCTGCGTCTTTTTTACTGTAGCCACGTTCACGAAACTTATAAATATTTTCCAAAATAACGATCGAGTTATCCACCAATAGCCCAATCCCTAATGCTAGCCCACCGAGCGTAATAATATTGATCGTTTCCCCGGCAAAGTAGAGGAGCGTAAATGCCGAAATAACGGCAATTGGTATGGATAATCCAATTATTAACGTACTTCGGAAGCTTCGTAAAAACAATAGCAATACGAGTAAAGCCATTGATCCACCGAGAAGCATATTCACTGCCACACTATCGATCGAATCAGTTATGAATACGGAAGAATCCATGATTGGCGTTAAAGATACGCCTTGGGTGATGTTTTGCTGTAATCGTTCCAATTCTCTAGTAACAGCATTTGCCACTTCCACTGTATTTGCATCAGATTGCTTCGTAATATCCATGCTTAACGTTGGCTCTCCATTTACATAAGCATACGATGTATTTTCTTTAAATGTATCCCTCACTTCAGCAACATCGGAAAGTTTTATGATTTCCCCTGTCCGAAGTGGCACATTTATGTTTTCAAGTTCATCAACTGTTCTAAACTCTCCAACGATCCGAAGAGCCATTTCTTGTCCGCCGCGCTCAATTTCACCAGCAGGAGCACTAATGTTTTCCCCGCCAATAATTTGTGAAAGCTGAGAGATGGTAAGACCGTACCGTTGTAATAAAGCTAAATCAGGCTCTACAATGATTTCACGCTCCTGTCCACCTGTTAAATTAACAGAAGCAACGCCAGGAATTCTTTCTATTTGCGGAATAATGGAATCTTCCGCGATGCTCGTTAAGCGAGTCAAATTCATATCTGCTGAGATTCCAATTTGCATGATTGGCATTTGGTTTGGATCAAATCGCATCGGTGTCGGACTGCTTGCACCGTCCGGTAATGATTGGTTTACCATATCAATTCGATCACGTAAATCAAGCATAACGGAATCTAAATCGGTATTAAAATCAAACATTAATAAAATCAATGATTGATTTTGTGTAGAGATTGATTGAATCGTGGAAACACCTTCTGTTGATGATAAAACCCCTTCAAGTGGACGCGTAACTAGGTTTTCTACCTCTTGAGGCGCAGCGCCTTGGTACGGTGTAGACACCGCAACTATCGGCAAGTCTAATTCTGGCATTAAATCTACTTTTAGGCCAGACAGGGAAACGCTACCTAGTATGATCATGACTAGCGCAGCGATAATAACCCCGACAGGTCGCATTACTGATTGTTTTATAAGTTTCATAGTGTACCTCCGTTTACCTACAGCTTACAGCCTTTTTTGTGGAAAATTAATTACTGGAAAAACCGAACTCTTCTCCGTTACGAACGTTGACGTTAGCTCCATCATATAGTTGATGGATACCATTCTCCACAATGAATTCTCCTTCTTGAAGACCGCTCACTACTTCAAATAAATCAGAGGTTTCATTTCCAATTGTGATCAGCCTTTGCTCCACACGTTCACCATCAGAAGTGACGTACACATATTTCTCTCCGTTTTCGTCAACTACTGCACGAACTGGTACTAATAGCTGCTCTTCTGTAATCTCCAGATTTAAGACCGCTTGCGCATGCATACCAATACGAAGATCATGATCAGGATTTACGATCCCAATTTCTACAGGATAAGATCGAGATTGTTCGCCTGGCATAATACTAATATATTTCACAACGCCTTCGTAAGTTTTGTTATAGGAAGGTATAAAAATATTAATCTCTTGATCTACTTCTAAGTTTGGTAGCATTGATTCATTGACATCTATTCTTACGATAGGCTCATCCATCTTCACGAGCTGCATCAGTGGCGCTTGTGGTGAAACAGTTTCCCCGACAATCGTGTTGAAGTTCGTTACTTCTCCTGACATCGGTGCCGTAATAACAGCATTTGTTTTTTGAGATTCAGCCATTTCCAATGAAATTTCTGCTTGCTTAACTGAAGCTTCTGCAGCTTCTACTTGAGCATTAGATTGTGCTTGTTCTAGCGCTATTTCTGCTTGTTTTACAGCCATTTCTGCCTGAGAGAGATCTCGCTCTGTTGGCATATTATTATTGCTCATCAAAATTCTAGTAAAAACTTCTTGAAGCTCCTCAGGTATTTTATCCAAATCTAAATCCTGCTCGGACTCGATGCCATCCCCATTAATGATGTCATCTAGCATGTCGTATGCATCCTCCGCCTGCTCCAACTGAAGCTCTGCTTGTTTTATTCCTTGCTCTCTCATTGATTTTGCACTGTTATAATTTGCTTCTGCCGCTTGCAAGCCTGCACGTGCCTGCGAAATATTTAGCTCCATGTCCGTCGCATTTAATTCAATTAATATATCACCTTTTTCAACTATATCTCCGTTACTAATATGAACTTCAGTAACCTCTCCTGTTAACATTGACAAAACAGGCATATGCTTTTCGGCCATCACATTTCCGGAAATACGAGATTCACTGCTTAATATCCCCTTTTCTACCATCCCAATTTCCACTGGAAAAATAGCTGCACTTTCCTCGGAATCAGCCTGCGCTGTCGCGTCTTCCCCATCACCATTACAGCCAGCTAATAATAAAGCTGTACTAGCTAACATACTTACAGTTATCACCTTTAACCTTTTTAAATTAACTTTCATTCTCTCCCACCCTATTTCTCTATTAGAACTTTAGAACCATCGTATATTCATCGCTAAATATAAAAACGTAGGCTACACTTAGCTCTATTGCCCCTGTAAATGTTTGTTAATGCTCATTTTATCGTTTAATCTTATGTGATAAATCTATTTTTTATCATACCAAAGTTTACAACCATTTGGCGAATGGGGACGATTGCCATTTGCGGCAGTTTAGGCACAGGGGAGACGAGTAGCTACATTTTATAATAGTTGAACAAATATCCTCACCACGTCCTAATTCTCATTCAATGTATAGGATTGATCTCGGACGACTACTGTATCAGGGATAAATGAGATTAACACATTCTTATCATCCAAATTTTTAAAACGAGGATCCCACCGTTCTTCGTCTTTTCCTAAGTAACGAGATATCAATTGATTGGCAATCTTCTTGTTAAACGATTTAACCGTTGCTTTACCTCTAAATCCTGCATGTAAAAACAATCCTGTCTCTATGTTAAAGTCTACAATACCAATGGCGCAATTAGGATTCTGATGTATTCTCTTCGGAAATGTATCACTCTCAGTTCCAATTATCCAAATTTTTTTATCCTGCCAATAAAACCAAACGGGAGAATCTTTAGGTACATCAATATCTACTGTTGATAAATGCGCCACTAACGGCTTTAATAGAAAAGTTTCCAAATCAAAACTTCTTCCTGTATCTCTTATAATATCCATTATCTTCCTCCTATTAACATATCAGCAAAGCTTACTTCCTTCGATTCAAAATACGTAAAAACTCATGAACACCCTCACCATTTACCAATTACTAGTTTACCAAATATAAAAAACAAATAATAAAGAAATAATGCTAGTGGGGACGGTTCGAGACCGCTGAAAAAGTGTAAAAATTAATATATTGTTGCATGATTATTCAGAGGACCTAATTAGAGAAAGAGTTGATGAGACCGGAGCAAACGAGACTCCTGCGGGAGTAAAGGCAGAGGTAAGACCCCGCAGATGCGCAGCATAGAGGAGGCTTACCAGCCGCCCGCGGAAAGCGAGTTTGCATAGGTCTCTTCAACCCCTATATTCTAATAACCTTATATTTATTAGGAGGATCTCTAATTGCAAGTACTTTTTCACTGATTCCGGACGGTTCTCGTTTGCCAAAAAGGCTAATAGGAACGGCTCTCACTTTACTTAAACCAAAGAATTTGAAGGGGAATGCAGTACAAATTTTTTTCATAATTCGTATTCAAAGATTTTCACAGACCCTAATTATTAAATATTTAAGTTTTAAAACAAGCAAAACAGAGCGTTATGCGAAACAACGCCCCTGATTCATAGAAAGTCGCACAGATTAAAGACCACCGCTCCCTAAAATCTACAGTTTTATTTAATCAAACGAAGAAACATTCCCATCTTCTCTTTTATCAATGTACACATTGCCCTGCTGGTCTATTTGAGCAAAGAACACGTCTTCTACCTTTTTCACACTATTTTTCTTTAATATATTCATAACCCATTCCCTATCCTTCCCCAGTATTTCTAATGTGCTTTGCAAAAGCTTACCGTCGATAATAAAGGCCTGTGGCACACCTCGACTAGACTGAAATTGATTAATATCCTTTTTCATGGCATCTAAATATTGCGGCTTCTTCAATACAGATAACGTACCATCTGTTTCTAGAATAGCTGTTTCAACTTGATCAACGTAAAAAACTCCTCTTTTCCGTAAATTTGTTAGTAAGCTATCCATCGTCATCCGGCTTTTCTTCAACCCATTCTCTAAAACCTTTCCCTTATCTATTAGAAACGTTGGTTCATCCTCTAAAATCTTTCTCCCACGAAGACTTTTAATAGCAATCACGCTCGTGATAAACGTATAAATACAAAACAAAACTAATCCAACCATACTTATAGATAGAGGTGTATTCGGCTGTAACATAGCACTTGCAGTAATAGATCCAATCGTTATCCCTGCGACAAAATCAAAAAATGTCATTTGCGCTATCAATTTTTTATTGAGAAGTCGGCACAATATGTACAAAACAAGAAAGGCAACGGTTGTCCGAATAAAAATATCTAAAAAAGTCATTTAAAGTCCTCCACCAGCAATAGATAAATTGTTATTCCATGATTAAAATTTCCCAAATAAGCAAAAATTATCGTTATATTTTTCTAGTAATAAGTTAATGGGGACGGTTCTCGTTTGCCAAATTAACAAACGAGAACCGCCCCCATCACTTCTGTTCACAAGGTTTTTCATCTAATCTTACTGAAATTAATACAAAATCTCATAATCAAAAAATAACCATTACCTATTATTCTTCTCTATATTCAATCCCATTCCGTTGGCACCACTTTATTGCCATTTCTTTCAAACGTTCACGCTTATATTTGTACCATTCCTCTGTCACTCCGAGTTCATCAATTGTATCTTTAAACCTTCTAAAGGCTCCCCTCCCTTGGATGGCACGAGACAATTTATCACTTACTTTATCAGGTTTCACATTGAATGCAAAATCCTCCATAATACCATATTCATTAATTTCATACTTTGAAGGAACCTCTATGTAATCCCCATCATTTTCAAGTAAATCGATAGCTTCATGTATCATTTCATGTTCCCACTCTGGATGATTGTCCAAATCAATTTCATCATCTTCAACTTTAAGTAAAATATCATTTGAAATCGAAACGACTTCTCCCGTTTGTATATTGACATAATTAGAGAATTCTTCTATTTGAAAATCCATATGCTCTACAAGTTCTCGAAGGTTTAACTTCTTCGTCATTATCAATACCTCCTATATATTTGTGTCGGCATGAGGAGTTGGAGCTTCTGGCAAGCCGGAACTGCCCCCATTTACCTGCTCCGAACTGTATCCTTGATTGTAAGGAATCTCTTCGCAGTTCGTGGATAAACGCTTTCTAATTCGATTAATTCCCACATGTTGATACGCCCTTTAGCTATTTTCCCAGAAAAAATGAGTCCTTCTTCTACATAATCGATGTTAACATCCGCTCCAGAAATGGTGTATTCTGCTCCTTTATTGCTCTTATTACTCCATTTTGTTACACGAAAACTTTGTTTATTCCGCTTTATAATCTCAAATACCCCTTCTTCCTTCTCACTATCAGGCGTTATATCACCTTTTAGCATTTTTACAAACTCATTCATCTTATAAGAGCCTCGGTTAGGGAAAAATGAATTTTGGAATTGTACAGCATGGAGGAATTGGACTTCCTCGTTATTCAGAAATTCACTTAGACCGTTCCATAACTTCGACTTGTTATTACTTTTGTGCCACTTTACGAATGCATTCAACACACTAATTAAATCTGTTATTTGTGTTTTTGTCATTGTCTCAAACAATTCAAAATAGTCCTTTGAAAGTAGCCTCGCCCACTCATCAGGCTGTACATCATCTAAATGAAGAAAATGATTTCTCTTTAAAACTTCATTTAATTCATACAAGCTCTCGCGGTATTTCCTAATTGTATTCGCCTTTTTCCCAGCTGTTTTCTCTTTGTAAAATAGAAAAAAGTCTTCTGCGTATGCTGGTAGGTGCTCTAAACCAAGCTCTTCTAAAAGTGGAATATCCTTTCTTTTGAAGTTCCAATGTTGATAATTTAACATTACCATTAATACTTCGAGCGGATATTCCATTAATACCTCCTCATAGCTTAGTCCCGTTTCCTTCATGAGCGACCCTATTTTTCGCTTCGCTTCTGCAACTTCATGCGGCCCCTGAATTACTCGCACTCCATTAAAGTAGTATTTGTTATTATGTAATTCTAGCAAGCCTATTGTTCCATCTAATAAAGTCAAATTTTTTGGTACATTTTTTTCTATATTCGCAACAGGATATGTTTTATTCGTTATAACATCTTGAAATAGTACGATATCACCGGACTTTTCAATACATTGCACGAGGTGAAAATTTAATTTCGGCCAATTTTTCGCAATTGCTCTTAAATTTTTATCTAAGCGCACTCCGCGGTCTTTCCAAAACCACTCTACCCCTCGAAGGCCATTTTCATAGCGATGCATAAATAAGCTAAAGAAATGAAACAGCATTGGTTGTTCATCATCACTAAGTTTATTTCCAGTTTTTATTTGAAAAATGGATTGCATCCGTTCGTGATCACGTGGACTCCACTTACCCCAAACAAAATCTGTCATCATTCTTACTAGGACATCCTTCTGCTCATAAAAATTTTCTTCTTTTTGCCTATGTATATCTATCACATTGCAGCAATGCTTATACTTTTTACCACTTCCACAAGGACATTTCTGATTTCGCTTACTCATGATTAACACCACCTCCTCAATATCTACCTTCTAAGTATAATAATACCAAAAAAAAGATATAGATATAACGCTATCGACTGGTTTGGTCAGCGGGGACGGTTCTCATTAGCCGACAATGTTCTACATCCTTGAGGTGAAGAGGGATAATAAAGGGGATTCAACAAGGTAAAACACCCTTTTGAATCCCCCTCTAAGTTTTTATGTAAAGTTGCCGTAATCACTTTGAAATTCTATTATAAGTCTGGATATGAAGTGAGTATCGCCATTTTATTAACATTTAATTAGTTAATAGGAAACCCTTTAATACATTAAAAATAAGGACGGTTCTGGCAAGCCAGAACCGTCCCCATTAGCCTTATCCTAACTGCTTTCTTCTTATGAAGAATGTAACGCCACCGATTAATAGTAATAACATACCTACCATTAAATAGTTATATGCGTTTGTTGCAGTGTCAGGAAGCTCATCGCCATCTTTAGAACCTTCTTCTTTAGACGACTCCTCTGACTCTGTGTCTTCCTCTGTACCATCTTCATCAGATACAGTTCCATTATCTCCTGATTCTGTTGACTCGGAGATATCCTCTTTTAGTTCTTCTAGTTCACTTCTTAAGTCACTTATACGTTGCTCTAGCTCAGCAACGAAATCTTCTAGGTCACTATATTGCGCTTGAAGAGCAACTAATTGACCTTCCAATTCTGCTACTCTTAGTTCTAGTTCAACAATATCTGAGCTATCTTCTAACTCTGAAATTCTATCTTGTAGGTCTGCAATAATCTCTTCTAACTCATGAATCTTTTCTTGCTCTTCGGTAATTTCAAAAACACCATAAGTTGAGAAGTGGTCTACAGATACAGTGATTGTATTTGTATCTTGGTTCATGTCACCACCAACATACTCCCACTCTTCATTCGTTTCGTTATAGTAGTAGATTGCAACACTTTCGTATTGGTCATCATAAGATAACGTTAACTCATATTCTAGCGCTTCATCAAAGCCTTCTGGTAATTCAAGGTTTACCTTAACCACATCACCAGCTTTTACTAGTCCTTCAGTAGATCTATCATCTAGCTCAATAGAAATCGTTGTACCTTCTGGTAAGTTCTCAGGCATTTTAATGGATGCGTTAGTATCTTGTAACTTAACTACTTGATTAGCGAAAACTGGAGTAGATACGCCACTTTCTACATCAACTTCTGGAGCTGGCTCCACTGGGTCAGTTCCTTCAACTTCTTGTACTTCTACTAGCCTTACATTATCTAAAGTAATAGTATAAGGAGTTTCTGGTTCTGGATCGCCAGAGTTTCTTCCTAAGCCAAACAACAGGTTGTAGCTACCCTCATCATCAACTTGTACAACCGTTTCATACGTTGTCATCGAAGCATCTACTTCAAACTCTTGTATTCCTGTTCCAGAGCCTGTTAGTTCAACATACACTGGTCTCTCTTCTTCAGAGCTCATGTCAAATTCAATTTTATACGTTCCACTTGGTACTTCAACATCCTCTTGGAAAAGTTGAATGTGCCACCAGTCCCAACCAACTTGTTCTACTTCAATTTCAAGCTGATCGTTTTCTACTATGAAGGATGCTAGACCAGCACCACCTTCATGGTCTCCTTGATTATGAGTAGCCCAATTCTCTAATCCATTTTCGAATGAACCATTAGAAAGAAGGTTTTCTCCAACCTCTTCCCATTCTTTATCTTGACCTGGATCAGATGGTGTATCTGGATCAGACGGAGTATCACTATCATCTGCGTCTCCTTCAACTACAAAGGTATACTCAAACTGATTATTGTCAATGTTATACTCACTAATTTGATTTTGATTATCTACATGTGCTACTACCGTATACTCACCTGGTGCATCAAGACTTAGTGCTGGTCCTTGACCACCAAGATTTGCTAATACTTCTGTTTCACCTGGATCAATTTGGTAAGTAATCCAACCCCATGTTGCATCTACTTGGGAGCCATCCTTATAAACAACAAATTCGATACCTACAGCACCGTTCCCATCTGCTGCTACGCGCTCACCTAAGTTCGTTACAGAAGCGTTAAAACGAATGTTTTCACCTGTTTCAGGATTTTCAGGGTCTAACCAAACTTCATTAATTGTAAGGTCCGCTTTTCTATCAACTACTAACGTTTCATAAGGTAGCTGTAGCTTTGATGGAGAATCTTGCGCATTCACTTTTAAGTCAACCGTTCCATCTCCATCTACTACGCTTACTTCCACTTGAATTTTTCCATTAACAAGGTCCGTAAATGATCCTTCTACGTCAGCAGAACTAAAGTCAATCGCTTCCCAGCCTTCTGAGGCATCTAAAGCTGTGATATTAGACGATACTACTTTATCCCACTCACCATCGCCTTCGAAATCAAATGAGATGTCAGCTTGAACAGTCATTCCTTCATCTGTACCTGCATCTACATAAATCGAGTACGCACTATCATCTCCAGGAATATGCTCACCTGAAATATCTCTAACGACATATGTTAGTGGGTCTCCATTAGTTGGTAATTCAGCACTTTCAGTACCACTACCTTGTGAAATTGAAAGTGATTGAACTGGTAGTGAACCTAAGTCTCTCACATACAGTTCATTTGTTGCCGGTGCCTCTGTTACAACAATTTCTTTCTCAATAACATTGTTATCTGTATTTACTTCATCAATATCATCTTGGTTATCAACATGACCGATTACATTGTGTGTACCAAGCTCTGCTTGCCAGCTCGTCGCTGGAGATTCCCAGTCACCACGTAACGTCATCGTTACTGTCTCACCAGGTGGTATTGGATCACTTACTCCGCCCCAGCCAATTAATTCTGGATTATCTTCAGGGCCACCTTCATAGCCTTCAACACTAATAACCATTCCAACAGAATCATCGTCATTTTTCGCTTCAGCATATCCTTGGTTTTGAACGACTAATTGGAAAGTAACGTTATCACCAGGATGAGGGTTGCTCGGTTGCCAAGTAATATCCTTCACTACAAGATCTGGTAAATCAACATCTTCTAAATTTGTATTTCTAACCGTAGTAGCTGTAGAACCCGCTGGTACAGTTAATTCAACTGTAGGATTTCCACCATGATCAGTGAACGTAACTGTCTTTTCTTCTCCGCTTCCATTATATGCAAGGTATGTTTTCACACCTTCATTATCAAAAACAGAATAGAAAGGAGTATCAGCTGTTACTGTTGTGTCAACATGGCCCCACTCTGTTAAGTTAGAAATCCATTGATACGTGTGTGGCTTACTATGACCAAACTCAGCGCCATACGTATCAATTTGAGTCATAAACTTATCCATCGCAACATCTGGATCGGCTAATGCTTGGTACATCCAAATGATATCTCGCCAAGTTGTCTCTTGTCCCCCACCTTTTTGATCAATCATCATGTCGTAGTTGGCGCGAACATATTCTGGACTTTGACCTAAATAGAAAGATGCCGCAGTAATTGGTAACATATTAATACCGTGCGTTTCTTCTTTTCCAGTAGTCCACCACGTTCTATATTCTGCTCCAGATGAGAATAGCATCGGAACATATCCATACGGATACTCTTCTGGTAGGTTTTCACCTTCAATATCAAAGTAATATTGATTAATCGCTTCTACTTCTGTCGTATATAAATAGATACCTGTTTCTAAAATCTCTTGATTCCCAGTCGCTTCTCCCCACATAATCATCGCAGCCCATGCGTTAATAGACTCAGAGGAAGATTCTTGGTTATTACCTGGCTGAATATCACCTAAATCAGTTGCATTACCAGATGCCCAAGCATGTCCCGCATATGGTTCAAAGTTTCTTAAATATGGGAATTTATCGTCTTCACGATCCCAGTTTGCATAATCTTGAAGCATTAATTCAACCATTTCAGCTCTCGGTTCGTTATCTAACCAGCTACTATCATCGAGTGCCATCATAGCTGCTCCATATACCCAATAACCAAAGTGGAAGTGATGGTCATTTAACCACTCACCGGCACCATGTCCGTTTGGATAACCGATTAAAGTTCCCCAGTTATCATTATAGTAGAAAAAGTTGTCTCCGCTTGGATCAAACCAAAGATCAAACACATCATTCATTTCTGCAATAAGTGCTTCTGCAGCATCGTCATCACCTAAAGAACGAGCAATAGGTAATAATTGTGAAATTCTTCCGAAGTTTTTCCCGTACCAGTAAGTTCCAAAAGGCTCTTCTGGTCCAGCTCTAAATTCGGCATTTTGACTATTCATTACATCGTTAAATAAATCTTGAAGTAATTCTTCATCAACATTCGAATTTGGCAAATGCGGCATAATACCGTTATATGTCATTTCCGTTGTGAAGCTCTCGCCTATAAGCGTTTTCATTGTACCGCGTGGAGAATGATATTTTAGTTCATCTGAATAAGTGTCATTCGTGTTGTTCCATTGATGTGGATAAAGAGCAAAGATTGTTTCAGTGCTACTTCCTTCCTTCACATCAGTTTCAACATGGAATGTAGTTGTGACCTTACTTGTATTTTCATCATACGTGAAATCTGCTACCGTATTTGTAACAAATGTATAAGCATGTTCTGAAAATAAATCTAACGTTGATTGTGCATTATCTGGTAGTAAAGCAACGGATAAGTAGTCGCTTCCTTCAGGTAAATCAGCAACTAATGTAGAATCACCGATTCCACTCCAAGTTGTGCCTGTCGGTGCAAAAATTCCATAGTGACGATCATTGATTGTCAAACCAAGCACGTGGTCTTGTCCATCGTCACCGCTCCAGACAGTGCCATCACCATTTAAATCTATCGTTGGAACAGTATTTTCATAGTTTACATAAATATAAGGAACACCTAATCCTGTAGTAGTTGTCATTGATTGGGATTGGTCGTCATTCTCAAAAAGAAGATCAATTGTCCAATCACCGTACCCATCTACTAAAGCTTCATTGGATGTTAAACCTTCACCACCAATGACTAAGTCAGCTTCGTCATAGCGAGCATCGATCATTAATGTGTCTACATCAGGATAATTATCATGATTAACGACATCAACGTCTGGGTAAGATACTCCCAAACCGCTTTCATAAGCGCGAACAGAGTATGGATGTGGATACATTGCACTAGAATGTTCATTCCAAATAGCAGAGCTCCACCATTTGTTCGTTGGAACAGCACCTTCTATGTTTGCTGTTTTAAAAATTTCATCCTGTGGACCAACAAAGCTTGTTCCTTCTAATGTCGTCCGATATTCAAAATTACTTGACTCACCGTAAGCAATGTTTACATTAGTAAAAGATGTACCTATCAATAGGATAAAAACTAGCATCATTGCTGTAAGCCTTTTCAATTGTTTCATAGTTTTCCCCATGTACACTAACCTCCAAAGATAATTTTAGTTTCTTCACTACCCTCCATTTCAAAGTAGGTTTTATATTCAACAGTTGGACAAGCAATCTTCATATGTCCACGCTGTTAATATTATATCAAAATAATATTATCATGAAAACACTTACAAGAAAACATAATTGAAATTTTATTCAACACTTACGTTAAATGTATTCGTGCTTAAGTTAAAGAACTCGTGAAAAAATAACATTTGTAATGGACACCAAAGCGCTTTCGAATTTATCAAAATAATAAATTCATTCCAGTATGGTAAATGCTATTAGTTATAGCATCTCACCAAGAATTTTGGGAAATTAATAAGGTTGTTCTGTTGAGTAGTTACAACATAATCTCACTCTAAAAAATCGATGAACTAACTTATAGGGGAGCGCAATCATATACTAGCATCTGATAATCTATCAGGAAAGCGCTTAAAATTACTCTAACATGAGAAGTTAGACATTAATAAAGAAAATATAATGTTTATTTAGTTTAGCTAAATATCATTCTACTAATCAAGATTTTCATTGTCAAAGATTTAACTGCTATATATACAGAAGTCCTATTTACTTGGGAAAAGTTACTATTAATGGGAACGACAAATGCTAATGGGGACGGTTCTCGTTAGCCAAATCCAAACACAAATAGACACATTAGCTGCGGTTCTCATTCGCCTTTATTTGGCCTATACTGTTGTTAATGAAACTGTTTTTATTGGCCTTGTTCACAAATTGATTGGAAATGGGGACGGTTCTGGCAAGCCAGAACCGTCCCCATTAGCCATTCGCCTAATTTCCAATCCGTTGAATTGCTTTAAATAGAGCATTTGCCCCGAAGGAAACGCATTCCACTGGAATTCTTTCATCTTCTGCATGAACACTTTGCGTAAAATTAAAGTCTGCTGGAAGATTCATAGGTGTAAAGCCGTATGTTTGGATTCCTAAGCTGGAGAAGAAGCGGCTGTCTGTCACTCCAGGTAATACATAAGGTATTGGTTTCGCCTTTTTGTCGCTTTCCTTTAAAATGGTTCCGAGTGTATTAAACCATGTCATATCTGGTTCTGTCTTTACAATATCAGATCGGATAAATTCGATCTTAATACTCGGATCATTGATCAATGCCGTTAACTCTTTTTCAAAATCCTCTTCTGTAAATCCTGGAAGTATTCTACCATCAACCTCAACGGTAATTTCCCCCGGAATCACGTTTATTTTATCACTCGCCCTAATGATTGTCGGTGAAACAGTATGATGGAGTAGGCTTTCAAATAAACTGCCCTTTGGGCCAAGAAGCTTTAGTATCCTCTCTGTTTTCTTCGGATTCAAGAGCTGTTTAAGTGCAATTTTTTTCGGCAATGACATTTCTTTTGCAATAGCCTTCACCATGTCTCTTACTACTGGATTAATATGAACAGGTAAGGGCTTGTTTAAACGATCAAGTAAACGAGACAGCTTGGCCATGGCGCCATCGCGAACCGGCATTGACCCGTGCCCACCTTGCCCTTTTATAGTTAACTTTACCCAACTAGACTGTTTTTCAGCTACCATAATTGGATAAAATCGTTTTTTATCCAATTCCATTGAGAATCCACCAAATTCACCAAAAGCATATTTTACTCCTTCAAAGAGCTCAGGATGCTCTTCCACTAAAAACTTAGCTCCGTAATTACCTCCGTTTTCTTCATCACTTAGGACGACGAGAAGAATATCTCCCGGCAACTTTGTCTCTTCTTTTTTCGCTCGAAGGAAAGCCGCAATCATCATGGCTACTCCGCTTTTCATATCAAGCGCTCCGCGTCCCCAGACGTACCCATCAATTATTTCACCGGAGAATGGAGGATGAGTCCAGTTTTGGTTCTCTGTTGTTACTACATCTACATGGCCATACATCATTAGTGGTGGAGCATTCCCCTCACCTTTTAACCTAGCAATAAGGTTCGGTCGTTTCGGGTCTAATGATATGATAGTAGATTCTATCCCATACTCATTTAATATTGATTCAATATAATCTATACATGCTTTTTCGTGTCCAGGTGGATTAGTTGTATTGAATCTAATAAGATTTTGAAGAATAACCTCAGGTTTTTCATGGATCATTTGTTTATGTTTTTCCATTTTTATCCCTCACTAATTTTTTATCTAAAAATATACAAATAAGGACAGTCAATAAAATACTAACAAAAATGTTTTCTAGAGCTCCTACTGGTAGAATCGTTATCATCAAGGCTACCGTTATGCCTATTACAGCATACAATGGCTTTTTTATCGCAAACTGGCCAAGTATTCCACCAAAAATCGCGGGCAAAATATACTGAAGCATGGCTTGGGCTGATTCCGGAAGAATAGAAAGTAAATAAGATCCCCCAAAAATAATGGGAATTAAAATCATGATATTTACTAATGAAGCAGCACCTATACCTAACGTCGCAGTAATTTCTCCTTTTTTTGTACCAGGCTCAGCACCAATGGCATTCTGTGCCGCTGCAGCAGAGGGAAGACACATATTTGAAATATTCCCAGTAAGAAAAGCCAAATATGTACCTGAAACCCCTAATGTTGGGTAATACAATACCGGCTCCATCGTCCATGCAAGTCCCATCAGCATCGCATAGGCAACATATGCAGAAATAATTGGTCCCCAGCCTGGATGATAGCCTAGAACAAAGGAAAGATACAGGGGCAATAAGATAGAAAGAATAATGACCATTCCAAGTGTTAACCGTCCCCAAAAGTGGGCTTGAGCATGAAATTTTTCCATACCGTCATTGTGTTTTGTCTTTTCTGTTATGTCTTGTATAGCCACTATAATCCCCCTCCCAAAGTCATGATGTAACCTACAAATAATCCAGCGAGAATTGCTATGCCTAACGACCATTCCTTGAGCCAGACGAGATTACGTTTATTTGCTATTTGAAGCATACCAACCATGGAGAGGCCAGCACCAATTGCAACAAAAGTATGGACGTTGCTTTTAACCATTTCTCCACTAACAAAAAAGCTGAATGCGCCAATTAATGCAGCAGTTGTGAGCACTATCATTCCGTTTCCATTTTTACTTTTTGAAGTTACTCTTTTTTCAATTTTTCCAAAGGATTTCGTGAAAATAGCAACGACTAATAGTCCTCCTGCACCTCCGAGACAAAGGGTCCATACTACGGTCGTTAAAGCTTGTGCAGTAAAACTACTAGAGCCTAACTCTGTACCGTAGGCATCTGCACCAATACTTGCACCTAAAGCCTCAATGGGCGCTGATCCGATAATTCCAATTCTCATTAATGTTAGCGGATCCCCTAAAATAGTAATCAAGGAAACAGCTATGACCATAATAGCTAGTGAAGGGCCAATTGCACTAATAGCCCCAGTCTTAATCGCACTCTTCACCTCTACTGAACTCATATTTATTGAAGAGCTTGCATGAGCTGCTAGTTTAATAAACAATAGTGCTTGTATTATAACAATAGAAATAATTAATAGAGCAAAAAACCAAATGACACCACTGTTCGCAATTTCCATAACCTCTATCATCTCTTAACCTCCCTTCACAAACAGAAGATAGTATTCTTTAGACAATATCATAAAGTTATCGAAAATAGTAGGTAGAATGTTAGGAAATTTGACAAAAATTCTTATATTCAGATAATAAATAAGTGAAAAGAGGCGAAGAGGGACGGTTCTCGTTTGCCGGATGATTGTTGGCATGAGGACTAGTCCAAATTGATTGGTTTATTATGTAGCTCTATGAAGATAAATTATTCCGAACGCGAACTGAGATTTGATGGGAAGAAAGGACTGCGATGGAGATGATAAGGCATACACTTAGAAACGAAATGAGGGACGAGGTTGATACAAAAGGTAAAAATTCGCCCTTTTGAGTCAACCTCAAACGTTCACAGCACTTATTTTGACAAAACCTTTAAATTATATACTCATACTTCATTTCGTTTATCTTGAAGCACTTTTAGCTCTTCTTCAATTTCAGCTAATCTTTTTTCTAATGGTGCTAGATTTCCACTAATCGACTCTAGCTTTTCTAAGTTATTTTGAAGTTGTAAATATTCATCTTTTAACTCCATGATTAAATCCTCTAATTCTCTTTTATTCATATTACCAACCCTCTTCTTTCAATTAAATGTGTTGATCGCGCTATTTCTGTCTTCAAGTTATTTTTAAAAGTCGACCGTCAGCCGATTTAACGTTAACATTCAGTAATAACCAGTTATGTTATGAGTGAACGCCTGAAATTCGGGACGGTTCTGGCAAGCCAGAACCGTCCCCTTTAGCCAGCCAACTTAGCCGGACTCTTTAACCGATAATTCCCACTCTTCATCTGTTGGTGGTGATGTCCGTTTTACTTTAAATGACAGGATTAATGCCACTAAGGTTAATACTCCAATCATTCCGAAAGCAATAATCGCACCGAAAATATCAGGATTAATAATGTTTGGCGACCTGCCGGCCACTCTTTCAGCTGTTGTCATCGTTGTCACGAGCAACCCAGTTCCTATCGAAGCTGACATTTGCCTAATCGTATTCGTCACCGCTGATCCGTGCGGAATGAGCTTACGCGGAATTTGATTTAATCCTGCTGTATTCACAGGCATCATTACCATCGAAAAACCAAACATGCGGATCGCATACATCGTACTCAAATATACGAGTGACGTCGTAGTATCTATGAAGAGAAACGCAAAAGTCGATATCGTCATGATAATTAGTCCAGGAATCGCTAGCACTCGTGCACCAAGACGGTCAAAAATACGTCCCGTTATTGGTGCCATGAAGCCTGTTATTATTGCTCCGGGCAGTAATACCATTCCGGCTTCTACAGCAGTAAACCCTCTCATGTTGTACATGTAAAGAGGAATAAGAGTCTCTAGACCAATAAGACCCAAAAAGCCAATACTACAAATCACCGTGGAAAGTCTAAACATTTTTGCTTTGAACACTCTAAACTCGAGCATCGGGTGAGACATTCCAAGCTGTCTTTTCACGAAAAAATAAATTGTAATTACACCTAAGGCAAGGAAGATAATCGTCATCGGACTCCCCCAGCCGTTATTCCCTGCACTCGTAAAACCGTAAAGAAGCCCACCGAAACCGAAAGTAGATAGCATAATCGAAATTGGGTCGACTTTCGGATTTTTTAACTCCGTTACATTCCTCATGCTAAAAAAAGCGACAATGAGCATGATCACGGCTAGAGGAATAATCCCCATAAACATGTAGCGCCACTCATAATTCGTTGTTACCCAACCAGATAATACAGGACCAATAGCTGGCGCAAATGAGATGACGAGACCAATATACCCCATCGCAGCTCCACGCCGTTCTACCGGAAAAATTAATAAAAACACCGTTTGCATTAACGGAATCATCACACCAGCACCGATAGATTGTATAATTCGCGCTAATAAAAGAACCGGAAAGTTTGTAGCTACCGCTGCAAGAACAGTCCCCAATGTAAAAACTCCCATCGCTGTCATGAAAAGCTGACGTGTCGTAAACTTTTCAATCAGAAACGCGGAAATCGGTACCATAATTCCCATCACAAGCATAAACACTGTCGTTAACCATTGTGCTGTATTCTCTGTAATATTCATTTCAGCCATAAGCGGAGGAATAGCAGTAATCATTAACGTCTGATTTAAAACAGCGATAAAAGAGCCAGTAAGTAATAACCCTGCAATCAGCACCTTACTATAATTTTCATTATTATTCATAAAAAAACTCCTAAATTAGTAATCTATAAAACAAGAAAACAAGTAGCAATGGAGAAAATGATAAATAGAAGACATTCGAAGAAATAATGTAAAAATGACATCATTTTATTCAATGAAAACTAATAGTAAATTATACTCCTTGAAACAAAACTAATCAAATATGTAGGGTAACAAGGCTAAAAGGGCTAGAAGGGACGGTTCTTGTTTGCCAATTTCTTGTATATAAAACACAAACTTAAGGTAACAATCTATAGAATTAAAAGACCGTTAACGTTACGTACGCTAACGGTTATATGTTTAAGTTTCTGTAGGAGTTGGTTTTCGGCAAACAAGAACCGTCCCCATCATCCTCTATTCCAGTTTTAAACATTCACTTAACTTAGTTAAAACCATCGATATAGAAGCATGATCTGAAGGATCTGAATCGACATGCTCCCAAAGCACCTCACCTGTTGTGTCCAATAACCACGTGCCCCCTAGCTGGTACACGTCTTGTTTCATCATCGCTTGCCTAACAATCTTCATTTGTTCCTTTTCCTTTGGGAATATCTCCCTAAACCTCCCTGAAAAGAGATAATTCGATATGAGTTTCGTCGATTTACCTATAGAAACTCGTTTAAGACGAAGTCCCTTATAAGAATGACGATTTGGATCTCCAAAAATTTGAAATGGGTAAGGGCCAAACACATGTAGAAAGTCTCTAATGTGCTGCGAACCCGCAGGTATAACAGCAACGATGTCGACTCCCATATTCTGAACATCCGCTTTATGCTCACGCAACTGCGCGAGAAAATCTCTACAAATTGGTCAACCAGTATGCCTCAATAACACTAATAAGATTGGTTTCTCTGCATGCAAATCAGATAAAGATACGTGTTCATTCTCTTTTTCAGTTTCAAAAAAATAGTTCATTGTTAGAAACCTCCTTCCAACATAAATTTTTTCAATGGCAGCTTGTCTGGGTTCATAATTAAATATATTTCCTTAATCGTTTCCTTGCATATATAAAAACTAACAACACTATGCAACTTACCGTTTAAAAAAAATACAATAGCAGGCTGATAATTCACTTCTCTAATGAATACCGATACTTTTTCTGTTGTTTGATTCATCACTCCCTTTATGAAAGATAACACACGGTTTCGAGATATAATTGGGCGCACAGCTGCCTTCACTTTCCCACCACCATCTGAGTAAAGCGTTACTTCCTCAGAAAGAAGTCCCAATAGCTCCTCAATATTTTCTGATTGAAAGGCCGAAATGAAACGTTGGACCATTGTTTTATTCCGCTCAAAATCTAAACTTTCTTTTTCTACTGCAGAAAGCTTTTTTTTCGCGCGTCTATATAACTGCCTGCAATAATCTTCTCGCTTATCTACAAAACTAGCAATTTCCGCATAAGAGAAACGAAACGCCTCTCTTAACAAAAGAACTGCCCGTTCATGAGGCACTAAGTTTTCCATCATTCGTAGATAACTAATACTCAATCCTTCTTTTTCAATGAGCATTTCTGCTGGATCCATATCTCCTCCTTCCCCTGTTACGAGTGGTTCTGGCAACCATGGACCAATGTATTGTTCCCGTTTATATTGCGCTGATTTTATAATATCGAGACAGCGATTTGTCATCATCTTACAAAGATAAGCTTTTTTGTTTTCAACACCATCCCCGTCCATTTCATACCCACGTAAAAAAACTTCTTGAACGGCATCTTCTGCATCTTTCACGGAGCCTAGAAGTCGATAACCTATAGAAAATAGCAATGGCTGCAATTTTTTGTATTCTTCATTACTAAATTTCATATTACCTCCTCCCTTTCCTTTGAACGATTTCCATTGCTGCTCTTTTCCCACTTCTAATTGCACCTTCTGATAAGATCCAATCAGCGGAAGCCCAATCTCCTGCAAGGAACAATCCAGGTATACCAGTGGATTCTAGCTTCTTTTCATCTCCTATCTTTGGCAAACGCTGATTTACAATGAGCTGCGGTAAGAAACGGCTATTAACCTTATATTCCTGCCAACCAGGCTGAATTTTATCTAAAAAACTTTCTAGCTCACTTTTAATCTCTTTGCTATTTATATTCACATCAGGAGATAAATATTTTAAAACGTGAATGATATGATTACCTTGATCAGAAAGCCTAGCTGAGGCGGAATGGACTGAGAAGTAAAGAGCATCCTCTATTCCCATGGAAAATATCTGTTTAGGATGAGGGAGATTCGTTAGAGCAACATCTAACGTTGCTGCCGTTACAGGCATAACACGATCATAGAAGGTATTCTTTTTAGTAGGAGCTTGCTTCAGCAAAGTATTTAGTTTGTTAGGTTCAGCAGTGTAGATCATATTTTCTCCCTGAATTTCTTTACCATCTGCCAACAAAATATGAAAACCAGCCTGCATCCCTCGGAAATTAATTTCTGTGACTGTTGCTGTCGTTTGTATCTGGACACCTAAAAGAACAGCCTGCTGATGGAGTTGATCTATGATCGTTTGCCATCCTCCATCTAAATAAAGGGTCCCTTTCATAGCGAGCTTCATTTGAGCTACAATCACTTTTGCAGCTGTATCGCTTGGTGCGTGACAGTAAGTGGCCAACCTGCCTAAAGTATAAAGTAATGACCTTACACTTTCAGATGAGGCCGTTTGCTCAACCCATTGTTGGAAGTTTATTTTCTCTAATTCTATAGGGATATCTCTATTAATTTTTAACAGGCAATTAATCCATTCAAAACGCTCATGCCAATTTAATAGTTTCGTATTCAGTATACTGATAGGGGAAAACGGAGCATCATAAAACTGATCATTATTTACAAGAGTGCAACGTCTACTTGGTGATTTCCCAACGAGCTTTACTTTCAACTCCTCAAGAATCTCTCTTCCCTGTCCTTTACTATAAAAAGCATGTGGACCTATATTAAAAAAATTCTGTTTGATCTTAACCGTTCTTGCCCTTCCCCCAACTTGAGAAGACTTCTCTAATAGTAGAACAGACACTCCTTTCCTCCCTAAGTAATTTGCAGCAACATAGCCAGCAAGACCTCCCCCAACAATGACAACGTCCCATTTCTTAATCATAAAACTTACCTCCTTATACTGATTCATCAATATGACGAGGTAAAGAAGCTTTCTGTGACAAAATGCAAAGATTTAATTAAACTTCAGGCAAAAGGGGACGGTTCTTAGTTGCCAAGTCCATTATAAAAATGCAAAGGTTCGCTTTCATCCAATATAAACATCTATGTAATAAGTCTCGAGGCTTTTAGGTCAATAGGTTTGCGATTGCATGAGCGGTGATCCGGCAAACAAGGTCCGTCCCCATTAGCCTTTTCGATAGTGGTACATCGCCTCAAGCATCAAGATGATGAAGGAGATTCCTATCGATATAACAAGGCTATTTATTTGACTTATACCAATGAAGATCCCAATGAAAAAGAATACAAATGTACGGAAAAGCATAACAAGAATGTGTGAAACAACGTTTTTCCTTGTCATAATGTGTACTACTTTTTCTATGAGACTATCAAGTGTAAATAAGTAGATTAATATAAAAATAGTAACCTTAATCAGTTGATTCATGCTTAAATCTAAGGAAAACACCATATCTACAATGTTGGCGGAGCCTAGTATCGCAAATAGAATAATAACAATTACGGAGGTTGGAGCTAAGGAAAGAATGCCTGAAACGATGAACAAAAGAAACAGATTCATCTTTCTTTCTTCTTGCTCTCTTTTATTTTGACAGTGTATAAATGCAACAATGAGGAGAAAAATTATAGTATATACGGCTACGACTGTTAAGATTATTGTCTTCATATTAATCACTTCCAGAAAAATGGCGGTGACGTTTTTGTTTATCACCTTTTTTTATTATAAATTAGCTTTCAAAAAACAGTAAGGGGGCGTGAGGCCTAGATTCTATTATAGAACCATCCAAAAAGCAGCACTATAAATACGAATTTTAGGTTTTGATTGAGATCCCCCTCGCTCAATTCCCTCGCTCATTATCTATAGGAAGTTGGACCGAGAAGACGGCAAACAAGGTCCGTCCCCATTAGCCGTTTTAGTTTTTCATTGCGTCTTGTTTTTTATCGATGTATAGTGTGCCATCTTGCTGTACTTCCGCATAAAAAACGTCAGAAATGGAAGTCACACCTGCTTGATAAAGTTGCGATGTTAGCCACGCTCGATTGAGGTTTAACCGTGACAGATTTTTTGTATTGACGACCCCATCGGATATGACTTCGGTCGGAATAGGATATACCTTCATTATTTTCTGGGGAATATTCATATCACCCTTTGTAAGGAGTTGTTCCTCTTCTTTTTTCATAACCGATATTTTGCCGCTTGTTTCAAAAATAGCGTAGTCTACATCTTTTACAGAAAAAACATTTTTTTGCCTGAGCATCGAAAGCAAATTATCAATATCTAATTTCGTTGCCCGTAACGACTTCTCCATTATTTTACCGTCTTTGATCACAATGATCGGTTCTCCCTCTAGTAGCCTTCGTGATTTTTTAAATTTAATATTAATATATTCCACTGCAAGAGAAAAAGCACTCCACCCAACCAATGCAATCATACCGTTTATAATTGATGTGTCCTGATCAACGACAAGGTTGGCGGCAATGGAACCAATCGCAATAGCTGACACAAAATTAAAGAAAGTCATCTGGCTCACTTCTTGTCTTCCAAGCATCCTCATTAAAGTAAACAATACAGCAAACGTTATAAACGTCCTTAATAGCAGATCTAATATATCCATCTTATACTCTCCTTTGAGTAAAGCTCATAAGCTACTAAGGATTATTGCCACTTCCATCTACATCAATACTTCATCGAACGATCCCTATTCAACAGCTTTATCACTACATCTTTATTTTTATTGAAAACGAAAGTTATTAATGTTAACCATCCCGCTAGTCTCTCGGATCAATGACAAGCTCTACACGCCTGTTGCGCTCTCGACCTTCCTCATCTTCGTTTGAAGCAATTGGAGCTGTTTCTCCAAAAGCCTTTACTCGAAATTCTATATGATCGAGTGATTCACCACTATTACGCACAAAATTGTAGACAGATTCCGCACGCTCCTCTGACAAAATGTAATTATAGTCTGGATCCCCTTCATTGTCTGTATGTCCACGAATTTCAATGATAGTCCCGTCTTTTAAGGAATCTAATGCTGGCAACACCTCTTTTATGACTTCCTTCGCTTCCTCCTTTAAGCTACTTTGATCAAAATCGAATAAAATATCATCCGGAAAAGTGAGCATCGTTTCCCCGTCATCTTTCGTAATGAAAACCTCTTCTGGCACTGACAATTCAGGAGGTTCCAAAAAAAGCTTTGCCTCAATTCTAGCCCTTACATTATCTGTTGCTTCAATAACAATATCACCTGTTATATGCTCAAAGTCTTCTCCGTAAACATCCTCGCTTAATGTCGGTAGTTCCGACTGTATCGTTGGACCAGCCTCCACAATGACAAAGCTCTCCTCTGTAATTGTTGTATACGGAATGACAACACTAAATCGACCATCCTTCCTCACTGTTGTAAAATAAGGGTGCATATGCTCTGCCATGCCTACAAAGGATGATGGAACATGGCGCCAGTAATTCGTACGTAACCTTGTTCCTTCTACTAAATTTGATCTCCCATCCACATACACATAGCGATGGTCCGTTGTTAAGTCCGCTTCAATCCATACCTCTGTATCTCCATAATCTTCAGGAGGATCAAATAAGTCTGGGGACGTCAGTGCATATTGTGTTGTATCTTCCTGAAGATAGATGATCGCCTCTATTTGCACATTTTTTACAACCTCTCTTCTAATGGAAGATTCGGTCCTTACAATATGCGCCCCTTCCATCCTTTCACCATTTTCACCATAGTGTTCAAGTATGTCGTCTCTAAGTCGATCCCCTGGAACAATTACATACAAACGAAAAACATCGACATCAGGACGATCCACTTCAAAGTGAAATGATCCATCCTCTTTGACCTCATCAACCGTTCTTAGTCTACTTAAAGCTATACTATGTGAAATTTCATTTAATGTATTGGCTTCGAGGTGTATCTCCGTGCCTGGGAGGAGATTACTATTCCCCTCAACAATAATGACATCATCTTCAAGATGTGCCTTAGCAGACATATCAATGACAAAGTCACCAGAACGTTGTTGCTCCTCCCCACCTAACGAATCATTTTCGTCGACCGCTTCCTCTTGTTTCTCCTTCTCATCGTTTTTCTCTTCATCAACGTCTAAGTTCTCCAGTTGACCCTCATCTTCATCGGACAATCCTTCGGTGTTATCACTACAAGCAAGTGACATGATGGCAAAAAAGCATAACAAGAAAGTAAGCGTTACCACCCTCACTTTCTATCCCCCCTTTTCAAAGCTTTTTTCGTATAAAACTATATTTTAATTTATCATAATTTTACAAAACATCCTATTAATTGGTAAAAAAGAGATTAATATTTTTTCATATGGAAGAATATATCCGCGTTTGATATAGCAAAGACAACAACCACACTTCCTCTTTCATACATACGAAAAAATTGATGGTATAGCTTCACCACCAATTTTTATAAAATATGTTTGATGATACTTAATCGTCATCGTTGTAAAATGTTAGCTAAAACTTGGTCATATGCATGGTAAACATTGGTTGGATCTGGATCCTGTCCCTTTCTTTTCGGTATTTTAAAATGCGATAAATCAAAATGATGCTTTGGCTTTACGTCATGTCTAGCAAGCACATTTTTGCAGCACGCTAAAGGACAACCATCAATTGCAATGATGTCACGGCCTGATTTAGCAGTATCAACTAACGGCTTCACATCACCACCAACCCCTGCAATGCATGACATCTCTGCAATACTTTCCCTATCCATTTTTATTGCTACCGAATTGGCAGTTTGCGCTGCGGAAGAACAACCTGAACACGAATAAACAATAGGCAAATCTTTTTTTCTCACGAGTATCCCCCCGAATAATATTCTATTAATTCAAACAATTATATAGAAAAAGGAGATATACTACAGTGATATTCGTCACCAACTGATTTTTCAAAATTTATTACTTGTTTAAAATTGGGTTTAAAAAGCTTTCGAAAGTCCTGGCATTAACTATGCCACGCAATGTTATCAGGTTGTCTCAATAGATCGATTTTTTTTACCTTTTGAGTCAACCTCCCTACTAATTTTATTCTCTATTAATAAGCAGCTCATCTATCCATCATCATTGTCATAAATTCCGCTCGAGGAGTATTGAACTTGTCCTTCTTTACAAAACCTAGTTTTTCATATAAATGAATAGCTCTTTTATTAAACGTTGCAACGGACAACCTTAATGCCATTCCCTCAAAATTCTCATTTATATTTTTGATGATATAGGTACAAAAATCAAATCCATATCCCTTTCCGACATAGTCGGGGTGCATACCAAGACCTATATCTACACAATCTTCGCGATACACACCATATTGATGTCCTATTGGTATTTGCGCTGTTTGACCAATACAAAAAAAGCCAATCAAATCAAGGGCACTGAAAAAGTGGCGTTCTTTCACTTTTTCAGTGGGCCCAACCAAATCACCATTATCAGTTGTTATCGCCTTATAAGAACCATCGAGCAGCTCATTTAATGCTTCTTCACTAACTTCATTATTATAAAAATCATAAGGCTTTTCATATTTCCAACTTAAAATCTGTTTAGCCATTTTATCATCTAGATTTTCAATGAAAAAGTTCATCATTACCCCTCATTTCCTAGTTAGAGAAAAGTATTTATCTTTCAATCCATATCGCCTTAGTATATGCAATTTTCAGCCCAGCTCGTTCCATGTTGTTTTGACTAGTCGATCCGAACTTTGCATGTCCTGCAATTAAATCACAATGCTGTTTGTACGCTTGAAGGATGCGTTGCTTAATCAGGTCACTCTGAATGCCTTTATTCCTTAAACCAGGTATCGTTGCCGCAGCAGCTAAAGTTGCTACTCCATGATCAATGTGTAAGACACCGATTCCTGCAGGCTCACCATCATAGCTTGCGAGATAAAACATCCAATTTTTATGATTACAAAGCACTTCATTATTTTGTGCAACGGCATTTTTCAAGAATTGTGGCATTTGAAAACTATTAATATAAATATCTGCAAAAATATCAAACTCGTGTCTTTCTAACTTGCGAATCGTTATTTTTTCTTTTAACTCCTTATTATTTTGGCGGAAATTCAAAATTGGAGCATAAAGCGTTGAATGAAAGTCATGATGATAAAAGCCAGCATCACTAAGATAGCTAAGGAGTTTTGTAGAGGTATGTGCTGGTGTTAATTCAAAGCGTACAGGGATCTCTTTTTTCTTGTAAAAATCTATTACCTTTTCTACTTGATCTTCATCACCAGCTTTTAAACCTTTTACCGTATTATAAGACGGACCAGGAATGTTTTTCACCGAAAACGCTGTTGCATTCCCGAAATGTTGAATGTCAACTTCCATCGGATTGCCATCCATTTTCTGCATTTCTGTCAATCTTGATTTAACAGTATCAATTTCTGCATTTTCCAACCTCTCGGCTAATTCTTGATTCACAACTAAACTAATCGTAATCTCCCCCTCCATAATGGCAAGAATGGCAAGAAGGGACGGTTCTCGTTTGCAAGGTTCACATAACAGACTTGGTTATTTTAAAAATTGGCAAACGAGAACGGGTCCGGAACCAGTGAAAAAGTACTTATCCTTTAAGTATAGGCTAATAAATATAAGGTTATTTGAATATAGAAGTTGATGAGATCTGTGCAAACTCGCTTTCCGCGGGCGGCTGGTGAGCCTCCTTGATGCTTTGCATCTAACGTAGTCTCACCCCTGCCTTTTCTCCCTCAGGAACGAGCGTCGCTTCGTCGCTAATGCTTCGAGTTGTCTCGACGGATACGCTTCAAAGCATATGCTCGTAGAGGAAGAGACACTTACCTCGCTTGCTCCGGTCTCATCAACCTTTTCTATAATTAGATATATTGAATATTAATACAATAAAATATCAAGATTTCTACTTTTTCAGCAGTCTCGAACGGGTCCCCCTTATCCTTAACATTAGTTAATCAATATGCTCGTGCAAACCAAACTGTGTGTTTTGCTTCATTTCCACAATTAATGCAAGTATGTTTTGTTTGCGGTGGGTTGAATGGTATGTTACGTGTTGTAAATTTTGTTTTATCTTTTACGTTTGTTTCACAAGCATCGTCTCCACACCACCCGGCTAATACCCATCCAGGAATGTGACCCTTTTTCTCAGCATCTGCTAAATGTTGATTTAATTGGTCTATTGTATCCAAGTGTGTATGGGAATTTTCTGCTAGAAAAGCTTTTGCTTTTTCAAATAGACGCGTTTGCATTGTATTCAATTCTTTTTCAATGGATTCCACAACCGTGTCTAAAGATACGACTAATTTTTCTCTTTCATCACGGGCCTTCATCATCACTTGATTACCTTCTAAATCACGTGGTCCAAGTTCAATACGGACTGGAACACCTTTTAACTCCCATTCATTGAATTTATAACCTGGTGATTGGTCAGAATCATCAAGTCGTACTCGAATTCCTTTCACTTTTAGAGCGACAAATATTTCATCCAACTTATCAATTATTGCTGGGTTCTTCTTCCATGGACCAACTGGAATCAACACCACTTGAGTCGGCGCAATTCTTGGAGGTAAAACAAGTCCTTGTTCGTCACCATGCACCATAATAACCGAACCGATTAAACGTGTCGATGTTCCCCAAGAGGTCGTATGCACATTTTCATGTTTATTTTCTCTAGTTAAATATTTTATATCGAATGCTTCCGCAAATTTTGTACCAAGGTAGTGCGATGTCCCTGCTTGCACAGCTTTTCCATCTTTCATCATCGCTTCAATGGAATAAGTATCCACCGCACCAGCAAAGCGCTCAGATGGTGTTTTTTCCCCATCATAGACTGGAATGGCTAGTAATCCTTCTACGACTTCTTTATAAATATTAAGCATTTGCATTGTTTCCTTACGTGCATCTTCTTCATCCACATGAGCAGTGTGACCTTCTTGCCATAAAAACTCAGACGTACGAATGAAAGGAAGAGTTTTCTTTTCCCAACGGAATACATTTGCCCATTGATTAATTAAAACAGGAAGGTCCCGATAACTTTTAATCCACTTTGAATACAAATGTCCAATCATTGTTTCTGAAGTTGGACGGAGTGCTAAACGTTCTTCTAGCTTTTCTCCTGCAGCTTCCGTTACCCAAGGAAGCTCTGGTGAGAATCCTTCAATATGATCTTTTTCCTTTTGGAAGAAAGTCTCTGGTATTAGCATCGGAAAGTAAGCATTGCGGTGACCAGTTTCTTTAAAGCGGCTATCCATCTCCTCTTTAATATGTTCCCATAATTCATAGCCATCCGGCTTAAATGCAATACAACCGCGGACTGGCGTGTAATCCAATAAATCTGCTTTTTGAATCGTATCAATATACCATTTTGAAAAATCTTCTCTTTTTTGAGACATGAAGGCGGATCCTCCCTTAATAATTGAGTTAATGATGATAAGAAAAACAAAAAACGAGATTGGTGAAACTCGTTTTTTGTTTTTTCTTAGAAGTGGTGTAGAAATGATGCCACCTCTCTTTAAAGTAGTAGTGAGTGATGTCCTGCTACGCATGGTATCATTTCCACAGCAAACTTATTAAAAAAAGCATAAAGAGTCCAAAAAGGACGTCTTTATGCTAATAGACGTGGTACCACCTTAGTTCGACATAAAAAATACTATGTCCTCTAAACGTTTGTAACGAAACTACTCGGTTAGTTTTAACTAACATCTCTGTGGTAGGGTTCAATAAGAAGAGGTGATATAGCTCTCAGCAAACGCTATATTTTCTGTCTCACAATTCTTATTTACTTGGTCACTTCATTGATTAATGTGTATTTATTTATAAATGAATATATCAGATTGTTAAGTGAATCTCAACAACTATAGAAAAAACAGTGACATGAAGAATTAATTCATTTGATTTGCTTAGTGTTCGTGCATTTCGAAAACTGTCCCGTAGATAATAGGAGTATGTCTTGTACCATGAAACATATCAGCCATTGGTTATTAAAAAATTGGCGAACGAGAACCGTCCCTCTTATCCAATTAATCTAAACGAAGACACATCCACATTAAATTTTATAGCAGCTTCTTTTAAAACATACTTATCCATCAGTAGCCTCCTTTCCAGTCAATTGAAAAGAAATCAGTTTGATCTTTACCAGTTTTTTATTCATAGGGGGTAAATAAGGAGTCAGTATGTACACACACTTGTCAAATTTTCTCATCGAAACCTTTATCATTCTAAGAAAAAATCGACTTTAACTTTCTCCCAACAAAATGAGAAGGTACTGGCGATTTCTGTAATTCTCTTGCCCAAACAGAGAGTTGGCCAACGTGGTGAATTTCATGTGCAATGATGTGATGTAATATTTCATCAGCAGTATATTGCTCTTCGTCCCATGCTACGCTCACAACTTCCCCCTTCATTTCTTCAAGATTATTAATCAAAAAATCTGTTAGTTCATTCCGAAATCTATCAGACAGAGACATAACCCTTTCAAGTGTATCGTAATCAGCAAACTCAAAAACGATATCTTCTTTACCTTGTATCCCTCGCACCCAACTGTATTCAACATCAATAATGTGAAAAAGGGTATATAATATACTTCCAACTCCGCCAGTTCGGTCTTTTAACAGCTCTTCATTTGAAAGTTGTTTACACCAATCGAACCATTCGTCTCTCACTTGCCAGTTATACTCAAAAAAGTGTATCAAAAGAATCCCCCTCATATTTTGGACTTTTAACAATAAGTAAGAATTTGAACTCTCATTAACTAGTTCATTATAAAGAGTATGTTGTACAACTCCAATGCTTTGAACCCGTCCTCTTTTTTCCTTTCAAACCTTTTTTCCGTAATTCTTTGGCAACTAACATATTAAAAAATCCATGTCCCACTAAAGCTACCTTTTGATGTTCTTCTGCATATTCAATTAATTTTTGTGAGGCTTTTTTCGCTCTTAACTTCGCATTACTCAAAGACTCGCATTCGTTAGAATAACCTAAAAACCATAATAATCTTAAGATGATAGCCCAATTCGTTGGACGTAATTTCACACCAAATTTTTTAAAGGCAGTAGGTAACTCAGCCTCTCGAAATAGAGATTCTGATATGAGTATTGCTTCGGGACTTAATAATTTGGCTGAATGAACAGCTCTATTCATGTCGCTAGTAATAATTTTTTTTGCACTTTTTACTTTACTTACTGTATCGGAGGGGTATGTTGACTCTACACACACACCATTACAATCATATTTTTCTACCCATTTTTTAAATTCCAAGCAAGTTATTTTATCATTTTCATTAAGTTGTGATTTTCCATGTCTTATCAATGATATTTCCATACCTCAACTCCGTTCGTGGAACTACTACCTGTTATTACACACTCGCTTAGTTTTCTTAAGCTTAAAAAAACGAATAGATTACTCCCTTTTTTAATAATTAATCTCATAATTCGTGCAAATTATTTCATATAACCTTCTACTAGTTCATAGCATCTTTCTTCTGTAAGATTTGCCAACACAGAAACATATTCTAAATGTTCCTGCGTTCCCCCCTTATATATTTCCGATGCTTCTAATGCACGATCATCTCTATATTTTATCCAGCTCCGTTGTTTTTCTCTTAATTGGTCCATTTCTTCTACTGTCAATTGTTCCTGTATAACTCCATAAATTTCATTCAGCAATTGATCCCAAATATCCCATCTAGTATTTTCAACTTCTTTTAAAGCGTATGTTGAGGAGTCAACTGCTTCTAATTCTTCTGTTTCTTTTCTCGTATCATCTAATTTATTCATATATTTTTCCTTCATATTTACTTCAGTAATGTTATGAGATGGATCATCAGGCAAATTACTTGAAGTCGCTGTATCTTCTTTATTATTCGTTTCATTACTTTCTGTATCATTGTTCTGGGTTTTATTGATGTCATGGTTACTCTCTGTGGAACCTTCATGAGAATCAGCATCATTTCTGTCTTCTGTTTCTTGCTTATTTTGTGACTCATTCTCCAACATAACACTTGATTCGTTTGATGAGTTTGCACATGCTGCTAATAGTAATAGTGAAGTAATGCTCGCCATAAAAATCTTTTTATTATTTGTCATAAATAATCCGCCTCTCGATGATGTAAATCTCCTATGCTGATTTGTTGAAAAAACAGCCTAATCGTATTTTGCTATTTTTACTTATATAAAGTCATTTACTTCTATATTAAAAAATCAATAAAAATAGTTTAATACCCTTTTAGTTACAATAAAATTTACAAAATACTTGTATTCATAACCTCTATAAAGTTTTCTTCTACTATTTCTCTCTTCCGATCTACTAGAATAGATTGAAACGATTTAAATAATTCCTGTATTTCCTTTTCTGTATTAATTAGTGCAATGCCTTTATCATATTCTTCCTCACTTCTATATTTAGTGATCTCGATCCACTTTGTAGTATCTGATCTACTTTGTAAATAGGTTGTTTCAGAATCAATAAACTTCCTGTAAATTTCACGCGCTTTTTCTTGTATCCGAAAATACTCTTCTGTTTTATCTCTTTTAATATGATAAAT
Source organism: Evansella cellulosilytica DSM 2522 (assembly GCF_000177235.2). Taxonomy (NCBI): domain Bacteria; kingdom Bacillati; phylum Bacillota; class Bacilli; order Caryophanales; family Bacillaceae; genus Evansella; species Evansella cellulosilytica. The sequence continues at coordinate 1,423,845 of NC_014829.1, read as the reverse complement.
GTAAATTTTAACAAACATCTTCTCACACTCCACTTCGCTAGTGTCTCCGATTTTCCAATACAGATATTTAAATTTCTAAAATCTGCTTTGGATATTCCTCTCTAAAGTTTTGGGCTATGGTGACACTCTCCATACTCTATCTGTTAACATTGACAAATCATCAGAACGTTCCCATCCGGGTCGCGAAAATTAAACCATTGTCCATGTTCTATATCTGTTAATATCTCGACATTCTTTTTCTTACATTCTTCATAGGCCATTTGAATATTCTTCGTATTAAAATGAAATAGAGGTGCTTCCCCTTGATGCCGCTTCGAATAAATCTTACTGTCCAAAACTAGATTTGAGCTTGGAATGACATAAAGATGACCAAATTGAATGTCTATATTCTCCTCGATCCCGAGTAAATCATTATACCAATCCTTCGCTTTCTCAATATCTTTAACCGCTAAAAATACTGCACCAATTTCTCTCTCAATAAATGACATAGTATCACTCCAAAAATGACTAATTTTAACTTTTGACTCTACGTACGGTTTGCCTAGATTAAACAAATCCTTTGAAATCACTTATTTATTACTGACGTTAAATCAGTTAAAATTGTTGCAGATATACCTCGTTATTTCGGAATTATTGCTAGAATTTTGTTAATTGCTAAACTTATGCTAATACTACACTATTTATTTAGTGATTTAATATTGTTCAATCCTTAATCAACTGATGTCTCAATATAATCGATGATTAGCCCTATAATAAAAAACGTTAATGGAAGTTTAATTCAAATTATACTTTTTATAAACAGCGAAAATTCAGAATGTTTTCTGTATAAAAAAAAGAGCGCAACACTGCAACTCATATTTATACTCATATATCTGAGAATACAACTACATCAATCTTCAAAAGAATAATCTCTTTCAACTTTACAAACTCGAACACTATAATTTTTGTACCATTCTGCTTTCCCCTTTTCTTGCGCTACCTTATGAGCTGAATTTTCTTTCCATCTCTTAATATCATCTAACGTTTCCCAATATGAAACAGTAATACCTAACTGACTGTCTCTTGCACTCTCAATCCCTAAAAACCCTTGTTCTTTTGAAGCTAACTCCTCCATTACTTTTGCCATTTCCCCATAACCATTGTCACCTTTAGTTCTCTGTGAAGTAAATATAACTGCATAATATGGTGATTGCTTTTCCCCTTTACCGTTCATTTATAAAATCCCCCTTTTATTACTCTTTACTTTATGCATGAAACTGAACATACGCACTTGTTTTTCTTCGATCATAGTAGACTGGCGACTCCCCATCTTACCTTCACTCACTTTTTCTTTTGCTCATGGGCAGATGGCGACTCACTTTTCCTTATCCTCCCCATCTTCTATTAATTGAGCAATAGCCTTACATTTTTAAATGGCCCAGATGTAATGATTGGTAGTGTTTGCTGCGAAATAGCTGTATAGATTACTTGTTTTAGTCCAACGGTAGTATTTTTTTGTCATGATTTCTTCATTGGTATGTGATTTAATTAGATCCATTACTCTTTCATGACTTAGCTTCAATTTATTTATAGCTTGATTTAATTTCACATCTTGATAGTCTTCCCATATTTTCATATTAAGCAGTTTGATAGTACGCCATTTATAACCGGGTGCTGGCATATGAGGAGAGTCTCCATGCATGCCTTCTCTATACCATCTCTCTAGCATTGCATGCCATTCATACAAATGCATAAGTACATCACGAAAATTTTTATCTCTTTCCTTCGTTTCGATAGAAGTTCCTCTTTTTCTGCTAGGAATCTCTTCTACTATCCTAAGTAATGAAGTAAAGTTTTTTTCACTATCCAATAACAGTATTTCTTTTTCACTATTAACATTCATGAAATATCCACCTTTTTCTACCAGACTTCTTAATGCAGTGTATCCGATTATATGAAAAACCGTTTTTTCCCTAGTTAAAGAAAGAAAATTATATATTCCGTTCTTTCCCTCTTCTAAAATACTCAGAGAAATAGACAAATCCAGTAATAACTAATACTGCCAGTGCTATACCGTAGAATGTAGCTTTAAAAGTATAAGTAAGCCATGCTAAACTACTTATTAGCGCCGAACCTAAAATACATGATAATAAAATTATTAGTAATAGTTTATTTTTCATTAAATTTCCTCCATTTAATATGCCCATTACCCGTTTACACATATTAGCTTTTTTGTAGACTCCCTTTTAGTTTAACACTATTTGCCAATTTTTGGACAAAAAAAGAGAGTCGCAACATGGCAACCCTTCATTCTATTTACGTCAATTTAGTTTAACTACACATATATATTATTCCATCAAAAGCTACTTAAATAACTGCTCCTCTTTTTCAGTAAATTCTGAGAGAAACGGAGAAAATACTAGCGTAATAAGTAGGATGGCTACACCATAGAGAAGTGCTCCTATAGCTGAATAACTATAAATAAAGTGAATGCCGACAATGGTAAGCATGGTGAGAAATAGTGTTAGTACTTGCGTTTGCCGTTGTTTTCTTCTCGTGACGTGTTGATGCTCACGACAGCTAGGACATTCAATCTTCCTGAATTTAAATAGTAGCTCTTTCCATTTAAATCGATACTGACAGCTCCAGCAAGAAGGCAGTCTCATAAAATAAACCTCCTCCAATTCAACAAGTTATGTACATACATTTTAACATGAACCCACAAGTTTACATGCTAAACAATCGCTAAACGGGTTATTCTTAATACGAAACGATGCCCAACTCGGTTTAGGTGAAGATACCTTTTTAACTACCTCTCACCTGTTCATTCACGACCTTCATCTCGTAGGTATAAAGGATTTCTTCATCTAAATGTGATAATATTTCATCTAATTCAAAAAGCTGCTCTGAGTAGTATACACCCGATGCGTATTTATTTTCGATTAACTTCATTGCTATAATTGAAGCAACATTACCTGTAATCGCAGTATTATTTGAACCAAATAGTACTGATTCAATCGTTACTTCTTTCCCCTTCCTTTCTCCACACACTTCAGCCTTTACTAAATAATCCTCTGAACCAATGTTTAGCTTATCAAATATATGTAAAGTGCCAACAAATATTTTTACAAACATCTTTTTGAAGTGCTTATAGCTTAATAGCTTAAATACACCGATTTTTTTTAGTATTGCTAAAGCATTTGTTGTAAAAGCGGAATCATAGAAAAATCGAGTTGATACATTTTCTACTTCGAGCGTTTTTGAAATAATATGTTGATCAGCAAGGTTAAATCTATAAGCTTTCCTTTTCCCATACTGTTTAGGTAGATCAACATGTTTTCCTTCCGTAAAGCTACTTACTTTTCGCTTATGTCCATGTTCAGTTATCGCATATTTGTCATTAATATTATTTAGCAACCACTCAACGCCATCATTCCCATGCTTTTCACCAATTCCAAGCATTAAATACATATCTGTTTTGTTAACTATATCAAGTTCGGCGATTATCTTTTTTACCATTAAATTAGTTAGACCAGGGGCTAAGCCTACTCCTAATACTATAGTTATCCCTGATTTATGCGCTTTAGTATTCAGCCTTTCAATGCTTGATAAAATTTTATAAGATGGGGAAATATCTATATAATTAACTTTATTTTGAATACACTTTTCAACAAAGCTAGTATTCTTTTGGTCAAGACACATGATTACTAACTGTGTTGATTGAAATACTTCATCAGTTGCATCGACATGATAAATATCTAATTCTAAAGGTAGAACGTTCCCATCCATTGATAAAGAAAAGTTCTTTGCTTTTTCAATATTTCTACCCGCAGCCATAACTTTTTTAGGATAAAAGTGCGACAAAGCTTTACAGATCACACTACCAACTTGCCCGTATCCACCAATTACTAAAATATTTTTCATTTGAAGACCTCGCTTCATATTCATATAAGTTAAATGTAATTCTTTATCTATGAATAGGCTTTGTTCTGTATCGCCGCCTCCTGCAAGCATTCCCCCCCAAATTATAGCCCCCTTTCAGTAATTGACTACTTAAATTCCCCCTATATTTTAACATCACTTTCCATTTTTCTGGTACAAAATAAGTAAGTAAAGAGCGTTAAGAAAATCTCCTCATTCCGACTTATTATGATAAAATATAAGAAAAAACTACAAAATAACAAACATACAAAGAGGTTAACAGCATGAATATGATTAAAACAGCTAATTCTGCCATTCATTATGAGTACATTAAGTCGAGTAAACAAGGAGCTGAAACGCTTCTTCTAGTACACGGCTTAGGGCTTGATATGACTACTTGGGATGAGTCTATAACATATTTGCACGATTCTTTTAATGTTCTGCGATTTGACATTAGAGAACATGGTAAAAGCTATGCGCTGAATGAGAAACCTTTTTCTTGGGACCTTTTAGTGGATGACCTCGACTTTTTACTAGTGAAATTAGGTATAGAAGAGCTTCATTGTGGCGGCCACTCTGGTGGAGGGAACTTTTGTTTAGAACTTGCAAAGAGAAGAAAATATGTTAATTCACTTATCCTTATTTCCACCCCTATTTTTGTCCCAAAAGAAATGGGTAATCAAGAGGTTGAAAATAGAGTTTCAAGGAATATGTCCGATAAGATTGAAGACATTATTTTACCTATAGCAAAAAATATTTGCTATCCTTCAACAGATAGTAAGGTTGAAAGGCTTATAAAAATCTATAAACAAATTCGCCCTGACGCATACTTAGATTTTTTCACATTAATTTCTCGTGCTGTCTTTTCTTATTCGCCGGAGGAATTAGAGAAGATTACTGTCCCAAAACTCATTTTAGTTGGTGAATACGATGTTTTATATCCTCCAGAACTTCATATGATGAGTAAACATTATATGATCAATCATCGCTTTTTCATCATACCTAATTCATCTAATGCGATTATGATTGATCAACCTAAAGAATTTACTAAAAATACAATTGATTTTATTCATAATTTGTCAAATGATCTACCACCGGTAAGGTATACGTACACGGATAAACTTCAAACCGCACTATACTCTATCCTAGATAGTAAATTTTCAAACAGTAAATCCTCATACGTACAGTTACATGTGCTAGATTCCTTTAAACTGTCGATTCAAGGGATAGAAATTGTAGGAAAGTGGAATCAGAGGAAAGCGAAACAAATTATCGCTTACATTATTTATCATAAAAGGGTTACACGTGAAGAATTATACGATGTATTTTGGCCAGATTGCGACATAATAAAAGCCCAAAACTATCTTCGGGTATCTATAAACCATATTAAATCTATGATCGAACAAGGAACAGAGTCTTCCTTCGATAACTTTTTTACAATTGATCGTCATAGTATATCCCTTAATACAGACGTTAACATGGATTTACTTGAACTAGAAAAAGTGATAAGCAATATAGAAAAAGAAGCTGATGATAAGGTAAAACTTCAAATGGCTTTAACTACATTTGAATACCTTCCTATAGTTTTATGTAAGGAATTTTATGAAGATTGGGTCATTTACATCAGAAACTCTATTGAAGAAAGGATCAGTAAGATTTGTCAGTCTCTGTTAGTGAACCCTATTAGCAAAGATCCTTCTTCCACTAAAACATTGTTAAAAATTTTAATTAAATATAACCCAATCTCTAAAAAATATTATGAGCAACTTCTTCCTATACTATTAGACACTGAGTCCTATAAAGATTACGAATATTATAAAAATAAATTGCTAAATCTAAAATAATATTCGCTTTGTTATACTCCTTGATTTTCTAAGCCACTAAAAATTTTGACGATTTTTAGTGACTTTTGTAATGTTAGTGTAATGGGCACTAAGTTATAGTTCTTATGTAAGGTTTTCGTAGCATTATTCTTAAATTACCTTATTGTTTCAAAGTATATTAGAAAGTATGAAGATGTACTGGGACCAGCAATGAAACTTAAAAATGGAGGATGTTAAAATGAAAAAATTATTTATGGTAACCTTTATCATTATAGTAGCTACGACACTCGTTGCTTGTTTATCTCAAGAGGAAAATGAAGCAAACGCCGAACCATCCGTAACTGCTGAAGAAACTGAAACACCAGCTATCGAAGAAGAGGAAGCTGTTGAAGATGATGAGGCTATAGAAGAGGAAGATTCTAATGATAATGTAGCTGCAACAGAAAACGAAGATGATACCGATGAATCAGCTTTGATTGAAAAATACAAAGAGGAAGCACGTAGAATGCTTACTACACTGAACACTGTATTTGTTACTAATACTGAAGAAGAGTTTTTGAATCTTTATAAGGATATATTTTATGATTATGAAACATATCATAACAATGGATATGATATATTGTATACTCCAAACACATACAAGGATATGGAAATTAATTTTAGTGAAGAAACAATACTTTTAGGTGAGTTAGAGGATACGGAAAGTTTTACTTATATGGGTACTACAGAAACGAGTGTAATTGAAATTTCCAGTGGTGATCGTTTATCAGTCAAGGAAAATATAGTCATCTATGTTGAAAATGTCGATGGCGCATATAAGATTATATCGATTGAAGCAGAAGTAATAGATTAAGTGGGCAAAGAGGGACGGTTCTCGTTTGCATTGGCAAACGAGAACCGTCCCTTTTCACCCTATCACCCAGTACTTTGTTTACTTTCTATACCTCTTATAGACCCTATAATTAATCTTGTGAATAATGATTTTAGTATAATACTAAAATAGGTATGGTACCATTTCCATTTTTTACTCCATTTCACTAAATCAGTGTTTCGTGTTGCCCAAAGTTCAATAAAAAATGCTGGTGTGGTAATAAGAAAGAGTTTGTAAATAATTGAACCTACCTTATCCTTATAAGTTATTTGATTATATAAAATTGTAAACGTAGGATAAAGAAGAAAATCAAATAACTCGTGGGTATCAAATATCTTGGGAAATAACTTTATTGGATACTTAATGATTTTTTTCTTCGATAAAACATTATCTATAATACCATTTGTTAAAGCATTAAATAAATAAACTATAACCCAATCTTTTACTGGTGGCTTTCTTAGAGCTAGTGGAACAAGCAACACTAAATTTAATATGAATGCGATTAACAAAAATTGTCTTTGTGATTTATTATTCTTCATAAATAATGCACTCCTCCTTTTTCTTATTAGAGTGCCTATACTAAAGACATCTTATGTATTTTTTCATAAGTACCCTTCAGTTCAATAATTTTTGCTTATTCAAATGTAACACTGACCAAAAAGATTCAAAAGGTTTTACTAATTGGGCAAAGAGGGACGGTTCTCGTTTGCATTGGCAAACGAGAATGTTGTGACCCCTTAAAGTTAGAGTTTTATATTAAGCTACTAATTGGCTGGTGTGGAGGCGGTATTGAACCGGACTCTTCCCAGCTAATTTCTTTTTAATGCGCTTGTGATTATAGTAATCTATATAATCTTCGATTTTTCCTTTTAATTCTTCGTAAGTACACAAAGCCTCTCCGTGATATATTTCTTGCTTTAGTAGACCAAAAAAGTTCTCCATTGGCGAATTATCCAAACAATTACCTTTTCTAGACATACTCTGAAAAACGTTATTTTCTTTAAGGAGTCCCACCCAATTTTTATGTTGATAATGCCAACCTTGATCTGAGTGAAGGGTTGTTCTATACTTTGCATCCTTTATGATTTCAAGGGTTTCTACTAAAGGTTCTAACACAAGTTGAAGATTTGGACGCGTGCTGATTCCAAACGAAAGTATTTCACTATTAAACAAGTCCATAATTGGATTTAAATATAATTTCGCCCCACCTAAACATTTTAATTCTGTGATATCTGTAGTTAGTTTCTGATGGGATACAGTCGTATGAAAACGGCGATTTATACGGTTTGGGGCTACTTTGCCCACAGGACCTTTGTAAGAACTATACTTGCGTGATTTTCTATAGAACTTAGTTACTTTAAGTCCTAATTTTTGCATGATGCGTTGAACCTTCTTGTGATTAATTTGGTAACCTTGGTTTCTCAATTCTAGATGAATGCGACGATAACCATAATTCCCGTTGTGCTCATCGAAGATGGATTGGATTAACTCTTCAAGTGCCTGATCTGGGTTGTCTTTCTTCATCACTTTTATATGATAATGGTAAGAGGATTCTGGTATTCCCACTACTTGTAAAACATCTTTTAATTTGAACTCTTCTTTGAGTTCGAATGATAACGCTGCTTGTGCTTTTCGAGATAATCCTCCGGGTTTGCCCGAAAAGCTTGCAACTTTTTTAAATACTCTACCTCCAAACGAAGAAGCTCATTTTCCCTCTCTAACCGTTGCTCGTTTGTAAGTTCTTTTTCATTTATATTTTTCTTGTTTTTGTTCTTAGGTCTATCAGACATGGTACCTCGTCCTCTCGTTCGATCCAGGGCTTCAGCCTTATCTTCACGAAAAGATTTTTTCCATGAAGCAATTAAAGTGGGACTATCTAACCCAAAATGGAGGGCTGTTTGGGTTTCTGAAGTTCCTGTTCTTTTAATAAAGCTTAATACATCTAGCTTAAATTGAACAGAATAAGTTCCCTTATGCCCATTACTTTTTATTCCTTCTTCTCCGAACTTCTCATATATCTTCACCCATCTTTCAACCAATGATTTTGATTTAATATGATGCTTTTTGGCTAGACGCCTGAAGCCTAGAATTCCTTCTTGATATTCTTTAACGACTTTAATCTTTAATTCATCATTGTATTTAGGCATAAATAAACACCCCAAAAGTTAGATTTTTCACTCTAACTTTTGGGGTGCACTACAGAACCGTCCCCTTTCACCTCATTGCTTTCTAACAACGAAAGTGATTGCTTTTGTTTTTAACAATACATCCTTTTCATCACGAACAATTTTATATTCTAAAGGTTTTACTAATTGGTTTACTAATTCCCAACCATCATAACTCTGCCTTAATTTATTTATCATGTCACTAGTTTTCATATTTACTTCCATCATCACATCTAAGTTCTCACCTGTATTTATGTCGATTTCTTCTACTTCAGAATTAACGATGATACAGTTTAATCCATCACTTTTTGTTCCTAATGCCATTCTTTGAATTACATTTTCAAATGCATCATCTGATTCAACATGCTCTAATGTAGAAACAGCAATAATTAAATTATATTCATCTTTAGCAATGTTGTAGTTCCCTATATCTGCTTTTATAGTTTCGATTACTCCATCTACTTCATACTCTCTACTATAAATTTTTAATTTATTTAGTGCAGAATCTAATAAATCTACACAGACTACTTTTCCATTATTATTTTTTATTTCTTGTGCAATTGGGATACTATTTCTTCCCACCCCTGAGCCTAAATCAAGCACTTTAAGATTAGATTTACCTTTGAACAATGTTAGTAAATCAATCACTGTTTTAACTGGTTTGTATAGCCATGAACCTTCCTCAAATAATTTGTAGTTTTCATAACAAAAATCATGATATTTCTTTTCTTCTTTCCGTATATAGTCAATTCTACTCATATAAGCCTCACCACCTTATCCTTCAATTCAATTTCCACTTGTCCGCTCTAGTATATAAATGATGACTTCTGAGTCCCGTCATGTATTCACTACTTATTTTCTGCAATATATAATTCAGCTATCGAATAAAGGGCTGCTCTCCCAGCAATTTTTACTCGTGTATCTTCATGTTTACAGTAAAGCGTTCCACCTCGAGTTGATATTTGTCTTGCAACCATTTCCTCTTTCCCTAGTCTAATTGTCCATAACGGAATGAGGCTACAGTGCAAGGAACCAGTAACTGGATCTTCGTTCACTTTTAGCTTTGGAAAAAACGCTCTCGAAACAAAATCAAATTTACTTCCTTCTGCTGTAACACATACACCTAAACCATCTGGCAATCTTTCTAAAAGAGCAAAATCAGGATTAACGTTTTTCACTTCTTCCTCTGACTCTAGTATGAATACAAGATCTCTATTTAACCAAGCCTCTTTTGGCACAGTCCCCAAAGCGTTGATCATTTGATCAGTAATAGAAATTTCTTCTGATGGAACGGAAGGGAAGTCTAACTCATATAAATCATCTTGTTTATTAACGGTTAATTCACCACTAATGGTGTTAAACTTAACAGAATCTAATTGCTTTTCATAGTAATTGAGAATGACAAATGCCGTTGCTAACGTCGCGTGCCCACAAAGGTTCACTTCTCCTCCCGGCGCAAACCATCTTAACTGATAATAATCTGCATCTTTAACTGCGAAGGCTGTTTCCGATAAATTATTTTCCATGGCTATTTTTTGCATAAGTTCATCTGAAATCCAGTCATTCATGATACATACTCCAGCCGGATTTCCTTCAAAAATCTTATCAGCAAAAGCATCTACTACAAAGTATTTCATCTTATTCCCCTCCAATGATCATAATTTTAAATAGAACACCTTGTATATTGACTAGGAGAAGCATTAGCCTTTTCTACTTACTCCAATAGATTGAAAACGAAAGATCTTTCCTCATAGAAACAACGTTGATTTGTATTCCACTAGGTTTATGTACAACTTCTTCTCTATGAATACCATATCCGGCAAATAGGGACGGTTCTTATTTGCCAAAAGCACCTATTATTTTTCAAATGATAGCCCTGCTTCTTTTAATGAAGCTCTTAGATTGGGTAACGAAGCTGGTCCAATACCATGAATTTTAAGAATTTCTTTTTCAGTATACTTTGAGAGCTTTGGTAAAGTATCAATCTTCTCATGAATTAAGGCATTTCTGGCTGGTGAACTTAGTTTCGATAGGAAGCCACTATCAGGTTTTTTCTCTTTATCACAAGTTGGACAACTTGTACAATCACTACTTTTATAATACTTATGTCCTTTTTCACAGATCATTAAGTATTTTTCAGATGACATAAGAACCCCTCCAATTTATTTCATTCGGACAAAATAAACTATTTGTAAACATTTCATGCACTCCGACAAAGCTTATAAGTACCTAGTAATACCCCTATTCGATTCCTACTTCTTATTTACAGTAGCTTCGAATGTTACGATTTGATTTGAATGAGTTGGATACTGTTCGAACTTGTAATCTGCTGAAATTATTATGTTCTCAAACCCAATTTTTTCAAGAATCGCTTTAAACTCTTCGATACCAAACCATCGTAGTGGGAATCGTTCTAATTCTGTATGTATGAGTTCACCTTGTCTCCATTTTTCATAGCGATTATGAGATAATGTGTATTGGTTAATATAGTCAACTTCAACGACTTTAGTATCCAATGTAATGATATCGCCACTACTCGTTTCCCACGTTCTTGTTGATATTTTGCCACTAGAAAAGTCAGTTTGTAAAAAAGTATCTACAATTAACCTGCCACCATGATTGAGATGGTTATAGAAATTTTTTAATGCTTTAATCGCATCTTCTCTTTTGTGTAACAATAAAAATGTTCCAGTTGGGACGATAATAGCTTCATATTTTTTATCTATTGAAAAGGTCTCCATATGTCCTTTAAATATACTTGGAGTTAACCCTCTTTCTTCACAGTTGTAACGGCATATTTCTAACATTTCTTGAGAAACATCGAAGCCATCAACTTTCAATCCTATTTCTAAAAGTGGAATAAGGATTCTACCCGTACCAACCCCAGGTTCAAGAATGCTCCCCTTACAAGAAGCTAATCTATCTCGATAAAATTCAACGTCACCAAAAGAAAGTCCAATATATTTGTCCATATTATAAACTTCTGAAGAAAGTTTATTGTAATAACCGAACATACCTATTCTCCTTTTTTGTTTTATGATTCCTTCAAGAAACCTCACTTTTGCTTAACATACTTTTACCAGTTTTTAGAAAAAACTGAAAATGCTATTTTATTTTTTCTAACAGGTAAAGAGGTGTGGCTCCGCTGAAAAAGTGCAAAACTTGATTATTGTTGCATTAATTTTCTATAAATCTAATGATTAATACTATCTTATCATTCTACACATCATGAAATATAAAGAATCAGTATCCAAAGATCTATTATGGACCTTTAGATACTGACTCGGTCTTTTCCTTATAAACTCTCAGATTCTGACTGTCTATTCTTTTCTATTTCCTAGCTTAAAAACACAGCTCCATAAACCAATCCTCCTACAATGACAATAGAAGGATGTATTTTCCATTTTTCTAATAATAATAGACTCATTATCAAAAGAAAAACGGTATGCCCTATGCCTGTATAAAGGTACGATGTTTCTAGAAAGCGAAAGGCTAATACACCGAGTAGCATGGCAATAGTAGGTCTAATGAGAGCTGTCATTTCTTTTACTTTTGGTGAATTTTTAAATTTATATAATATCCTCAACAAAAAAATCATTAACAATAGTGATGGGGCTACTGTAGCAAAAACCCCTACAAAAGCACCGAACGGTCCTCCTACTTCATATCCAATATAACCAGCCATTTTCGTAGCAATTGGTCCAGGTAATGCATTTCCAAATGCTAATATTTCACTGAACTGTTCAACATTCATCCAATTGTAGCGATGCACCACTTCATATTCAACAAGAGGGATAGATGCTGGGCCACCACCGTAACCAACAATTCCAGGTATAAAAAAGGCTAGAAAGATTTCTACGTATGTCATTCCTACGCCCTCCCAGCTATATTTTTCTTATCGGTCTTCTCTCGCTTCACTATGACATAAACAAGCAGCAATCCTATAATCACTGCTGGGTGTACGTGGAGCAACTCTACTAAAAGGAAGCTAATAGTAAGAATAGATATACTCAATTTCCAACCAATACCTTTTTTTGCATTTTTAAAAAACTCCCATGTAAGTACAGCAAGCATGATCGTTACAACAGGAATAACCCCATTTGTCATTCCACCTACCCACGGCTCATCTTTATAAACAGCTAATGTCGTTAAAAAGAGTATCATTAGAAGAATCGACGGAACGATAGATGCGCATACTGCAGTAATTAAGCCAATATAACCACCTACTCGATAACCAATGTAACCAGCTATTTTCGTATTTATTGGACCTGGTAATGCGTTCCCTAATGCAAGAACATCACTAAATTCATCCTCATTCATCCACTTGAATATATCTACAACTTCTTTTTTTACTAAAGGAATGGCAGATGGACCACCTCCAAACCCTAAAATCCCAGACCGAAAAAACGCAACAAAAAGTTCCCATTGCACCTTCATTATTTACCTTCTTTCTAGGTTTAATAATTCTGACACCTTTTAGCTATTAATAACCAAGTGCAGCTCCATCACCTCGAGGGTCTGCCCCCCCGTATTTCACCTTACTAACAGGGTCTAGCATAATTGCTCCAGCATGCCCCATCACATCTGTAAAGTCCTCTACTTTTTTTATCGGATGCCCTAGTATCTTTAGATCTTCTATGACTGTAGAGGATATACGTGCTTCCACCTTTACATCATTGGAAACGACTCCCCATGTTCTCCCATATAACCAGCGCGGTGCTTCGATTGCTGCCTGCACACTATTCCCATAGTCTATTATTCTCGTTACTAGGGCTGCTTGTGTTTGCGGCTGCCCCTCACCTCCCATTGATCCATATACAAGATAAGGCTTTTCATTCTTTAGCAGCATAGCTGGATTTAACGTATGAAATGATCTCTTCTTAGGCTCTAAACAATTAATATGATTAGGATCTAAAGAAAAAAAACTGCCTCTATTTTGTAGTAGAACTCCTGTCCCTTTAGGTATAATTCCTGAACCAAATTCGTGGTATATACTTTGGATAAAAGAAACGGCATTTCCCTCTTTATCCACGACTCCAAACCAAACTGTGTCTCCCTTTGGATCAAGTGCATTTTCACGTTTACAAGTAGATTGAAAGTCTATCGTTCCAGCAAGCTCTTTTCCTCTTTTTGTTGATAGAAGGTCATCTATAGGAATAGAGGTGAAAGTGGGGTCACATAACCATGTATCGCGATCCATAAAAGCACGTTTTGTAGCCTCAATCATTAAGTGAAAGTATTCCGTCGAGTTTTCTTTCACATTGGAGAAATCAAAATGATTTAAAATATTTAATATGGATAGTGAAGCAAATCCTTGTGTATTTGGAGGCAGGTTATAAGCAGTAAAACCTCGGTAATTAACCGAAATGGGGTTCACCCAATCAGAACGGTGATTTTCAAAATCTTTTCTTGTGAGTAATCCACCTTTCCTTTCAAAGTCTTCTATCATCTTTTGGGCGATAGAGCCACTATAAAAAGCACTCGCTCCCTTTTTAGAAATTTCCTCTAGCGTATTTGCCAAGTCTGGTTGCTTCAAGATCTCACCCGTCTTGTATGGTTTTCCTTCTTTAAGAAAAACTTTTCGAAACTCTTCAAATCTTTGTAAATATCTTAGAGGGGAATTTTCCATGTTAACCTCCGTCCAATACTGTTGACTTGGAGTGACTGGGTAACCCTCCCTCGCATAAGAAATAGCTGATTGAAGTAAGGTTTCCCAAGAAAATTCTCCAGTGAGCTTATGCCGTGAATAGTTGTAGGCTTCTTCCCAACCAGCAACAGCCCCGGGAACCGTATTAGCAGATAAGTAACCTCTTATTGGAATCGATTTTTCATATCCCTTTACTTTATACAAAGGGATTGATACATTCTCTCCTGACCTCCCACTACTATTTAAACCTAAAACCTTCTTCTTTTTTGCGTCATAAATGAGCCAAAAATTATCTCCACCAATGCTATTCATATGAGGATAAACGACAGAGATTGTTGATGCTGCAGCAATAGCTGCTTCGATCGCATTACCTCCATTTTGAAGAACTGCCATTCCAGCTTGAGATGCTAAGTAGTGAGGGGTAGTAATCATGCCATTCTTCGACATTGTTGTCGGACGATAGGATGTTTTATGGTCAATTGTCATTTTACTAGCTCCTCTCACTACTCATTTACTTGATTAATTAAAGAGGGAAAATGAGTAATTCTTGCTTCCACTACATCTCCATTTCTAATTACGACTGGGCCAGGTGTTCCCGTTATTATTATATCTCCAGGGAGTAAAGTCATCACTTTAGAATGATAGGAAACGATATAGGCTGGACTATACCTCATATTTGCGATGCTATTACGGTGGATAACCTCTCCGTTTAACAAGGTTTCCACCTCTAGACCTAACACATCATCTACTTCATTTATGAGTAAATATGGGCCAAAGCTAAAAAAGGTGTCAAAGCTTTTTGCTCTTGTGAGAAACCGCTGATTTTCAGCATGTATATCTGCTTCTGTCATATCTAGGCTTGTTGTGTAGCCTAAAATATAATCTTCTGCATCTATTTCTTCTATATTTTTACACGTTTTTCCAATAATGATAGCTAGTTCCGCTTCTGCTGTAGTATTAGTTGATCCTTCTGGGATTTGTATAATATCGCCATATCCAATTATGCTTGTATCTGGCTTCATAAAACTAACCGGAGGCGCATATTTTTCACTAGGATCAGGCAATGTTTCCAAGTAATTCAAGCCAACCCCCCAAATTTTACGAGGACGACGATATAGCGGTGCAAACCGCACACTATCTGAAGGAATTTTTTCAGTGTCATACAGAATCGATTTCCCTTCTCTTTCATACCAACTTGCTAATTCAAAAACCTCATTTGCTTCTATAAGCTCAAGTATATTTGTTTTCCAATTTTCACCTATGCGATTATTTATCGTTTCTAGTAGTACATAACCATCTTCTAATGCTAGTGCAGCTTTTTCTTTAGTCCCAACCTTTAATGTCGCTAATTTCATGTGATTTATCCTCCCAATACGCTCAGTTTTTTCTTATCACTAGCTAATTCATTTGCCAAATGCAAAAGTTTAAGGTCTTGATTTTTTGCTGCAATCATTGATATCCCTACTGGTATTCCGTTTATATGCATAACTGGTAATGAAAGCTGAGGATACCCTAATAAACCACTAATACAAGTCATTAGGAGCATGCGTTTTCTTTGATTCTCAAGAACTTCTCCCCTTCCATTTAAATATGGTGCAACGCCAGGTGCTGTCGGCATGAGTACAATCGAATCCTGATCAATTAATTCTTGTACTCTATTTTGTATTTGAGCTCTTTTAAGCCTGGCTTTTTCTACATCCTCTTCCTTAATCGTACTTGCCCAATTAAACCTATCCTCAATGTCTGGACCAAACTTAGGATTAGTTTCTTTTATCCAATCCCCATGCGTTTGCCATACCTCATACCCTTGTAATGTTCGAAACGTATTAAACCAAGTCTCTATTCCTTCTGTTGCTAGAGTAGTCGTGATGACTTTATCGAAGTTTCCTTTCATCCCATCCAGATGTTTTGTGAACGTTTCCGTACATTCATCATTAGCAAGCGACACGATATCCTCAGGAACGATTAATTTTGTAAACGAAGTTTTATAATCTGGTTGGTTGATTAGCGTCAACCCCACGTCATAAAGCAATTCACTACTTTTCGTCATCCAGCCAACCGTATCAAATTGACTCGCCAAAGGAATTAACCCTTCCGTAGAAACCGCTCCATGTGTTGGTCTAAAGCCATATATTCCACAGTAACTAGATGGGATACGTACTGACCCACCAGTATCTGTTCCTATTCCTACATCCACTAATCCTGCAGAAACTGCAACTGCCGAGCCACTGGAAGAACCACCTGGTACTCGCTCTTGTGCAGTTGGGTTAACCGGTGTCCCATAATGATAGTTCTCTCCATTTAAGCTGAACATCAACTCATCTGTATGGGTAGTGCCCGTTATTGTAACCCCTTCTTCCAACAGCTGCTCCACAACTTCAGCGTTTTTTTGAGCAGGCTCATGTGTCCTTTCCCAATCAGGGTTTCCCGCTCCTGCTATTAATCCTTTAATAGAAAAAACGTCTTTAATAGCAACAGTTACACCTTTTAATCGACCTTGATTCGATCGATGAATATTTAACGATCTATTAAATGCGTTAAAATCCATGATGAACACCCCTCACTATATATTTATTTCAAAAGATTTTTGCGTTTTCCACATCTGATTTTTTTCCTTTTTATTCTGGTATTGTCTAAGTCTTCTTATTTTCAAAGCTATTTCTAGTTCAAGTACTGCTTCTGAATCTTCTAGGTCAATTTTTAATAGGGCTGCGATTTTTTCCATTCTGTATACAACGGTATTGTAATGAGTAAAGAGCTTTTTAGCTGTTTCACGCATGTTGCGATTTGATTTAAAATAAACTTCCAATGTTTCAATATAGTCTTTGCTCCGTTTTTTTTCGTTATCTAATCCTCCTAAAATATCATCTACATAGCGAACTACATCCTCACTTCCCGGTAATAAGTAGAGCAACCTAAATATTTGCAGATCATCATAAGTAACCAGACGTTTAGTAAAAGAAAAGTGTTGTTGTACGACCTTAACTTTTTCGGCTCGTTTATAACTTAATGGTATCTCTTCTACATGTTGTACCGATTCTCCAACACATAAGACAAAGTCTTCAACTAGTTTTTTATATTGAAAAAATCGTTCTGTTTCTTGTTTTATAAACGATGTATTTTGTTGAAGGTCGCTCTTTACGTCTACAATCATCACAAAAACAAATTGATCATGAAGAATTGATCCTAATAATTGACCTTTAACTACTTTCGATAATGTGCGTAGATAATAGTAAAATTCCTCTTTTACTCCTCCCACTTGTTCAGTATTCAGAATAAAAACTTGAAACCATTTCTTTTTAAAATCAATATCTAATGAGGAGTTTTGGGTTTCTACATCACTTATCGACGTTATTTCTCCAAGCAAAAGGTGTTTTACGAATTGGTTATAGTATTTCTGTTCAATTTTCTTTCTAGCATTTGTGTTAGCAAGCTCCATATTTAACATAATGCTAACTTTCTCTATCGTTAAACAGTCAACATCTGTCAATTTATAATTTGTTTCTAGACACGCAATAAAAGGAATATGATCGAATATGCCATCGGCAGTTAAAGGTGTTGCAAAGCATTGGAAGTTCTCATTACGAATCGACACAGTAGACAAACCTGCACCAGCTTTTTTTTCAATCGTTTGTGATAGCTTAAGAATTTCAACCTCTGAGAGCACATCTGATAGTAAAGGAGCTATACTATTTCCTTCAGAATCAAAAACCACAATTGGATTGCCTATCATTTGCTCTAAACTATAAATAACTTCTTTAATTTCCTTCCCATCTGTTAACTGTCTCGTGAATTCTTGAATTCGGTTGTAAAGGGTGATTAGGTGCTCCGATTCCTGGAAAAATATTTCCTCCATAGCTACTCGAATAATATCTGAGAAAACTGTAGCTGGCGGTACTGCTACAACAGGAAAATTTAATTCGTTTGCTATATCAATTAAATTTTGGGGAATTGAAGGGATAAATCTCTGTATCTTGATCCCAATTCCTGCAACTCCCTTTTCATGTAACTGTGGTATAAGTGACGCAAAGTCTTCTATTGAATCTCTAAATGGGTAGCCGGTTGTCATGATAAATTCATTAGGCCGGACAAAATTCAATACTTCTGGTGATCCAACTATATTTACCCGATTAATAACATTCGTCGCACTAGCTTTTCCCGCTACTAGCTCTGAACCAATTAATGGCTCGAGTTTCAACAGGCCTTCGACTGTCAAGCCACGACTATTTAACAGATCCTCCAAGTTGATCACCTCTTTTAACTTTTTATCCTCTCATTAGCTGGAAACTCTTCTGATCAAGATCTTCTAACAACATTTCAACTACTTTCCACTTTTTCTTCATTACTCAGAAAATAGCTATACCATTCTTCACTTGTTATAACCGCACCAAAGTGTCTTTCTATATTTTGTAACGAAGGTTCATAAGCATCTTCAAAGGCACAAGTAGTTGCATCCTTCACTACAACAACATGATAGTCTCTATGATGAGCGTCCCTTACAGTTGATTCAACACATGTATTGGTATTAATACCGGTTACTATTAACGTCTCTATACTAAGCGACTTTAAGAGTGAATCAAATTCTGGATTAATGAAGGCAGTGTACCGATGCTTCCGGACAATGTAATCTTTTTCACTTGGACGTATCTTCCCATACCACTCCACTCCCCAAGTTCCCTCTCGACAGCTATTCGGGTGTTGTTTCTCCTTTCTTCTTTGCACCCAGGCTCCATTACCATCATTCTCATCGTTATGGACCATCTGGACAAAAATAACAGGCATCAATTGCGCTCTTGCAAATGACAGCATATTAACGATCGTAGACTCTAATGCTTGATATTTTTTAACGTTAAAACCAGCTTGAGCAAATGCGCCTCTATCAGCAACAAAGTCGTTTTGCATGTCAATTACAACAAGAGCAGCTTGTTTTACTGTACTTAAAACCATTGGGTCATACATTTTCTTAACTCCCTTCCTAAAGAGGAAAATTAAATAGGGCCATCTTTTCATTACCCTGGAAACGACTCAAAGTGGCCAACATATGACCACTTGAATCTTCTAAACTACCACTCTAAAAATTCATTCGTATAGTATCTCTCTAGTTCAAACCTCTCTGAGATTAAATCACTAACTTCCAAAATATCTAGTGTATCTTTCATATTTTCTTCTGCCATCCAACCATATGGAACATCCTCAAACACTGCAATTTCTTCAAGTAGCTCTAATTGTAAAAGGACGATATCTTCGTCAACAGCATCTGGGAATAGTTCCTTCATAATAGAAGTTGTTTCCTCTTTATTCGCCATCGTATATTCAAACGCTTCATCAATTGCTGCTAGGAATCGTTTCGTTGTATTTGGATTTGCTTCAAGAAAACTATCATTTCCGATTAACGTTAGACCAGCTAAATCATAGCCAAAGTCCGCTAAATATAATGGAGTTAATTCAACCCCAAGCTCTTCCTCAAAAATGGGATATTCATTCGTAGAGAAAATCGCTACAGCATCCACTTCTTTGTTTAGAAATAAACCATTTCGTGCAGAGCTTTCTACTTGAACAGAGTCGATTAGTGATTCATCAACACCATTACTCTCTAGAAAAAATGGATATATGTTAGTAAAAGTTGATGCAATAGACATAGCAATGCTTTTTCCTTCTAAATCCTTCGGTGTCTCTACTGGCGACTCCGGATGAGAGGCAATTAAGATTGGTGATCGATTCATATAGGAAGCAATCATGGTAATAGGCATTCCTTCTACAATTCCTTGAGATGGTTCTACTGTGGACGTAACACCAAAATCATCCTGACCTTGCGCTACAGCTTGCATCGTATTTGTAGAACCATTTCCTTCGAGTACTTCTACATTTAATCCATATTCTTCAAAAATACCCATTTCCTGCGCAATAAAGAATGGAGCAAATTCTCCTTTAAATCTCCAGTTTAATCTAAGTGTTATATCTGTTACCTCTGGGTCACCAATACCAGTTTCATCAACACTCTCTCCTTTAGTCGTATCTTCCTGTTCAGCAGGTGTCGATTCAACAGTATTCTCAGAACCACAAGCAGCTATCACAAAGAGTAAAGCAACCATGAGAACAAGTCCTTTTAACATTTTAAACATATAACATTCCTCCTAAAATTGTAGTTATACTTGATATTTAGAACAACTTTATCCCTCTTTTATGGAAAATGGTTTTATGGGCACTTACTGATGTAATAAGTCACCATTTTTGATTGCTGCTTTGAAGAAGCTGGTACATCTGTTCTTTATTCTGACCTTTGGAATGCCACACTGACTCGGGACATACAACTGCTTTTGTTACCGGGCCACCTAAAGTCCTTCTTTAACGCGACATCATGCTTCTGCTAATATTCCTTGTGTCTTAAATATTGTCCGTATAGCCTTCACTGCTGAATTAAATTCAGGTTGAGAACGTGCTTCACTATCTCGTGGTCTAATTAATTCGATCGGAATCACTTGTAAAATCGTGCCTGGTCTTTCAGACATCACGACAACTCTATCAGATAAAAATACTGCTTCTTCTATACTGTGAGTAATGAATATCGTTGTAAATCCGAATTTATTCGATAGTTTAAGTAGGTCATACATCATCTGTTCTCTTGTTAATGCATCCAATGCTCCGAATGGCTCATCCATTAATAACAATTTTGGATCTTGGATTAATGCACGACAGATGGAGACCCGTTGTCTCATACCACCAGATAGTTCATGAGGATACTTGTCTTCAAATCCTTTTAGTCCAACAGATTCCAATAACTCTTTTGCCTTTGAGGTGTTGGTTTGATGATTTTTTCTATGAAACCAAGATATCCCTTTAACTTCTAATGGAAATAAGACATTCTCTAGTACGGTTCTCCAATCCAGTAACACATCTTTTTGGAAAACTACAGCCATATCCTCTGCTATTTTCTTAATTGGGGAATCATTAATCGTGATACTTCCGCTCGATGGTTTATCCAACCCAGCAATTATTTTCATAATTGTACTTTTACCACACCCACTTGGTCCGACGACGGAAATAAATTCACCCGGTTCAACAGTCAAATAAATATTTTTTAATGCTTGAACATCACCTGATTTAGTTCTGAAAATTTTATCTATGTTTCTTAAATCCAATCTTGTCGTCATTCATTCCCACCTCCAGCCTTATTTGCATGATACCAAGGCATCATCATTCTTTCGATTAAGTGGACAATGCCAAATAAAAGCATTCCAATAATTGCAAGAGCAAATAATGTAGCAAAAACAAGTGTTGTATCCAGTCTTGCGTTTGCAGTTAATTGTAAATATCCTAAACCTCTCTCTGATGCTACAAATTCACCAACGATGGCACCAACCACTGCAAGAGTAATTCCTACCTTAAATCCTCCAAATAAATGTGGCAAAGCGTTAGGTAATCTTAAGTAATAAAAGATTTTCCACTCTGATATTCCTATTGAACGCCCGAGATTATGCATATCCTTATCGAGAGCACGGAACCCAACAACGGCATTGATTACAATTGGAAAAAAAGAAATTAAACAAGCAAGCAAAACCTTTGTTGTTAAGCCGTACCCGAACCAAATCACTAAAATTGGTGCTATAGAGACCATTGGGATACATTGAATACCAATTAAAATTGGGTACAGTGAATTTGCGAGATACTTCGAATACACTATAGAAATGGCTAGAGGTATGCCAATGACTAGGCTTAATCCAAACCCAAGTAAAACTTCTGATATCGTTGTTATAGAGTGACTAAATAATACAGAAAAATCACGGATGAATCTTTCTGTAATATCTAATGGAGACGGCAACAAATATCTTGGTATCTCCAATACTACCGTCAATACTTGCCAGATTGTGGCAATACCTATTAAAGTCAAAATAGCCCAAACCGATCTTGGTATCGATACACTTCGCTTTGTTTTTTCTGTTGGTTGTTTAATAACCTCAACCTCTGTTTTTGTTTGCATGTTTATCCCCCTTTTCTTTACTTTGTTACTTTGAAATTAAATTTGTGTTTAAGCTTTGGGGACGTGGCGTCTCTGCCAATAAATCCTTATTACTAAAGTCTGAATAAGTTAAAGTATTTGTTAATCTATTTAACTCGTGTTGTACTCGTTCATTGTTTGGCTTTTCTTTCAGCCAATCAATGATTTGATTTACTTCATTCGGTTCATAAAAACGTTGCACATAGGCAAGTAATTGTCCGTATTGCAACATATTCCCACTGCCTAACGGGTTAAAATAATCTCTTAGATTGTCAGAGCCTAGTTGAATCCTTACTCCTGCATGAGCTAAATCCTTTACTCTAGTTAAGGCTCTCGTTGCGATCGCCGTCGGGCATGTTGTTACTCTCATACCTGATTCGGCAATAGCCTCAATCGTTTTCATTGCATCTACTTCTTCTACATTGGCTAAAGAACAGCAATGAATAGCTGTAACTTTCTCCCCAAGCTCTTGTTCCTTCGTCACTTGCGCTAAATATGGTAGGTTGAAATCATCAGGTCTACCAGTTTCATCCGTATGGAATTCAATCCAATCTAGCTTCTTCCCCTCTGCTAGCTTAAAAATTTTATCAATATGCTTTTTCCCATCCTGATCCATACTTGTGTGACCGCCAATACCGTCTGCTCCCATCATTAAAGCTTCGCAGAGTAAAACTTCCGTTTCAGGATATCGGTCAAAGCCTTCTTGGTTAAATGCAATTAAATCAACTACAACTCGACTTTCCCACTCTTTTTTCACCTCAAGTAAAGCTTCCATTGCCCGAAGTTCAAATAGGGGATCAACGTCAACATGCGTTCGCACATATGTTGTTCCATAATAATGCATTTTCTCAAGTGCTTTATTCGCAGCTAACTTAATTTCCTCTTTTGACATTAGCATCTTTGCTTCTCTTGTCCACTCTGCTCTTACCGGTGCTGGAGCATCCTTATATAAATGTGGAGGAGGCAAGAAACCTTTATCTATGTGAGCGTGATAGTTCATCCATCCTGAAAAATTCATCTAATCCCCCCTACTCTTATTACTGCTGCCACTAAGTTTGATCCTTGAGGCCCCTGGTGCTCAGAACCAGCTGAACATAATATTCTCGTTTCTCCAACATAGCTTCCTACAACAGCATTTGCTACGGCTTTTGCGACTATTCCGGAGTGCATAGCTAGTGCATCAGTATGCATGGTGTGCCTTCTACCACGCACTTCATTTATTGCATCAGCTCCCGCATTAACAAATACCTGAACGATTTTTGCCTGTTCTTCTTCTGATAATGTGTCGCTATGATTAATCCCAGCGTCTTTGAATGCACTTTGCATTCCTTTTAAGTCAAGAGCATCCTTCATTACTCCTGATCCTATATAAAGATTACTTGTAGATTTTACCGAATTGCCCATTACTATTACTCTAGCAGCTACTTGTTCCTGCCCCGCTGAAACGGAAGTTTTAACAGAAAATAGTGAGTGATCTTCATTAAGGCTATCTTCATCGATAACTTCCCTATCGACTTCTTTCAAAGCAACGGCTGAACCAAGGGCAGATGTGGCTTTTGCAAGGCTTCCACCAACACCCCAAGGACACTTCACTTCCACACATTTCACATCATCAATGGATTCTATGCCTGCCTCTAACATTGCCTTATTCACAGCATCTGCCACTAAATCAACTTGTGCTACTGTTCCAATTTCTTCTGGTAAAAGAACCCGAGTAGAGGCTACCCCAAAGCTAAAACGTTTCTCTTTATTTTCTTTTTCTACATCTTCCTTTTCTATAAATAACGTATAATGAGGTGTCATTAAACCACCGGTCTTGCCAATCATCATCATCGGAATGGTGTCAAATACTTCCTGTTGTGAAATATTTAATTTTTCTGATAATAGTAGTTGGAAAGCAAGCGTTGCATATCCCCTTGAGTAACCATCCCCTTCTGTTTGAGCAATAATAGCTCGAATACTCTCTGCAGAAATCTCTTCTTCATTTAATAGTTTTGCCAATGCAGATACATCGCCAGGATGATCCATGTCACATCTAATTAATTCGTAGTTCATATCTGCCACCTCTTTTTCTCTATTTTTCTATAAGCAAATTTTATCACCGGAAAATATAAGAGTAATTATTGAATATTAACAATAGATTTCGATTTTCTTTATGAAGTTGTAACAATTATACGAATTTTTGTAATATTCTCTCCATAATTCTGTGATGTTTTCTAACAATAAGTTTCTAAATACATGCAATTAATGGACGGCAAAAAGGGACGGTTCTCGTTTGCGAGTGCAAACGAGAACCGTCCCTTTTCACCATTAGCTTAACACACTTTTACCAGTTTCTAGAAAAAAATCGACAATGCCACTTTACATTTGCTAACGATTGTTGAAAACATACAACTATATTATCCTTCAACTATAGCCAAGTACTTTTTTATTTCTCCATCATATTCAACAATTAAAATATCCCCTCTTTCCTTAACCGAATAGATGATCGCACCAACAGGAAGTTTATTGGACATTTCATTATCAAAATCTGTATTAGCATCATTTTTTGTTTTTATTTCTCCAATTTGAGTATTTTTGGTTATTGTTAATTCTTCTACCCAGTCTATATTAGTCATGTAGATAACACCGTCATATTGAAAAATATCAGCATCTTCCCACAATGATAAAACTTCTTCTGCATCAATACTTTCGATGGATACCTCTATAATTTCCTCTTCCTTAACTTCTCCATCCTTTAATTCCCGAATATCAGAACATCCGGTAATCATAAATAAAGACAAGGCCATCAAAACGCAGGATAACTTGATAAGGTTCATACGAATTTCCCCCTTTTTACAAATAGACGTCAATTGTATAATCAAAGTTTCTTCTGCAAAGAGTGCAAAGAGGGACGGTTCTCGTTTGCCAGTGGCAAACGAGAACCGTCCCTTATCATCCTATCTAACTTCTCACCTTTTTTAGAGCTGTTAAGTTAAGATATATTCCATATCCGGCCACTATGACTAAAAATAAATGCCATAAACCAAAATCTATACCTACCCTATACTCAAAAAATAGTAAAAATGATACAACAATAAATACAATAGCAATCATATTTTGAATGTATTTATTCAAAACTTTTCACTCCTTTCTTGCTGAAACCTTCCTGTTAGCAAAATAAAACATCATTTATTTTACTCTTTGAGCAGAAGTATTCCTATAATTAACGATTAATCAGACAATATGTCTCTTATTGTATTTGTGGACTTTTTTGTTAATTTATATGCCGCTTCGGTATCTGTTATATGTATTATTGTTCCAGCCAAAGATTCCTCTGATATCCATATATGAAAACCATCTAGCGTACCATCTAAAGATATGAAACTTAAATCATAATCACCCTCTGGCATATCAACACTTCCTTTCATTCTTTTGGAAGTATTGATAGCATCAACAAATGCTTTTATCTCGAGGCCACTGAAAAAGTACAAACCAACTTTTTCAGTGCCTTTTATTTGTATTGCAATGGCTACGCTCGCCTGATAGGAGAACCCCATTCCTATCAGGCTTTTTAACGTTTGCGACGGCTACGCACATTGCTTAGGAACACTGAAAAAGTGAAAGAACACCACCTTTTCAGTGCCCTCTTTTATCTCTTCTTTTTCTCGTATTGTCATATGATTATCCTCGTTTACACTTCCGAAGTCTTTGAAAAATGATACTTTTATTTCCTCTACCTCAGTTTCATCCATATCAAAATTGGAAGAACATGCGGATAAACCAACTAATGCTGCCACCAAAAATACTGTAACTAATTGCTTCATAAAGTCCCCTCCGTTATTAACAACCTTTATCTATTTAAATCAGCTACAGATTCTTGTACTAAGTTATTGAAGATGACTAACACCTATATTCCATTTTCAAAAATTCAAATGTACTCCCATTCGTAGGTTGCATAAAAGTATCGACATCTTTAAATCCAACTTTCCTGTACAATTTTATCGCTCTTTGATTAAAGGTTGCAACCGATAAGGTAATTTTTTCAGGTTTAACTTCTGATTTAATGAAGTTAATACCAGCTCTTAGAAATTCTATTCCATTGCCTTTTCCTGTTAAATCAGGTCTCATACCTAAACTAATATCAAAAATTCTATCAGCAACCTTATCAAAACTAATAAAAGCAACCATTTCATCTGATTTTGTTACAGCAAACGTTGAATTGCCTCGTTCTTCCCGGTTTAAAAATTCTTCTAAATCCTCTTTATCAGCTTCCATATTATAAAAAGAATATTTCCCATCATAACGCCAGTTAAATGCAATATTTTCTGCTTGTTCTTGGGTCATAACACTAAACTTATATACCATTTATATAACCCACTTTCTTTCTTTATTTCTTCAAGTTATGCTCTATACCCGTTCACATACTTACAAAATAAAGATGTATCTCTATTTTATACGCCAGTTAAAAAAACTAAGCTTTAGTCGACTCCCCCCCTTCTGATATACTCATTTTTCTCTCGTCACACTGTTTGTACCCTACCCTCACGTTTTTAAGCCTTCTACTGGAATGCTAACCTATGCTCCAATAATTTTTCATGATGTTGTGTGTCCATTTAGGCTGGGCAATTTCGTCCACTGGAGTAAATTCTTGCATCACTGGTTTTATGTCTAAAATTGGCGTTTCATTTATACAATCGAGACCTGACACAGTTAACTCTCTTCCGTCTCTCCTAATTAATTTCACCGTTGTAAGCCCTAATTGATTAGGTCTATTTTTCCCTCGTTGAGCAAATATGCCAACTTTTGGTAACGTTGTATCGTTTCTTGGATGTCTAGCACCTGTAATTATTTTATCTTTCTCTACCTTGTGGAAGTAAAATATTATCTCCAAGTGTGAAAATGAATCTATTTCATTAAAGGCATCCTCTGGAAGAGAACTATCCAACATAATCTTACTAACTACTTCTCCCCAGTAGTCATCTTTAATTTCAATCCTACTATTATAAGCAACACCAATTGGATTTAGTGTAATCATTAATTTCCTCATTTCTATCAATTATTATTTTCTTAGTTGCTCTAAACTCACCGACAAACACACCGTTCCCCATTTCAATTACTTAACCTTTTTTATTTTTAACATGGCATTAGCATTTATTTGAAACTCATACGGCACAGTAACTTCTTCGACTATACAACCGTTAGTAGTAAGGTAATGTATCATTTTATCTAAATGTTCATATCGCTTTCCTTCTAAATCAACTAAAGGAAAAATACGAATTTCTTCTTTCGTAACCCTTAATAACTCCGTTAAGGTCTCTATGTGAAATTGATAATCTAATCTATCAGAATACATAAATAGAAAATTTGCAGACAGAAGAATATCAAATTCTTCATTTTTAAACGGTAACGAAGGTAATTGAACCGGTATGTACCGCTTTCTATTCTTCTTCATATCTTTTGAACAATCCTGCAATGCACTTAATCGATGCTTTCTAAGACCGTCTATACCTTTGAAGTAATCCCACTTATAGTTACTTTTAACTTTTTCCATAAGTGTCATCGAATGTTCAATATCCTGAATACCTTTCGTTTTTAAATCTTCAATTGTATGATCATATGCAATATCACATGCTGTTACATCTATCCCCAGATCATTTCCAATAGCAGTAAAGGAACATGCTCCTGCTGGGCAATCGAGTATTTTCTTGCCTTTCAATTCTTTTTCCGAAAGCAAAAACATTTTCACATACTCTTCATAGGTTCTTCCAATAAAAATAATTCTCTCTAAATCTAACTTTGTACTCTGCTCAACTTTACTCAACTTACTCACCTCAACTAAAATAATTTAAGCGATAAACCAAGTTGGAAATACTAACTACTTCCTCGTATTATCCCTCCTTTTTATTTTAACATTATTTTCCATGCATTTGGTACAAAAACGGCAAAGAGGGCAAAGAGGGACGGTTCTCGTTTGCATTGGCAAACGAGAACCGTCCGGAATCAGTGAAAAAGTACTTGCAATTAGAGATCCTCCTAATAAATATAAGGTTATTAGAATATAGGGGTTGAAGAGACCTATGCAAACTCGCTTTCCGCGGGCGGCTGGTAAGCCTCCTCTATGCTGCGCATCTGCGGGGTCTTACCTCTGCCTTTACTCCCGCAGGAACGAGCGTTTCTTCGTCGCTAATGCTTCGAGTTGTCTCGACGGATACGCTTCAAAGAATATGCTCGTAGAGGAAGAGACAGTTACCTCGCTTGCTTCGGTCTCATCAACTCTTTCTCTAATTAGGTCCTCTGAATAATCATGCAACAATATATTAATTTTTACACTTTTTCAGCGGTCTCGAACCGTCCCCTATCACCCTATCACTTCAAATGTTTAAGTGCTTCACGTTTGCTAAGGTTTTGAAGTGGCGTTTTTTCAACAAATGTAATAACGGATTGTGGTTTAGTTTTTCCATATTCTCTTAAAGCCCATCCAATTGCTTTTGCGATAAAAAACTCCTTATCACTTGCATGCTTTTCACAATAATAAAATAACCGTTCTTCATCCGTATTTTCCTTAAAGGATAGTTGATGCAAGAGGGCTGTCCTCTTTACCCACATGTTGTCATCTTCAATCCAATCGTCCATCATCTTAACTTGTTCAGGAAAAGTCCTTACAATATAGCCAACAACACCGCTTGCAATTGCATCGACCGTATCCCACCACGACTTTGAAATTATCAATTCCTTCACCTGTGTTAAATCATCAGCAGATAAGTATTTTTTTGATTTTATTAAATAATCAACTGCAACATATTGGTATTCCCTCTCACTCTGTTTCCAAAGATCAAATACAAACTTCCAGTCAATAGGTTTCTTTCCTACTTCCCATTCTTTAAATACTGTGGAAACAACCTTTCTTCTTTCTGGGGTTTGAATTCCGAAAAATTCAAATCGATTTTTCATATAGGCAGACATACGTACTGCTTTTTCCTTGTCCGCTATTAATGTAAATTGAGTGGCTAAGTCTTGAACTTCCATCCAATATCACTCCTGTATTAGTGATTAAATTTTCAAACCAATTTTTCGCTTTTAGTTCGAAACTAAGTTCGTAGACCTCAATACTACGCTAAACTACTCAAATGTTCATGTATTAACTTCCATTCATTGTTGTTTGTCTTTATAAATATGTTTGTTGCTCTACCATTCCCTGACACTAATTTACCGTTATAATATCCCTCATAATGGTATGTGTAAATACAAGTTGCTGAATTTTGATCAGTTGAAATCCACTGTATGTCTTTAGCGGTATAAACCTCTTCTTTTATAAGTTTCCAAGCATTTTCAAAGTAATTTTGAATATCACTTATACTCGTACATGTCTTATTTGTAAACCAATAAATCGCTTTGTCATGAAGGACCTTCTTTACATTATTAAAGTCATGTGTGTTTGTAGCTTCTATATATTTTTTTAATGCTTCCTCATAATTCATCGTAAAACATACCCCTTCTTTGCTTGTTTTATATGAGTCTCATGGAAGAACTCATTTGCTTGGTTGACTTCCAGCTAAATCAATATCAACAAACCATGATAAAATTGTCGTACTATCTCGTCCATTATTATTCTTAATCACATTTAATAAATTCCAAACCATTTCCTCATTTGTAAACTTCTCAAATGAGTGAAATATTCTTTTTGGATTTGCAAAATCTACGTTAGGACATTCCACTAGTCCATCAGTAGTTAAAAACATTTGATTCCTCCCTTGTCTAAGCTCCTTTGTACCAATACTGAAACTAGGAACCTCCAGTTCAAAAGTGTTAACTTTACCAATCCATTCATAAAAGCTTCGATGATTTTGCTGATATTCATTAAGTGCTGACAGCTCTGGGTGATTTACATAGAGGATACAGTCTCCAACTGAAAACCACCATAGATATTTTTCCTTTCTCACAGCACATAAAAAGGCTGTTTCTCCTTGGACTTTTTTACAAGCCTCTTTAAAGCTTTTACTTTCAAAAGTGTTTAGCAGTAGTTTGGAGAGGCAATCAAATGTTTTTCGTGGTGTATAGGTCATCATTTTTTTTATATCATGTTTAAGAGATGCTAAAGTAGACACTACTAATTCTGCACTTTCAGCTGTTTGATGTGCATCTAAAAGCACGACGAACTCACAATTTAAATCTTCACTTACCGAAACGATACATCCATCTTCATTTTTATACTGACCAGCTGAGGAATTTCCACCAAAACGTCCTAATACAATATGACTTATCTTCTTAATGTTTATTTCATCTACAAAATTCTCTTGGCTACCTACCCAACAATAATCACTAAATTTACCAACCTTACTCATATGGATTTGTCTCTAAATAATCTTTTAGTCTATTACATAACTGAATTACGTCACTGTTTTCACCCATCCTTGCATTTGGATCGTCATAAACTGCAAATGGTCCCCAAAACTGCTCATGCGTATTTGGATAGCGAGCAACTAAGTGCATATGCAGATGTGGAACGGCGTTTCCCGACACAAGCGCATAGACATGCTCAGCACCTTCAGTCTCTTTCAGTGCTCTACTTAATCTCGCCATAATCACTCCAAATGTCTTTGCTTCTTCTGGATTCATTTCTGCAAGGGTAGGAACATGCCTCTTTAAATCAATCATAATGTGTCCTAAATAATTCGGTTTTCCGTTATTATCAATATGTCCAACAAAAATATAATCGTCTTCGTAGATGGTAGCACCAGATGTTATTATCGTTCCTTGATGTTTGTTACAAATAAAACAGCTTTCCTCCATCATGAACCCTCCTTTATTTTCGAATAAATCTCTTTAAAAATAAAAAAACTATCATCTCATAAAGAGACGATAGGATTAACCGTAACGTGGTACCACTCTTCTTGGTTTGTCTATCATAATAACTAGCAAACCTTCTCAAATGCTCCTTTACGGAAGCAAACCGTTTAGACCTACATATCAGTCTAACCACTCCTAGGCGAGTTGGGGAAATTATTGACCACCTCTCAGCAAACGGCAGCTCTCTATACAATAATGTTCCTTAATACTCCTAATCATCGTGTTTATTATATGTAAACTTTTTCTAATCATATAATTCCCCTAACATTCAGTCAATACTTTATAGCAATTGCTACAATTCTTTCTTTTATCCTAACCATTGACCATAATAAGCAATAACTCCCAAAACTGCTCCAATAATACCACCAATTAAAACACTTATAACAGTTGCTTTTTTTGGTTTATTAAAACGTTCTTCCAATCGTAACACCTCCCTTTTTCAAATGACCGGAATGGCAGTTCAACTAACGCTCATCGTCAGCTCAAAAGTGTGTCTTTATTATTTCATCAATGACTTCCATTCTATATTTATCACTAATTTCTACAGTATTCTTCAGTTCATATTCTTCTTCAAGTATCGGATATAACCTTTCAGCGATTACCCATCTTTCATAATGAACGCTATCAAAGGTGTAAAAATACTCATCCATACTGTACCCTAATGTATCTGCAAGATAGAAGAGTATCTTCAGCTGTTCTTCTTGTTCCGTAGGAATTGGTTTTTCTATTATAGGGTTTATCGTCATTTCTATCACTTCTCGTAATCTTTCTTCGTCAACTCAACTCCATACCTTTCAAAAGCTAATTCTTGCCATGTTCGTTCATATAACATTCTCCACTGACTTTCTTCATACACTTGTTCTTTAGATTCTATTTCTTTGCCACTAGATATAGAGATTAAAAAAGAACGAACAAACGAATCTTTTTCTTCTCCTTTTATACCTAATAAAGTCGCCTTATTTATCGCTTCATCAATATCCCTTTTGTTAATCTCTATATCACCACCTAATTGGGTCATCTCAATCAACTGTGGCGAAGAGGGACGGTTCTCGTTTGCGATGGCAAACGAGAACCGTCCCTTTTCACTTTATTCACTCACCTGTTGGTTTTTAAAACGATAATACAATATCCACAGTAGAATTAGGGTAAGAACTGTATAAACAGTAATTATCAATGTAGGAAATAGCACTGGATTTCCGAATACGTTATAAGCTTTAAAGCTATCAAACAGTCGTTCCACCCGTAGCAATTCCAAATAACTAAAAAGATTGAAGGTTTCGAGCCATCCATGATCTAGTCCCACTTGTCTTAGGGCAAAGGGAAGCCCAAGTATGGATCCACTAAGGAAGAAGGTAATCATGGCGTTTTTCGTGATCACGGAAAGGAGCAACACAAGAATACCAAGGGCGGTGGCCCCTAAAAATTGCACACTAAGCGTGATGATATAAAACTGCCAAACTTCCCATGCATAGGGAGAAAAAGCGTAGTCCGCAGGAAATGTAAGTAAACTTTGAATTGGTGCATACCATCCTTTGAATCCCCCGTATATAATGAACTGGGAAACTAAATTAATAACATGGAGTAATAGGAATATCACACCGATATACGTCATACTCGCCAAAAGCTTTGCAGTAACGACTTCTCTTTTCCCATGCCTAGTTGCAAGAATTAATCCCGTCATTTTATGTAAATGTTCATCTGAAAATACCGGGGATAATCCTACTAAAACTAACAGTGCGATGAGCACAACACTGAAGAATGGCTCAATTAAATCCAGCGTTCCATTCCATGACTGTATTCTATAAAAACCATGAGGGTTCTTTAACTCCTCTAGCATCGTTAATTCCTTCGATGCCACTTTATACTCATATGTTGAAGCCTGTAAAGTAGCCATTTTCTCGTCAAGAATATCTTTTCTCTCCTCTAATTGTCCGAGGTATAATGCTGATCTAGCGACAAGAAAATTAACCTCACTTGCTGGCGTACCTCCTTGCCTCTCACCAGCATCTTCGGCAACCATCTCTTCTCTAACAATTGAATCCAATTCTTCTGTTACGGGGCCACCAAAGATTTCATAAAGCTCTCCATATACTTCATCCTTCATTACCCAATCTAACGAGCGACTATTAGCAAATAGTAATAAGAGGACGATGAAGAAAAACACGACATAAATGCTTTTCTTCGTAAAAATTTTAAAGCACTCATGCTTGTACATCGGATCGCCCCTCCTCATCGAAATAGTATAAATAAACATCCTCGAGAATGGCTGGCAGCTCTATTGCACTTTCTGTAGGCTTCTCGTCACTGACGATGCGAAGCTCAATTTCATTGTTTTTTCGTTGCACATTCCCTACTTTATGCTTCCCTTGTAGTCTTGGCAGCTCCTCTTCTGTGACGATGACCTTCCAAACCTTCCCCTGCATGCTAGCTAGTAGTCCATCTACGTCACAGCGCTGTTTCAATACGCCCTGCTCCATAATAAAAATTTCCTTGGCAATGTATTCAATGTCGGAAACGATATGAGTAGACAACAATACAATCCGTTCTCTCGATATGTCAGAAAGTAAATTTCGAAAGCGAACTCTCTCCTTAGGATCAAGACCTGCCGTCGGTTCATCGACTACAAGAATTTTTGGATCGTTCAGCAGTGCTTGGGCAATACCTAACCGTCGCTTCATTCCACCAGAAAAGGTTTTTGTTTTCCGCTTCCTTTCTTCCTTTAAATTTACGAGCTCTAAAACCTCCTCCACCTTTTTATTGGCATGTTGTTTATCTAGTCCTTTTAAGCTTGCAAAATAATGGAGAAATCGCTCAGCCGTAAAGTTATGATACACACCAAACTCTTGTGGTAAATATCCTAGTACATCACGATATCCTTCATCAAGAATGCTAATATCTTTATCATTTAATAAAATTCGTCCCGAGCTAGGCTTTAATATAGATGCAAGCATACGCATCAATGTCGTTTTCCCCGATCCATTCGGACCAAGAAGTGCATAAACCCCTACAGACATTTCTGCTGAAAAATCCTTCACTGCCCATTTATCCTTAAACTTTTTCGAAACATGATCAATAACGAGCTTCAATAATCCCAACCTCCTCATTTTTTCCGTATTTGTTAAATAGCTTCCTAACCTGTAGCATGAATAAGCATAGTCCTACACCAGTAAAGAGAAGATGAAAAGGTAGATGAACAGTTAAAATTCTCTCCGCCCACATACTATTCGAGGCTAACACGAGACTAAATATTCCCCACATAGATAGGAACGCCATCACAAATACTGCACCGCGAAAACGCATACTCAGCCATAAGGCTAAGGAAACAAATATGGTAAATGGAGCAAACCAAATGACGACTACCTCGAAAAGGCTAGCTGTCTGAATATATGGGGCAAGACTCAACGTAAGTAACACAGTTAAGGTAAGATTAAATACACCAATTAAGAGTAGCCTTGATAGAATAATCTCGTACACAGAAAACTTACATGCCATCTCCATTTCTAGTACTCCTGACTCACGCCCTCTAAACACCTCAACTAAACCGAAAATAAAAGGAAGTGGTGCTAAAATGATTAAGGTTAACAGCGGATTATGCGCGCTATAGGTTGTGAAAACATAACCGATTACAAATAAAAACACACTAATCGTCCAGTACATTGGGTGTATATAGAACGCCTCTAATTTAGCTCGTTTTATTAACGTCATGAAACGGTCTCGGTAATAAATAGACTTTTTTTGTTTTATCGGAACATACTGTCTTAAAGTGTCGATTGTCTCATCAAGCATGCTATCATCTGGGTATTTGACAAGATAATGATCTAACTCCGCTTCCAATTCTTCCAGCTCAACTGGATCAAGTAAGTCAGCAAGTTCCTCTCTGTTATCTTCGTTGTTGACGTGCATCGGCGTTACCTCCCTTTAACATAATCTTCAACTTATTCAATCCTTGCTTGAGCCTAGACTTTACAGTCGCTTCTTTACTATTTGTAATACTAGCAATTTCTCTGATTTTTAAGTCTTGATAAAACTTTAAAATGATTGCTTCCTTTTGGTAGTCTGGTAAATGCTCCATCGCCGCCTTCACTTTTTCACTATCAAGCTTTTTGCTTAACAAATCCCAGACATTCCCTTTTTCATCACGTACTGGCGCAACAAGCTCGGACTCTTCTCCCTTTTGTTTATATGTACGACTTCGGAAATAATCGCGGCAATGGTTAACAGCAATCTTTAATAACCAATGCTTAAAATCGCCTTCCTGTTTATATCGATGAATCGATTTCATCATTTTTATAAAAACCTCTTGCGTCATATCATAAGCAAGATGGTAATCTCCTAGTTTTCGATAAACATAAGCAAAAATATATTTATAATGCTTTTTAACTAGCACTTCCATTGCCGCTTGACTACCACGTTTAATTTCATCTAATAGTTCTTCATCTGTTGGCATGTCTTTTCACCACCTCTGTATATAATAACGAAAATAGTGAAAAAAGGATTTAAAAAGTTGAAAATAGAAAAAGAGGGACGGTTCTCGTTTGCCGTAGCAAACGAGAACCGTCCCCTTTCACCTTATCATCGATTCGATTCTTTCATTCCTATCTTACTCGTTGAATGGCGGACGATGAGCTCTGGCTCATAAACAACTGATTGCACATCCTCTACCATACTCGGGTTGTTTTTTTTCTCAATTAATTGTTGAATCGTTTTCCCAGCCATGATACCCATTTCTTCCTGAGGATGTCTAATCGTCGTAAGCTTTACTTCTGATGCAACAGACAAGAAGGAATCATCAAACCCAATAATGGAAATGTCTTCAGGAATGGATAACTTCATATCACGAAGCACATCTAAAAGTAAAATTGCGAGCTGGTCATTGTAACAAACAATGGCAGTTGGACGATCATTAGAATCCTGCAATTTTTCATATAATGCTTCAACCGTTGCTGTATTTTCTGTTTCCGTTGTATACGTAATAATATACTGTGGTCGAAGCGGTACCCCACTCTCACGATGCGCCTTGATGAAGCCCTTCATTCGATTCGTTCCTTGTGTATCATCACTTTTAAACAATCCTAATATTTTTTCATGCCCTTGTTCAATGAGGTGCTTCGTTTGCATTCGTCCCCCCTCCACATCATCCATCACGATGTGAATCGGTTCCAGTTCATCATAGAAAGCATTTATCATGACATAGGGAATGCCTATTCGCTCTAAGTTTAAATAATAATTGATATTAGGATTAGGTAACGCACTTTTCGTTGGCTCAACAATCAAGCCATCAAACTTTTGCGACAGCACGTTTTCTAAACAACGCTGCTCCTGTTCTAAATTATTATTTGTACTATAAAATGTCATATGATACCCTTGTTCACTCAAATATCCTTCTGTCCCCCGAAAAATCGATGGAAAGATATAGTTGGAAAAGTACGTGCTTATAACAGCTATGTTTTTACCACGTCCTTCTTTCACTAGTTTATTTACCGATCGATCAGCACAGAAAGTTCCAGCACCTTGCTTTTTATAAATCCAGCCCTCGTTAACTAAATCGTCGATAGCTTTACGGATCGTATGACGGCTTACTTCGTATTTTTTTATCAACTCGTTCTCGGATCCTACTTTCTGATGTGGCTGAATAAAGCCTTGTAAGATCTTTGATTTAATTTCGTCCTTAACAAACTGATATTTCGTTCTCATAATACACCCCATATCTTCAACTATTCATAAGAATAGTATATCACGTGTAATCATGTTTTAACTTTTGTTAAAGAGGGGTATTTCAATTTTCTATAAAATTAATTAAGGCTTCCATACAATTTCGTTCCATTTAAGCTCGTTGCGGAAACGATAAAGATCCGTATTTTTATCAATCACGACTGCTTCAATTTCTGAAAGAGCTGCCCAATCGAGCATCTGATCAAGTGTACTCGTAAAAGATAGTACCGTATGGTGTGCACCACCTGCGTAAATCCATGCTTCCCCTCCAGTTGTAAGGGATGGTTGAGGCTTCCACAACAGCTTAGCAACTGGGAGATTAGGTGTACTTTCAGTCGGCACTACTGCATCAACGATATTGATGATTAACCTGAATCTGTGTCCTAAGTCCACTAAGCTGACATTCACCGCTTCTCCTCCCATGCCATCAAAAACCATTCTAGCAGGATCTGCCTTTCCTCCTATCGATAACGGATGTACTTGAATTTCAGGTTGATTATTCGCTACAGTCGGGCAAATTTCCAACATATGCGAACCAAGCACAAGTTCTTTTCCAGGTTCAAAGTGGTACGTGTAATCTTCCATGAAAGTAGTGCCTTTGTTCCCTGTCATCACCTTCATTGTCCTTAGAAGCGCTGCGGTTTTCCAATCTCCTTCTCCTGCAAAACCATATCCTTGCTCCATTAACCTTTGGGCCGCTAAACCAGGAAGCTGCTTCATACCATGGAGATCTTCAAACGTTGTCGTAAAGGCGTTATATCCACCTTCATTCATAAATGCTTTTAAACCTAATTCTATTCGTGCTTGCTCTAATACAGATTGCTTTAAGTCAGCGTCAGCTTTAATATCATTGCTTATGGCATATTTTTCCTCATATTCTTTAAATAATTGATTTACTTCCTCATCAGAGAATCCATTGATGTATTCCACTAAGTCGCCTACACCATACCCATTGACAGTCCAGCCGAACTTAATGTGTGCCTCGACTTTATCTCCCTCTGTTACGGCAACTCGCCTCATATTATCTCCAAAACGTGCTACCTTAACGTTGCGATTTTCTACGTGGGAGTAGGCTGTGTTCATCCAATCAGCAAACCTTTTCTGCACTTCCTCCTGTGCCCAATGCCCTACAATGACTTTGCGCTCAATATTCATCCTCGATACGATAAAGCCGTATTCACGGTCTCCATGTGCTGACTGATTAAGGTTCATGTAATCCATATCAATGTCCTGCCATGGAATATTTTGATTATATTGTGTATGAAAATGAAGGAGTGGCTTTTGAATAGCCGCTAAGCCGTGAATCCAAATCTTGGCTGGCGAAAATGTGTGCATCCATGTTACTACTCCAGCACACGCATCATCTGAATTAGCATCGACCATGACCCGGTATATTTCCTCGGATGTTGTAACTACAGGCTTCATGACTAATTCAAAGGGCAAATTGCTTCCATTTAGTCCTTCCACTACCTGTCTAGCTTGATCCTCTACTTGATCTAGTGTTTCTTTTCCATAAAGATGCTGGCTTCCTGTTAAAAACCAAAATGTATAATTTTTATTCTGTTTCATCGCCCAAGATCCTCCCTTATTCTGAGTCGGTTACTCGCATTTTTTTAAGTCGCTTCATCACATCGTTTGTGCCTCGACCAAAATACTCATGTAATTGGAAATACTCCTCGTAAATTTTTTCATATCGACTTACATTTTCAGGAATAGGCAGAAAAACTTCATCTTTGACTCTTCCCATTTTTGCAGCAGCTTCTACAATATCGTCATAGCCGCCATTTTCTGACCCTGCGGCTATTGCCGCGAACATTGCCGCACCCAATGCAGGAGTTTGTTTAGAATCGGCCACTTTAATTGGTCTATTTGTCACATCAGCATAAATCTGCATAAGTAATCGATTCTTTTGAGGTAGTCCGCCACAAGCATATAATTCATTCACAGCTACACCATTTTCATGGAACGCATCGACAATCATACGAGTACCAAAGGCTGTCGATTCTAATAGTGCTCGATATACTTCTTCAGGTTTAGTTAACAAAGTATAACCTAGCATCATACCGCTTAATTCTGTATCAACAAGTACCGATCTGTTTCCGTTCCACCAATCTAGTGCAAGCATGCCACTTTCACCTGGAGCTAATTCAGCAGCCCTTTCTTCTAAAAGTTGATGAACATTTTTCCCAGCTTTTTCTGCTTCATCATAGACGTATTTAGGAACACCCTGATCTACATACCAGCCAAATATATCTCCTACAGCAGATTGACCTGCTTCATAGCCGTAGTATCCAGGTATAATACCGTCTTCTACAACCCCACACATACCTTCAACTTCTACTTCTTTTTTCCCTAGAAGCATGTGGCAAATCGATGTTCCCATTGCCATTACCATCTTCCCTTCATCCACCACACTGACGGCAGGTACGGCTGCATGGGCATCGACATTACCAACAGCAACGGCCGTCCCTTCTAGTAGACCAGTTAACTCTGCCATTTCCTTAGTCAGTCCGCCAGCCTTTGTTCCGAGTGGTACTACATCTCCGCTCAACTTCGTTTCCACTACATCTTCTAGGCGAGGATCAACAGCTTTAAAAAATTCTTTGCTCGGAAATCCATCCTGTTTGTGCCATTGTGCCTTATATCCAGCAGTACAGCTGTTACGAAGGAAGTTTCCAGTTAATTGCATAATGACCCAATCCGTTGCTTCTACAAACTTATCCGTTTTTTCATAAATGTGTGGTGCTTCATCAAGGATTTGATAAATTTTGGCGAGCATCCACTCGGAAGAAAGTTTCCCACCATATCGAAGCAGGAATTTTTCTTCACGATTCTCAGCCAATTCATTAATTTTATTCGCATGAGGTTGACTAGCATGATGCTTCCAGAGCTTTATCCAGCTGTGAGGATCATCCTTGAGCTCCTCTATTAGACAAAGGGGAACCCCTTCTTCATCTATTGGAAGCATGGTGCAAGCAGTAAAATCAATGCCTACACCTACTACATTTTCAGGATTTATAGATGATTTTTTCAAAACTTCAGGTATCGATTTTTCAATTACTTCGATATAGTCCTTAGGATGTTGTAGTGCCCATTCATAACCAAGCTTTATATTTTTATTAGGTAGTGTTTCATCCATTACTCCGTGGCGATATTCCGTTACATGGTCAGCAATCTCTGTTCCGTCAGCTAAGGAAACTAATACGGCTCTCCCCGACTGCGTCCCATAATCAATACCGATAGCGTATTTGCCCATTTTCCTTCCTCCCCATTAACGATTTAACTTTGCCCGTAATATGCCTCTTTTCCGTGTTTTCTTAAAAAGTGCTTATCTAACAAGTTCTGATCCATTTCATTTAGACTAGGATTTATTTGAAAACTAGATAATGCCATTTTCGCTACTTCTTCTAAGACTACTGCGTTATGGACCGCTTCCCCAGGATTCTTGCCCCAGTTGAATGGAGCATGACTATTGACAAGTACTCCTGGCACTAAATCGGGATCTATCTGTCGCTCTTTGAATGTTTCAACGATAACAGCTCCCGTTTCCCTCTCGTAATCTGATTCAATTTCTTCTTTTTTCATGGCACGAGTACATGGAACTGCTCCATAAAAATAATCAGCATGAGTTGTTCCTAGTGCTTCTATATCTCTTCCAGCCTGGGCCCAACTCGTTGCCCAAGGAGAGTGGGTATGAACAATTCCACCGATGTTTTGAAAATGGTTGTAAAGATATACGTGTGTCGATGTATCTGATGAAGGCTTCAAATGGCCTTCTACCACTTTTCCTTTCAAATTTACAACAACTAAATCTTCTAGAGTCATTTGTTCATAACTAACTCCGCTAGGTTTAATGACAATAAGACCAAGATCCCTATCAATGCCACTTACATTTCCCCAAGTAAACGTAACAAGACCGTATTTTGGTAAATCTAGATTAGCTTTTAACACCGCTTCCTTTAATTGCTTCAGAGACACTTGTACGCCCCCCTTACATTTTTTTATTAACTTGTACGGACAACGATTCAGAAAAAAGTTAGCCTGACAATCAATCATCAGGCACAACCACTCCTGTTATCACTACACGATATAAAACTAGTACTCTCTCACATTATTTACCTCGGTTTTTACTTATTACATCAAATGCAACAGCCCCTAGTAATACTAAACCTTTAATAGCCTGCTGCCAGTCAGTACCAATACCCATTAATGACATCCCGTTATTTAAGACACCCATAACGAGGGCACCGATGACCGCACCGAAGATCGTTCCAATTCCTCCAGTAAAGGAGGCACCACCAATAACTGCAGCAGCAATCGCATCTAACTCAAACAATTGACCAGCTTGTGGAGTTGCTGCGTTTAATCTCGATGCGAAAATTAATCCTGCAAGTGCTGACAGGAACCCCATATTTACAAACGCTAAAAATTTCATTTTCTTCGTTTTTACACCAGACAATTGAGCTGCATTCGTGTTTCCACCAACGGCGTATATGTGACGCCCTAAAACAGTTTTCGTCATGACAAAGGTATAGCCTAATACAAGTACTACGAGTATAAGAAGTACGACCGGAATTCCTCGATACTGCGCTATCAAGAAAGTAAAGGCATTAATAGCTAAAATAATTATGCCTATTTTTGTAACAAACATAGCATAGGAGGACGTTCTGAAGTTATAGTATTTTGCTGCCCTACGCTGTTGGAGCTCCCATAAAACGTAAAGTAGGGATGCAACACCACCAATAAGTAACGTTAAAAGGTGCAAGTCCCCACCTGAAATATCCGGTAAAAATGATGTACTCATTTGTCTGAACTCATTTGGGAATGGCGCAATCGTCCTTCCTCCAAGTACGACTAGGGTCAACCCTCTAAATAACAGCATTCCAGCTAAAGTTACAATGAACGCCGGAATACCCATATATGCGACCCAAAATCCTTGCC
Organism: Evansella cellulosilytica DSM 2522; assembly: GCF_000177235.2. Classification (NCBI taxonomy): domain Bacteria; kingdom Bacillati; phylum Bacillota; class Bacilli; order Caryophanales; family Bacillaceae; genus Evansella; species Evansella cellulosilytica. The sequence goes on along the minus strand of NC_014829.1, from coordinate 1,381,961 downwards.
AAACACCGATTAATGCTCCAATGATTAAACATATAATAACTCCTACAATGACCGGCATATCCATCGTTACAATGAGAACCCCTGCTATAGCTCCAATAAATGCTGCTACGGACCCTACTGATAAATCAATTTCTCCTGTAATAATGATGAGCATCATACCTATTGCCAACACGATAATATAGCTGTTTTGCATAATAATGTTTGTTACGTTCAAAGGTGTTAGTAAAGAACCTGACGTTAATATTTGGAACAATAATGCGATACCTACGAGAGCGATGATCATTCCAAATTTACGAATATTATTAGTCATTACTGTTTTTAAGGTCTCCATTTATTCGTCCCTCCAACTTTCAGTCATGTATGTCATCAGCTTTTCTTGATCAGCTTCCTCCACTGGTAATTCACCTGTTATCTTTCCATTGTTGATTGTATAGATCCGATCACAAATACCTAGTATTTCTGGAAGCTCAGAAGAAATAACGATGATACTCTTTCCACTCTCTGCCAGTTGATTGATTATTTTATAGATTTCATATTTTGCTCCTACATCGATACCTCTTGTCGGTTCGTCTAAAATTAAAATATCTGGTTCTGCATTTAACCACTTACCTAGTACGACTTTCTGCTGGTTACCACCACTTAAGTTTCCTGTTACTTGTTCAATGGTAGGTGCTTTAATATTCAATTTGTCCTTTAAGCTCTCGGATACATTTACCTCTTTATGCAAATCTATTAATTTATTTTTGTTCGTTACAGAATGTAAGTTTGCTAGTGTTAAGTTTTTTCTTACACTATCTATTAAAATGAGACCGTACTCTTTTCGGTTTTCAGAGACGTACGCTAATCCATTAGCAATGGCACGGTCTACAGTTTTCACATCAATCCGTTTGCCACCTTTATACACTTCACCTGTAATATTTCTGCCGTATGATCTACCGAAAACACTCATAGCAAATTCTGTTCTTCCAGCTCCCATCAAACCAGCAATTCCGACAACTTCACCTTTTTTCACATTCATATTAATGTTATCTAATAGCTTTCGATTGGGATCGAGAGGGTGATCCGCGGACCAATTCTTGACCTCGAAGAACACATCTCCTATTTGCGAATTCCGTTCTGGATATAGGTTAGATAAATCTCTTCCTACCATCGCTTTAATGATTTTCCCTTCCGTTACATCATCCTTTTCCATAGACATAGAGCCAACTGTTTGACCATCGCGAAGAATCGTAATGTTATCAGCAATCGTCAGCAATTCCTTTAGTTTATGGGAAATTAATATAGAGGTCATTCCCTGCTCTTTAAACTCCCTTAATAACCTCAATAAGTTAGCACTATCTTCCTCATTAAGAGAAGCAGTCGGTTCATCGAGAATAAGAAGCTCTACATCCTTTGAGAGGGCTTTTGCAATTTCTACTAACTGTTGCTGACCTACCCCGATGTTTTTTATTTTTTCCTGAGGATCTATTTTCAAGCCTACTTTTTTAAGTAGTTCCGTTGTTTTCAAAATCGTTTCGTTCCAGTTAATAACGCCTCTTTTCACCTGCTCATTACCTAAAAAGATATTTTCGGCAATGGACAACTCAGGGATTAATGCTAGCTCTTGATGAATGATAACAATCCCTTTCGCTTCACTTTCATTAATAGATTTGAATTCACACAATTTGCTGTTGTAGAAAATTTCTCCTTCATACGTACCAATTGGATGAACACCACTTAACACTTTCATTAACGTGGATTTCCCAGCGCCATTTTCACCAATCAGTGCATGTATTTCACCTGGAGTGACTTGTAGGTTAACGTCATCTAAAGCTTTTACACCAGGAAAGGTTTTCGTTATATGCTTCATTTCCAGTATATAATCACTCATCCGTGTCACGCCTTTCAATAGAAAGATAGGAAGGTAATCTAGAAGAAAGCTAGATTCCTAGAATACCTTCCTGCTTACAGTCTAGTCCAGATCCTCTTCAGTGAAGTAACCACTTTCAACAAGTACTTCATAATAGTTATCAATATCTACTGAAATAGGTTCTATTAGGTAAGATGGAACTACTTTTGCATTGTTGTCGTATGTTTCTGTGTCATTTACTTCAGGCTCTTCATCATTCATAATTGCATCTGCCATGTTTACCGCTTGCTTCGCCAATTCACGTGTATCTTTAAAAATTGTTTGTGTTTGTTCTCCTGAAATGATGTATTTAACAGAACTTAATTCAGCATCCTGACCTGTGATCAAAGGAATAGGCTGGCTGTCAGAACCATACCCAACAGAAGTCAACGATGAAATAATTCCACGACTAATCCCATCAAACGGAGAATATACCGCATCGACGGTTGCATCAGAATAATGTGCACTTAAAATGTTATCCATACGTTCTTGTGCTAGTGATCCATCCCAACGAAGTGTTGCACCTTGTTCAAAGTTAGTCTGACCACTCTTAACTACTAATTGTCCTCCATCAATGTACGGTTGTAGAACAGACATCGCACCATCCCAGAAGAAATATGCATTATTATCATCTGGAGATCCTGCAAATAGTTCGATATTAAATGGCCCTTCTTCTCCATCAGTTAAGCCTAAGTTTTCCACGATATATTCCCCTTGAAGTACACCAACTTGAAAATTGTCAAAGGTTGCATAATAACTAACGTGTTCACTGTTCATGATTAATCTGTCATATGCAATAACTGGAATGTCAGATGCTTCTGCCATCTCTAGTACACTAGTTAATGCTTCACCATCTATGGAAGCGATTACAAGAATGTCAGCACCTTGTGTTATCATGTTTTCAATTTGAGAGACTTGCGTTTCCACTACATCTTCTGCAAATTGCATATCCACTTCATAACCAAGTGCTTCAAACTCTTTTTTCATGTTATCTCCATCAAGAACCCACCGTTCTGATGATTGTGTTGGTAAAGCTAAACCAACTCGCAATCCGTTTGAGTCTCCCGAAGAATCTCCGTCATCACCTGTAGATGCATCATCATCGCCACAAGCCACTAACGCCACTAAAACCATTGCCGAAAAGAGTAACAATAAAATCTTCTTCATTTTCTAAATCCCCCTTAAGATTGGTAGTTTGGTAACGCTTTCAAAACGAATAAATAAAAAACCTCCTCTTTTGGATGATAATATACATCCTAACATCTTAATTTCCACGCTTTATTTAACTTATACGGATAAGATGTTAATTCGATTATAATATTGTAAACTTATTAGATCAAGAGTTTATTTTTCAATTGTTTGATTTTTTTATATGTATTACTATAAAACCTTGTTAAAACAACATTTTATTAGGTTTTGGTTGTATAACACTTCACTAACATCCACTAAAAATATAACAGTATAATAAAATAGTAAACTTTCACAAACTTATACGTATAATTTGTCGAACAGCTAATAGGACGGCTAATGGGGACGGTTCTCGTTTGCCTGAAGGCTAATGGCTAGTAGGGACGGACCTAGTTTGCCAATAATTTAATTTATGTCAAAATAAATGACGGTTCTGGCAAGCCAGAATCGTCATTATTAGCCTATTCATTTGGTGAGAACGTTCGTTTTCCAAGCTCGCTTTCTAACATAAAGAAAGCATTGCTGTCATCATCAATACGTTTTAGTTTTTGAATAATATTATCAAAGGTTGCTTCTTCCTCAACCTGTTCTTCAATAAACCACTTCAAGAAAGTCATAGTCGCATGTTCTCTTTCATCTAAAGCCATATCTGCTAGCTTATAAATACGTTGTGTTACTTCTTTTTCATGATCTAAAGACTTTTGAAACGTTTCTAAAATGGAAGAGAACGAATTGTTAGGTGTATCCATCCCTTTTATTTCTGCCCTTTCCCCCATATCATTAATGAAATTATAAAATTTCATGGCGTGAAACCGTTCCTCCTCAGCCTGGGCGAGGAAAAAATTAGCGAAGCCATCTAAACTTTCATTAGAACAATAAGCCGCTGTCGCTAAATACACATGAGCAGAATAAAATTCGTAGTTCATTTGATCATTTAAGCCTTTCACAAGCTTTTTACTCAACATGCTATCCATCTCCTTTCATCTTTTCCTTCTATTATACTATAAACATTTTCCACTTTTTTAAGCAAAGTAAACTAGTAAATGGGCTAATGGAGGCTAATGGGGACGGTTCTCATTTGCCAAAGACCTTTTATAGATCCCGTATCTCCGCATACAGTGAACACTCCTATTGATTAACTTCTCCTTCCCCTATAAAAACAAATTGATTAACAAAGGTAAGGGACGGTTCTGGCAATCCAGAACCGTCCCTATTAGCCATATCTATTAGCCACGGTAGGAGCGTATTTTCTTTATATACCAGGCAATTACAAACAAAGTCAGGAATCCACCAATCACGACAGAAATATAATAGTCCATTCCTAAACCTTCTGGAGCGTAAAAAATGTAAGTGCAGACTACTGCTGTCATAAACATCGCTGGTACGCCACAGATCCAATGAAACTTGTTATTTTTCAACAAATACATCGCTCCTGTCCAAAGCATCACCGTAGCGACGAGCTGATTCGTCCATCCTACATAGCGCCATAAGAAAGAATAATCAATTGTTGATAAATAAAAGGCCGGGATAACGACAATCATTGTAGCAAAAAGTACAACACCTTTCCCCTTCTTGTTATTAAATCCTTTACTCAATAATTCAATCAACATCATTCTCGATGATCGAATCGCCGTATCTCCCGTTGTGATTGGCAAAATAATGACCCCTAAAATAGCAAGAATGCCACCTAGCGTTCCTAATAACGTCGTAGAAATTTCATTTACAACACCTGCAGGTCCACCAGCGTTAAGCGCTCCGGCAAGACCATCTGTACCACCAAAAAAAGTCATACCCGCCGCTGCCCAAATTAATGCAATGATTCCTTCTGCAATCATCGCTCCGTAAAAAACTTTACGACCGTCAGATTGCTTTTTCAACGTTCTCGCAATAATCGGACTTTGTGTGCTATGGAATCCGGAAATCGCACCACATGAGATTGTTACCATTAATAATGGCCAAATTGGCAGTTCGCCTGGGTGCAAATTGTCTAATGTTAAATTTGGGATCGCTCTGTCCGTAAGCAATAGCGCCACTGCAATCGATACCGCCATAAAGATTAAAATCCCACCAAAGATTGGATAAATTCTACCAATCACTTTATTTACTGGTAAAAGTGCAGCACATAAGAAATAAGCAAAAATAGCAAAAATAGCAACCATAAAGCTAAGTGGTGTAATTTCTGCAATCAATTGAGCTGGACCTGCGACAAATGCAGCTGCCACTAAAACCATTAAGATAATGGAAATAATATTTATGATAACTTGTACAGTTTTTCCTAAATACATTCCAACTAGTGTTGGATATTGAGCTCCGTTGTGACGGAGCGAAAGCATGCCAGAAAAATAGTCGTGAACTGCTCCGGCAAAAATGCAGCCAACAACAATCCATATAAAAGCCACAGGTCCATACAACGCACCCATGATTGCACCAAAAATAGGGCCTAGCCCTGCAATATTTAATAACTGAATTAAACTCCCCTTCCACCAGCTCATCGGTACATAATCTAACCCATCTGACTTCGAATAAGCTGGTGTAGGTTCCTTATCATTTATTCCGAAAACTCGTTCCACTACCTTTGAATAGACGATATAACCAACAATTAATAGTCCAATAGAAAATAAGAATGTTGCCATGATGTTTCTCCCCTGCCGTGTCATATTATTTTACTATAAAGAATAGTTTAACTATTTAAAGAAAGAAAAACAATAACTTTTTTCTGAAAATACAATTAAATAGCAGTAAGTAATAAAAATCAGACAACACCATAATCAGAAAAGACACTACTCACAATACTTTTCAAACATAGCAAAACACCCGCTAATGGGGACGGTTCTTCTTCGCCTCGTTAGGCTAACAGGGACGGACCTAATTTGCCAATACTTCAAGGTTATACAAATCGTGAACCTATAATGAACGTTCCATGTACTTTCCCTTACTACTTTGGGATAAATAGGGACGGTTCTGGCAAGCCAGAACCGTCCGAGACCGCTGAAAAAGTGTAAAAATTAATATATTGTTGCATTTTTATTCAGAGTACCTAATTAGAGAAAGAGTTGATGAGACCGGAGCAAACGAGGTAACTGTCTCTTCCTCTACGAGCATATTCTTTGAAGCGTATCCGTCGAGACAACTCGAAGCATTAGCGACGAAGAAACGCTCGTTCCTGCGGGAGTAAAGGCAGAGGTAAGACCCCGCAGATGCGCAGCATAGAGGAGGCTTACCAGCCGCCCGCGGAAAGCGAGTTTGCATAGGTCTCTTCAACTCCTATATTCTAATAACCTAATATTTATTAGGGGACTCTCTAAATGTAAGTACTTTTTCACTGGTTCCGTCCCTATTAGCCAAAAAACTAAATTATTGGTACTTATGAAATATTACAAAATAATAGGCCTTTTCTACACCCTTACATACAGCAATTGTATGAAAACGATTTAATATGTTAAGGTAGCGCGGTGTGTATTTTTATGTAGAAAAATGACGAATTCGAATTCACTGATTCATAGATCGAAATACCTCTACATCTTTGTTAATCGTTCCACTATGCACATCTCTCATTTGATCTGAAATTATAAGAATAGTAGTCATAATTCAAGAGTTTTCTACTGTTTCTTTTCACTATACATATGCCAAATATATATCAAAAACTGAAAGGGGTATTACATTGGGGAATTTTTTAAAGCATTTTAAAATAAGTACTAAACTAAATATGATTATGCTATCAATTTTAATTATATTTGCCTTCGTTGTAGGGTTTGTAGTACAGCAACAAGTGACTGAAGGGGTAAAAGGAGCAGCTGCAGAAAAAGCAGCTAATGATCTCGAACTAGCAAACTATATGCTAAATTACTATTATCCAGGAGATTGGGACTTACGAGATGGTGCCCTCTATAAAGGCAACGAAGTGATGAATGAAGACTTTGAAATCGCGGATAAAATTGGAGAAACAACTGGTGGCTTAGTAACTATTTTCCAAGAAAACATGCCTATTACAACGAACTTGTTAATAAATGATGAGCGAGCTATTAGTTCTGAAGCTACTGGAACTACAGTAGAAGTCGTACTAGAAAACGGCGAAAACCTTTATGGAGAAGCTAACATTTTAGGGACTGATATGCAAACAGCCTACATGCCGCTTCGAACTTCGTCTGGAGAAGTTGTTGGTATGCTATTTATTGGTGCTTCTCAGGAATTTATTAATGAAACAATTGCTTCCATTATGGGAGTCGTAAGTATCGTCTTAGGTTTGATCATCATTTTCGCAGTAGCAATTATTTTCTTATACTCTAGAAATATGGCTAAGAGATTAAACCGTGTTAATAATGCTTTAGAATCCGCTGGCCACGGAGATTTCACCGCAGAAATTACAGATAAATCGGGAGATGAAATAGGCTCTTTAACCACTAGTTACAACCGCATGAAGGATAATTTAAAAGACCTTATTCAACAAGTAGCAGAAACCTCTCATCACGTTGCATCATCTGCAGAACAATTAACAGCAAGTGCACTTGAGACGCGAGCTGCTACAGATACAATTACGGAATCAATTCAAAAGGTTGCTGTTGGTTCTGAACAGCAATTGGAAAACACGAAAACTACTAGCGATGTCGTTATTAATATCTCATCAGGTATTGATCAAATGGCGACTCATATTGAAGAAGTAAATCGTACTTCTACAAATCTATCTACAAAAGCCAGTGATGGTTCTAATGTCATTGATAAGACCGTACAACAAATGAATACCATTCAAATGAGGACAACTTCAACAGCGAAATTAGTAGAGGAATTAGGAAACAAATCTAATAGAATTGGTGAAATTGTTTCATTAATAACAAGTGTTGCTGAACAAACAAACTTATTAGCCCTAAATGCTGCAATTGAAGCAGCTAGAGCAGGCGAACACGGAAAAGGCTTTGCTGTAGTAGCTGACGAAGTAAGAAAGCTTGCAGAACAATCCGGAGACTCTGCATTACAAATTACAGAAATGATTAAAGAGATACAACAAGATATTGAAGAATCTGTGAAAGCAATGGGCGATGGACGTCTTGCGGTAGAAGAAGGAATACAATACGTAGGAGAAGCTGGTTCTTCCTTTAAAAACATATCCTCTTCCGTCGAATCCGTCTCAACTCAATTAGAGGAAGTAACTAAGTCAGTAAGGGATATGACAACAAACACTACTGCGATGGTACAATCCATTGAAAGTATAAAAGACTCAACTGAAGAAGCAGCAGGATATACACAAAATGTAGCATCTTCTGCAGAAGAACAAAATGCTTCAATGGAAGAAATTACAGCATCATCACAAACATTATCAAAAATGGCAGAAGACCTCCAAGCAGCCATAAAAAACTTTAAACTTTAAGGCTAACAGGGACGGACCGAGACCGCTGAAAAAGTGTAAAAATTAATATATTGTTGCATGATTATTCAGAGGACCTAATTAGAGAAAGAGTTGATGAGACCGGAGCAAACGAGACTCCTGCGGGAGTAAAGGCAGAGGTAAGACCCCGCAGATGCGCAGCATAGAGGAGGCTTACCAGCCGCCCGCGGAAAGCGAGTTTGCATAGGTCTCTTCAACCCCTATATTCTAATAACCTTATATTTATTAGGAGGATCTCTAATTGCAAGTACTTTTTCACTGATTCCGGACGGACCTATTTTGCCAATACTTCAAGGTTATGCAAAGCGATAACGGATAATGAACGATTCCATTTACTTCCCGTATAACAATGTTTACCGTTCTCAAATGAACTTTAAATTTGAAATGAGGGACTGGTTCTGGCAAACAAGAACCGTCCCTCTTTGCCGTCCGTCTTTGCCAAATAAGAAAGGGCGGTTCTGGCTAGCCAGAACCGTCCCCATTAACCTTCTCCTACTTGAGCGGCTTGTAATCTTTCTTTTTTCTTTTCGATTCGATTAAAGGCGAGTAGTGTGGACCACATTAGAAATGTTGCTATTGCACTTCCGAAAAAGAATAGGGTAAGGCCAGGGATGAAATTGAATACATAATATGCTCCAACAATTCCGGCACCCATAAATATAACAATGTGAGGGTTAATAAAAGAAACTAGGAGCGACTGCTTAAAGTATTGCGTGAACTTTAAATCGAGGTGCACGTAAATGGGAAATATAATCATGATTGTAGCTAAATAAAATAATCCAACAAATACTAGACCAAAGCTTAACAACGTATGAATTGTTCCAGAAATAGTACCTAAATACATGAAATTAATCACTAAAACATATCCAAAAGCAAATAAAATTAAGCCTAACACATTTGATTTAAAGAACTCCTTTTTAAAAACTACAAAGAAGGTTTTAAAAATAGGAACGCTCTCCTCTTTCATTAATAGCTTTCTAATTACTGCAAACATCGCTACAGTTGCTGGCATAAAACCTAAAATAAACAATCCTAATACCGTGAAGCCTAACCACAATAAATTAATAAGCGCTAATCGCATGACCCAATCTGCAATTGTGTACAACGGTGAATCTACCCAACTTCGCCCCATAACCCTTCACCTCCATAATAGAATGTTTAAAGCATTGAATTCCCTTTTTCAGATAAAATTCTAGTTTACTATCGCCTCCATGAGCTTTAACCCATATGAGTGTGAAGGTGTATCCTCCATCATCACTGCAACAAAATCAGTAGATACATTCACCCCTAGCTCCTGGAAAAGCTTCGCATCACCATTAACCGTAATTGCATAAATGTTTTCTTCTCCTGTTTGCTCATTTTCCCCAACATGCTGTTTCTCTTCATCAACATGAAAGGCAATAGAATCAAGAGGATGCAAAATGACTGGATCAAAAATAATCGGAAACATAAAATCCTCAACGAGGTAAATATCTCCCTCACGCGCCACCATTTCAATGATCAGCTTTTCCCGAGAGGGTAAAAACATTTTTACATTAATATCTAATTCCTCATCATACTCAACACTATCAAAATACGAATACATACTATCTTCAAGTGAAAATGGAAGCCCTGAAAAAACCATTACATTTATGCTATTCTCCTCTTCTTCCCTATCGCATCCAGTTAGGAACAACACGATAACAAAATAAAGGATCACCTGTTTCCCCATTTTAACACCTTCTTCTCATCTCAAATAAATGGAATGCAAGGGGTTGAAAAAATTCGTCATGCTATCTACTTTTACCACTGTATTCTATCTCGACGATGAAAAAACTTCCGTTGTTTTTAAAGAATAAGGGATAAATAACATCGCTTATTCCAAATATGATTGATTCTACTAAGCTATTTTTTATAAATAAATCGTAAATTCCGCTACAGAGTCACCTGGTACGACCTTAACTCCAATAGACGTGTCAACAACAGAAGCTCCTTCTACGTCACGCACAGTATCTATCCCTCTTAACACGATACTCCAAGGCTTTTCTATTACTTTATTTAACTTCACCTTTATCGCTGACCCAACTTTCTCAGCAGTAACCGTGAAGTCCTCTTCTCCTTTTTCACTTCTTACAGTCGCTGTTGCTGTTGTTGAAAGCTCGAATATGTGCATCTCCACATTATTCGCATAATCATAATCTGGCTTCGTGTTTTCCGAACCAACCGCAACAATCGTATTTGGACGAACATAAAGAGGAATACTTAAATAATCATGCTGCTCCTTCACCCACTTCCCACCAGCTACCGTTTCATTTGTGAAATAATTTGTCCACGTTCCTTCCGGTAAATAGTAGGAAACGACACCATCTTCACTAAACACTGGAGCAACTAAGAAGGAATCCCCTAGCATATATTGACGATCTAAATAATCACAAGTTGGATCGTCTGGAAACTCAAGAAGCATCGCACGCATCATCGGTAATCCAACCTTTGAAGAATTGTAGGCTTCATTATATAAATATGGCATCAACGAGCACTTTAGTTTAGTAAAGAACCTTACTACATCTACAGATTCCTCATCATAAATCCATGGTACTCGGTATGATTTACTACCATGCAATCGACTATGGCTTGACAGTAAACCGAATGCTGCCCACCTCTTATATAAGTCGGCAGGTGCCGTGCTTTCAAATCCACCAATATCATGACTCCAGTAGCCAAAGCCAGATAGCCCTAATGATAATCCTCCACGCAAGCTCTCGGCCATTGATTCATAAGTCGCGTCGCAATCGCCACCCCAATGAACAGGGAATTGCTGTCCGCCAGCTGTAGAAGAACGAGCAAACAATGTTGCTTCTCCAATCCCAAGCTTTTCCTCCAATAATTCAAAAACGACTTTATTATATAAAAATGAGTAGTAATTATGCATTTTCATTGGATCTGAACCGTCATGATAAACAACATCAGTAGGAATTCTTTCACCAAAATCTGTTTTAAAGCTATCTACTCCCATGTCTAACAGTCTTTCTAAATGAGCGTTGTACCATTTGCATGCGTCCGGATTAGTAAAATCAACAATTCCCATTCCAGGCTGCCACTTATCCCATTGCCATACATCACCATTTGCTTTTTTCAACAAATAGCCTTTTTCCATTGCTTCGTCAAAAAGATGCGATTGTTGTGAAATATATGGGTTGATCCAAACACATATTTTTAAGCCTTTTTCTTTTAATCGATTTAGCATTCCTTGAGGATCCGGAAAGACCTCTTTATCCCATTCAAAGTCACACCATTTTAAGGCTTCCATCCAAAAGCAATCAAAATGAAAAACGCGTAATGGTAAGTTACGCTCAGCCATTCCATCTACAAAACGATTCACTGTTTCCTCGTCGTAATTTGTTGTAAAGGAAGTGGTTAGCCATAAGCCAAAAGACCATGCTGGAGGTAACGCCGGTTTACCTGTCAGTGTTGTATAGTTTTCTAGCACACACTTTGCTGTGCCACCACCGATAATAAAGTATTCTAACGACTCTCCCTCTACGCTAAATTGCGCTTTTGAGACTTTTTCAGAAGCTAGTTCAAAGGAAACATTTTCAGGGTGGTTGACAAAAATCCCGTAACCTTTGTTCGATAAATAAAATGGTACATTTTTATATGACTGCTCGGAACTCGTTCCACCGTCTTTATTCCACGTATCAACAACTTGACCATTTTTGACAAAGGGAGTAAATCTTTCTCCAAGTCCATATAAATTTTCTCCTACAGATAAAGAAAGCTCCTCCCGAATATACGTATTGTTTTTCGCATCTGTAACATGGGCCATACCTCTAAAACCACTGGAGGTAAGTGGCTTCCCTTCAAACAAATACTGCGATCCCCAGCCTCCTGCCTTATTCAATGCGACTGATAAATTCCCGCTTGTTAAAGATACATACTCCTCATTATCGGTGACCTTAACAGACCTATCATTTTGTTCATTAATAGAAAACTCAGGATAGAGCGGCTTTCTCCCTTTATGATGCACTATTTGGACACGAATGACTTCGTTTATCGGTGAGGAGTACTTTACCGTTAGTAATGGTAAATCTAGTTGTGCACCTCTATTGGATACATCGTATGGTGCTACTAGAGCTGTTAACGATTCTTCATCATGTGTTACTTTAAATAAGTATTCAGGTGTAATAAGGTCAAACCCTTCTCTTATTAACCAATTTCCATCTGTAAATTTCATATTAAGTCCACTCCTCCTTATATACATATGTAAAACCTTTTTAGACTTTAAACTCACGTACTATTGTAGACACCTTAGAAGGTAAGCGGTTACATGTAATCGCCGCCTCACCCCATCTAAGAAAACTGCTATGGTTGGGTTCCACGTGGTCACTCCGCCCCAAACATTGCTTTAAAGGGTGACTCATAAGGATACATCGCGAGAGACTGAAAATATCAAGCTTTTTTCAGTACCCTCTCATCAATCACCTTTTGAGTCACCCTCATTAGTAGAAGGTGGTTTCATTACTATTAATCTACCACTTTTCACAATTGCTTATCAATCTTCGCCCCAAAGCTCCACACGCTGTTGAACAAGTCTAGAAAACTCTCTTTCTGCTTCCTCCATAGCATCGGTACTGATTTCTTCTAAGAAAGTATCATAAATGTCGTCAAATTCATCAGGATCAGCTAAAATTGCTTGAGGAATTCTTGTAAACATCGTGTCCTGTGCTCTTTGGAACGGAACTGCAATTGGTGAATCTGAACTATAGTTAATTTGCCATGCAGCACCATATGGTCTTGGAGTAAATTCATCGTCATGAGGGAAGAGTTCCTTCCACGTTTCCACTCCATATGCAGCTAATACCTCTTTTTCCACATCAGTATAGTCTTCAATAACGGTATCTGGTGTATTAATTGTATATGTTTGACCAGTAGGATCTATTGCTCCATCTCCGAAGTTCGGACCATATTCTCTATATACACTAATTCCAGATCTTTCACTAAACGTGCTATCAGCTCTTCGCTCTTCTCGTTGCTCTTCCGTTAAATAACGATTTCCATCTTCATCAAGCTGATAATGTTCTCCTTCAACACCCCAGTTGTTTAGGATTTGTGCTTCATCCGTTGCCATCCAGTCTAAAAACTTAATCGCTCGTACTGGATCTGGATTATCTACAGAAATACCAATTCCCCATTGTGATAAGTAGCCTGTTGGCCAGAAGTTTGCATGCTTCGTATCTTCATCTATTGTTACAGGATAAACTCCGTGCATTCGTTCATACTTGCCATCTTCACGAAGAGCTACTTGTGTGTCTCCGATAGACCAATCTGCATCAATCATCGCTAATACGCGTCCTGAAGAAATTTTTGACTTGTATTGGTCCTCCTGTTGAACAAAGCTTTCAGGGTCTAATAGTCCTTCTGCGTTCATTTTATTTAACCAACGGAAGTACTCTCTTTCCTCTGGTCTCTTGTAGTGAAGCATAGCTTCATACGTGTCTTGATCAATATACCATTCCCCATCATCCGGTGCGCCAGTAGAGAAAAATGCTGGATTTGTCACTGAAATTAATAATCGCCAATCGTCAGCTAATAATGTTAAAGGAATTGTTGGCTGTCCATCTATTTCAGGATACATTTCATAATAAGTTCTGATTGCGTTTTCAAAATCCTCCAAAGTATTAATTTCAGGATAACCTAACTCCTCGACCACCGCATGCTGTAACCAAAATCCATTTCCTGGAGATAACCATTCTTCATCGATTGGTGCCGTTCCAAGAAAGTAAATCGAATCGTCATCCTCGCTCCATACCATTCTGTCTAAGTAATCCCCATATACTCTTTGAATATTAGGTGCATGCTCTTCAATTAAAGGTCTTAAATCAATCATTCCACCTGCATCGACTAAAAGGTTTCCATCACCTTTTGGCAAGATGAAGTCTGGATATTGACCACTTGAAGCCATTAGTGCAATTCTCTCAGCTGGATCACCTAGGGCAAAGTCTGCATCTAACGTGACGCCTGTAGCCTTCAAAATCTCTTGACCAACCGGTGTATCCATCCCATTCCAGTTTGGGTTGTTATCGGCGGCGAACAAGGAGAAAGTAATCGGCTCTAAATCACCTTCTAACTCTACATCCTCTGTCGTTCCCTCATTTTCATCCGTACCATCTGAGCTAGTATCTGCGTCGTCATCACTACACGCAGCTACAAATAAAAGTGAACTCATCGCAAGTAAACCAAACATTTTACTATACTTTCTAAGCATGAAATTAACCCTCCTTTTATTTTTAAAAGCTTGTATGTGAACTCGTATTGCCAAATGGATATACGAGTTAATACTAATTACTTTACTGCTCCTAACGTCATTCCCTTTACAAAATACTTTTGTAAAAATGGATAGACGAGTAGTATAGGAACCATCGTTACTATGGTAATAGCCATTCGTACAGACTCAGGAGAAACTCTACTCACTAAATCAGAACCAGCTCCACCACGAGTAGCATCTATCCCCGCGCTTGTTGCAGTGTTTTGAAGTATTTTCATTAATTCATATTGTAACGTTGTGAGTGCTGGATTAGCGCTATTATAAATATAAGTATCAAACCACATGTTCCATTGCATGACCGCAATGAATAATGCAATTGTCGCTAACACTGGTTTACATATCGGTAAAATAATTTTCCAATAGATAACGAAATCATTAGCCCCATCTATTTTTGCAGATTCTTGGAGTGCATTTGGTAACGTATCCATAAAAGAACGAATGATAATAATATTCCAAGCGCTTGCTAATAACGGTAAAATATAGACGGCAAATGAATTAATCAATCCTAGATCACGCATCAGCATGTATGTCGGGATTAAACCTCCACTGAAAAACATTGTGAGAACAATGACCGTAGACACAAATCTTCGTGCTTGGAAGTCCTTTCTCGCTAGTGTGAACGCCACCATCGAACAAACAATTAATCCTCCGACTGTACCGATTACGGTTCTTAACACTGAATTAATAAAACCAGTGACTAAGCTATCATAACGCATAATTACCGCATAGTTATCTAACGTCCATTCCCTCGGCCATATATAAATACCGCCCCTAACTGTATCTGTCGAATCATTTAATGAAATAGCCAGTACATTTAGGAAAGGATACAGCATGACGACGATGACGATGATCATGAAAATATAGTTTGCATAATCAAAAAATCGTTCAGCTGGTGTCATTCTATTTAACCCTTTTTTCTTCTTCCTCAACTTAGTCACCTCCCCTACATCACACTTGTATTTGAATAACGCTTGAATACACCGTTTGCCACTAGTAGTAAGAAAATGCTCACCATAGAGTTAAAAATACTGATTGCTGTTCCGTATGAATAGCGCCCCATTCCAATACCGTAGTTAAGCGCATACAATTCCAGTACTTCTGAATATTCTCGGGTGAGTGAGTTCCCTAGTAGTAATTGTCTTTCAAACCCGATTGCGATTAAATTTCCGATTGATAAAATTAAAATAACTAAGATTGTTGGACGAATTCCAGGCAATGTAATATGCCATATTCGTCTAAATCTACCAGCACCATCTACTCGAGCAGCTTCATAAAGTTGTGGATCTACCCCAGCCATCGCAGCCAAAAATATAATTGAGTTCCACCCCATCTGCTTCCATACATCTGCTCCAGTTACAATAAACCAAAACCATTCTCCTTTCGCCATGAACTGTATGGGGTTATCAACTATATTTAATCCTACGAGAATATCATTCACAATCCCACCATCTGTAGATAGCATCTTCGTAACAATACCGGCTACGACAACCCATGATACAAAATGAGGTAAATACGAGATTGTTTGAACAGACCTTTTAAATAAAGAATCTTTTAATTCATTAAGAAGTACTGCAAAAATAATTGGTATCGTAAAGCCCGCAATTAGTAACAGTATGCTCATCGCTAACGTATTACGTAATACTAAATAAAAATGAGGATCATTAAAAAGTTCAATAAAATGCTGAAGGCCAACCCATTCTTGTTCATGAAACGCCCTTCCAGGTCTATAATTTTGGAAGGCCATCGTCCAACCCCAGACAGGAAGATAATTAAAAATAAAGACATAAATCACTACTGGGATAGACATTAAATATAGGATTTTTTGATTTTTCATTGTCTTCCAAAATTGTTTTTTCTTCGGTATGACAACAGTTTGCTGCGATTGCTCCGTAGATGTCTTCACCGTAATCCCTCCCTCTTTACAACTTAATCTTAGCTAACTTTCTGAATTAGAAATACCTCAATGATTACTACTAAAATCATATAAAAATTTGATGATGTATCCGCTTACACCTTTGTTTTGTAAAGGTTTCTAAGTTTCTGATCTTAACCCATAAAATAAAAATCCCTTCATCATTTAACTGTGTAGCAATATCGCTACGTACTTCATGCACAAAATTCTCCATTACATACTTAATCAATAAGAAAAGACTAAAAACAAGCTTTGTAAAGCTCGTTTTTAGTCTTTTCTTAGAAGTGGTGAAGAAATGATGACACATTTCTTTAAAATAGTAGTGAGTGCCTCTTCTCGCTACTACGCGTGGCATCATTTCCACCACCAATTTTATACACTTACCTTTTAAGAAAAACTCTTAGAGATCTGAGAGTTTCTTTAAATGATTATTTTCTTTTCGGCGATATGCAGAAGGAGAAATACCTACGTATTTTTTGAATTTACTATGAAAATAATCTACATTATTATAGCCGACAATTTCAGCAACACGATACACCTTCAGCCCTTCGAGAAGAAATTTTTTCGCATTTTTTATTCTCACTTTATCTAAATAGGTGTTGAAATACTCACCAGTATAGCTTTTAAATAACTTCCCTAAGTACGCACTATTATAATTAAATAAATCAGCTAGCTTTTCTAGCTTTAAATTTTCATAATACTTATTTTCAATGAGCATCATCAGCTTCTTCAGTTGGTCATCTGATTGATCATACTCAAACTCATCATATAGCTCATCAACCAAATTATTCACAAATTGCTGGAGCTGCTGAAAATGATTGATATGGTAAATTTCCAACACTTTTTCTGCTATTTTTGAAAAAAATAGTTCTTTATTAGGCTTAGACTTTTGAAGCTTATTCATCAAAATAGATAAAATATAGACGTAATTCTTTTTTAACGTTCTTTCACTATAAACATGATCAGACCACTCCGCTACTTGCTCCAATAATAATTTGACCATTTGCCATTCACCAAGCTCAAGAGACAAGTATAACTTATTAATGATTTCATTCAACGTCTCTGAATTCCCCACTCTTTTGGTTCGTTTAAATTTAATTAACTCCTTCCCCCTTATTAACAGTTCACCTTCAGGAAAGAAAAATTGATGCTGTATTAAACGTAAAGCAGTTTGATATGAAATTTTAATTTTACTTAAAGAATCCACACAGTTTCCAAGCGCAGATGTGAATTTTACCTGGCTATCATCGAGTACCTCTTTAATTTCTTGATACAAATATTGAATCTCTCTTTTTTTATAAACATTGCTATTAAATAAAATTCCGACATAGGCTTCGTGTAAAAAAACGAATGCACCTTTTTTAGATTTTTGATCTACTAGCTCTTTTATTTTCTGTTTAATTGAAAGCATGTTGGCTACTTCTCGGTTAAAATCCTCCATTTTCATTAACAGTACTTCATATTTATCCCAGTGAATACCAAACTCTTTAGCAAGTTGGACTCCGCCATCCGCTTCGTGTTCATCCGATTTATTAAACAGATGTGATAATATAAACCATTCCCGTTGTCTCTCTTTTTCTATTAATGTCAATTCCTTTACTATATTTTCTTTGTCCAAATCTTTTTTTATTTGAATTAAAGCTGGGATTAAACTTTCTTCATCAATAGGCTTTAATAAATACCCAGCTACATTATGCTGAATCGCCTTTTTTGCATAATCAAAGTCAGCATAGCCAGTTAATATTAAACATTGAATTTTACTATCAAACTCACGAATATGTTTAATGAGCTGCAGCCCGTCCATCCCAGCCATTCGGATGTCTGAAATAATTAAATCATAGGATCCTTCTCTACAATGCTCCAACGCTTGTTGGCCGTCCTTCACTAAAGTATCAACTTGAAAACCATAGTCTTCCCAAGGTATTACTGCCTTTAAGCCTTCTCTTACAGTTCGCTCATCATCAACAATTAATACTTTATACATGAATACCACCTCAATAATAGTTTTGACGGTGCACCTCTTTCAGCTTTCTCTATCATGTAACAAGAATGAAGAACCTTTCTATTCATCTTCATTTAAAGGAATAGAAAATGAGACTCGAGTACCTTTGTGTTGTTCACTATTGATAACTAGACCATTGCTAGTTTTGTATGTTAATAGAATTCGTTCATGAACATTTCTTAGCCCAATTCTATTCTCTGCTTCTACAGTATTTTCTGTTAACGACAAGAAAATCTCTTCCTTCTTCTTAGTCGATATTCCAACCCCATTATCTTTTACACTTACGATCATATCATCTCCTATTAGTCTCGTCTCTACGATTACTTTTCCTCCTTCTATCTTATTCTCCAACCCATGTATCACTGCGTTTTCCACTAAAGGCTGAATAATAAGTGGCGGAATCTTAATAGCCTCTGTTTTCGGATCGATCTTTAACTCATATTCGAGCCTTTCGTCAAAACGAAAATTTTGAATTTCAAGATACGCTTTTACCATTTCCATTTCCTGTTTTAAAGGGACCATACCACCGCCAACCTCTATACTGCTACGTAAAAGCTTCCCTAACCGCTTTACAATATGGGCAATTTCCTTTTCACCACTTAAAAGTGTTTTCATCCTAATCGTTTCTAACGTATTAAACAAAAAATGTGGGTTAATTTGACTTGCTAGCATTTTCAATTTTATTTGATTTTGTCTTTTTTCTAGCACCCTTTTTTCTGTATTTTTATGCTCTATTTCTTCTAAAAGCTCTTTAATGCTTTTCGTCATTCTATTAAACTCTGTGGAAAGTTGACCAATTTCATCTCTTCCCTCGACCTCAGAATAAGTAGTCAAATTTCCCCTTGCCACTTTTCTGATTTGATTACTTAAAATAGAGATTCGGTTTGAGATAAGGTGTGAGACACTAAAAATTAATATAAAAGCAATTACAATGCTAATGGAGATTATCGTAAAACCTAACCTTCTTAGTTTATTCGCATCCTCCATTATTTCAGCATCTGTGATAATCGATACTATCCTTAAATCATTTACACTATTCGGTACTGATATGTGATCTACTGTAATGTGTGATGGCTCATCAAATACGACATCTTGAAAGGTTCCCGTTCTTCCATTCGTTAATTGAGGAGAAATGGTGACTTCCTCTAAGTTTTTTCCTAGATGATCAACATCATTTGTGGCAACGATGTTATTTTTCGAATCTAAAATAAGAATGGGCAGCGCTTCTTGCGACAAAATAAAATTTAAATTATTTGTATTGATCTCGACTACAAGAACACCGTACGTTTGATGCTGCGGAAAATGAACGACACGTGTAATATGAAACCTTCTTTCACTACCGCTTCTCTCCGTCTCCATGAACTCCCAGCTTATCAACCCCCGATTGACTATTGCTTCTTCGTACCATGATGTCTGAAGCACTTCACTATGATTATTTACCGGAATTATTCTCCAATTATTTAACATCGTATCGTTTTTCACATAAAAACGAATATCATTAATTTCATTATAATAACGTACATTACTATCAAAAATGTGAAAATTTCTGTACGCTTCCACCACATCATAAGTAGAGTCATACGTTCTATTCACTAAGTCATTTAATCGATGATCTACTAATAAAGCATTTGAGACGTAAACGGAAGGAAAGAGGGCATCACTTATTCTCGTCTTAATACGAGTCATATCTGATGTGGTTTGATCGATAGCATTATTTAATGCCATTTGCCGTAGTTCAGAAGTCAAAATGACACCAACAATTAAGATTGGGACAAACACTACTAAAATAAATGAAAAGACTAGCTTATTTCTTACTTTCATATCATTTAATTTTTTAATAAAAAATTGTATCATGTTATGCTCCAATTAGATTTGATCACTTCGAGGAAAACGCTTACAAAATCTATTTTCATTCATTTTATATGAAACTCACAAAAATTAATACAGGACAAATTGATAAAAAATCATATAATAATTACACATTTTGAGATTTTTTCATTTGCACATCAACTCATGATATCACATAAAAACCATGCTTGTTTTAGTCTAACCCGTTCGGTTGAGTGGGAAAACACTTAATTCGCAATCTAAATAAGTACTCGTTTAAAAATTAATTAGCAGACCAAATCACAAGGCCTGCTTTTAAAATATTGGGAATATTTTACTTGATAACGGTATAATAAAGGGGTGAAATGACCTACAAAACAGAACGCATATTTTAATAAACGTTATGTATTAACGGGGGAGGTTTGTAAATGAATTATTATCAGTGTGACAATCTAATTATTCGCTCGATGGAACACGGTGATATAGAGAAGTTTGTTAAAGGATTTGTTGCACAGAATTGGCATAAACCAAACGAGCAGTTTGAGGAATTCTACATTCGTCAAGAAAGCAAAGAACAGGTAGTTGTTGTTGCTGAAGTAAATAATCAAGTAGCAGGTTACGTCACACTTTTACCTAGTGCTATAACAGGACCTTTCGCATCTGAACATATCCCTGAAATTGTTGATTTAAACGTACTTATAAAATTTCAGAAGAATGGTATTGGGAACAAGATGATGGATGTGGTAGAACGAATTGCAAAAGAATATAGAGACAAAGTATCGCTAGCCGTTGGTTTACATTATGGTTATGGTTCTGCTCAAAAAATGTATGTTAAAAGAGGATATATCCCTGACGGTTCAGGGGTGTGGTATAAAGGACAACAGTTGGAGCAATATGCTCCATGTGCAAATGACGATGATTTAATTCTTTACCTCATAAAACAAATTTAATCAAACGTTGTGCAATATTACTAGAAGCTACCAACGCTATTATGGTACTAACGGTGGACTTTTGTTTAGGAAGAAAAAAGTTAAATGGGGGATTTTTGAGAGGATACGCAACAACGTAAAATTTGGAATGAAAACCATAAGAAATTAAGAGAAAATCTATTATATCCAGAAAAACACATAGAAGCTGTACAATTATTCTTATTTTTACATTTATATCTACATTCTTCTTCAATTAGCCAAATGAGTGATACTACTTTAGCAGATGAAATAGTGAACAACTTGGATGATAATACATTTAGACAATATCCAGTGCCAAATCATGATACAAGTAATTCGATTGCGTGGCATTTGTGGCATATTACTCGTGTAGAAGATATGACGATGAATATATTAGTGCTAAATGAGCAACAAGTTCTACACACTTCAAACTGGCTTGAAAAAATGAATCTTTCGTTTACTCATTCTGGAAATGATATGAGTAAAGAAGACATTGCTTTGTTAAGCTCAAATGTTGATTTTAATTCATTATTAGAATATAGAGCAGCAGTTGGTAAGCGTACACAAGAGATTATTTCCTTGTTAAGTCCTGGACATTTTAATATGAAGGTTGAACAAGAAAGAATTAAACGTTTATTTGATGAAAATGCTGTAATGAAAAATTCTAAATGGTTAGCTGAATACTGGAGCAAAAAGGACATTGCAGGTTTACTTTTAATGCCTGCTACAAGACATATATTTTTACACTTAAATAAATGTGTTCGTATAAAAGATAAACTCCATAAGAAGATGAAGAAGATGGGTTTAGTATGAAGTTACCTAATTAGTTATTGTGCTAACGGGGTTGGTTGATTAAGAATTAATATATTTAATAGGAGCTTTTGAATCCAATCCAAACTCCTTGAAAATATGGTTGATATGTTCTATCGCCTTAAATATAAGAAATGTTTTAGTTCAAAAACCTTATCAGTGATACCTAAAAGGTTTTTTGGTATCATTTTGGCCTTACGTGTTATAAAAGGTATAACCATTAAAATTAACTTTTAACACCCCAATTGGCAAGTCTTTTTCACAAGTACAAAAATTGTTGTACTTGTGTGATTTACTAAGCTAAGTAATGTGCTAATTCTACTTCTTAAACCTCTACAATAAAACTTTGATAAATCAATGAAAAAAAGAGATGTGAATTAGTGGGCTAATTCCATCTCTAATTTGCGTGTTATTTTATGTTTTCTCCCTCTCAAGCGAATGGTTTAGTTTTGTCAAGCACGGCATTTTTTTAAGATTGAGGAATTTATTAAGTTAGATTAATATCTAGCTCCAATGTTTCTTCCGCTTCAAAAGCTACAGTAACTAAATGAATATCCTTCATCGTCACTAACTCATGCTGACGACAAGTCACATTTTCTATGCCTTCTCTAACGATAATATCCACATGCTGATGCCTTCTTGAATGAAGCATCACTCTTATTTTTCTCATTTTCAAGTCCCATTTAAGACTTTTAACTGTTACTTCAGTCCTCGTAAGCATTCCTGTAATAGTGCCTTTTTCTATTTCAGAAGGAAGTGCTGGCAGGAGCTCGATTATTCCTGGGGACGAATACACGAGCATCTCCATCACTAACGTTGGAAGACTACAGTTCGCATCTACATTATATATTTCTCTACCTGGATTGTGAGAGGTTACTAGGCTCGAGTGAATGTAGTCACCTTCTTGTAGGAGCAATGTTAAGTTTTCCAATACTAGTTCGCTATTTTTTTGTCTTGCAGCTACAATCCCACAATGCATGACGCCGTGTGCAGAATAATTCCCATGTTTTCGTTTTTTCAAAGCAATCTCTGCAGCCTTAAATAACTCAGGTGTCGTTTCTGGTGTTATTTCATGCCCCGGCCAAACTGGGTATAGATGGGAAATGTGCCTATGATCGTATTGGTCATGCAAATCATGATGAGCCCATTCCTTTAAAGCACCATCTTCGTTAATCAAGTAATCTGGTAATAATTCTAATTGCTTCATCCACCTTTTAATATTCTCTTGCTCGATATTTAATTCTTCACATGTATTAATTAAGTTAGTAAATAGCTCCTTCGCTACAGCAATATCCATCGTTGCATTGATCGCTGCTTGACTCGGTTGCCACCCCTTTTCAAGTAACCCCTTAGCAATAATCGGTGTATTTTCTGGTGAGTATGACGGAATAAATACACATTTCCCATTTTCATCGAATTCCGTTAAAAAATCTTCATAAAATGCGGCAATTTCTTTCATGAGTGGCAGTGCTCTGTTTATGAAAAAATCTTTGTCTCCACTTATTTCGTACCATTCAAAAAATGGCATCACTAACCATTGCGCCCCTGCTGTCCAAAAACCTAACGGCCAATCAACGTTGAAATGGGTGTGAATATTATGGTTCCCATCGGTTCGAGATCCAGCTAAAAAACCTCGACATCCATACATTGTCATGGCGTTGATTCTCCAATCCGGTGATATCTTCTCGATAAGGTTGAAGTATCCTTCAAGCGCTTCACGCATATTCCCAATGCCCCCACCTGATACAGCGAGGTTTACGTTCGCATCTGTTGTAAAATCTCCACTCCAAGGTGGGCGCCAATCTCCTGTCCATAACCCTACTAAGTTAGGTGGATAATCACCTGAGGCACAAATAAAAATGTACCGTCCCACATGAAACATTTGTTGTAAAAGTCGTTTATCTAGCTCCTTCTCCTTGTTTGCGAGTAAATGTTCTGTAGGAATATTTACCACTTCGTCCTCACAAATGGACAATGTCATTCGGTTAAATAAGTCGCCATGTATCTCTTTGTGCTTTAGAAGTAAATGCTCATATTCCTCACCTGCAAAAGAAAGGAGAAACTCCTTTACTTCAGCAAGCTTATCATGTAAATCTTGTTCCATATTCTTTATTGGTACTATTTTCGTAAACACTACTATTTCTGTCGCAGCTTCGACGATCAGTTTTTCCGCATTCGATAATACATTGCCAGTCTCTCCTTTTAAAACAATGAAGGAGCAGCCGGCATAACCTTTCTTTGTCATTGTATAATCACAGGTGAAGGTAAGAAACGGTTCCTCTGCGGTGACAGTATACGTCCCACTGCCTTCATGGACAAGGTCATCAATGGACATTACACCGCTTATTAATTGATCATCACACTTGATTTTCTGCACAATTACGTCATGAGCTCGAGAAATAAATACGTTCCGTACATGTCTTCCTCCTTCATCCTTCCATCGCACACTAACTTCGCCTGTCTCAAAATTAACTGTACGCATATAATCTTGGATGACACCATTTTCAGGTTGTGTCCACTTCAGTGCATAAGCAGGGTGGTAAGCATCGGTAAAAAGAAGGGGATGGCCTGATTTATCAGAAAATAACGCTGCTGCATCTTTAAATCGTCCACGCTTCATCAATTCTCTAATCTCACTTAAATATGGGGCCAAATCATTGTTTTGTACTATTTCGTTATGAAAGGGCTCATATAACTTTTCATGGTTTAATATGATTGTTTCGGCTAATGGCTGTCCATACACTAGCGCCCCCATTTTTCCATTGCCTGTTACTAACGCCTCTTCCCACCGCACAGCTGCTTCACTGCTTATCATGCCACTTTTTGGCGTAGTCACGTATTCTGTTTTATCCAGCACGATCTCCTCACTCCTTATGCAAGTAGTTGTAGTTAAAACTCCGATGAACTTGAAAGCACTTTCATATTAGCATAGCTCCTCGTGAAAAAAACCGTAGAAATTACGACATAAATAAGGGGAAAATTAGATATGATTAGAAGCCAAAGGGGGAATAACAAAAAGAAAAGGACTTATCTAGGAGAAGGAAATTTTTTTTAGAAAAAATACATGAAAGCACTATACATAAATAAAGAACACGCAACGCTTGTAAGACGTTACGCATTCTTGTTTTATCGTTACAGCTGCCACGAAGAGCATTTTACTTCTCTAATATCATGACACCATGACCTTCTATATGAACTGTTCCCCTTACCGTTTTTCCAGTTAACAAATCGAGCATTTCCGTTTCTATGGCTAATTCTTCTTTTGTTTCGTTATGATTCATCACAAATAAATACGATTTGCTATCTTTCCTTCTTTCTGATACCTCGACACCATTTGGCGTTTCCATTAGAGGCTCTATTCCTTTTTCATCACATAAATTACGCATTAAGCCGGTAATGAATTGTTGTTCACCACTTGAGCCAACATAAATTGCCCTTCCATTTCCGTAAGTATTGGCCGTTACTACTGGTGTTCCCTTATAAAACTCTGATCCATACTCTGCTACAATCTCTGCCCCTTCTACATGTATTATGTCAAAAAGCACGTTGCAATGGTAGCTTCCCTCC
Organism: Evansella cellulosilytica DSM 2522; assembly: GCF_000177235.2. Taxonomy (NCBI): domain Bacteria; kingdom Bacillati; phylum Bacillota; class Bacilli; order Caryophanales; family Bacillaceae; genus Evansella; species Evansella cellulosilytica. The sequence goes on along the minus strand of NC_014829.1, from coordinate 1,356,139 downwards.
AAGGAGCCCCACGAATCCTTCATCACTATTTGATTATGATGCTTAGGGTCTAGCGCATCAATCTCTTCTACCCATAGCCCTAATAGTTTTCTAAGTTCACCTGGATAACCACCAAGTGTCACTAGATCGTGCTCATTGACGATTCCACTAAAGAAAGTAGTCACGAACGTGCCGCCATTTTCAACAAACGCTTCTAGCTTTTTCGCATAACCACTTTTCACCATATACAAAACTGGTGCGATTACTATGTCATATTTTGAAATATCCTCCTCCACACTGACCATGTCTACAGGAATATTCCTTTCGTACAAAGCAGCATAGTATTTATGAACTTCATTGACGTAATCTAATGACACCGATGGCCCGCTAGATAAATCAATAGCCCAACGATTCTCCCAATCATATACGATTGCTACTCTTGCATTTGTTCTACTATCGATAAACGAATCTGATAGCTTTTGTATCTCTTTGCCGAGCTGAGATGTTTCCCTAAATACTCTCGTATTCTCATGACCAACATGTTCAATAACGGCACCGTGGAACTTTTCGCATGCACCTATCGATCGGCGCAATTGAAAAAACATAATGGTATCGGCACCATGCGCAAGAGCTTGATAACTCCATAGCCTCATTACCCCTGGGCGCTTAAGAGCATTATAAGGCTGCCAATTTTGCTGGCTTGGAGTTTGCTCCATGAGCATGAATGGCTGCCCACCTTTTAATCCTCGCATAAGATCGTGTGTCATTGCCGTTAAACTAACTGGCGTATCTATGCCAGGGTAGCTATCCCACGAAACAACATCCATCTCTTTTCCCCACTTGAAATAATCAAGTTCAGGATATGTTCCCATTAAATTCGTCGTAATCGGTACATTCGGTGTATGTTTTTTTAACATGTTGTGTTCTAATTTATAGCATTCTAGTAAACTATCAGATTGGAATCTACGGTAATCTAATGATATCCCTTGGAAGGCACTGACGTTTCCTTCCCCTTCTTCACTTAATGCGTTAGGCACGACAATGTCTTCCCAATCATGAAACGTATGTCCCCAGAATCTTGTGTTCCACGTTTTATTAAGGGTTTGTAGGTTACCGTATTTCTTTTTTAGCCATTCACGAAAGGCTTTTGCACAATTGTCACAGTAGCAATAGCCTCCGTATTCATTAGATACATGCCAAATTAAAACTGCTGGATGATCTTGATATCGTTCCCCTAATTTGTCAGCCATTCTTTCTGCGTATTTCCGGTAAGTCGGACTATTCGGACATGAATTATGCCTTCCACCAAACGCTCTTTTTCTACCATGAAAATCTACTCTTAAAACATCTGGGTACTTTCTTGCCATCCAAGCCGGGTGTGCTGCCGTACTCGTAGCTAAACACGTATAAATGCCATTTTCATAAAGCCGATTAATATGCTCATCCAAAGCTGTAAAATCATATGTATCTTCATCAGGTTGATTCAAAGCCCAAGAAAACACGTTTAAAGTAGCTATATCAATACCTGCTTTTTTAAACATCCTAATGTCTTCATTCCAGATTTCTGGATCATCCCACTGCTCCGGATTGTAATCTCCACCGTACCAAATTTTTGGTAGCTTACTATTAATCATTGAAAACCCACCTTTATGAGAATGTGTATGCTTTTATTATATGACAAGATTAGCTTCCTCATCTCAAAGACTTGGAAGCTAATCTCCTTTTACATGTCTACTACTTTTCTTTTTCTAGAAAAAATAGTAACTGTTCCTCCTACGATAATCATCAATAGCCCGATAAGCAAGTAGTTATATAGATTTGTTGCTGTATCTGGTAATTTCGTCTCATCGCTAGATCCTGTACTTGGCGTTTTGTCGTCATCTCCTGTGCCTGGCGTTTCGCCGTTATCTCCTGCGCCTGGGGTTTCGTCATCTTCTCCCGTGCCTGGGGTTTCGTCATCTTCTCCCGTGCCCGGGGTTTTGTCGTCATCTCCTGTGCCTGGTGTTTCGCCGTCATCTCCTGTGCCTGGTGTTTCGCCGTCATCTCCTGCGCCCGGGGTTTCGTCGTCATCTCCCGTGCCTGGGGGGGTGGCGCCAACAAATGTACCGACGATGTTCTCACCATCCTTTGTCAGTTGATACGTAAGTACTTCACCACTCCAAAAATAGAAGGTTAATTCTACTTCTCCATCATTTAATTCATTAAAAAATCTATACTCCCCATACGGAAAATAAATCTCATTCGCTTCATAATCAGGTGAAAAGGCATAACCAAATTCTTTAAAGGTAGTCCAATTGTGTGGTCCTGCCGCGCTTCCGTCAGGATAAATTGCCTCCATCGTTTTAAGGTCATCACCATTAAATTGTGTTGGTATAACGAAATCTCTCACTGTTCCTGATGCATCTTCCATTACTGGTGTGTCATATGATATAACCCTAATGTACCAATCAGCGCCTTGCGTAAACGTCGCTGTTAATTTGGCATTTACACCTAAGTCTTGTGAGGTAGTTAGCTCCTCTAGTAAGCTTGCATTTATGATTAATGCATCACCATTTAATTCATAGTCTTCTCCTTCTATTAATGTTTGTCCATCAAGAAGGAGGGATACAAATTCATTTCCATGTAAATGAAGTTGAAGGCTTGTATCTTCTATTTCTTCTCCTCTTTTCAAGTAAATGAAGTTTGATTCAGCTGTCGCAGATCTCGTTTCCCAGCTTGCTTTCATGATGTCATAAAGCTCCTGGTCTCTCCATTCAAAAGATGTTCGATTAAAGTGCTGTCCATTATCCCAGAGCATATGAGTAATCTCTTTTTCCTTTGCATAATGAATCATAAACTCAAAAAATTTAAGCTTCTCTCCTTGCTGAATAACACCAGTATGGGTGTCAAAGCCTAGTAAACCAAATTCCCCTAAAACTACTGGGATATCATTTGCTGTAAAAGTATCATATACTCGGTCAAATGTTTCAATAATATGCCCTTTTGTTTCTTCGTCGAAATGTGTATACCCAGCAACGTTTACACTGAATGGCCAAAACCCATAAAAATGAATGGTTGATATAAGGTTTGGATCATCAAGTTCGATGATAGTGTCATATAAATGATCTAATGTGTGCTGATGGTCGGGACTCGTATCTAATGTCGGTAGTACAAGTGGACGAATATCATTCATACCACCTGAGTTTCTCACAATGTCGTAGAAGGACATGTTGAGATCATATAAATAGCCTAATTTTTCTTCCTCTGATCCCCAAAATCTTGGCTCATTAATGCTTTCAAACATTAATTCCATCGGATAATCTTTAAAATGATCAGCTAGTTGCTCCCATATCGCATCAAAACGAGCAATCGATTCATCATAATCTTCATGCATCCCCGCTTCTAACCAAATCCAAGAATCGTGATGTATATTAATCATGACATAAAGATCTTCGTCTAAAGACCAATCAACGGCTTGTGTCACTCTATTAAGAAAGTCTTCATCAATCGTGTAATCTGGTCCTTCTGCCATCCTTTGATCAAAGGTGACTGGTATGCGAATACTGTTAAAGCCTTGATTCGCAATTTCTTCTATGAGTTCTTTTGTTACAAACGGGTTCCCCCAAGCAGTTTCATCTTCTCCAACTGCATCGAACGTATTTCCTAAGTTCCATCCAGGCTGCATCTCTTTGACGTAATCATTAACATCAAAATCTTGATCGTTTGCTTCGCTGCTCTGCGGGAAAATCATCATAGATATCATAAGAAAAAATGCGAAAAACATCATGCTAGACTTACAAAGGAGCAATCGTTGACAGTTAAAATGTTTTAACTCCATCCTCAAAATAAAACCTCCTTTAAAGTTCGCTCATACGGCCAAAACAACAACGATCTGAAACAAAAATAATCCAAAAACCTAAGTCACCATCCCCCTTCACCTAAGTTATTAAAGCGCTTACAAAGTTAATTTAACATACGCTAAAATGACAAAACACCATACTAATTAGAGGTAAATATATATAAAAAATAGCGATAAAGCTAATGGGGACGGTTCGGAACCAGTGAAAAAGTACTTACCCTTTAAGTATAGACTAATATATATAAGGTTATTTGAATATAGAAGTTGATGAGACCTGTGCAAACTCGCTTTCCGCGGGCGGCTGGTGAGCCTCCTTGATGCTTTGCATCTACGTAGTCTCACCCCTGCCTTTTCTCCCGCAGGAGTCTCGCTTGCTCCGGTCTCATCAACTTTTTCTATAATTAGATATATTGAATATTAATACAATAAAATATCAAGATTTCTACTTTTTCAGCGGTCTCGGACGGTTCTTGTTTGCCAAATTGGTTAATAGGGTTTAACAGGACAAGTTCTGGCAAACAAGAACCGCCCGTCCCTCTTTGCAAGAGGAACAAAAGCCTTTGTAAATGCTATGATAATAACATTTACAAAGGCTTTTGTGTGACCTTATCCATTTTATCCCCACCGCAAATTCATTGTTAATGTACAGCACCTTGATTGTGCAGGAGCTTCAGCATGGAGCGTGAAGGTCACTGACATAGGGGTGTAGGAAGTATTTACAACTGTAGCTACGCCTGTCTCCTTTACTATTTTATCGACCTCCACATCATTGCCTGCTTGAGCATGGTGCATTAGACGATACATAAGATCAGGAGAGGAATGAAGTTTATTTAATACAGTTTCTCCATCCTTGACTAATTGTTGATATGCTTCTAGAGATTTTTGAAATTGCTCTATATCAACTGGAGGGTACGGATAATCGTTATTTTGACGATAATACAGATAAGGGTGATAGTAGTTCGGGTAATAAGTGGGGTAATAGTGCACTTACATCTTCCTTCCTTTCACACATAGATAAATTCAGTACTATAACCTATGTCATTCACCTAAGAGAAGTGCACAATTATTGAAGTTAGTGAAGACGGTTCTGGCAAGCCAGAACCGTCCCTATTAGCCTCAACGGATAAAAATACAAAACTACTGGACATGAATTTGGACATGCATTAAGCTTAAGTCACTTCGAGGATGGTGGTATATTGAACAGACATACTGGTAATCACTGGATGAGGTCAGGTAGAAATACTTTGTACTTTCCTTCAAGTGAAGATGCTTGGCACTTTCACCATAAGTTCGATAATTAAAACTAGGAGGTATATATATGTCTAAGTCAAAACTCACTATGTTTATTACTGGTGGAGTTAGTATACTATCAATTTTTCTGGTATTCTATATATTTCCAAAAAATGATAATGAGTATATTGTTTCTAGTCATATTAAAGATAATTGCGAATATGAACGGATGAGTGCAGATGTGTTTTACCTAGATACTTTAGAAGATTTAGAATCTGTATCAAGTTTGATTATAGAGGCAAATATAAGAGGCAACTCAAAAAGCGTTAATTTTGAAAATAATGAAAAAGAAAGTAACCATTTGCTTAATAACCCCTATGCAGGGTTTACATCCACAGAAATAAAGATAAGTAAGATTTTCAAAGACCTTGAGAAAAAAGTAAATATAGGTGATGTTATAGAAATTATGGAACCTATGTATCCAATCGAGATAGATAATAACATGAAACTATTAACTTTTGAAGACTATGAACGACTAAAATCAGGTAATAATTATATACTTTTTTTATCTTGGAACGCAAATCAAGAATTATACGAAATTATAGCTCTTAATCAAGGGAAATACAACATCGAAAGCATTCTAACAAATGACCAAATCTCTTCCCATGATGTAGATTATTACTATTTTGCTGAAGAGGTAAAAGACAGATTTATTAACAATGATTAGTATGATAGACCTTCACTTCAAGACATTCGAACAGTGTTAGCTTGTTTGCCCAATACATTACTTAAAAGTTTTCTAACCTGCGTCATGGGGAGAAACTCTATCAATCTACTGGATAAATTCTTTGATCTGCTAATAGTTTAAGAGTAGGGACGGTTCTGGCAAGCCAGAACCGTCCCTATTAGCCTTTTAGCCTTTTTTTGTTAGCATCCTTGAGCCTAGTAGCACTGCCCATGCTTCGTCTTTATCATCTAAGAAAAACGAGATCGTTTTTCCTGTCGTTTCAATAATGAATGTATTTTCCCTTTCGGTGCAGCCTTTTAGTATATATTTCTCCCCATTAGATTTTAGCTTGAGCTGATCATCTTCTATTATTATTGATGCTGTATTTCCTTCATTTGAGTGATAGCTTCCAATATATCGCTTCGCTTTCTGAGGCGATACTTCTGTGATTGTATATGCTATTCTTTTTTGCTCTAAAGGGAGAGCTAATACAGTATTCATCGCTTGTAACCATATATCGTCTGCAGACACATTGGAAACATTACATAATACTGTGACTACGATCCCTTTCTCCGGTACAAAACCAAAGTTGGAGGAGACGCCAGGCTGTCCTCCGCCGTGTTCAACTAGTGTCATATTTTCACCACAGTAATTTGGAGTAACTTTAAACCCGTACCCATAATAAGAATCCTCCGTCACTGGAAAGGGATCAGACCACATTTTTCTTATAGTTTCCTGGGCAATAATAGCTGGTTTATTCATCGTGTATATCTCACCGTATTTTAATAAATCTAAAGCGTTTGAACGAATTCCACCACCTACTTCATAATTTCCTAATGTCGGCCATGCTTGTTCTTCCAAACATTCTTGGTCCTTATTCCAAATGTACGGCGTACTGACGTCTTCATACTTCGCAACTTCCTCTAAGCTCATTGTTGTCCGATACATGCCAATTCTGTTTAGTAACACCTCTGTCAAATGTCTACGAAAAAGCTTACCTGTGATCCTTTCAATAATGGCACCTAACAGAATAAAACTATCATTGCAGTAGCTGAAATAGTCACCCGGTTTCCCAAGTAATTCGTGCTCGTGCGTAAGGTATGTAATATGATCTTTTATTTGATTAAAGTCTTCTCTTCTTTCTAAAGGAGCTAGACCAGTCGTATGAGACAGAAGATGATAAATTTTTATATCAGCCATATCTTCTACGCCAGGAATCATCAGTTCTGGCAAATGCTTCACCACGCTATCTGTTGCAGATAACTTCCCCTCCTCTTCAAGCAGCATAATCGCTAGTGCTGTAAACGATTTTGTAACAGAAGCTACACCGAATATCGTGGAGGGAGTCACCTTTTCCTTCTTATTCACATTTCTGTATCCGAACCCTTTACTATAGATGATTTCCCCATTTATAGACGCTGCAACAGCAACACCAGGTATGTTTTCCTGCTTCATTTTTTCATGTAAAAAAAACTCGAATGGTTGCCAATTAATGATAAGTCCTTCCTCCTTAAGAATCGTTGTATTCATTTTCTAGTATTGTCATTTACTTCTATAAATGAGTCGATATTCCTTTTATAAATTAGGTGAATCAGGCGAATAGGGACGGATCTCATTTGCCGTTTGGCAAATGAGATCCGTCCCTACTTACTCTCTTTAATAGAACTTTGAAATGAACATTACTAACTTATCCTCAGATTCTAAGTCTCCTTGATAAGAGATGAAAACTTCGTCACCATTATTCAATTCTTCTATACTTTCTGTGAAATTTGAGTGGTACAAATAATAGACTACCTCTCCATTTTCATTTAAAGCTGTAAATGTATGGTTATCGATTATTTCTTCAAACACAGCAACAGTTTCATATCCATCGCCAGGCTTGTTTAAAACTAATAATCCATTTTGCTCGACGATAATCGTGCTTTCAAAACCTTTATCTGCCTCTTTATTCGTTTCACTAGTAGAGCAAGCTGTCAGTAAAATGACAAAGAAACATATTAATAAAAATATAATAGCTTTTTTCATTCCATTACCTTCCTCGTATGCTGTAATTATTGTTAGGGAATCTAAGACCACTCGATTATTATATCACAATACCACCTCTAGGAAGGAGCGAGGAATAGAATGGTTCTTGCTTCCATTTAATTAGTATATTTTTTATCAGATAATAAAAAACTAAATAAGGTTTGACACGAAACCATTTGGTTACATATACTAAGTGTTATAAAAGAAACCAAAAGGTTACATATTGAAGGGAGGATATAAATTTATGTCAACAGTTCCTGAAATTCGAAAACAAACAGTATTTCAAGCACCAATTGAAAAAGTATGGCAGGCCGTCGCTACTGCAGAAGGAATCGCATCTTGGTTTATGGAAAACGATTTTACTGCCGAAGAAGGGGCGACGTTTACGATTCATTCTCCATTCGGACCATCTCCATGTAAGGTTGTTACGTTAGATCCACCAAATGAACTTACTTTTACATGGGGAGACGCTGGATGGAAGGTATCTTTCCTACTTGAAGAAGAAGAAGACAAAACTTCTTTTACTCTCATTCACGGTGGATGGGGACAAGCTGATGAGATTGTTCCAGGACCAGGTCCAGACAAAACGAATAAAGATATTCGAGATACGATGGATAACGGCTGGGATTCGATTGTTTATGAAGCGTTAAGAAAAGTGGTTGAAGGTTAAATGTCTGCTCAAAAAAAGTACGATGTTTTTCAAGCAATTGCCGATCCAACGCGTCGAGAAATCGTACGTATGCTCGCGAAGCGTGATATGCCAGTTACTTTAATCAGTGAACAGTTTGAAATAAGTCGACCAGCTGTATCCAAGCACTTAAAAGTACTATCTGAATCACAAGTAGTTTCTGTTCAACGGTTCGGCCGAGAAAAAAGGTACCACCTAGAACGAGAGGCATTCTTAGAAATAAAAGAATGGCTCGCTTACTTTGACCAATTCTGGGATAACAAATTAGAAAAACTACGCCACACATTAGAAGGCGACACCAATCACATACGCCCCATCAAAAAAAGCTAACGGGGACGGTTCTCCTTTGCCAAACCTACTCATTTGCCTATCTGAGTAAAAAGAAAAAACGGTTCCGGCAAGCCGGAACCGTCCCTATTCACTCACTTTGACAAAAATCTCCCTACTATTTCCCTTCCTCACTCTGCTATGTATATTTTATCTCTTCAGAGAAATGGACCGAGAAAACTTGAGTATTCCTTTATCAATAATAGCAGCTATCCCTATTCCTGTTGCATATCGGAACAGATCCACTATGAGAAAGCCTTTGCCTAATATCAATGCTCCGAGCACTGTACTTCGAATCTCGTTAATCCACTCTGCCTGGTATAGCTGACTAAACTCAATTCCGAAGCAGAACAGTAAACTAAGGAGGATAGCAGTAATCAGGCTTTTTTTCACCAGTAAGAAACGGAATCCAAAATAGATCATCATCGCCCACAACGCATCTCCAGCATTTTCCGCTAAAAATAATGTAAGCAAGTCACTGTATTTTCTCGAAGCTAACCCTAATAACATAGTAAAAACAACGAGTACTATATATAAATATCTCAAGTTACCAAAACGAAAATGAATAAGCCTATTCATCGTATGATTCACCTTCTTTTGCTATTGTCTCCATCATAGCTTTATGGAAAAAAATGGTCAACTTGAATTATAAAGAAGAAAAAATCTGGGGCTCTGAAAGCAGCATCTCTACTATAATTAAATTCTATGGAAATCACATGGATAATTCCCACAATACAAATCCTAATATTCTATAATTACTACATTAGTTAGTAACTAGCTTGCTCACACATTCCAATAAAAGTATAGCCTTTTCATTGCTTTGAGAATTGATTATAGTTATAGAAGATATTCATTATATACGGGGTAAGATCTTATACACATCCCCTATCCTTTGGAGATGATATTGATGAAAATTGATTTACCTAAAATACAGAAGGAACTACCTGCAAAGGACTTTGCTGATATTTTTCACGAAGAAGACCATGAACTTATAATGTGCAGTGTAACTGATGCGGACTTTATAAATGAGGTATTAGAAAGAGCACGACTAACGAATATGGTAGTTAAAAATTGTCGGTTCAATAACACTGAATTCGGAAGAATAGATGTTACCGATGTTACGTTTGAAAACTGTGATTTCTCCAATGCTAAGCTGAGTGGAGCGTCCATTCATCGTGTGACGTTTCATAACTGTAAATTGTTAGGTGTTGATTTTACTGAATCTAGCTTTGGTAATGTTAAGTTTGATCAATCATTATTAAACTTAGCAGCATTCGGAAACTCAAAGCTACAAAAGGTGATATTCCAGGAGACAATGCTTGAAGGCTCCGACTTTTATGACTGCATCCTAAAAAAAGTTGAATTTAACCTATGCACACTTGATGGTACAAACTTTGAACAAACACCTTTAAAAGGAATTGATATAAGCACATCTACATTTGACAGCCTCATCGTATCAATAAACGACTTAAATGGCTGTAAAGTTTCTTCCCACCAAGCCATCCAACTATCATCACTGATCGGCTTGGTGATCAAAGATTAATCGGCTAACAGGGACGGTTCGTAACCAGTGAAAAAGAACTTGCTTTTAGTGAGCCCCTAATAAATATAAGGTTATTAGTATATAGGAGTTAAAGAGACCTATGCAAACTCGCTTTCCGCGGGCGGCTGGTAAGCCTCCTCAATGCTGCGCATCTGCGGGGTCTTACCTCTGCCTTTACTCCCGCAGGAACGAGCGTCGCTTCGTCGCTAATGCTACGAGTTGTCTCGACGGATACGCTTCAAAGCTTATGCTCGTAGAGGAAGAGACAGTTACCTCGCTTGCTCCGGTCTCTTCAACTCTTTCTATAAATTTATAAATTAGGTACTTTGAATAATAATGCAACAATATATTAATTTTTACACTTTTTCAGCGGTCTCGGACGGTTCTCCTTTGCCGGATGATTGTCACATATAGTCGATAGATTAACGAGTTCTCTTCCATTCTTCACAAAAAGAACGGTTCTGGCAAGCCAGAACCGTCCCCATTAGCCTTGTCTGACTAGTGACTCAAGGGCATAGCCCGTTTCAAATCCTCCTTTAGTTGCTTCTCCTAAGGATACATGTCCTGCTGCGTCGCCAATGACGAATACATTGTCGAGATGTTCTCTCAATCCTATTTCTAGCGGATTGTACGATGTAACCCCCATAGCAATGACTACTTGATCAACAACAATTTCCATTTGCTCACCTGAATTTTCCTCTTCTATAAGAATGGCATTCGGTAATATTTTCCTCACATTATGGTTAGTAATGACCGTTGCTCCCATTTTCTTTAACTTAGTCAACAGCCTTGCTCTAGTTTGTGGACTAATTTTACAGCTTGACTTTGTCGGAACTTCCACCAAAACTACTTCATTGCCTGCTTCAATTAGTTTGCGGACAGTGCTGTGACAAACCATCCCACTTCCAATTGCAGCAACCTTACTATTTTTAACGACTTTTTGTTCTAATTTTACTTCCTGATAGTTGTAAATATGCGGTTGTTCGATCCCTTTTATTTGTGGGATAAGTGGTTTACCTCCTGTAGCTAAAATAACCGCATGAGGATGAAAACTTCTGATTTTTTCTACTGTCGCTTCCTCGTTTAACCTTATATCTACTTTTAACCGTTCCATTTCATGCACTAAATAATCGATATACCAGTTCATTTTCTTTTTATAGACAGGTTCTGTCACTAACTGTAATTGTCCACCTAATTCGTTTGCTTTCTCCAATATCGTTACAGTATATCCTTTTAAAGTTAAAATCCGTGCTGCTTCCATTCCTCCAGGTCCACCACCAACAATGACTACATGGTGACTCTCACCGATTGTTCGGAATTGATTAAATTCAAGCTCTCTACCAGCACGGACATTAATAGAGCACGATATATGACCTTTGGAATAGGCGCAATGTAAACAAGAAATACACAATCTAATTTCCTTTTCTCGTCCTTCTAATGTCTTTTTTGTCCATTCAGGATCGGCTATATGACCACGTCCAATGGCAACAAAGTCTGCTTTCCCTTCTGCTAAAATCGACTCGACATACTTTGGTTCTCTTATGGAACCAACAGTAATAACTGGAATATTCACTTCCTTCTTTATCTCTTCTGCTAGATAGACTCTCCAACCTTGTTCATATAAAGGAGATTCAATTACTTTTTCCATCGAATTGTAATTTCCAGCACTTGCATGAATCGCGTCTACTCCTATTTTTTCTAAATAACGACTAATATTTTTACTTAAAGCAACATCAATCCCGTCTTCATCAAATTCATCGACACTTAATCTAACGATTACTGGGTAATCATTACCACATTGCTCCTTAATACCAATAATAATTTCTTCTAAAAAACGCATTCTGTTAGCGAAGCTTCCACCATACATATCTGTTCTTAAATTTGTGTGCGGATTTAAAAACTGGCTAATTAAATACCCGTGTGCCCCATGAAGCTCCACACCATCTACACCAGCCTCTTTACATCTAATTGCTGCTGTTACAAATTTTTTTACAAGCTCCTTCACTTCCTCCGTCGTAAGCTCCCGCGGTTTTTCCCCAATCGCTTCACATGTTACAGGGCTAGGTGCTACGATTTGCTTTCCGTCTGTAAGTAACGAATTCGATTCCCTTCCTGCATGATGCAATTGAACGAACAGTTTGGACCCATATTTATGTACGACATTTGCTAACCGGTAGAACCCTGTTACATAACTATCGTGGCTGATCCGTAACTGATTAACTGCTCCTTTTCCAAGTTCATGATCAATTACAGCAAACTCCGTTATGATTAATCCAGTACCTCCCATTGCCCTTTCTTCATAGTATCGAAGAAGATGATCGGTCACTTCTCCATTTGCTCCTGCTAGGTTCGTACACATTCCAGGCATTATTACCCTGTTTTGCAACGTTAGTTTTCCTATATACCCTTTGCTAAATAAGTAACGATACTTCAAGGTACACCCTCCTCTGATATATTTGTTCATCATTTCACATATTAAGTTATGAAGTGCTCATTTCATTATAAATGAATCTTTTAGCATGTATTGTTGAGATCCCCTATAACTTACGATATTTACTAAAATTGTCATAAAACATCCACAAATTAAAGCTAATTTTACATTTTTTTCTATACTATGATAGTAATCAGAGGTGAGAGTTTTATAATTTTTTAATGAAAAAGGTGAAATAAATGGATAACAAAGGACATCCCCATAGTCACAGAAAGAATGTTGATTATCGTTTAAATCCTTTCATAGCTATATGGGAGGTGACACGGGCATGTGAGTTAAAGTGTGTGCACTGTCGAGCAGATGCTCAGACGAAACCACACCCTTTGGAACTGAATCATCAAGAGGGCATTCAGCTCATTGATCAAATTTATGATATGGATAACCCTATGATCGTTTTTTCTGGTGGGGACTGTATGATGAGAGAAGATCTATTTGAACTAGCAGATTACGCAGTAAAAAAAGGGATGCGCGTGTCGATGACCCCGAGTGCAACCGAAAATGTCACAATCGAAAAAATGAAGATGGCAAAAAATGTTGGATTATCACGGTGGGCGTTCAGTCTCGATGGACCAACTCCAGAAATACATGATCAATTTAGAGGTACAGGTGGTTCCTTCGACTTAACTTTAAAGAAAATAAATTACTTAAACGAATTAGGTATGCCATTACAAATTAATACTGTTATTTCAAAATTCAACTATCATCACCTCGAACAAATGGCAGAACTCGTGAAGGACTTAAAGGCAATTATGTGGTATGTATTTTTCTTAGTGCCTACTGGAAGAGGACAGCAGAATGCATGTATTAGTGCAACAGAGCATGAAAAAGTTTTTAAATGGTTATACGAACTAAATAAAGTGATGCCATATGATATTAAAACGACGGCAGCACAGCATTATCGTAGAGTCGTCCTACAACAAAAAGTAAGGGAACAGAAGCTTGAAAAAGATGTCATTCGGTATGAGGATACGATTACATCCGATCATGCATCTGTTATCGATGGTTTAAAGAGAGCACCAAAAAGCGTGAACGATGGCAATGGATTCATCTTTATTTCTCATATTGGTGATGTGATGCCGAGTGGGTTATTGCCCATCAAAGTTGGGAATGTAAGAGAAAAACCGTTAAAGGAAATCTATCGTGAATCCCCCGTACTAAAAGAACTTCGGAACCCAGATTTATACAAAGGAAAATGCGGAGTATGTGAGTATCGTTACGTCTGTGGTGGCTCTCGTTCAAGAGCATATGCCGTAACTGGAGATTACCTAGAAAGCGAACCATACTGCATCTACCAACCTAACGGCTAACGGGGACGGTTCTCCTTCGCCAGCTCGCGGTAGTTTCCTAATCTTGTCTTTCAAGGAACTGGAAGGTAAACGAATAAGTCCTGTACTTCAAATCTAGAATAATAAGAAAAACGTAAAAACAGCTTTGTGAAGCTGTTTTTACGTTTTTTCTTTTAAAAGGTTCCGGCAAGCCGGAATGTCCCCATTAGCCAGTCACCTACTCTTCCAGGTGTAGAGATATTCAATTTGTTCATTGTTCACGTTCATGCCGGGATTCTCCACTACCCATTCCCCTGCTAGTTGTAACTCTTTACAGGCCAAATCAAATTGACACATTGCTATTCCAATATCTAATAACTGCATGTCATAGCCTAAACTGCTACTATAGTTCGGTGTATGTTCGATATAGAAGTGGACTTGCCTTCGATCTTTTGAAACGACCAGACGCCACGGCTGTTTATTTGATGCTGATGGTCCTATTCTAACCATTTCAAGAGGTAACTCTAGTTGACCCGCGTTGTCTTTCGATAAAGATGAGTGGAAACTCTCATCAAAAAAAAGATTCTCCCAAGCCTTTCTATTGTCTGATTTAGCAACCGCACGAATCGCTTTATCAAATAATCTTCTTTTCTCCCTAGGATATCCTACTGGGGTAACACAAGGGATAAATTCGCCCTCACTTACTATTAATTCCTTTTCAAAAGATTTTCGACTGAAAGTGCCCCCCATCCAGCAAGTTCCCAAACCTAATTCCGTTAAATATAGCACGAGCATTTGAAAATTATAGGCAAACTTCACTAAAGAATAAGTATCCTTTTCTGAAATTCCAACTAAATATCCTTTTTGGCTTTTAATAAAGCCGTATGTCCCAAGCTTTACCCCCTTTTCCGACCTGTTGCTCGTTACCTCTATAAACTCTATATTTCCAATCTTACCGAAAGGGCTTATTCGAGGTATTTCTTCTATATAATTCTCGATATTCTTTATATGCTCTTCTGTTAGAGCTACATCATGATACGTTCTTACAGATTGACGTTGACGCATCGTATCTATCACTTTGCCTTCTAGCTGCACTCCCATCCCTCCAACTACTTTGATAAAGCAAAAATTGAAACATAATAAAACACAGCATAGTACATTCCACACATCCGCATAATACCAGTTAAAACAAATATACTTGATTTTCAACAAATAGCATACTTTTTGCAACATCAATGCTAATAGGACCGCTAATAGGGACGGTTCTCATTCGCCAAATTATCAAAAGTTCCAACAGGAAGAACGTTCTTATTCGCCAACTCACAATTGTTTGCAAGTCTTATCATTCAAGGAACTAGCGAGGTAAACAAATACCGTCCACACTTCAAATAATGAAGAATAAAAAAATCGGTTCCGGCAAACCGGAACCGTCCGGAACCAGTGAAAAAGTACTTGCATTTAGTGAGCTCCCTAATAAATATAAGGTTATTAGTATAGAGGAGTTGAAGAGACCTATGCAAACTCGCTTTCCGCGGGCGGCTGGTAAGCCTCCTCTATGCTGCGCATCTGCGGGGTCTTACCTCTGCCTTTGCTCCCGCAGGAGTCTCGCTTGCTTCGGTCTCATCAACTCTTTCTATAAATCTATAAATTAGGTACTTTGAATAATAATGCAATAATATATTAATTTTTACACTTTTTCAGCGGTCTCGAACCGTCCCAATTATCACCACCAACACTCATAATTACTTTATAAAATAAAAAAATTACTATGAAGAGTAATTAACTATTGCTTTTAAACGTAAATGCATTTACTATATAAAGTAAAAGGAGGTGAATAAATGGAAAATTTGGAAAATATCCAGTTAAATGTTCCTTTATTAAGGCGTAAAGTTTCAAATTTAACGGCAGCAGCCCGATCTGTTGGTTTGCGACCTGCAACTGTCTCAAATTTATGTACTGGAAAGATCCCAATTGGTCGAGCAGAAGTAAAAACATTAGTGGCTCTCGCAACTTTAGCAGAATGTAGTTTGGATGATTTAATTATTAGAGGGGAGAAGATGGAGATGATTGAAACTGGAATCAAAACACTTGATGCCTTTGCTCCTTTAACAAAGGGAGGGACAATCGGTTTAGTAGCCAGATTTGGTATGGGACAGTTAGTTGTTTTAGCAGAAATGTTTCATCGTTTAAAAAAGAGAGGGTTTACTACTGTATTATTAGTTCCATCTGGAGAGAACCCAGAGATTAATGATATTACCGTAGAAGTTGATGTACAGGTCCATTCTGTAGATGAAGCATATGAAAAACTAGTGGCTTTAGGTAAAGAAAAGGACATTGCTTTTGCAGCAGATCGTTCTAACGTCATATCAGGGGATATTCACCAACTTCAAGAGCGTTTAAGTAATGTCGGTGTTACTATAACAACATTTTTAATAGATATTAAGGGGGAAGCGGTGGATGAAGATCTGCCTTTTGGCCCATTGGAAACCCTGTGGCAGTTTGATGCAGACTTAGCGGCTAGGCGGAAGTATCCTGCAGTTAATCCTATTTACTCTACATCTTCCATCCTAGAAGGCGGATATTTAGAACAAAATCATTTAGTTGTCCAGCAGCGTGCACAAAAGCTACTAAGAAGGTATCGAGAACTCCGTTCCTTAGTCTCCGTTAGTGGTATAGAGAAGCTACCTGCTTCAGAAGTTGACACGTATCACAGAGGTGAAAGGCTAGAAGCCTATTTAACACAGCCATTTTATGTTGCAGAGGAGTTTACAGGTAAAAAAGGAGAAACTGTTCACCTACGAGAAACCCTAGATGATATAAGAAAAATTTTGGACGGTGAAAAAGATTCCATCAGCGTTGAAAACCTGACTTTTATAGGAAAAATCTAGACGAAAGCTAACAGGGACGATTCGGAACCAGTGAAAAAGTTCTTGCAATTAGAGAGCTTCCTAATAAATATAAGGTTATTAGAATATAGGGGTTGAAGAGACCTATGTAAACTCGCTTTCCGCGGGCGGCTGGTAAGCCTCCTCTATGCTGCGCATCTGCTGGGTCTTACCTCTGCCTTTACTCCCGCAGGAACGAGCGTTTCTTCGTCGCTAATGCTTCGAGTTGTCTCGACGGATACGCTTCAAAGCATATGCTCGTAGAGGAAGAGACAGTTACCTCGTTTGCTCCGGTCTCATCAACTCTTTCTCTAATTAGGTACTCTGAATAATCATGCAACAATATATTAATTTTTACACTTTTTCAGCGGTCTCGGACGGTTCTTATTTGCCAAATTATCAACATTACCAAGAATGGCGGTTCTCATTTGCAAGAACTCTCTATCGTTTGCCAGTCTTTCCTTCAAAGAACTAGAAAGATAATAAATATCGTCCAATATAATATTCCTGGCAAACAAGAACCGTCCCGCTTAGCTACGTTTAGCCAACTGAATATGAAAAACGGTTCCGGCAAGCCGGAACCGTCCCCATTAGCCTATATTGCATCAACTGGGATAATTTCTGAAATATGAAATGCATCAACAGAAAAAAGGCAGCCTAATTCAGTTTCACCATGCTGTTGTTTACAATTTGGAATTAAAAAACCTTCGTATCCTTGTCTAATAAGATGGTTACGAAACTTCATGTTCGCTTCTTCCTTATTTAACAAAATAGCATGATCTTTCCAAGTAAGTTTTCTTTTCTTTTTACTAAAATAATCACAAAACACGTCACGATCATTCATAAATAACTCATAATTATCAAAGGTATTAGACTCATATATTTTAAGTTGAGGTTCATGAATATAAGCTTTATAAATAAAGCCCATAACTTGCCTTTCGACTTCTATGACCTTTGGCTCTCCATCCTCCCAAAATTCCGTATCCGACTGTTCAAAAACTTTCTCAGTCCCTATTGCATAGGCTTTAGCTGAATTGATATCAGATGTAAACCAAACTCCAATCGTACCAATGTTATTTATTTCATTTTGAACCAATGACTCTTTATTATCGTGTTCAAATTCTCTCATAGCTCCAAAATAGACAATCATATACATACCCTCCATTTTTAGAATACCCAAAACGGAGTTAATCATTACTAAGAGGGACTACTAAGAGGGACGGTTCTCATTTGCCCTTAGTACGCCTGCAGAAAAGTTCCACTGCTTTGTTTTATATTTCTTATCTTTATAAAGAAAGATACGGTTCCGGCAAGCCGGAACCGTCCCTATTAGCCTTTTTAGCCCAAATTCTCATCAAGTACTTGAATTAAAAAAGCATTCATATTTCGGCTAATTTTTATTTGCTCAATAAAGGAAAAACCTTCTGTAAAAATAATCAGCTCCACTTTTTTCCCTTTATGATCTTCCACATAAAGCGCTTGGTTAAGTACAAAAGCAGTTGAACCACCTTTCGCGCCGAA